>NZ_JBHUFR010000025.1:0-13976 GCF_042680985.1 Paraburkholderia dipogonis | reverse complement strand
CGCTCCCATCGTCGTAACGCCGATGGTCGGTAAAACGAATTGTTCAGGACGGACTAATAAAGCGTGCAAATTTCCAGAATAGCGTCATGGATTTTTATTTCTGGTTAATTCGAATCGTTCATTTCGTGTCGCTGTTCATCTCATTGCACGCCGAATGACACGTCGATAAAACGTGCAATCTATCCACGATAGCGGCACTGCACCTGACCGCATCGTCTTCACACCGGCTCGGCGAGATGGAAGAGACAGTCGCCACGCTCCACGGCGGCAGGCACACGCTTGCAAACGACCTCGCCCGCGCTCGCGAAAAAGGTGGTGACCGGTTCTCGTAGCGGCGTGTCGGGGAAATGGATTCGCGCAGCAGGCTGCCCCGCCACGACCTGATCGCCCAACTCGACGAGCGGCTCGTACACGCCGCGATCATAGGCATACACATAGTTGCGCGAGCCGGACACCGTGAAGAAGCGCGTCCGCGCGGGCGGGCCGTCCGGAACGAGCGGTCCGCGCAACACGCCGATGAAGCCGAGCAGATTCAGCAGTCCGTGTCGCGCATCGCGCAGCAGGCTGGCCTGCACGGTGCCGCCGCCGCCAAGTTCGGTGAGAATGGAAATCGCGCCCTGCCGCCGCGCGGCGCTCGCCGCATGGACCGGATTCGGCCGATGCAAAAATGCACGCGGCAACCCGAACGCAGCGAGCAATGCTTTGAGCCGCCCCTCTTCTTCGGGGTCGCGCGGCTCGATGGCCAGCATATTGGCGCCGTGGTAGAGAAGCGAACTTCCGCCCGAATGCAGGTCGATCAGATATTGCGCGCGCGCAAGCAGCGAGTGCTCGATGTAGTCGGCAATCGCGGCGGTCGGCGCGCCTTGCGGATCGCCTGGAAAACTGCGGTTCAGGTTGCCGCCGTCGAGCGGCGAAGTCCGCAGGCCCGCAGCCGCGGCCGGAAAATTCGCCATCGGCAGAAAGATCAGTTGGCCGCGCACCCATTGCGGTTCGATCTCGCGAATCAGACTGGAAACGAGTACCTGTCCTTCGTATTCGTCACCGTGATTGCCGCCCATGAGCAGCACGACGGGACCGTCGCCGTTGCGCACCGAGGCGATCGGAATCGGAATCCAGCCGTACGCGGAACGATGAACCGAGTAAGGTAAGCGCAGATAGCCGACGTGACGTCCGTCGGCATCCAGGTCGATTTCATTGTGGAGCGTACTCATGGGATCTCCTTCCAGATACGCGACGACCGCTCAGACGCGCTCACTGCATATATTGTTCGTTGCCGATGAGCCCGATCTTCGTCGCGCCTTCGCGCTGCGCGGCCGCCAGTACGGCGGCCACGTCCTTGTACGGCGCGAGCTTGTTCGGCAACAGATGAATCTCCGCCGGGTCGGCTTGCGCCGCGACCTCGGCCATATGCTTCTCCAGATCGGCGCCAGCCGCAACCGGTGCGCCGTTCCACCTGATTGTGCCGTCGAAATCGATGTCGACCTGCACGACCGGCGGCGGCACGGTTTGTGGCGGCGGATTGCCGACCGGCAGATTCATTTTCACCGAGTGCATCTGGATCGGAATCGTGATGATCAGCATGATCAGCAATACCAGCATCACGTCGATCAGCGGCGTCGTGTTGATGTCCACCATCACCTCGGGTTCGCTGCCGCCCCCCGAAGATACGTTCATTCCCATCGTAGGCTCCTGTCGGACCCGGCGCTTTGGCTGTCGGCCAGAGTTGGCGCTTTAGCGCTTACTCGGGTCCCATGCAAAGCCCCTGGTCCAATCATGCAAATCTAGCCGCCGCGCGCCGGCGGTTGCGTAATAAACGATACCTTCGAAATCCCGGCACGCTCGCAGGCTGTGACCACACGGCCAATGAATTCATAGCGCGTGGTCTGGTCACCGCGTACGTGCACCTCGGGTTGCGGCAGCTTCACCGACGCCACCTTCAGCCGCGCGAGCAAGGTTGGCCGATCGACCAGCTTCTCGTTCCAGAACAGGTCGCCGTCCTTGTTGACCGCGATCTCGATGCTGTCCGGTTTGGACTGCAACGGATTCACGGTCTCTTTCGGCAGCTGCACCGGCACTGTATGCGTGACGACCGGAATCGTGATCAGGAAGATGATCAGCAGCACCAGCATCACATCGACGAGCGGCGTCGTGTTGATGGCGGCGATGACCTCGTCCTCCTGACTATCCTGTCCAACGTTTATGGCCATGACTTCTAGCTCCGCCTGTGAGGTGGCTCAATGCGCGTTCGCGACCGCGCGCACCTGGCGCTTCGTGCCCGGCAGCAGGACGGTGTGCAACTGCGCGCCGAAGGCACGCACGCGTTCCATCACCGACTTGTTGCGACGCACGAGGAAGTTATAGCCCAGCACGGCCGGCACCGCGACCGCAAGGCCGATCGCCGTCATGATCAGCGCTTCGCCGACCGGGCCCGCCACCTTGTCGATCGACGCCTGCCCAGCGATGCCGATCGCGGTCAGCGCATGATAAATCCCCCATACCGTGCCGAACAGGCCGACGAACGGCGCTGTCGAGCCGACCGTGCCGAGGAACGCAAGGCCGTCCTGCAAGCGGTTCGACACGTTGGTGATGGCGCGCTCGATCGACACGTCGATCCAGGTGTTGCGGTCCACCGCTTCGAGCAACGCTTCGTCGTGGTGCTTGCCGGCCTCGATTCCTACTTGCGCGATGAAACGGAACGGCGAATTCTCGTCGAGCTGCTGCGCGCCCTGGGCGAGCGATGGCGCGCTCCACAGTTGCTCGTCGGCCGATTTCGCGCGGTGGTTCGCGCGCAGTTGCTCGACGAACTTGGTGATCATGATGTACCAGCTTCCCATCGACATGAGCACGAGCAGAATCAGCACGAAACGCGCGACGAAGTCGCCATTCGCCCACAGCGCGCCGAGTCCGTACGGGTTGGTCACTTCGGTGCTGGTCGCCGCGAGTGGCGGCGGCACCGGTTGGTCAGCGCCCGCGCCCGGCTGCGACGTCGCCGGGGCATGTTCGACACTCGATGCAGCGGGTGTTGCCGCTACAGAGGCAGTCGGCGCGCTTGCCTGGGCCAAAACGGCCTGCGGCGCGGCGAGAAAGCTGACGGGCGCAGCCGTGATCAGCAAGCTGGCCGCCACGGCGGCAAAAGAACGCTTCTTCATAAATGCTCCAGACGGTGCAGTCTTTGATAGTGAGTGAGTTGGCATCGAAGCAGACGAGGATCGCGCACGCGGCGTTCAGTTCAGGTTGAACGAGAACGGCACCTGGACACGGACCGGTTGCCCTTGCGAAATACAGTTGAACTTCTTCACCGCGACGAAAGCCGCTCGATCGAGGATCGGATCGGCCGACTGCTCGACCTTCTCGTCGGTTACGTGCCCTTGCGGATCGACCACGAAAGAGATCGTCACATCGCCCGTGATGTTGTTGTCCTGCGCTTCCTGCGGATAGCCCATCGAGCGGCGAATCTCGTCCGAGTTCGGACACACTACGCCGATGACGTGGCTAACCGGCTTGGCTGGCGCGGGCGCCGGCGGCGCCACGGGCGCGGGTGGCGGAGCAACCGGAGTCGGCTCCGGCGTGGCCTGATGCGTGATAGTCGGCGCGGGCGGCGGCGTGACCGCCACTTCGGGCGGCGGCACGAATGGTCGCGGTGGTGGTGGCGGCGTGAATTTCGGCGGTGGCAATTTCACCGTCGGGATCGGCGGCGGCGGTGGCGGCTTCACTGGTTCGATGATCCTGGTCTCGATCGGCTTCTGCACGATCTGCACAACTTTATTCGCGAGGCCGTTCGTCAGTGCCCAGATGAAGAAGATGTGCAGCAGCAGGACCACGGCGACGCCGGCGTACCGGCGAACCGGATTCTCCGTACGACGCCCGTACTGACGCGGACCTGAGCCCGACGACGCAGACCCGGAAATCAGCTCTGTCGACATGTATCACTCCGATAGCTGTAGCCTGTGCTGCTCACGACCGATCTCCTGAAACCTTGCACAGTGAAGCGCGCGCGTTTATATACCGCGTCGCTATGGGAAGTGAAATACGTTATCCGCACCCTATGTTGAAGTGAACAAAGAATTCAGTATTTCGATTCCTGCGCACGCATAAGAAAGATCGGAGTGAATCGGATCACTCGATGCTGACTTCCGCGCCTAGCGTTGTCAGGGTGTGGCAAACGCAGATGAGCAAAGCGGCATGAGCGGCGCGCTCACAGCAACATTCCAACGCATACCTTTACATTGGCCGCGCCATCGCCGGTGGTTTCGATGGAGCAGAATACGGCTTTCGGATACCTCTCCGTGACGCTCGACTAGACGTCGTCGGAAACGCCTGACAGAGGCGTCCAACCAATCGACTTGACGCTGAACACCACGTGCGATTTCCGGCCACAAACGTTTTGAAGGAGCTTGTACACCTCCATGTGTCCTTCTGCGCCTCGCAGATGTTTTGCTTGAATTGCTAGCCCTCGAATGTCGTTCACGTGCGCCCGAAGTCTTCCCAGCCGATTTCTTGCTGTCGAAAACAACGATAGGCCTGCCCCGGGCCCTGACATATCCGACGGAACCTCCGTGGCTTGCGTGCGCCAAATGCCAAACGCTCATAACCTTCGATGAATCGCTTATTGGAGCGTCGCGCGCCATCTTTCTATACTCGATTCCGGTCAGCACTCACCACCGACGAGTGCCAGAATTCAAACGCGGAAATCGAACCATGAGCCTACGCCCTTTGCATGACCGCTTGATCGTCAAGCGTCTCGACCAGGAAACCAAAACCGCTTCGGGCATCGTGATTCCCGAAAGCGCCGCCGAAAAACCCGATCAGGGCGAAGTGATCGCCATCGGTCCGGGCAAGCGCGATAGCGACGGCAAGCGTATCGAACCCGATCTGAAAGTCGGCGAACGCGTGCTGTTCGGCAAATATGCGGGACAGTCGGTCAAAGTCGACGGCAACGAGTTGCTCGTGTTGCGCGAGGAAGATGTCGTCGCAGTCGTCACTCAATAACGCACGGAGCGTCAAAACATGGCAGCAAAAGAAATTATTTTCAGCGACGTCGCCCGCTCGAAGCTGGTTGAAGGCGTCAACATTCTCGCCAACGCGGTCAAGGTCACGCTGGGTCCGAAGGGCCGCAATGTCGTGCTGGAGCGCAGCTTCGGTTCGCCGGTCGTCACGAAAGACGGCGTCTCGGTCGCCAAGGAAATCGAATTGCCGGACCGCGTGCAGAACATCGGCGCGCAACTCGTGAAGGAAGTCGCCTCGCGCACCAGCGACGCCGCCGGCGACGGCACCACCACCGCGACGGTGCTCGCGCAGGCCATCGTCCGCGAAGGACAGAAGTATGTGGCAGCGGGTCTCAATCCGCTCGACCTGAAGCGCGGCATCGACAAGGCCGTGATCGCCGCGATCGATGAGCTGAGGAAGATCAGCAAGCCGACCACCACCAGCAAGGAAATCGCCCAGGTCGCGACGATTTCGGCCAACGGCGAAGAGTCGATCGGGCAGCGCATTGCCGAAGCGATCGACCGCGTCGGCAAGGAAGGCGTGATCACCGTGGAAGACGGCAAGTCGCTCGACGATGAACTCGACGTCGTAGAAGGTCTGCAGTTCGATCGTGGCTACCTGTCGCCGTATTTCATCAACGATCAGGACAAGCAGGTGGCCGTGCTCGACAACCCGTTCGTGCTGCTGCACGACAAGAAGGTATCGAACATTCGTGATCTGCTGCCGATCCTGGAACAGGTTGCCAAAGCCGGCCGCCCGCTTCTGATCATCGCGGAAGACGTGGAAGGCGAAGCGTTGGCCACGCTGGTGGTCAACAACATTCGCGGCATTCTGAAAACCGTCGCGGTCAAGGCGCCGGGCTTCGGCGATCGCCGCAAGGCGCTGCTCGAGGACATCGCGATTCTGACCGGCGGCCAGGTCATCGCCGAAGAAACGGGACTGTCGCTAGAAAAAGCGACGCTCGCCGAACTCGGTCAGGCCAAGCGGATCGAGGTCGGCAAGGAAAACACCACCGTGATCGACGGTGCGGGCGACAGCAAGAACATTGAAGCGCGCGTCAAGCAGATCCGCACGCAGATCGAGGAAGCGAGCTCGGACTACGACCGCGAGAAACTGCAGGAACGGGTCGCGAAACTGGCGGGCGGCGTGGCGGTCATCAAGGTGGGCGGCGCGACCGAGATCGAGGTCAAGGAAAAGAAAGACCGTGTCGACGACGCGCTGCATGCGACGCGCGCCGCTGTCGAGGAAGGCATCGTGCCGGGCGGCGGCGTCGCGCTGATTCGCGTGAAGCAGGCCATCAGCGGACTCAGGGGCGTGAACGCCGATCAGGACGCGGGCATCAAGATCGTGCTGCGCACGCTCGAAGAACCGCTGCGTCAGATCGTGACGAATGCCGGCGAAGAGGCCAGCGTGGTGGTCGCGAAAGTGGCTGAAGGCACGGGCAATTTCGGCTACAACGCGCAGACGGGTGAATACGGCGATCTGGTGGAATCGGGCGTGCTCGATCCGACCAAGGTCACGCGCACGGCGCTGCAAAACGCGGCATCGGTTGCGGGTCTGCTGCTGACCACCGACGCCACCGTGCACGAAGCACCGAAGGATACGCCGGCGGCGGGCCAGCCCGGCGGTCCGGGCGCGGGCGGGCCGGGACTCGATTTCTAAGTACCCGTACCGTCTGCTGCAAGACATCGCGCGGTTGCATTCCGCGCGATTAGGTGCGAGGAACACGGGCCGGCATCCGCCTTATCGCGAACCGGCCCGTGCCTGCTCCGCTCTCCCCCGCTATCCCGGCGCCACGTTGCAGCACCGCGACGCGCCGTCATCACGACGTCATCGCCGCCATAGCGCGCGATGTGCTTTGGTTGTGAGCTTTTATTGGTTCGTTTGCCACCGCGACCTGGGTACATTCAAAGGTCATAACGGAACAACGCAAAAAGGACCAGCCATGCCATTTCTCCGGGGCGCAGCACCGCTATCGTTCATTCAGACACCGCGACGCGCGTCGGCTGTCGTGCGCAATCTTCTGCTGGCCGCGGCCGTTGCCGCTTCCGCACTGGCAAGCGTCGCGCCAGGCGCGGCCCAGGCCGCTCCGCCAGCCGAGTTGAAGCTCGACTATGCGTATTATTCGCCGGAAAGTCTGGTCATCAAGCGTAACGGCTGGCTTGAACAGGAGCTGGCGGCGGATCACACGCAAGTGAAATGGGTGTTGAGTCTCGGCAGCAACCGTGCGCTTGAATACCTGAATAGCGGCGCGATCGATATCGGCTCGACGGCAGGCCTTGCGGCCGTGCTCGGCAAGGCCAACGGCAATCCGATTCGCGCCGTCTATGTTTTCTCGCGTCCCGAATGGACCGCGCTCGTCGTGCGCAAGGATTCGCCGATCCGGACCCTCGCCGATCTGAAGGGCAAAAAGATCGCCGCCACCAAAGGCACCGATCCTTTTCTATTTACGCTGCGCGCGCTGCACACCGCCGGACTGTCGCGCGACGACGTCGAGATCGTGAATCTGCAACATCCCGATGGACGTGTCGCGCTCGCCAACGCTCAGGTGGATGCGTGGGCCGGTCTCGATCCGCACATGGCTGCCGCGCAGATCGACGACGGCGCGCGCCTGCTCTACCGCAACGTCGACTTCAATACGTGGGGCCTGCTCGACGCGCGCGAAGATTTCATCAGCGCGCATCCCGATACGCTGGCGCACGTCCTGAAGGTTTACGAAAAGGCACGCCTGTGGATCGCGGCCCATCCTGAAGAGACCGCGAAAATCATCGCCGAGGAATCGAAAATCTCGCTGCCGGTGGCGAAACTGCAGTTGAGCCGCAACGACTTCAGCCAGCCGCAACCGGGCGCAAAACAACTCGCCGCGCTCAAAGCCGCCGCACCGATCCTGACGCAGGAGCAACTGGTCAAACCGGACACGAATCTGAATCAGGTCATCGACGGGTTGATCGATGCCAAACCCGCGCAGCCCATTATCGCCGCCGACGCCGGCAAGTAAGCCCTTCTCCCACCATGGCTACGGACGATTCACTGTCGCTCGACGATTCCGCTTCGGCCGCTCGGCGGCATCGCGAAGCGCCGCCACGCCGCGATCCGCTGAAGACGTGGCGCGTGGCGGGAATTGCGCTGCCGCTGGTTTTCTTACTGCTTGTCGAAGGGCTGGTCCGTCTGTCGGTATTGCCCGCGCATCTCGTACCGGCGCCCAGTACGATTGCACAAACCCTCTGGGACATGGGCGGCGCGCGCCTTGGCCGGCATATCGGTGCGAGTTGCCTGCGCGTTTTCGCGGGCTTTGGAATCGGCTCCGCGCTCGCGCTGCTGGTCGGCGCGGCGATGGGATTGAGCCGGCGCATCGATGCGCTGCTCGATCCGGCCTGTCAGGCATTGCGCGCGATTCCGTCGCTTGCGTGGGTGCCGATCCTCCTGCTGTGGATGGGCATCGACGAAGCGCCGAAAATCACGCTCATCGCGATCGGTGCCTTTTTTCCAGTGCAATTAAGTGTGGTCGCGGGAATTCGCGATGTCGACCGCAAGCTGATCGAACTCGGTGAAGTCAATCAGCTCAATCAGCGCGCGCTGTTCACTCGCATTCTTTTGCCCGCATCGCTGCCGCAAATCTTTACCGGCTTGCGCACCGGACTCAGCCTTGCATGGATGTTCATGGTGGCGGCCGAATTGATCGCAGCGACTCGCGGCCTCGGCTATCTGCTTAGCGACGGGCGCGAAACGGGACGCCCCGACATGGTGTTCGGCGCGATCCTGTTGCTCGCGTTGCTCGGCAAGTTAAGCGACAGCGTCCTCAAGTCGATCGAGACGCATGCGCTGTCGTGGCGCGACTCCGCTGCCGAACGCCAACCCTCTCGAAAAATCGTGTAGCACCGCCCCATGTCGACCGTTTCCGCTTCTCTTTCCCGTCCTCTTCTCGACGTCCGCGCCGTCAGCAAACACTACGACGGACGCGCGGTGCTCGACCGCGTGCGCTTCGAAATCGGGCGCGGCGAGATCGTCAGCCTCGTCGGGCCGAGCGGCTGTGGAAAGAGCACGCTGTTGCGCGCGATCGCGGGTCTCGACCGTGACTTCGACGGCGAGATACGGCTGGACGGCGTGCCGCAGCAGGGTCCGTCGGCGCGACTGGGCGTGATCTTCCAGGAGCCGCGTCTTCTGCCCTGGCTTTCAGTCGCGGACAATGTCGCGTTCGCGGCGGGACCGCGACGTGGCGGCGATCCGCGCGTCGCCGAACTGCTCAACGAAGTCGGCCTCGCCAATGTGCGAGACGCGTTGCCGAAGCAGCTATCCGGCGGCATGGCACAACGCGTCGCGCTGGTTCGCGGGCTCTTCTCCAGCCCCGACCTGTTATTGCTGGACGAGCCGTTCAGCGCCGTCGATGCGATGACCCGCATGCGTCTGCAGGACCTGTTGCTGGCGCTCACACGTTCGCACGGTACCGCGGCGCTGCTCGTCACGCACGACCTCGACGAAGCGCTCTATCTGTCCGACCGCGTGCTGCTGCTTGCGCCACCGCATGGCACAGGCGCGGGGCGCGTCGCGCGCGACATCGCCATCGACGCGCCGAGGCCGCGCGACCGGCGTGATTTGTCCTTGGCGGAAATGCGAGCCGAGTTGCTGGACGGATTGAACGGGACCGTCTGGCAGCATTAAAAGCCGCGTGCGGAAGTGGGCATATCAACTGACCGCGAGCAACGCGCAAACTTATCGCGTCATGGCATCGCCACGCCATGTTCTTTACCGCGCGTCGCGCCGGTTGCCGTTTCCGTATCGATGTCCGTGGCGCGCGCCTTCCGTGCACGCAGCAGCACGCGAGACGCCATCCATTGCAGCGCGGAGCACAAAACCAGATACACGATCCCGACGAACATGAAAATCTGCGCGGGGTAAATCATCAACCGGCTGTTGACCTGATTGGCCAGAAAGGTGAATTCCGGCACCCCGACGATATACGCAAGCGAGGTGTCTTTGATGAGCGACACCCACTGATTGACGAACGACGGCATCATCACGCGTACCGCCTGCGGCAGCACCACGTAACGCAGCGCCTGCCAGCGCGTGAGCCCGAGCGACAGCGCCGCGTTCTGCTGGCCCGCTCCGATCGAGACGATGCCCGCATGCACCGAATGCGACAGATACGCGCCACCGATCAACGCCAGCGCGCACACCACCGCCACCAGACCCGGCACGTCGACGTGCAGCAGAATCGGCATCAGGAAGAAGGTCCAGAAAATCAGCATCAGCACCGGAATCGCCCGGAAAAACGCGACGATTCCGAGCAGGAGCAGATGCACCGGGCCGCGCGTCATCGAGAGCGCCACGCCGCCCGCCAAACCAGCCGCAGCGGACAGCAACGCCGACACGACCGACAGCACCACCGTCAACGCCGCACCGCCGAGCGGTCCATCAGGGAACGCACCGAGCAGCAGATAACGCAGCGTCGGCAGCCATTCGAGCGCGCTCATGCATGCCCCCTTTGCAACGCACGCACACCTGTGCGCTGCCAGATCACCAACGCCGTTTCGATCAATGCGATGGTGACGACATACAGCGCCGTTGCCGTGCCGAAGGCCTGAAACGTCCGGAAGCTCTCCGTGTCGACCTGGCGCGACATATACGACAGTTCGGCCACGCCGATCGCCATCGCCAGCGACGAGTTCTTTACGACATTCATGTATTGCCCCGCGAGCGGCGGTGTGGCGATACGCACGGCTTGCGGCAAGATCACGTGCCGCAACGTGGCATAACGCGTCATGCCCAATGCCGCGCCCGCCTGGTATTGCGCGATGCCCACACCGCGGATGCCGGCACGAAACTCTTCGGCGATAAAAGCGCTGCTGTAGCAGGTCAAGCCGAGCCAGCCGGCGAACAGTTCGAAGCTCGGCCAGCGCAAAACAAGCGGCCCGGCGCTCAATGCATGCGGCGCGTTCAGCCACGTCATCCAGTGCTCGGGCATCAGCGTCGCCGCGCCGAAGTACCAGAACAGCAACTGCACCAGCAGCGGCGAATTGCGGAACACCAACACATAGAGCCGCGCCGCCGAGGCGATCGCGCGATGTTGGGCGATATGCGCCATCGCGAGCCCGAAGCCGAGCAGTGTCGCGCATACGCCCGCACACGCCGACAGGACCAAGGTGATGACAAAGCCATGCGCGAGCCAGCCTAGATAGCGGGGCTCAAGCCAGAGGGTCATGAAATGCATTCGGAAAAACTCGGTGCTGTATCAACAAGACGGCCCGGCCACTCTTTTCGAGTCATGGCCGGGCCGTGTTCAGGCGACTGGGAAGTCAGGGACGTCAACTCTTTTGCGGGTCGCCGATCTTGAACAGGCGCGGCAACGGCGCGGCGCTCGACGGGCCGAACCAGGTGTCGTAGATCTTGCCGGCCGTGCCTTTGCCCTCGAGATCCTTCAACGTTTCATTCACTACATTCAGCAGTCGCGTCTCGCCCTTCGGCACACCCACGCCTTCGTAGTCGTTGGAGATCGTAAACGGCGGGATCTCGTAGTTCGCCTTGTCCGGCACTTTCGCCAGCAACGCGACGAGCTTCGGCCCGTCCTGCGTGATCGCCTGCACGTTGCCCGTGCGCAGCGCGGCGAATGCGAACGGCGTGTCGTCGTAAGCGACGATCGTGGCGCCCGGGAATTGCGCGCGCACCTGCTGCTCATTGGTCGTGCCCTTGTCCGCGCCGATCCGCAAACTGTTCAACTGCTGCGGCGAGGTGAGCGCGCCCTTCTTCGCGATGAACTGCGTGCCGGACGCGAAATACGGGGTGCTGAAATCCACCTCTTTCTTGCGATCGTCGGTAATCGTGAAGTTGGCGAACACCAGATCCACCTTGCCCGACTTCATGAAGGCGATGCGGTTGGCCGGATTGGTCGGCTGGATCTCGAGCTTGACGCCGAGGCGGGTCGCGAGCGCGCGCGCATAGTCGATGTCGAGCCCGACGATCTGATTGTTCTTCGGATCGACAAAGCCGAATGGCGGATTGCTGTCGAACGCGGCAACGCGCAGCACGCCCGCTTTCTTGATGTCGTCGAGGCGATCCGCGTGCGCGGCCGTCGACATGACGAGCAGACTTCCGGCAATCACTGCCCCAAGCACTCTGAAATTCATAGCGGTGGTTTCCTGTTGTTCTTGATGGTCCGCGCAAGACGTCGATCGACGTTGCTCCTGAGCGTGAGTCGCCCACTCTACCCACGCTGCCGGACAGAACAAACGAAGCAATTTTCAGGTGCTAAGCGGCGGCTGTCATATCGCCCGGTTCTGGAAAGTGCGCGTTCACCAGAACGACTGAGTTCAAGCGGGAAAAAAACGATTTTCAGGCCGAGGCAAGCCAAGGTTCTCGCGCAGCGTCACACCCTCGTATTCGCGCCGGAACAGCCCGCGCTTCTGCAACTCCGGAATGACTTTATCGACGAAGTCATCGAGACCCGCAGGAAGGTGCGAGAACATCACGTTGAACCCGTCCGAGCCCTCCTCCACCAGCCACTGCTCCATCTGGTCCGCGATCATCGCCGCCGTGCCGACCATCTCCAGTCCCGAATAGCCGCCAATGCGCTGCGCGAGTTGACGGACCGTCAGCCCATCGCGTTGCGCCCATTCGACGACCCGTTGCCGCGAGGTACGGCTCGCATTGGTCTCGGGGATTTCCGGCAGCGGGCCGTCCGGATCCAGACCAGACACGTCGTGCCCCAATGCAATCGACAAGGAAGCAAGGCCGCTTTCGTAGTGCACGAACGTGTCGAGCCGCGCGCGCGTTTCGCGCGCCTCGTCGAGCGTATCGCCCACCACCACAAAGGTAGCCGGCAGAATTTTCATATGGTCGCGTTGCCGGCCGAGTTTCTCCATGCGGCCTTTTACGTCGGCGTAGAAGCGCTTGCCGTCTTCGAGCCGGCTCTGCGCGGTGAATACCACCTCGGCGGTTTCGGCGGCGATCTGCCGCCCCGCTTCGGATGAACCCGCCTGCACGATGACGGGCCAGCCCTGAACGGGGCGCGCGATATTCAGCGGCCCGCGCACCGAGAAGTTCTCGCTCCTGTAGTTCAGCAAATGCAGTTTTTGCGGATCGAAGTAGGTGCCGGTTTCCGTATCGCGGATAAAGGCGTCGTCGGCCCAACTATCCCAGAGTCCGGTGACCACATCGAAGAACTCGCGGGCGCGCCGGTAGCGTTCGTCGTGCTCGACGTGTTCGACGTGTTCGACGTGTTCGACGTGTTCGTCAAGACCGAAATTGAGCGCGGCGTCCGGGTTCGACGTCGTCACGAGATTCCATCCCGCACGTCCGCCGCTGATGTGGTCGAGCGAGGCGAATCTCCGGGCAACGTGATATGGCGCGTCGAACGTGGTGGACGCCGTGGCCACCAGCCCTAGCCTTTCGGTGACCGCCGCCAGCGCGGGCAACAAGGTCAGCGGTTCGAACGACGTAACCGTGTGGCTATGTTTGAGCGCCTCCAGCGGCATATTGAGTACCGCGAGATGGTCAGCCATGAAGAACGCGTCGAAACGTCCGCGTTCGAGCGTCTGCGCGAAACGCTTCAGATGCCCGAAATTGAAGTTGGCGTCCGGATAGGCGCCGGGATAGCGCCAAGCGCCTGTATGGATCGTCGTGGGACGCATGAAGGCGCCGAGGCGAAGCTGACGTGACATGTGCCGCTCTCCATCGCGAATAAGGTCGCGCCAGTTTAATCGCGCTTCGCCGCGGCTGCTTGCGGCTGCCCCGCTTGCCGATGCCGGCTCCCGGCGCAGGCGGCAAGACACGCCAGCCACTGCCGTGCGCGGATTTGCGCCGGCGTTACGCATCCCCAAATGCGTCCCTGAAGAAATACAAAGCACAAAATCTTCGTTCGCCCGAAGGGCCTCCGTCACTAGACTGTGATTCGACTTGTCATAACAAGTACAGACAACCCCACGAACCATGACGAAATCGGACCCCGCCAACGTGCTGCCACTCGCCGCCCCTCCGCTCTACGAGCAGATCAAGAC
>NZ_JBHUFR010000024.1:0-16588 GCF_042680985.1 Paraburkholderia dipogonis | reverse complement strand
AGACACAGCGCAGCCTCACATATGGCGAACCAGCAGGTGGATCTGCGACTCGTGCGCGACAATCTCGGACACGCGTCGCTGACGACAACGAGTCAGTACCTGCACGTCGACGACGATCGGCGGCACCGCGAGACCGATGAGAAACACCGGATCGACTGGTAGAGCACGCCGCGTCCCGGACGATCGCAGCGAGAAGACTGCGCTTCAAGCGCTTCGCGCGTGATGGCACACACGATTTCGCCGCGCTGACCCTGACAGCCGGAATGAAAATTCGCGTCGATCCGCCGCCACATCTGCAGCCAACCCAATCACGCCCATGATCTCCCCGTCAGGCCAGCCGTGAACCAGCGACATGCAGGCGCTCACGCGGATAATCTAACTGCCGGACTGCGGGCAGACACGGCCAGCGCGAGCCGCTCGCCGCGCTGGCGCTGCCCGCTTCCTGAAGACCGGATTTGGGAACACGGAGGGCGCTGCAGGGACGGACGGTTAGTTGCGTTTTTTATTTTTAGATGGGTGAGCCTTTACGGGAGGGCCGATTGCGACGGGCGTTTTGAAGGGCGTCAGGCAATCGCGTCAGTTGACACTTCCAGAGCGCGCACGCTCGATCCGCAGGAACAGAGAATTCAGGCCGCCTTTGTGTATGCGCCACCTCAGGCATTCGGCTGAAGTCGACCCACAGCAGACGACCGACGCACTGGATGTAACTTGCCGAATTTGGAGGGATACCTGCCAGCTGTGAGCAGTATCACGGATACGCAGGACAGGCTACAGCCGTCAACTTGACAACGCCTCAGTTACTCATGCGATTCCTTGAGTCAACTGTTCCGCAAGCTGCATGCGCAAGCCGGGATCGAGGGGGCGAGCGTATGTCTGGACGCCGACCTTTTGGCGTGCGCCTGTATCGACTCGGCTACGATCTTCGGCACATCAACGAGCTACTTGGACACGAGACACTTACGGCGACAAAGCGATTGATTGACGCCGATCCTGTTCGTCTAGGTGTGATAGTCGCGGGGGTAATTTGATTCTCCCGTGAGGCGGGCCGTTGAAGAAGTGGACGGTTGTGAGGGGGCGCGGGGGGCGCCGAAGGAAGGGTCGACAGGCCCTTTTTTTCTTGCGCGGACTGTTCGAAGGTTGCATTTCTACGTTAGCTAGGCTAAACTAAGCCCATATTGATGGAGGTGCTATGCAAACCGTAAATATTCATGAGGCGAAGTCGCAGCTTTCGCGCCTCATTGAGGCTGCTGTCAGTGGCGAAGAAGTTGTTATCGCGAAGGCAGGAACCCCGGTGGTGCGCCTCGTATCGTTCGAAACGAAGCCCAAACTTCGCTTCGGTCTGATGAAGGGGAAGATCAAGATCGCTGAGGATTTCAACGCGCCTTTGCCTGACGATGTTTTAGCGACATTTGAGGGTCGGTGATGCGCCTGTTGATTGATACGCACATTTTCCTGTGGGCCATGAGCGGCGACAAGCAACTCACAAAGAAGGCCGAGGCCATCATGTTGAGCGCAGAAACCGTTTTCGTCAGTGCCGCTAGCCTTTGGGAAATCGCAATCAAGTCCGGAATCGGGAAGCTGGACGCAGACGTGAACGAGTTGGTAGCCCGCATTGAAGAAGCGGGCTTTCGCGAACTGCCTGTGACAGCCGCACACGCTGCGGCAGTTCGCGATCTGCCCGATATTCATCGCGATCCGTTTGACCGGTTACTGGTTGCTCAGGCTATTACCGAGCCGTTGCGACTGCTAACTGACGATGACACTGTTGGGAAGTACTCCGAGCTTGTAATCACGATCTAGATTATGACCAACCGGAAAACGGGCGAGGTCGCCAGACATTTTCTCCGCCGCAAGCAAAAAAACTAGAGGGGACGCAACTTGGAAAACCGTGGGTACGTATATGTGCTGGCAAACAGCGCTATGCCAGGACTAATTAAAATCGGTAGGACTGCGCGGTCTCCTGCCGAAAGAGCGCTGGAATTGTCAGGTGCAACTGGGCTTCCGACACCGTTCATTGTCGTGTACCAACAAATGTTTGCCGACTGTGCCGCAGCCGAGCAGTTCGTTCATACACACTTGGCACAGCGCGGCTTCCGCGTTTCCGAGAACAGAGAATTTTTCAACGTACCGCCTAACGAAGCTGCGCGCGCTATATCTCGCGCCCCAGGAGCAGTCGATGAGCCGGACCACGCTCATTCCTCTGCCGCTCCCGACCGAGAATTGGCAATCGAACGGCATACATCGGTATGGCGGGCGACCTTCGATGACGCCGTGGACTCTTACTACGGACTGGGCGACATTCTCTTGGACCACGCACACGCGTTTGCGCTGTTCCGCCAGGCCGCAGCGCTGGGAGGGCTGCCTGCGTACCCATTTTTAGGGAGGATGTGTCTTGACGGTGACGGCACAACGAAGTCCGCGGAACGCGCTCTTGAATACTTCAAAGAAGGCGCTCAAAAAGGGGCCATCTCGTGTTATTTTGAGATGGGACGGGTCTTCTTCGCGACGAAACAACTAGAAAACGCGGAAAAGTGTTTTAGCTCCTTTTCGAGGCGGCTGGGTGCTGGTTCGATTGACGGGGTTCATTTGACAATCGAGCAGCTCTCTTCGATTTATCTGGAATGCTTCCACCTTTTATTGGACCCGTTGTCGCGCTATGTTCTTCCAACAGCGCTTATGACTTTCATCGTTGCGAGCAAGCAAGCAATTCTTTCCGCTGGAAACAGTGTTCTTGAGCATGCACAAAAGAAGAAACACTTAGACAACTTCAGTGCGGGGCGGGTTGAGAGCGTTACGTTCGTGCTGGACTACATCGAAGCGCTTACTGAGCCGTGACTGTGTCGGGCGGCAAACAAAGGCCGCCGAGTACCTCGCATCGCTTCAAGCCTAGTATACGCAGCTACACGAAATTGCGTTGGGCGTCGACCTAAAAAGGGTAGGGAAACAACGTGACCATTGTCGGTATTTTGTTATGCGCTTTGGCTTTTCTACTCGGCCTTATTGTTCGTGAATTCTTGCCTGGATATTTCCGGAAAAAAGGCGAGAATCTCGCGACGAAAGAGGACATCGTGGAACTCACAAATTTGCAGAAGGGTGTCGAGCATCGGTTTAACGAGATAATAGAGAATTCGAAGCAACGCCATGATTTGCGCCTCGCTGCGCTCGATCAGCGTCTCGCCGCGCATCAGGAAGCGTTCTCACTGTGGCGCGAACTATTGGCCGAGGTGCATGGCGAGAAAATCGGCCCAGTTGTGCTCCGATGCCAAGCATGGTGGGAGAAAAATTGTCTGTATCTCGAACCAAGCGTTCGAGATGCGTTCGTCCAAGCCTACTCGGCAGCTAGCTCGCATCATGGATATACGCAGGCGCGCTTCGACGTTAAGGATGTACAGGCAAATTGGACGGAAGTGACGCGTTTTCCAAACGTCCTGTTTGAGGCGATTAAACTACCGCCCTTACAGCAGGACGCCGCCGAGAAAGCCCTCCCCGAGCTGACGAAGCACCCGCTCAACGACTAGGAAAATTCGGCGCATGAGCGCCCCGGACGCTGGCCGGCGGCCTGCGAAGGGGAGCATCAATTGTCTTACCGAGTTCATGTCATTTGGGAAGGTAGCGACATATCAGATGTCCTCGCGCAAGTCGATTGCGAGGCATGGTCCGACGTGCGAGGGTTGTGCAGCGTGATGAAAGTTGCCGACTCTGAGCGCCCCGCACGGCCGGAAGCCGGAGAACGCCTCATCAACATCGACCTCGGAACTGCTCTCTGTGCGGTCGTCCAGCAGGCTACAAAGCTGGCGGCACGTCGCTTTTCGAGTTGCTGCCCAGGCGTCGCCGAGACTACGTAGGTTCTATCCAGATGCTACCTCCGGATGAAACGCCGGTGGATCTCGAGCAGATCAGCGGGCGCCCCCTCAACGAGGCGGAAATCGCGCGGCTACTGCGGGAGACAACGGCCCCGCCGGTCTTGGGCCAGCATGAGCCCATCGACGACCTGCGCCTGTCCATTGCCGGCGCGCAGGAAAAGACCGCGCTTCTGTGGCACGACGACTAGTGGGCCATTCCGGAATCGCAGTAACCCGACCACGCATATCCTGAAGCTCCCTCTTGGACTTATCGGAAACATGCGCACGTCCGTTGAAAACGAGTGGCTGTGCTCGAAAATCGTCGCCGCGTATGGTTTGCCCATCGCCAGTTGCGACATCGCAAGCTTCGAGGACCAGAAAGTACTTGTCGTCGAGCGATTCGACCGCAGGTATGCGAGCGGCGGCTCATAGATCCTGCGGCTTCCCCGGAGGACATGTGCCAGGCGACCGGGAAATCCGCAGCGGAAAAATATGAATCAGATGGCGGCCCCGGCATCCAGAAGGTCATGGAAGTTCTGGCAGGTTCAGAGCGGTCCGCGAGCGATCAGCGCCATTTCTTCATGACGCAGATCGTCTTCTGGATGCTCGCGGCCACCGACGGTCATGCGAAAAATTTCAGCATCGCCCGCCTGAAGTCCAACCGCTATGACGCCGCGCCGATCTTATCTCCGCGCACCCGATCGTTGGAACCGGGCCAAACCTGCTTTCCGCACGCCGGGTGAAACTGGCAATGGCGGTACGGGACAACAACGCTCACTAACTGATCAATGAGATCCGGCGACGCGACTGGATTGCGCAAGGGCAACGAGTCACGCTAGCCCCGGCTGATGTCGAGGAGATGATCTCCACCCTGACGGACATAACGGAGGCTGTCGTCGCGGACGTTAACGCGCTCTTGCCGGCCGGCCTTCCCAACGATGTGTCGGACAGGATCTTTGAGGGCTTGCGACAGCAAAGCTCGAAACTTGCTGCCCAATAGACCGGTTGGAGGCGCGCACCCGCGCCAGCCCGACTACGACGTCGGCAAATCCTTCTCGAACAGATAGCCCGGCGGCTGCTCCTCACCGAAATCATGGGCCGACAACAGCGTATAGCCACTCGTCTGATAAAGCGCGATAGCTTCAGGCTGACGGGGACCGGTGCTCAAAAACACGCGCGTATAGCGCTGACGAACAGCCTGCGCCTCGAGCTCGGCCAGCACGAGACGTGAAAGCCCCTGACGACGATGGTTGCGACTGACCCAGATACGCTTGAATTCGGCGGTGCCGATATCCTCATGGCGCATGAACGCGCCGCCCGCTATCGCCTGCGCGTCGCGCAACAACAGCACGAACGCGCCGTGCGGCGCCGCGAACGCCTCGTCCGGATAGCGCCGCAGTTCGTGTGAAATCTCCTCGGCATTGATGAGCCCGGCGTAGCGGCTGCCGTACTCGTACGCTAGTTCATCGAACAAAGGACGAGCCAGCGGGTCGTGAACCGAGACGTAAGCGAAATGGTCCTGCGGCACGACTGATGAGAACACAGCTACCATGCCTTACCTCCGCCTGTTGATTAAAAAGTACCTGAAAAATGACCGCGCGCCGCTGCTAGGCGGCCGCGGCCTCGCGCGCGGCTTCGGGCCGCCAGCCCAGTTCAGGCGCGACGCGCGTGACGACATCGTCGAGAATCTGCTGGTAGTTTTCGAACGGCAGGTCGTACGGCAATTCGAGGCGCAGTTCGCGAACCTGTCCGACGACCGGGTCCGCCAGCAAGCGGCTGACGATCTCGTCAGCCGTACCGACCAGATCGGGCACGAACAGCGTGCGCCGCTCGCCATGCGGCGTCAGCGTGCGCGCGTGGCGCCCTTCGGCGAACTCGCGGTAGCGCTGCCGCGTTTGGGCATCGGCGCTGTCGGTCGGCACGATCACGCGGCCTAGCGCAACACGCGGCGGCCGCGCTTCGCTCCAATGCGACCGGAACAGATCGAGCTGGCGTAACTGCGCCTCGCGATAATCGTCGGTGCCCTCGCCCGTCGTGATATTGCCGATCAGCAGATTGAAACCGTTGCGGCCGGCCCATTCGATCGAACGACGCGAACCGCCGCCGTACCAGAGCCGCTCGGTCAGACCCGGCACATACGGCGTGACACGGGGGCGCACACGGCCCGCTGCCGATTCGACGAACGTATCCTCGTCGCCCAGCCATTCTTCCGCGAGATTGCGGCGCAGACGCTCCAGGCGCGCATGCGAGAAATCGATCAGTTCAGGATTGGCATCGAAGAGCCGCTCGCCGAGCAGAATGCCGTGCGCGGGCGCGCCCGCGCTCAGGCCGATGTTCAGGCGGCCGCGCGACAGCACGTCGACGGTGGCAAGATCCTCGGCAAGACGGAACGGGTTCTCGTAACCCATCTGGATCACGGCCGCGCCGAGTCCGATGCGCGTCGTGCGCTGGCTCGCGGCCGCGAGGAAAGTCGCGGCGGACGATACCGCTCGCTCTAGGTGCCGTTGACGCACCCACGCGCTGTCATAGCCGAGCGCCTCGCCGACGCGAAACAGTTCGAGCGTCCGCTCGAAGCCCGCGAGCGGAGCCTCGTCCGGGTAATTGCCCGAAGTCAGGAAAGCAAGATGATCGATGCGGACGGCACACATAGCGGACCTAATGGTTGTTTCTGGCGATTTCGATGGCACCCGGCTGAGCGCGCCGCCAGCCGGGGGCGGCGTTTGCAGCAGGAACCGGGGTTTGTTCAGGCATCCGGAAAGCCGGGCGGATTCGTTTCCGAGTGAGCCACTGCTTCCGTTTGCAGACCCCAGCGTGCCAGCGCCGTGCGATATTGCCCGCCACGGATCAAGCCGTTCGTCGCCGTGGTCAGCGCCTGCGCGAGTCCACTGCCCTTGCGGGTCGCGATCGCGACATCGGCCTTGAACGGCCAGCCGGCGTTGACCGTGCCCACCTGACGGATCTGCCCCTGCGTCGCGGCCTCATAGGCCAGCGGCGCGTGCGGATTGAAGATGGCATCCGCGCGCCCCGACAGCAACGCAAGGCGCTCCGCAGCGCCGTCGTCGTAGTACTGCAACGTAGCTTCCTTCAACCCTTGCGCCGCGTTGCGCCGGTTCCACTCGAGCAGAATGCGCTCCTGAATGGCCCCTGAGCCCGTGATGACGCGCAGCCCCGTGATGTCCTTCGGTTCGCTGATCGACTTGATGGGACTGTCGTCGCGTACATAGAAACCGTGCAGACCCAGCCTGTACGTCGCGAAATCGAATTTCTGTTTGCGCTTCTCCGTCACGCCGACGTTCGAAATCACTGCGTCGTAGCGGCCCGAGGCAAGACCAAGCGGCCAGTCCGGCCACGCGACAGGCACGATTTGCAGCCGCAGGCCGAGTGCGTCGGCGACCAGCTGCGCATAATCGGGATCGGAGCCGACGATGCTGCGGGCGTCGGTCGCGTACGTGGCGATCGGCGCGGCGAATGGCGCTACCGCGACCGTCAACACACCGGGTGTGACGAAGCGATAGTCCGTCAGTTGGCGCAGCGCGTCCGGATCTTTCGATGCATGCACGCGGCCTTGCTGCTGCGGGCTGAAATCGTAAGACTGCGTGGCGGCCCGTGCGAGGCCGGAAGACAATGCGAGCGGCACGGCGGCCAGCGCCGCCATGTTGCCGAGGAATGTCCGGCGTTTCGCCATCGGTCGAGTCGTGGGTTGGGGTTGTCTGCGTGACATGCGTTTCAAAGCACCTTCGAAAGGAATTCGCGGGTACGCGGATGGGCCGGATCAAGCAGCACGCGCGACGGCGGACCGGACTCCACGATGCGGCCACCGTCCATGAAGACGATCGTGTCGGCGACCTCGCGCGCGAAGCCGATCTCGTGCGTGACGATGATCAGCGTCGTGCCGGAACGCGCAAGCTGACGGATCACGTCCAGTACCTCGTTGACGAGTTCCGGATCGAGCGCCGAGGTGGGTTCGTCGAACAGAAGAACCTTGGGCTTGAGCGCGAGCGCGCGCGCAATCGCCACGCGTTGCTGCTGGCCTCCGGATAGCTGGCGTGGCCACGCATCGGCCTTGCCGGTGAGTCCAACGCGCGCGAGCAGGACGCGCGCTTCCGCCTCTGCCTGCGCCCGCGGCACGCCCGCCGCGAGCGGCGCCTCGACGACGTTGTCGAGCACGCTCAGATGCGGAAACAGGTTGAAGCTCTGGAACACCATCCCGACATCGTCGCGACGGCGCTGAAGAACGTCGCGCTCCTTGAGCTCATAGAGCGTGCGCCCTTCGCGCCGATACCCGACGAGTTCGCCGTCGATGTCGATGAAGCCGTCGTCGACGCGCTCAAGATGATTGATCGAGCGCAGCAACGTCGACTTGCCCGAGCCGGACTGGCCGAGAATCACGGTGACGCTGCCGGACGGGACTGACAATGAGACGTTGTCGAGCACCTTCAGCGTGCCGAAGCTTTTCGACACGTTGTGGATGCCGACCCGGCCGCCGACGCGCCGCTGGGCCCAGCCTCCCGCTGCCGCTTCCCCTGTCGTTGGCGTGCGTTGCCGGCGACCCGACGGAACCGAACTCTCGCTGCGAGCAGCCCGCGCCGCACGCCACCGCCCGAATAGCGCGGTCAGCGCCGACACCGCCACCTGCTCGCGCGTCGCGCCGCGTGCGTAGTAACGTTCGATGTGAACCTGCAGCGCCGACAGCACGGTCAGGATGATCAGATACCAGACCGTTGCGACCATCAGCAGTGGAATTACTTCCAGGTTGCGGTGATAGATGATCTGCACCGTGTAGAACAGATCCGGCATTGCGAGGATATAGACAACCGACGTGCCTTTCGCAAGACCGATCACGTCGTTGAAGGCGGTCGGCAGAATCGAGCGCATCGCCTGCGGCAGGACGATACGCCGGACTTGGCGCGCACCCGGTAAACCGAGCGCGGCGGCCGCTTCACGTTGTCCGTGATCGACGGACAGAATCCCGCCGCGGATCGCCTCGGCCGAAAACGCTGCGTGGTTCAACGTAAGGCCGAGCACTGCCGCAAAAAACGGACTGATCAGGTCAGTGGTCGACTGGTTGAGCAGCGCGAAATGCGTGAACGGCACGCCGATCCAGATCGTCTCGTACAGATAGCCGAGGTTGTTCAACAGGAGCAGCAGCACGATCGGCGGGATCGAGCGGAACAGCCAGATGAAGGCCCACGCGCAGCCCGCCAGTAGCGGAGAACGCGATACGCGCGCGAGAGCCAGTGGCGTCGCGAGTGCAAAGCCGAACAGCGCGCCGAGCGCCGTCAGCACCAGCGTACGCCCGAGCCCCGAGAGCACCGGCTCGGCGAAGAACCACTGCGCGAAGACGCCCCAGCCCCAGCGCGGATTACCGAATATCGAATTCAGTACGAGCCCGATCACGACGATGGCTAGCACCGTGCCGGCCGTGCGCGCATGATGCCGCGCCGGCACGATCCGATAATGCGCATAGTCGTGACCGTCATCGGCGCCGATCGCGTGTGCCGCATGAACCGCGTGAGCGGGACCGGCAAGCTGGGTAGTGTCGTTCATGATGCTGTCCTCGTGCGTGGCATGCCGTTCATCAGGCCGTTTCCGCGGTCACGTAGCGGCTTTCCCGGCGCGGCAGGCCCAGGTGATCGCGCAGCGTCGTGCCGGACAGGGTGCGGCTGTAACGGCCGCGCGCCTCCAGCGCAGGGATCACGTATCGAACGAAATCGTCCAGCCCTTCTGCCTGCACCGGAAAGCCGAGGATGAAGCCGTCGGATGCACCCGCGTCGAACCAGCGGATCAGTTCGTCGGCAATCTGCTCGCCGGTGCCGATGAATTGCGTCTTCGGCGTGGCCACTTCCAGCGCGACCTCGCGCAGCGTCGCACCGCTACGCTTCGCGTCGGCCTTGATGCGGTCGGTCGTCGAACGGAAGCTGTTCGAGCCGAGATCGCCCAACTCGGGGAATGGTTCATCGAGCGGATATTGCGTGAAGTCGTGATGCTCGAAAAAGCGCCCGAGATAGGCGAGCGCATCGTCGATGGTCAGCAGGTCGCGGATCACGCGATACTTCGCTTCGGCTTCGTCCGCCGTCGCGCCGACGATGGGTCCGATGCCGGGAAAGATCTTCACGTCGGTCGCCGCGCGGCCGTGCTCGACCGCGCTCTGGCGAACCTGGTCGGCGAACGCCCTGGTTTCTTCGAGCGAAGGCGAATGCGTGAACACCGCGTCCGCGTATTTGCCGGCAAGCGCGATCCCCGAATCCGACGAACCGGCCTGGAAGATCACCGGCTGCCCCTGCGGCGAACGCTGAATGTTCAACGGCCCGGCGACTTCGAAGAACCGCCCCTTGTGATCGAGCGTATGCAGTTTGTCGCGGTCGAAGAAACGGCCGCTCTCGCGTTCGCGAACGAATGCGTCGTCGTCCCAGCTATCCCACAGTCCCTGCACGGCTTCCAGATATTCGTCGGCGATCTCGTAGCGCAACTCGTGGTCCGGATGCTGGCCGCCGTAATTCTTCGCGGACCCTTCGAGCGGCGAGGTCACCACATTCCATCCCGCGCGCCCGCCGCTGATCAGGTCGAGCGACGCGAATTGCCGCGCCACCGTGAACGGATGGCTATACGAGGTCGACAGCGTGCCGGCGAGGCCGATTTTCGAGGTCGATGTCGCGAGTGCCGACAGGATCGAGATGGGCTCGAAGCGGTTCAGGAAGTGAGGAATCGACTTCTCGTTGATATAAAGTCCATCGGCGACGAACGCAAACGCGACACCGTTGGCCTCGGCTTTCTGCGCAACGCCGGTGATGAAATCCAGGTTGACGCTGGCGTCCGCGGGACCGGCCGGATGCTTCCACGCGTTCATATGGCCGCCCGCGCCGTGCAGCATGATGCCGAATGTGAGATTTCGCTGAGTCATAGTCTGGTCCGTAAATAGAATGAGCAATCAGACGCGTGCAGTCTGTTCCGCGCCGGCCAGCGCTTCGACCGAAGCGAGGCGCTGCGCGTAGTCTGTTATCGGGGTGTCGATCACGAATTCTTCAATGCCGAATCGTTTATGCAAGGCGTCGAGTTGCTGGCGCACATCTTCCGCAGTGCCGGCGATCACATGTGGATGCAACTCGTCGAGACGATAGTCAGTCACGCCGGTTTGTCGCGCGAATTCCGCTGCCGCCTCGGGACTCGGAAGATTGACGCTCTGCCCCGTTGCAAGCTGAAGCTTGAAAATACGCAGTGCGCCGACCTGGCGCTGCGCCTCGGCGCGCGAGGGTGCCGCGAACGCGTAAAGCGCGAGCAGCGGCGTGCGTCCAGTCACGCTGCGATAGGCATCGAGCGAGCGCTCGATGTTCGCTTCGTCACCATTGAAATGGCCGGCATAGCAGAACTGCCAGCCGTGCTGCGCGGCAAGCGCCGCACTCTCGGCGCTCGCGCCAAGCAGAATGCGCTCGGGGGCTTCAGGCGGCGTCGGCAACGCGATCGCGCCGGCCAGCGGGTGATCTTCCGCGACGCCCCACTTCAGGAACGCGTCGAGTTCGGCGAACTGATGCGCGAAGTCCGGCTTCTTCGCCTTGTCGTGAAACCACTGCAGCGCGCGCGTCGTCAACGGCAGTCCGCCGGGCGCCTTGCCGATGCCGAGATCGACGCGCCCCGGCGCGAGTGACGCGAGCACCCGGAACGTTTCCGCGACCTTGAACGGACTGTAGTGCTGCAGCATCACGCCACCCGAACCGACACGAATGCGCGAGGTGTGCGCGAGCAGATGCGACACGACGATCTCCGGCGCGGAACTCGCGAGCCCGGGTGCGCCATGATGCTCTGCGATCCAGTAACGCTTGTAACCCAGCGCTTCCGCGCGTTGCGCGAGCCGCACGGTAAAGCGCAATGCGTCATGCGCACTCTTTCCGTCGGCGATCGGACTCTTGTCGAGAATCGAAAGTGAGTAGGACATATCGAACCCTCCCAATGCACGCTGCGGTACACGGGAAAAGAAATGGATGGAATTCGCCGAACGACTCTGCTGATTCCATTATGGCTATCGGGGTGCAAAACCGTTCGAGCAAATTTTTCTATGCATATCAAGAAAACTTCAAAACACGTAGCGGGCGCGTGCGTAGTAGAAGCCGCCATTCACGCCTGTCGTCGAAGCGAATGCGTCGTACTGCACGCCTTCGAGTTGCGCTTCATAAGGCAGCTTGCTCGGATAGACGTTGAACAGATTGTTGGCGCCGACCGCGATCTGGAATTTCTTCGTCACGTCGTAGCGGACTTCGACGTCGGTGATATAGCGGGCTGCATTCTCGAAATGGAGAAACTGTGTCGTCGAGAACGCGTTCGGTCCGACAATGTAGGTTTCCTCGCTCGACGTGGCGCCATAACGCGTCTCGTGCAGGCTCACACCCCACTTGTCGAGGTGCCACGTGCCGCCGACGATGATCTTGTTCTTCGGCGTCGATGTACTCAGCCACGCGACCTGTTGCGCGTTGAGTTCCGGCTTGCCGTTCGGACCGTTCGCAACATGCGTGACCGAGGTCGTATTGATGTTCACGCCCAGGTCCCAGTCGATCCATCCGAATTGGCCAAATCCCGTGTGGTACGTGCCGGTCAGATCGATCCCCCGGGTGCGCGTGCTGGCGCCGTTGGTGAAGTAACTCGCGGATACCGCCGAGGCCGGCACTGAAGTGGGCACCGACAGGCCCGCCGCCTGCATCGCGGCGATGGCATCCGCGCCGGACGCCGTTCCGCCTTCGACGATCCGGTTGCGGATGTCGATCTGATAAGCGTCGAGTGTCACGTGCAGATTCTTGACCGGCGTCAGCACGAAGCCGATGTTGTAGTTAGTCGATTTCTCCGACTGCAGTTGCTGCGCGCCGATCAGCTTCGCCGCCGACGAGTTGGCCGCAAGCAGACCGAACACGGAGGCAGGCGATTCGTTGATATTGCTGTAGTACTCCTCGGCGAGCGACGGCGCACGGAAACCCGTACTGACGCTGCCGCGAATCGCGAATGCCGGCGTGAAGTCGTAACGTGTCGATAGCTTTCCGTTGGTGGTGTTGCCCACGTCGCTGTAATGCTCGAAGCGTCCTGCCAGATCGACCGTCCATTTCGGCGTCAGATGGGTCGACAGGTCGAGATAGGTGCCGAGCACGTTGCGCGAGTTGTCGCTCGCACTCACCGGCGCGAGGCCCGGCAGCGCTTGGGAGCCGCCGTCGATATACGATGCGTAATCGCCCGCTCCTACCGAGTAGGTCTCGCGGCGCTGCTCCACGCCCCACGAGACATTCACCGGCGCCGGGAGCAACGGCAGCTGGAATGCCCGCGAGAAATCGAGGTTGTTCGTCAGCTGCGTGTTGCTGACGGTGGAAAGGTGGAAGCTGGCCGGCGTATAGCCCTGCGCCGCATAGAGCCCGGTGTTGGCCGAGTTGCGCAAGCCCACGACGTCATGGTCGCCACCGTATGTCGAACTCAGATCCCACGACCAGCCGAACAGATTCTGGCCTTTGATGCCCGTCGTCACCGAAAAGTCGTTCTCGTTGATCGTTTCCACCGGCACGAAGCCGTTCGGATAGATTTGCGGCAGCACTGAGGGTGGACGATAGTTCTGATAAGACTCCGCGTCGCGATGCGCATACGTGCCGAAGCCATAGAGTTCGACATCGTCGCCAAGGTAGTAGCCGGCGTTGTAACCCACCGACGTGCGCGTGCTGGCCGGATCGCCTTCGATCGGGTTGTAGTAACCGTGGCCCGGTTGGAACGATCCGAAGTAGTCGTCAGGGCCGGTGCGGATCGTATGGTTCTGACGGTTGTATTCCGCGCTCAGATCGAGAAAGCCCTTGCCGCCGAGGTCCAGGCCGATATTGGCCGACTCGCCGTTCTTGAAGCCGTCGCCCGCATAGGTCTGGCCGTTGGTCGTCTGCAACTCTCCGCCGTGCGAACTTTTCTTCAGGATGATGTTGATGACACCCGCGATGGCATCAGACCCGTACTGCGCGGCTGCGCCGTCACGCAGCACTTCGATGTGATCGATCAGGCCGACCGGAATCATGTCGATATCGACACCGGTCGAGCCCTGGTTCAAGCCGCCGTCGAGCGCGATATTCGCCGTGGTATGACGGCGCTTGCCGTTCACCAGCACGAGCACGTGGTCGGGGCTCAGTCCGTGGAGCGTCAGCGCGTCGGTCAGCACCGCGGCGTCGCCCGCGTAGTTCTCACGCGAGATCGATGGCGATAGTTGAACGAGCGCGTCGCGCAGATTGCTTTGACCGGTGGCGCGCAATTGGGCGCCGCTGATCACGTCCACCGGTGTCAGGCTCTGGCTTGCTTTTGTATCGGTACGCGTACCGGTTACGACCACCGTATCCTGCTGCACGGTATTCACCGCGCCGGACTGCTTCGCAGCGGCCGCTCCGGCTCCCGCATTCGGTTGAGCGGCGCTCGGTGCAACGGCGGCGGCGTCGCTCGCTTCCGCCGGCGCTGCCGCGCTCTGCGCCCATGCCACGCTGTTGCAGGTGGCTGCCAGAACCGCAACCGACAGCACTTTCCTGCGAACCCCGATGATGGGCCGATCGGCCCTATTCTTCCTGTTTTTCCCGCGCATCGACTATTCCGTTGGTTATTTGCGGACACACTGCTCCAGCACGTGGCCGACCTCAGCCACGCGCAAAGCCACTCTGTAGTAATACTTGTGATTGACGACTGACCTTATCGAGGCAGAATCGACTGCCCCGACGAATTAGCTCCTGGGAAGCCCGGGAGGATTCGTCTTGGCCTGGTCGATCGCTTCGGAACCGAGATTCCAGCGGTCGAGTACCTGCGTGTATTTACCGCTGCGAATGAGGTCGTTCAGCAGCACGGTGAGCGGCGCGGCGAGTCCGCTGCCCTTCTTCGTCGTGATCGCGACATCGGCCATGATCGGCCAGCCGCCGCTGATGGTGCCGACCGCGCGTATTCCTCCTCTTTGCGCCGCCTCGTAGGCGAGCGCCGAGTTGACGCTCAGGATCGCGTCGGCGCGCCCCGAGCGCAGCGCCACATCCCTGACGGCGATGTCGTCGTAGTACTGGATCTGCACGGGCTTGAGTCCGTGCGCAATGTTCTCTTTGTCCCACGCCAGCAGGATCTTTTCCTGATTCGTTCCCGAATCGGTAATGACACGGAGGCCGGCAACATCCTTCGGTTCACGGATCGCTTTGATCGGGCTCGAACTGGCTACGTAAAACCCGAGCACGTCGCGTCTATAGGTCGAGAAATCGAATTTCTCCTTGCGCTGCTCGGTGACCGTCACGTTCGATAGAACCGCGTCGACCTTGCCCGACTGCACGGCGAGCGGCCAGTCTTCCCACGCGAGCACCACGATTTTCAGCTTGCGTCCCAACCCGTCCGCGACCAGTTGCGCGAGATCCGGGTCGAAGCCGACGATCGTTTTGTTATCCGTTGCATACGTGCCGAGCGGCGGCCACGCCACGGTCATGCCAATGACCAGTTCGTCCTTAGCGGCAAATGGAAACGCCGCCGGCACCGCCTTGATGGCGGCGGTATCAGCGGTGGTCCGGATCTGGTCGTGCTGATCCGGACTCAGATTGAAAGTGTTGCCTGCCGCCAGAGCGATGCCTGCTACACCCATTGCCAATGCGGCGAACGTCCCGGCCACGGCTGCCCGAATTCCCCTGCTTTGCTTCATGACTTGATGTACCCCATGAGATGAACGAATTGATCGATGCGCTGCGTCGAGCACGTCACTACCGTTGGCCGAGCGGCTCGGGCGCAACCAGATCGTGTAATGAATCGACGCGACCCGGCTCCAGCAGATCCTTGCCGAACGGAAGACGAAAATGGATCTCCGGTGCGATCGAGCGATCGAACAGCGGCTCGTAGCCCGCACTGAGATAAAGTCCGGTTGCTTCCGGCTGTTTGAAGCCGGTGGTCAGATAGACGCGGCGATAACCCTGGCGCAACGCTCGATCCTCGAGTTCCTGCACGACGCGGCGAGCCAATCCCTGACGTCGCTGACTCGCATGCGTCCAGATGCGCTTGAGTTCCGCGGTCGTCGCGTCATAGCGCTTGAACGCACCGCCGCCTACCGTTTCCCCATTGCGTACGACGACGATGAACCCGCCATCGGGCGGCGCGAACAGCTCTGCCGGATAACGCAACATCTCTTCACTCACCGAGGCCGCGCTTGCCGGCCGGAACTCGCGATAGCGTGTCGTGTATTCGACGTTCAGCGCGTCCAGTAGCGGCCGTGCAATCGGATCCAGCGGCGTGGTGTCAATAATTTCGTAGGTCATGCTGAATCGGGGGATAGCTCTTATCCCTACCGCTCCTGTCGTCGAACTCTTTTTTTCGCACGACTTTTGATTGCCGTCGAACCAGAAAGAAGATAACAGGCCACCCATTCCGAATGAACCAAACATTTAACGAATCGTTATTCCGTGTAATTCGTATATTTAATTGACGTCGTTAATCGCGCTATAGCGGCAGTGTGCTGGATGTGGGTGATATAGGCCGACTGGAAATTTGTTGGTTGCACGTTTATTTCATATTGCTTTCGCGCCTGTATTGCTTCTCGAATCATCCCACGGCAAACATATGCCGTGCAATGAGTTTATATCTCGGGCTTAACGTCAACTAATTGCATGATTATTTCTAATTGCTTTCAATTATTTAATTGAGCTTGATTGGGTAGAGCACGCCAGAACGTCCGCGAGTCTAATAAGTCGGACCTGAACAATCTTCGAAGGCTTTCAGGGTGAGGCTTTGAGGTCGAAATG
>NZ_JBHUFR010000023.1:0-237048 GCF_042680985.1 Paraburkholderia dipogonis | reverse complement strand
GGCGGCGGCAACGGCGGCAAGGGTGGCGGCGGTAACGGTGGTGGCAATGGTGGAGGGAACGGGCACTAGCAATCGCCCGGTCTTGGGTTGGGGTGCCCCCGCGTCCTGACCGCACCAGCGTCACATTCCGATTTACCGTTCGCTATCCGCCGGTATCGGCGGTGATGTCTCGATCCCCCGGTCGAGCGTCACCGCACGAGACCGGTCGGTTCGAGCGATGCATATAAGCGGGCGACACCCGCGGTGGCGCGAATCTGGACCGCGCGTCAGGACCGCACACTCGAACCGTGCACGCCGACGTGCCCGTAGGCGGCAAGAACTCGAACAATCGGCCGCCCGTGCGCGCGCGCCTGGAACCAAACCGAAGCGATCGCCTCATATCAGATTCAACGTTCGATATGAGGGCACCACAACATGCAACGAAACGTCCTTCCCTCCGCGGCACGCGTGGCCACCGGTCTGTTGATCGCCGCCGCGCTCGGCCTTGCATCGCTCGCTCATGCTCAAACACCGGCGCAAACGTCGGCGCAAACGCAAACAGCACAAACGGCCCAAACACCACAGCCGCTCTCACCAACACTGTCGCAGGCCGCCCCGCCGGTCGACCCCACCTTCTCCGCCTATTCGCTCGCGCAAACCTGCAAGCAGAAAACCGACAATGTCGCGCAAGGCCAATGCGTCGGCGCGATTCGCGGGATCATCCACGGCTATCAGTACGGTGTGCTGTTCCTCGGTCAACGCAGCGCGTTGCCCGCCAATGAAACGCAGCGCGTGTCGCTGTGCCTGCGCAATGTGCAGGTATCGTCGATCGTCGACGAATTCGTCGCGGACGCCGCCCAGGTCAACGAAGATTCGCTCAAGCACACGCCCGCGGAAGTCGCGGTGCTCGGCTCCGTCCACATGCACCACAGCTGCAATTGACAAAGCGCGCCGCGCTTACAGCATTTCGAGCGGCCGCTTGCCGCGCGGCGGTTTGAAGTGAGCGTCGATAGCGGCCAGTTCATCGGCGCCGAGTTGCAATTGCGACGCGCAATGGTTGTCGCGCACGTGCTCGACGCGCGCCGCTTTCGGAATCGCGAACACGCCGGGCTGGCGCAGCACCCACGCGAGCGCGATCTGAAACACCGAGACGCCGCGCGAGTCGGCGATATCGTCGAGCGGCGAGCGCTTGGGCAAGCGCGCGTGATCGACCGGGCTGTACGCCATGCCCGGCATCCTGCGCGCGGCGAGCCACGGCAGCAGATCGAACTCCGGCCCGCGGCGCGCCACGTTGTAGAGAATCTGATTGGTCGCGCAGGCATCGCCGCCCGGCGTGGCGACGAGTTCTTCCATGTCCTCGGTGTCGAAGTTGCTGACGCCCCAATGGCGGATCTTGCCCGCCCGGCGTAACGCGTCGAAGCCCTCGACCGTCTCCGCGAGCGGCACCGAGCCACGCCAGTGCAGCAGATAGAGATCGAGCCGATCGGTCTTCAGACGCTTGAGGCTTTGCTCGCAGGCCGCGATCACGCCGCGTCGGCTGGCGTTGTGCGGATACACCTTGCTGACCAGAAACACCTTGTCGCGCAATCCGGCCAGCGCTTCACCGAGTAGCGATTCGGTCGCGCCGTCGCCGTACATTTCCGCCGTATCAATCAACGTCATGCCGAGCTCGATGCCGCAACGCAGCGCGTCGATCTCGCCGGCACGCCGCGCCGGCGTTTCTCCCATCTCCCAGGTGCCCTGCCCCAGTTGCGGAATGCGTTCGCCGTCGGGCAGGCTCACGCTTGCGATGTCGCTCGTCATGCTGACTCCTCGAAGTGGCTCAGTGGTCGGCAATGTCGCTGCGCAAGCGAATGCGCGGCGCGTGCCACGAAAATCCTAGCGACGAGTTTAGCCGTTCAACGGGCATTCGACCGGGCACCAGGCAAAAGCCCGCTATAACGCAGCGCGCCGATGTCATAGAATTGCCGCTTGCCCTTCTTGCGTGAGCTCCATGACCTCTGCCTCGGAAGACCGCTGGCGCGACCTGCGCCCGGACCCGGAAAACGACACGCCGCTATATCTGCAACTGGCTCGCAAGCTTGGCGCGGCCATCCACGAGAACCGCTGGAACGCGGGCGAGGCGCTGCCTTCGGAGCGTGTGCTCTCCGAGGCGCTCGGCGTATCGCGCATCACGTCACGCAAGGCGATTGCCTTGCTGGTCGAGCAGGGTTTGATTCGACGCACTCAGGGCGCGGGCAGTTTCATCACACCACGCTACGAAGATCCGCTGTCGCGTCTGTCGAGCTTTAGCGAAATGCTGCGGCGGCGCGGGTTCACGCCGAGTTCGAAGTGGCTGTCGCGCGAAATTTTGCCGGCTAATCGCGACGAGGTGATTCAGCTCGGTCTATCGCCTGCGGCGGCGGTGACGCGGTTGCGCCGCTTGCGGATGGCCGACGGCATTGTGATGGCCGTTGAGAATTCCACCTTCCCCGCTGCGGTGATTCCCGATCCTCAGGCGATTGGCGATTCGCTCTACACGTATCTGGAGAATCGTGGACTGACGATTGTCCGCGCGTTGCAGCATTTTCGTGCGGTGAACGCGAGCGAGGAAATCGCGCAGCAAATGAGCATCGCGCCGAACGAGGCCTTGCTGTTGATCACGCGCGTGGGCTACACCTCTGATCAGCGCGCGATCGAGTTGACCGATACGTACTGCCGTAACGATTACTACGACTTCGTGGCGGAGTTGAGGAAGTAGCTGGCCTTTTGCACTGTGCGCGGGGCGTGCGTTGGTTATGTGTCGGCACACGCCTCACCGCGAGCCAGCGGACCCGAGGTCCTCACGTCCACTTAGCTTCGTGCGCGCCTATTCGGGCCGGCGGCAGCGCGAAGTACGCAGGCGTCTCGTCCAAAACCTCAGCCGGCTGCACGCCTAGCACGCGTCCAAACTCCGACTCCACGGTCGTGAGGCAATCGCGCACATCGTCGAGCGTGACGTCGGGCGCTTGCCAGCCATCGGCAATCTGCCCTAACGATTGCAGCCACCGGCCGGTTTGCGCGAGCGAGACGCGGACATGCCAGCTTCCACCTTCGGTAGCGCGCCGCGCCAATGCGACCATCGCGCCGAATGCCGCGAGATACCCGGTCGCATGATCCAGCGCCTGACAAGGCAAATGCTTGGGCTCGTTCCACCCCGCCGCCTGCCGCTCAGTGAAGGCAATCCCGCTCGCCGACTGCACCAGACTATCGAACCCGCGCCGTTGCGCCCACGGCCCCTGATGCCCATAAGCCGACACCGAGACATAGACGATCCCCGGCCGCACACGCGCCAGTTCCTCCGGACCGAAACCGCGCGCGGCCAGCGCTCCCGGGCGATATGCCTGCAGAAATACATCGGCGTCGGCGGCGAGGCCGCGCAACACCTCACGCCCCGCCGCGTCGCGCAGATCGGCGAGAGCCGAACGCTTGCCACGCCCGTTGTCGATCACCAGCGGCGCGATGTTCGGCAGATGCGGCCCGTTGATCATCAACACGTCCGCGCCGTGCTGCGCGAGCGCTCGCCCGGCCACCGGACCGGCAATGATGCGCGACAGATCCAGCACCCGCACGCCCGCCAGCGGCCGATCCGCGTCGGACTCACGCGGCGGCTCGGCCGGCGCGTCGCCGACGCGCTCGATCTCGAAGAGCGGCAGGCCCGCGATCGCTTTCGCCTGATCGAGCGCGGCCCACTCGTCGGGCGTGCGAATCAACGCCGCGCAGAGGCCGGCGTCAGCGAGGGTTTGATCGAGCGTCGCGCCGTCCCAATTGCGAATCGCGCTGGCCACGGCAGTGGGATCGTTCTCGCAGCCGAGCACCTGCAATACGCCCTGCAGATGATGCGCGAAGTTCGTATGCAGTTGAATCCAGCGGCCGTCGCGTGTTTCGTAGAAACCCGTGACCGGATCGCGCAAGGCGGGCGGCGGCCCGTCGTCGACACGCAAATAGCGCTCGCTGCGAAACGACGCCAGCGCGCGCCGCATCTCCACCGTCATGTGCTGCCGGTGCCCTGTGCGCAAACGCTGATATTCGGCCGCGGCAAGGCCGGTCGCGGCGATGCTCGCCGAAGCCAGGCTGCCGACCCGGTAGACCGAAGGCAAGCCCGGCTCGGCGCCGCTCAGCGTCACGGAATGCAGCGCGGTCGGATCGCATCCGGCGAGCGTCCAGATATGTTTGAGAGCGAGTTCAGGTGTCATGTCGTCCATCGCGAGACAGGAAGAAGTGAACCGAGTCTAGAATTCCGCCTCGTCGCAATCAATCTTGATTATGATAATCAATATATATTGATTTCTTCGGTTTCCGCACATTTCCATGCCGACCTCCAACTTCCTGACCGCTGCTGAAGCCGCCGCCACGCTCGGCATCAGCTTGGCCACACTCTATGCTTATGTGAGCCGCGGCATGCTCAGTTCGTCGCCAGATGCGCAAGGCAAGCATCGTCTCTACGACGCCGGCGAAGTGCGGCGCCTCGCGCGCCGCAAGGAAGACGGCAAGCGCGCGGGCAAGGTCGCTCAAAAGGTGCTGGACTGGGGCGTGCCGGTGCTGGAATCGTCCATCACGCTGGTGGCCGATGGACGCTTGCTGTATCGCGGGCACGATGCGATGGAACTGGCGCAAAGCGCGTCGATCGAGGACATCGCGGCGCTGCTGTGGGAATGCAGCACACGGCGCATTACCGATGCGCCGGCCGTGCCGTTCGCCACCGCTCAATGGGCTGCGTGGCTCAAACTGTGGGGCGACAGCACGCCGCTCGATCGCGCGCTCGTGCTGCTGCCGGCCGCGGCGGCACAAATGCCGCGAGTGTGGGCGCTCGGCCGCGACGCGCAACTCGATACGGCTTGCGCCGTCATGCGCCTGCTGGCCGCCGCGATGATCTCGGCGGCGCCCTCGAACGAGCCGCTGCATCGGCAACTGGCTTTAGCGTGGCACGTGCGTAACCGCCAGCAGGCTGGCTTGCTGCGCGTGGCGCTGGTGGCCTGCGCGGATCATGAATTGAACGCGTCGACCTTCACGGTGCGCTGCATTACATCGACGGGGACGCATCTGTTCGGCGCGGTGGCGGGCGGTCTCGCCGCCTTGTCGGGCCCGCGTCATGGCGGCGAAACGGTGCGCATCGCCGCGCTGCTCGAAGAAGCCGCGCGCGCGCCCGATCTCGACCGCTATCTGGCTAATCGCCTCGCCCGCGTCGAACACGGCGCTCACGGGCCGGTGCTGTCGGGCTTCGGTCATCCGCTTTATCCGGACGGCGACCCGCGGGCGCGGCTGTTGTTAACCATGCTCGCTGACTGCGCGCCGGTGCGTTCGCCTTTCGCCGAGGTAATGGAATTGGCGCGTACGGTGCGCGATACGACCGGCGCGGAGCCGACCGTGGACTTCGCGCTTGCCGCCATCGAGCGTGTGCTGGCGTTGCCGGCGGGCTCGGCCTTCACGCTGTTCGCGGTCGGCCGGGTGGTCGGCTGGATTGCGCATGCCATGGAACAGACGCGCGACGGCCGCTTGATCCGGCCGCGCGCGCGTTACATCGGCGAATATGAGGCTGCCGGGCCGAACTAAGACGCCGCGGACCCGGCTCGATGGACCTCGCGAATCGTCAGGCTGCGCCGAGCCAGCGCGGCAGCCAGTTCAAGACCGGCGAGCCCGACATCGGCTTCGTTGCGGTGCGCTCGGAGCCGCTCGCCAGCGCGAAGCGCGCGCCAGACTGACCCGCGCTGATCCACGCCACCGCCCGACGCGGCAGTTCGATCGACTGGCCGGTCGCGAGCCAGTGATCCTCGCTGTCGCCCTCGATAGTCAGCCAGATCTCGCCCGAGACGACCTTGAAGATCGACGGACGCGCGACACGCCAGGCCGTCGTGGGCTCGTCATGTTCCAATTCGAAAATCCGGACTTCACGCATCGCTCTCTCCTTCAAAGAACTTTTCTGTTGTACCGATTATTGACGTGCGATGATCGGTTACCCATGCACAGTTCCGAACACTTCTATCGGAACTGTTCAGTTGAAAAACCGGACAGTTGACGCGGGCAGCGGGTTCTTTGCGCAGAGTTCGGGCGCATCCGGCCCGCGGTGCGGTGAAGGAGGATTCTCATGAAACTCGAAATCCAGCTCGATCGGGACAACGGCGTGCCGCTGACCGAACAGATCGTCACCGGCGTCACGGCGTGGATCCGCTCACGCATCGCCCACCCCGGCTCGAAGCTGCCGTCGATTCGCCAGTTCTCCGCCGACTACGGCGTGAGCCGCTTTCCTGTGATCGAGGCGTATGACCGGCTGGTGTCGCTCGGCTATGTCGACTCGCGCCACGGCTCCGGTTTTTATGTCGCCGATCGCCAGCCGGCGAGCACGCAGTGCCAGGGCTCCTCGGATCCGCGCCGCGCCGAGGACGAGTCGGACCATCTTCTGCAGCAGTTCAACCATCCGGGCGAAACGCTCAAGCTTGGCAGCGGCTTTATTCCTGAAGCGTGGCGCGACGCGGACAGCATCGCGCAGGCAATCCGCCACGTGTCGCGCACCGATCTTGCGAGCATGGTCGATTACGCCACCCCGCTCGGCAATCTGACTTTGCGCGAGCATCTGCAGAGCCGCATCGGCCAGTTGGGGATTCAGGCTGACACGTCGCAGATCCTCATCACCAACGGCGCAAGCCAGGCGCTCGATCTGCTGATGCGCTACATGCTCAAGGCAGGCGACACGATCTTTGTCGAAGACCCCGGTTACTACAACCTCCACGGTCTGCTGAAGCTGCATGGCGTGAAACTGGTCGGCATTCCGCGCACACGCAACGGTCCCGATCTGGACGTGATGCAGGAGCAGTTGAAGTCGCATCGGCCCAAGCTGCTGTTCATCAACACCGTGTTCCACAATCCGACGGGCACCAACGTGGCGCCGCCGGTGGCCTTCCGGCTGCTGCAGCTGGCGCGTGAGCACGGCTTCTCGATCATCGAAGACGATATCTACGCCGATTTTCAGACCGATCTCACCGATCGGCTCGCCACGCTCGACCAGCTCGAACACGTGATCTATGTGGGCGGACTGTCGAAGACGCTGTCGTCCTCGCTGCGGATTGGCTGTGTGGTGGCGAGCCACGCGATTATCAAAGATCTGGTCGACATCAAGATGCTGACGAGCATCGGCGGCTCGCGTTTTGCCGAAGCGGTCGCCGTGGCGATGCTGGAGCGCGGCGCGTATCGCAAGTATCTGGAGCGCCTGCGTCGGCGTATGCGCGACGCGCTCGGCTCGACCATTCAGACGCTCGAAGACGCGGGCTGGGAAATTTTCGACAAGCCCGCAGGCGGGAAATTCGTGTGGGCTCGCGTGCCGCATGTCGCCAATGCGGAACGGCTGGTGGAATGCGGCGTGCCGCTGGGGGTGACGGTCGTGCCGGGCAATCACTTCCGGCCGAATATGGAAGTGAGCCCGTGGACCAGAATTCACATCGCATTCGGTAACGATCCGCGCGCGCAGGCGTTCTTTCGCGCGGCGGCGGCGCTGCCGGCGTCGGAATGAGTTGAATGAGCGCCGGCCCGCGCTTTTCCCTAGAATAGCGAGTCCCAGCCCGTCCCTGCGCGCTTAGCCGCCCTCCATGTCCACGCCGACTCCGCCCGCCGCCGCTCCCACTACGTCCAGTACACCTTCACCCCGCTCGCTCACCGTGATGCTGTGGGTCGTCGCCACGGGCTTCTTCATGCAGACGCTCGACTCGACCATCGTCAACACCGCGCTCCCCGCGATGGCAACGAGCCTCGGCGAGTTGCCGTTGCGCATGCAATCGGTAGTGATCGCCTATTCGCTGACGATGGCCGTCATGATCCCGGTGTCCGGCTGGCTCGCCGACAAGCTCGGCACGCGCCGCGTGTTCTTCAGCGCGATCCTCGTGTTCGCTGTCGCCTCGTTGCTGTGCGCGAACGCGCACACGCTGAATCAACTGGTGGCCTTCCGCATCATGCAGGGCGTGGGCGGGGCAATGCTGCTGCCGGTTGGACGGCTCGCCGTGCTGCGCACCTTTCCGGCCGAACGCTATTTGCCGGCGCTCTCGTTCGTGGCGATCCCGGGTCTCATCGGACCGCTGATCGGCCCCACGCTCGGCGGCTGGCTCGTGAAGATCGCCTCGTGGCACTGGATCTTTCTGATCAACGTGCCGGTCGGGATCGTGGGTTGCATTGCCACGTTCATCTTCATGCCGGATAGCCGGAACGAACATGTCGCCAAATTCGACATGAAAGGCTATCTGTTGCTGATCGCCGGCATGGTGGCGATTTCGTTCGCGCTCGACGGGCGTACCGAGTTCGGCATTCAGCACGCCACGGTGCTGGTGCTGCTGATCTTGAGCCTCGGCTGTTTTGTCGCCTACGGTTTGCACGCCGTGCGCGAGCCCTCGCCGATTTTCTCGCTCGACCTCTTCAAGATCCACACCTTCAGCGTCGGCCTGCTCGGCAATCTGTTCGCGCGGATCGGCAGCGGCGCGATGCCCTATCTGATTCCGCTGCTATTGCAGGTGAGTCTCGGCTATAGCGCCTTCGAAGCCGGCATGATGATGTTGCCGGTGGCGGCTGCGGGCATGGCGTCCAAACGCCTCGTGACGCGCCTGATCATCAAGCACAGCTATCGACGCGTACTGATCGTCAACACGGTGCTGGTCGGCCTGACCATGGCGAGTTTCGCGCTCACGGCCGCGAACCAGCCCCTGTGGCTGCGCCTCGTGCAATTGGCGTTCTTCGGCGGCGTCAACTCGATCCAGTTCACCGCGATGAACACGTTGACGCTCAAGGACTTGGGCACCGGCGGCGCGAGCAGCGGCAACAGCCTGTTTTCGCTGGTCCAGATGCTATCGATGAGTCTCGGCGTGACCGTTGCCGGCGCCCTGCTCGCGACCTTCACCGGCCTGCTGCCGCGCGTGACGGCCGCCAACTCGCTGCCCGCGTTCCACGCGACGTTCCTGTGTGTCGGCATTATCACGGCTGGCTCGTCGTGGATCTTCGCGCAACTCTCGCCGGACATTCGCACGCCCGCGAAGAAGACCGATCCGTCCGAACGGACCTGATGCGTGCCCGCTGATCACCAGCCCCGCCGCTGACCCGCAACGGGGCGCGGGCCGCACCAGCAAAGTGCGCAACGTCGTCTTCGCGCCCGTACTGGCGCACAATCGTCTTATCCGAGTGTGACAATCCGGCGCGCGTGCTGTGTTTCCGCACGCGCATAGTTCTTGCTGGCCTATCCTGTAAACTCACATTTTGCGCGTGCGAACCAGTGCCGAGCATGCAGGCGCGCAGCCACCTCCACACGACTGACATGATGAGCATGATCGACCTCGATCCTCCCGGCTTCCAGCCGCCGCGCCCGATGGCCGGCGACGAAGGTTCCCGGCGCACCGTTCTGTACGGCGGCTACACCGTTTTCAGCGTGTTCCAGCCGGTTTTCTCCGTATCGCACCGGCGCGCGATCGGTTATCACGCGTCGCTCCGCGCCCACGATGAACACGCGCTGCAAGTGCCGTCCCACGAGGTTTTCACGCAAGCCGCGCGACGCGGCGACCTGCTCGAACTCGGACGGCTCGCCGAATCGCTGCATCTGGGCAACTTCAACGCGTTCGACAGTCACGACGAATGGCTCTTCCTGAGCCTGCACCCCGCCGCGCTGATGGACACCAGTTACGGCGACGCGCTGCTCGCCGGCCTCAAGGCGCTCGGCCTGCCGCCGCAGCGCGTGGTGCTCGAAGTGTCCGAACAGGCGGGCGGCGAAACGACGCGCTTTGCCGAAATCGTCGATGCGTTGCGTAAATCCGGCTTCCTGATCGCGCTCGACGGCTTTGGCGCGAAACATTCGAACATTGACCGCGTGTGGAATCTGCGGCCGGACATCGTCACGCTCGACCGCTGCATTCTCGCGCAAGCCAGCGAGCACTCTCACATTGAGCGCGTACTGCCGGGCCTCGTCTCGCTGCTGCACGAATCCGGCCAACTGGTACTGATGGGCGGCCTGAGCACCGAACGCGATGCGCTGATCGCGCTCGAATGCAACGTGGACTTCGTGCAAGGCGCCTTCTTCGCGGGCCCGAGCGTCGAACCGGTCAAGCCGCAAGCGGCGGCCGGTTTGATGGACTCGCTCTCCGCGGCGCTGCGCGAACGGGTTACCGCGCGTGAACACGCACAATCGGCGCGGCTCGCACCGTATGTCACGGCCCTCGAAACGGCTGCCGCGCAACTGGTGGCCGGCGAGTCCGTTGCGCAAGCCACTGCGCCGCTCCTGATGCTCGGCGAGACGGCACGCTGCTTCGTGCTCGACGGGTCGGGCCGGCAGATCGGCGACAACGTGCTCCCGCCGGGGCGCGCCTCGCAACGCGCCAAGCGTTTTCGCCCGCTTCTGCATTCGGAAGGCGCCAGCTGGGAACGCCGGCCGTACTTCATCCAGGCGATGCGCACGCCCGGCCACGTGCATCTCACCCCGCCTTATCTGTCCATCAACGAAGCGCATCTGTGCGTGACCGCCTCGATCGCCGCGCACACACCGACGGGCACGCAGGTGCTATGCGTGGACATCAACTGGGAAGTCGCAGCCCACCGCAACTGAGCTCATAGCGCGCTGCTGGATCCGTGCAAGCAGTTGCTTGACCGCCGCGCGGCCCAGCATGCTGTTGGTGGCCTGCAGACGCGCCGTGCTCGTCACCACACGCATGGAGACGATCTTCGTTGAGCCATCTCCCAAGCTGTTCGTGGACACGTCGAGCACCCCGACGACGTCGCCCTCGAAGAGCAAGGCGATACACAGTGTGCCCGCCACCGACACTGTCTCCGCGTTGCTCGCGTGCTCGACGAGCGACGTTACCGTGTCCATCCACCCTGCCGCCGCCGGTTCGCACGTGCTCACAGCTGCGCACACAGGCGCGTCGCTGACCACCTCCGGCGCGTCACTGAAGAGCTGCAAGAGACCGACCCGATCCTGCGCCTCCAGCACCGTGCGCAAGCGCTCCACGATCCAGGCATGCGCGGCGGGATCCGGTGGCTCGATCGGCGCGCCCGCGCGTTGCACGCGCGCCTTGGCCCGATGGACGATCTGCCGGCAGGCCGCCGGTGTTCGCTCCAGTATGGCGGCGATTTCCGCGTAGTCGCAATCAAAGGCTTCGTGCAACACGAACGCGGCCCGCTCGTCCGGTTTCAGGCGCTCGAGCAGCAGCATCACGCCATAGGACATCTCCGCCGCGCGCAAGGCCAGTTCTTCCGCCGATGGCGCCACCTCGTCGAGCCACAACTCCGGCAACCAGCCGGCGACCTGTGAGGCGCGTTCGCGCTGCACACGCCGTAGCCTGTCGATCGCCACCCGCGTGGTGATCGTGGTGAGCCAGGCGGCGGGCACCTGCAGTTCCTGCGTGTCCGCGAGGTGCCATTTCAATCCGACGTCCTGCACCACGTCTTCCGCTTCGGCGCGGCTGCCGAGCATCCGGTACGCCAGCGCAAGCAGGCGGGGGCGCGCGGCCTCGAAGCTGGATGCCTTGTCGATTCCTTGTTCCGTCATATGTAGACCTCCAGATCGTGCGTGGTGAAAAGCGCGCGGCACCTTGCCCGCGAAGTAAACCGGGCGCGCGCCGACATCCTGATTCTTTTTGTCTTGACGGCTGGGCATCCAACGATGTGACAGCCCCGCAAAAAAATATTTCTGTCACGTCGCGCTTCGTCGCGTCGTCATACGGACAACAACCCACGCAAAGAATGCGCAGGTTCCAGATCGGCGCAGGCACGGTCAGGAGGCTTCGTGCCATGAAGCCACGCGCTCCACACAAACCGCGGTCACCCAGGCCGCATACGCGAGGACAATATGCATTCGAACTATCCAAACATTACGGGCCTCGGCCTCGTGCCCACCGTGATCGAACAGTCCGGTCGCGGCGAGCGCGCCTACGACATCTATTCGCGTCTGCTGCGCGAGCGCATCGTGTTTCTGGTCGGGCCCGTGAACGAGCAATCGGCCAGTCTGATTGTCGCGCAACTGCTGTTTCTGGAGTCCGAGAATCCCGACAAGGATATTTCTTTTTACATCAATTCGCCGGGCGGTTCCGTGTACGACGGCCTCGCGATCTACGACACCATGCAGTTCATCAAACCGGAGGTATCGACTCTGTGCACCGGCTTTGCCGCGAGCATGGGCACCTTTCTGCTGACCGCCGGCCAGCGCGGCAAACGGTATGCGCTGCCCAACGCGCGCATCATGATTCACCAGCCGTCAGGCGGCAGCCAGGGCACGGCGGCGGACGTCGAGATTCAGGCGAAGGAGGTGCTCTATTTGCGAGAGCGGTTGAACGCCATGATGGCGGAGCGCACCGGGCGCAGCATCGAGGAAATCGCCCGCGACACCGACCGCGACAACTTCATGTCAGCGCAGTCCGCGAAGACGTACGGTCTCGTCGACGAGGTGCTGGAAACACGCGCGGCGCTGAATGTCGCGCCGTATCACATGGACAGGTAGCGCGATGGGCCGCGTAGCGAATTCACTGCTAACCACGCCGTAGAACTGCGATCCTGAAACTGCTCAGGCGCAGTGTCGACTGACCTGAAAAGCACCTGGAGAACGTCACAAGAAGCGCGCGCCGTCGCGGGTTCGTGCCGTGCGCATCGGTGCGCCCGGAACACAAAAGCTGATCACCTCCGCTGGAATCGCTATCATGGTCGCGATTCGTCGAGTTCGACGATCGCTTCAATGGAGAAAACCATGGCGTCATCCAACGAAACCGTCAGCATGGCGCTATTCTGCGACTTCGAAAACGTCGCACTCGGCGTGCGTGACGCGAAGTACGACAAGTTCGATATCAAGCTGGTGCTCGAACGTCTGCTGCTCAAGGGCAGCATCGTCGTGAAGAAAGCGTATTGCGACTGGGATCGCTACAAGAGTTTCAAAGGCGCGATGCACGAGGCCAATTTCGAATTGATCGAGATTCCCCACGTGCGCCAATCGGGCAAGAATTCCGCCGATATCCGGCTCGTGGTCGACGCGCTCGACCTCTGCTACACGAAGTCGCACGTCAATACGTTCGTGATCATCAGCGGCGACTCGGATTTTTCGCCGCTGGTGTCGAAGCTGCGTGAGAACGCGAAGCAGGTGATCGGGGTCGGCGTGCAGCAATCCACGTCGGATCTGCTGATCGCGAACTGCGACGAGTTCTTTTTTTATGACGACCTCGTGCGCGAGAGTCAGCGCACGGTCGCCAAGCGCGAGTCGTCGCGCCCGCAACAGTCCGCCCAGCCGGCGGCCAAGCGTGCGCCCGACGAGGAGAAGACCCGCAACAAGGAAGACCTCGAAAAACGCCGCACCAAGGCGGTCGAGATCGCGGTGCAAACGTTCGACGCGCTCGCGTCCGAACGCGGCGACAGCGGCAAGATCTGGGCGTCGGTGCTGAAGAACGCAATCAAGCGCCGCAAGCCGGATTTCAACGAGACGTACTACGGCTTTCGCGCTTTCGGCAATCTGCTCGAAGAAGCGCATGCTCGCGGGCTGCTCGAATTCGGCCGCGACGAGAAGTCGGGCGCTTATGTCTATCGGAGCACGGCTGCGAATGTGCCCGGCGACAACACGGGCGAGCCTGCTGACATCGTCGAATCGGCGGAACAGTTGTATGAGGCACAGGTCGCCGAAACGGTGATCGCCGAGTCCGGCGGCAAACACGAATCGCGTCGTCGGGGGCGAGGCAATCGCAAAGCAGGACGCGGCCAGCAGGAGACCGCTCACGAAGAGCGTACGGTCGTCGAACAGAGCGGCAGCGCTCAGCCTGGAACGGACGAAGTGCACGCGCAAACGCCGGAAAATGCCCAGTTCGTTTTTGAACTGCCGGAAACGCCTTCGGCGGTGCCGGAAACCGTGACGGCCGAGGAACCGGACGGCTCGGGGAGCCAGGCAGACGAGCGGAACACAGGGGCGAAGCAATCCAAGCGTCGCAACGAACGCGCGCCACGCAAGACGGCTGCAAAGAAAGCGAAGAAAGCCGCGACGCGAAGCATCGACGACATTCCGGAAATCGCTGCACCTGCTGAGTCACCGGCCGCGACTGCCGCAGCGGAAGAAGCACCCGCGCCGGCAAAAAAGGCCGCGCGCAAAACTGCGGCGCGCAGTCGTCGTCCGCGTAAGACGGCCGCGACGAGCGACGCGGAGTGAGTGTCTTGCATTCGGCATGACGTGTAGCGGCGCCGATGTGCGTGCCGCTACACAAACTCTCGCTACACAAACTCAGCGGCAAACACACAGCCTTCGCGATCCCTTTCTCTCACAACAGCCCGAACACCGCGACGCCATTGGTAGCGCCGACATACACCTTGCCGCGCGCGATCATCGGCGTGATGAATTTGTTGCCCGCGCCCCATTGATCGCGCGTGCCGGCCTGATTGCTGTTGTACAACTCGACCGCAAGGTTGCCGGCGTTATAGGCATGCAGAGCGCCGGTCGTGCCGTTTTCCGCCGCCCAGACAATCCCGTTGCTCGTGCCGTTCGCCGACACGGCCGGTGTCGCCCCAGGATACGCGAACGTGGTCGGGCTCCTCGACGCGGCGGTCGTCGCGAGAAACGCCCCCGAGACCGGCAACGCCTTCAGGTTGTCGTTCAGGCCGCCGTAATAGACCACGCCGTTGTAGTAAGCCGGCGATCCCCAGATGCCTCCCGCCAGCGTGCCGATCAGCTCCTGCCAGATATTGTTCGACGTCGGGTTGAATTTGCCCATCGAATCGCGATCGACAACGTAGATATTGTTGTCCTTGCCGGCCGCCACCGCCAGATGCTTGACCACGCCACTTGCCGTGGTCTGATCCGGCAACACCATCGCGCCGCCCGAGCCGAAGTCGTTGTCTGCGGCCGCTTGCGTGACCACGTCCGACATCGCGAAATAGTCGGTGACCTGCAGGTTGCCCAACGAAAGCTTCATCATGGAGTCGCCGAAGTCGCCGTCCGCGGGAAAGCCCGCCGCATTCAGCGTGGTGCCGAACGTGCCGTTGCCGTCCACGACATAGAGCGACGTGCCGTCCGACGCCATGCCCGAGCCGGCCATCCAGATCGAGCCCTGACTGCCGTTCGGCGTGATGTTGAGCACGCTCGTCTGTTTCAGCGTGTCGGCGCTATAGGCCATCATCCAGCCTGTGTACGAGCCTCCCATGCAGTGCGCGGTCCAACCCATATAGATGTTACCGCCGACCAGCGTGAGTGCCGCGCGCTCCGTATGCAGCGACGGGTTGAAGGTAATCACGCCGTTGACGCTGCCCGCGCCGTTGCCCGGATAAGTCGCCGCGATTTCCGTCGGGCCGCCGAGCACTTCGGCGCCGGTCGCCAGATCGAGCGCGTGCAGCCGGTGATGGTAGCCGCCGCCACTGTCCTTCGTCATCGCGACGGCATACAGCACGCCGTTCGCGCCGCGACTGCGGTCGATGACCGGCGTCGACGTAATGCCGATCTCGGGGGTGATGTCCTGGCATCCGTGGTCGTCGCTGGGCACTTCGCCGCTGCCGATCAGCGAGACCTTCCAGAGTTGCGCGAACGAGTTCGCGTCGTAGGCGTAGACGCTATCGTGCTCCGTGACCACGTACACCACGTCGTGCGCCGTGCCGCCGATCGACAGGCTGGTGACGAAGAGCGGCTGTCCGTCGACTTTGCCGTCCGCGGCAAGAAACGCGACTTTGCCGAAACTCGCCGAATTGACGTTCGCCAGCGTGAGCGTGGTCTCGGCGAGCATCTGACCGGTGCGGCCGAGATCGTTGTGATGCATGAGGACATCGGTGGCGTAAGCCGTCACTGCCGACGGCGTGTTGCCCGTGCCGTTCGTTCCAGTGCCGGTGCCTGTGCCGGTGGTCGAACCGCTGCCCGTACCCGAACCCGTAGCGCCGCTTCCCGTGCCTGAACCCGAGCCGCCCGACGTGCCACTTCCGCTTCCGCTCGCCGACCCGGACGCCACGCCGGACGTGCCGCCCGAACCACCACCGCCACACGACGCAAAACAGGAGGCAACGGCGATCAGCGCCACTATCGTGCCCCGACGGGTCCATGCGCCTAGCCCGGAAGTCTCAACGCCAGCTTGCGAGATTCGCATGTTCGCCTCGTCTCCTGAACGACGCGACGGTCAACTCCGCACAAAGAACGGTGCGCGCCGTGACTCGCGTCGCGAGCCGTAAGAGAGGAGTCCGCCACGCGCGTCTCCCGCTCCCTGAATACATTCATCGCCCATACGGCTGATTAACCGTACGCCCTTTGCAAAGGCGTTTATCGCCATCGTGTCGCCTCTCTCCGCCATACGAGGCAATACATGACGGCGACGCGATTCAGTCGATGCGCAGGCTCGGCGGCATTCGATCAGTAGTACGGATAGGGGGCATACATTACCGGCGGCGGCCCGTAATAACGCGGCGGCGGAGCAACATATACCGGTTGTGGCGCGTACACCGGCTGCGGCGCATAGACCGGCATCTGCGGCTGCGAAATCGTATTGCCCTTCGACGTCATGCACTGCGCGTACGCCGCATCGTACTGCGCCTGAAGGCTGCCGCCCGCATACTGCGCACCGTTCGCGCCGGCAGCGCCGCCGACCAGCAATCCGCTGCCCGCGCCAATGGCCGCACCCGCGCCCGCATTGCCCGCCGCCGCGCCAATCAGCGCCCCGACAGCGGCACCGCCTAGCGTGCCAAGAGCCGCGCTATTGACGCTGTTCGTGGTCGCGGCCTGCGAGGCGCCGCTCGCGTTGGTCGAGCGATAAGCGTAGTCGCGGCAGGTGTAGTCGTCTTGCTGGAACTGATTGAGTGGCTCGCCGCTGCGCGGCAGCGCGACGATGGAAGGCGCGCTCGGCGGCACCACCGCGCAACCGCCGAGGAGCGCCAGTGCGACCGCTGCCACAGGCAGTGCGACGCGTATCGATTTAGGACTTGAGATCATGGTGGCGCACGTTTCTTCATAGGGGAAACATACGTTAGGCCAATTTGCGAGCGCGTTGTTTACGAGATAGTTACCGTATTTTTTCCGCCGGCATCCGGACGCGCCATCGGCAGGCTGAATGCCGATTGGAAGCTGCGGTGCCGTTACCAACTGTGACAAAGATTCATGCGTTGTGTCGCGTGAAAAGCAATCCTATGCATTTCCGTCACGAGACGCATCGAGACCCTTCGAAACTCTTTGACGCACTTTTGCCCGAATGCAAGCACGCCAGGAAAAAGAAAAGCCCTCGCATTCGAGGGCTTTTCTTCCTGCTGCTGCGGAGCCTGACTCTCGACGCCGTGACCGGATCACCCAGCCGCAAGCGCCGTGTTCAAACTTACCGGCAATCTCACGCGATCACGCGAAGTTCTTCGACGCGAATTCCCAGTTGGCAATGTTCCAGTACGCTTCGACGAACTTCGGACGCGCATTGCGGTAGTCGATGTAGTAAGCGTGTTCCCACACGTCGATCGTCAGCAGTGCTTTCGCGTCGGTGGTCAGCGGCGTGGCGGCGTTACTCGTCGACACCAGGTCGAGCGAACCGTCGGCCTTCTTCACCAGCCATGCCCAGCCCGAGCCGAACGTGCCGACTGCGGTCTTGGCGAACTCTTCCTTGAACTTGTCGAACGAACCCCACTTGGCGTTGATCGCGTCGGCGAGCGCGCCGGTCGGTGCACCGCCACCTTGCGGCGACAGGCTGTTCCAGAAGAACGTGTGGTTCCACACTTGAGCCGCGTTGTTGAACACGCCGCCCGATGCCTTCTTGACGATTTCTTCAAGCGACAGGTTCTCGAACTCCGTGCCCTTGATCAGATTGTTCAGGTTGGTCACATAGGTCTGGTGATGCTTGCCGTAGTGATATTCGAGCGTCTCTTCCGACATGTGCGGAACGAGTGCGTTTTTCGCGAACGGCAGCGGCGGGAGCGTATGTTCCATGGTGCTTTCCTTGTGTCTGTATCTGTTGTGGGGGAGTCTGCGGATAACGCTTTTGAGCACTCGATTGTAGGCGAGTTGGAATAACCCCGCAAACCAACGGACTTTATGCCCGGCATCGGCGAACATGCTGCATTCACAGCGCAATTAATGCTTGTTCACTCAGTGCGCCCGACCCTCGCGACAGTCAAAAGTACGGCAACGGATGCCGTCGGCGAAGTGTCAGAAACCGTCGGTCAGACGTGGTTGCACATCGGCCAGCGCGATGTCTGCGGCGCCCTCCGCGAGATGCACCGTGAGGCGCCGCCCCGGCTTCAACGACGACGGCGCGCGCACCGCTCGCCCGCTCTGGGCGTCGAGCACGGCAGCGTAGCCACGCTCCAGCGTACGCTGCGGACTCAGCACTTCGAGACGTGCGGCAAGCGTGTCGATGCGCGCGGTCTGACGTTCATGCTGACGTAATAAAGCTGCGTCCAGACGTTGCGAGAGATTGCCAAGTTTCGTCCGATGCCCGGCGAGATCGGGACGCCAGCGCTGCCAGCGCATCTGCAGCAGCGAAAACCGCGCTCGCGCGTCACGCGCCGGACGCGCCCCCGCCGACGCGAGCCGCACGCTCAATTGCTGCAAATGCGTGCGTTGCCGCGCGAGCCGCTCGGCCGGCGACACCAGCCGGCGCGCGAGCCAGTCGAGTTGCTGGGCGCGTCGCTCCATCATGCGGCCGAAACCGCGCGCGAGCGTCGCGTGACGATGGTCGAGTTCGCGCAGCAGCAGCACGCGCTGCGGACTGACAAGTTCGGCGGCGCCGGTCGGTGTGGGCGCGCGCACGTCCGCGGCGAAATCGGCGATCGTGAAATCGGTTTCGTGGCCCACGCCGCTGACTACGGGAATCGCGCTTTCCGCAATCGCGCGCGCCAACACTTCTTCATTGAACGCCCACAGGTCTTCGATCGAGCCGCCGCCGCGGCACACGATCAGCACGTCGACCTCGCGCCGTGCGTTGGCGGCGTCGACCATCGCCGCGAGCTTGCCGCTCACGCCGACGCCCTGCACCGGCGCCGGATAGACGATCACCGGAATGTGCGGGGCGCGCCGCGACAGCGTGGTCAGGACGTCGCGCAACGCCGCGGCCTGCAACGACGTGACGATGCCGACCGCACGCGGATGCGACGGCAGCGCACGTTTGCGTTCGGCGGCAAAGAGACCCTCGGCTTCGAGTTGCGCTTTCAACCGGAGGAACGCTTCGTAGAGACGCCCTTGTCCGGTGCGCCGCACCGCTTCCACATTCAGTTGCAGTTCGCCGCGCGGCTCGTACATCGTCACCAGCGCGCGCACTTCGATGCGGTCGCCCTCGCGCGGGGTGAATTCGGCGTATTGCGCCCGCCCGCGGAACATCACGCAGCGCATCTGCGCTTGCGCGTCCTTGATCGAGAAGTACCAATGACCGCTCGCGGCACGCGTGAAATTCGACACTTCGCCGGCAACCCAGACGAGAGGAAACGAACGTTCGAGCATCGTGCCGATCGCGCGATTGAGCGCGGAAACGGGAACGACGACTTCACCGCCGGGCGCAGCCGACGAGGAAAAAGGGCTTTCGGGATTCATGCGAGGAATAAGTGTGGCTGGCCGGACAGACGATAGACCGACCGGCCATCGCCGTCCAGCGCGGCGCTCGAATTGTTAAAAGTGTCCACATGGCGGGACCCGCCAGACAGATCCCGCCAGATCGCCCGCCGGGCCGCATGAATTCCAGGCATGTCGTTGATTTATATGGTGTTTACATCTCACTAAAGAGAATGATTGCCGATAACGGGCGCGCGGAACGGCCCTCTCCGCCTGTCGGACGGCAGGTTCTCCACAAAGTTATCCACAGGCTGGGAGTGACGCTCGAAGCGCTATTCGTCGCGCGGCGCACGGCGCGCGACTTGCCGGGCGGGACGCCAGCGCGCTAGAGTGGCGGGTTCGACGGCATGCCGAACGCCCCGCAGCGTCGAGCATTGCGGCACACTGCGCAAGTGCGCCGCCACGCCCGCCAGATTCATTTTCGCCTCACTTTCGATAGTCCGGAGACCCGCGTTGATGCTTGCCCCGCGTATTGCGCCTAGCTCGTTCACGCCGCCGTTCGGCTGCCTTTGCCCGAACGGCGCGCCGGTCGTTTGCGCGACGTGCCCATGAGCGACGTCGGTAACCGTTTCGAGGCACGCCTCGCGCGCGAATGGCAGCAGCGCGGGCCGCTCGCCTGGGCGCTGTCGCCGTTCGCGTGCGTGTTCGGCGCAATTGCCGCCGCGCGCCGCGCAGCGTTTTCGTTCGGCTGGTTGAAATCGGTTCGCATCGGCGTGCCCGTGGTGGTGGTCGGCAATGTGACCGTCGGCGGCACCGGCAAGACACCGACCGTGATCGCGCTGGTCGAAGCGTTACGCGCCGCGGGCTTTAAACCCGGCGTCGTGTCGCGCGGCTACGGCGCGCGCGTCAAATCGCCGACGCGCGTCACGCCGACCTCGGCGGCAAGTGTCGGCGGCGACGAGCCGCTTCTGATCGCACGCCGCACCGGCGCGCCGGTGTGGGTCTGTCCGGATCGCGTGGCGGCCGCGCAGGCGCTGTGCGCCGCGCACCGCGAAGTCGACGTGATCGTGAGCGACGACGGTTTGCAGCATTACCGGCTCAAACGCGACGCCGAACTGGTCGTGTTCGATCACCGGCTCGGCGGCAACGGTTTCCTGCTGCCGGCCGGACCGCTGCGCGAGCCGCTGTCGCGCCGCCGCGACGCGACGCTCATCAACGATCCGTATGCACGCACGCTGCCGGCGTGGCCGAATACCTTCGCGCTGCAACTCGCGCCCGCCGACGCATGGCATCTGGACAATCCCGCCTTACGCCGTCCGCTCGCGCAGTTCAGCGGCGATCGCGTGCTGGCCGCGGCCGGCATCGGCGCGCCGGAGCGTTTTTTCGCCACGCTGCGCGCCGCCGGTATCACGCCCGCCACCCGCGCGCTGCCCGATCACTACGCGTTCGAGCGCAATCCTTTTGCCGATGTGGACGCCGACGCCATCCTGGTAACGGAAAAGGATGCGGTAAAATTAGGGTCCTGGCACGACGCGCGCATCTGGGTAGTCCCGGTCGAAGCCGCGCTCGATCATCGCCTCATTGCATTAGTTGTGGAGAAAGTCCGTGGACGCTCGCCTGCTTGAAATTCTCGTTTGCCCGATCTGCAAGGGCCCGCTCAGCTACGATCGCGCCGCGCAGGAGCTGATCTGCAATGCGGACAAGCTGGCCTATCCGATTCGCGACGGCATCCCCGTCATGCTGGTCGACGAAGCACGGCAGACCGTGGAAGGCACGCCGGTCGATCTGAATCCGGGCTCCGTGGCCTGAGCCAAACCGCCCTCGCGCGCGGCGCTTTCGCATTCGTCGTCTTGCCCGTCCGCAGCCGCGCTGCATGCGCGGCCGCTTTCCTCCGGCTTATCGCCGCCCGTCTTTGTGCCTGTCCTGCCGATGACCCACGCCAACCCCGCCACTCCCCCGTTTATCGCCGTCGTGCCGGCCCGGCTCGCCTCGACGCGTCTGCCCAACAAGCCGCTCGCCGACATTGGCGGCAAGCCGATGGTGGTGCGGGTCGCCGAACGCGCGCGCGAATCGGGCGCGCAGCAGGTGCTGGTCGCCTCGGACGCGCAAGCGGTGCTCGACGCCGCCCGCGACCACGGCTTCGAAGCCGTGTTGACGCGCGCGGACCATCCGTCCGGCACGGACCGTCTCGCGGAGGTCGCGGCGCAGTTCGGCTGGAGCGACGACACGATCGTGGTCAACGTGCAGGGCGATGAACCACTGATCGATCCGGCGCTCGTGTGCGGCGTTGCGTCGCACCTTGCGGCAAGCCACGGCTGCGCGATCGCCACCGCCGCGCATCCGATCACCGATCCTGCTGAAATTTTTAACCCGAACGTCGTCAAGGTCGTGCTCGACGCGCGCGGCGTCGCGCTGTACTTTTCGCGCGCGCCGATTCCTTGGGCACGCGACGCCTACCAGCCACATTGGCCGAATGTCGAGTCAATGCCCGCGCCTCATGCGCCCGCGGTGGTTCATCGGCATATCGGGCTGTATGCCTATCGCGCGCAATTCCTGCGCACGTACCCCAGCCTCGCGATTTCGCCGATCGAACAGGTTGAAGCACTCGAACAATTGCGCGCGATGTGGCACGGCGAGCGGATCGCCGTGCTCGTCACGCACGACGTGCCGCTGCCCGGTGTGGACACACCCGCCGATCTCGCGCGCGTGCAGGCTTTATTCGGGTCTTGAGCGTAAAAACCCATGGCATAATCGGACGGTTGTGCGCGCCTCCCGCTACACGCGAGAGCCAGGGTTTGCCCGGTCGCGCCGTTATCGTCTTGCAGCGCCGTCGTCGACGTGCAGCGCGAGACCCGAACGGCAGCCGATGCGGGTCCCTCGGCTTTTCGTGGGATGTCCGCAGCGCCGCCAAAGAATTTACATAGATCTGGAGATATCACATGCGTTTGATCCTTTTGGGTGCACCCGGCGCGGGTAAGGGCACTCAGGCAAACTTCATCAAGGAAAAATTCGGCATTCCGCAGATTTCCACCGGCGACATGCTGCGCGCGGCCGTCAAGGCCGGCACGCCGCTCGGCCTCGAAGCGAAGCGCTTCATGGATGCGGGCGAGCTGGTCACGGACGAGCTGATCATCAATCTGGTGAAAGAGCGTCTGCAGCAGCCGGATTGTGCGAACGGCTATCTGTTCGACGGTTTTCCGCGCACCATCCCGCAAGCTGAAGCCATGAAGCAGGCCGGCGTTCCGATCGACTACGTGCTGGAAATCGACGTGCCGTTCGACGAGATCATCGTGCGCATGAGCGGCCGCCGCTCGCACGCCGCGTCGGGCCGTACGTATCACGTCAAGTTCAATCCGCCGAAGGTCGAAGGCGTGGACGACGTGACCGGCGAACCGCTGATCCAACGCGACGACGACAAGGAAGAAACCGTCAAGAAGCGTCTGGAAGTGTACGAGGCGCAAACCAAGCCGCTGATCGAGTATTACAACACCTGGGCGAAGAACGGCGATTCGTCGACTCCGTTGACGGCGCCGCAGTATCGGCGCATTTCGGGTCTCGGCAGCGTCGACGAAATTCGTGACCGCGCGTTCGAGGCGTTGAAGTAAGCGTGTTTCCGTTTGTGTTCGCTTCAGGAAAGACCCGCCCTTGCCGGCGGGTTTTTTTATGCAGCGGATGGTTCGAGTGCCGTGAACGGTTTCTTCTCGCACACACCTGGTATTAATTAGCCATCCGTAGCGATTTGCTCTGTGTGCACGCCGCCAGCGCGTGCAATTTTCAGCCTGTCCGCTGCGCTTTCCGCATCGCAGCATAGCCGTTACAATCGATCATCGAAAAGATATTCGATCCAGACATTACTGAACCGTAGCAAAGGAGAAGACATGGAGATTCGTGACAACGTTTTCCTGATCACCGGCGGTGCATCAGGACTGGGCGCAGCCACGGCACGCCTGTTCGTCGAAAACGGCGGCAAAGTGGTACTCGCCGACCTGAACGTGGATGCCGGCGAAGCGCTCGCGCAGGAACTCGGCGGTGTGTTCGTCAAATGCGACGTGAGCCGCGAAGACGACGCCACCCAGGCCGTCGAAGCCGCCACCAGGCTCGGCACGCTGCGCGGTCTGGTCAATTGCGCGGGCGTCGCGCCGGCCGTCAAGACAGTCGGCAAGGACGGCCCCCATCCGCTCGACGCGTTCTCGCGCACCATCTCGATTAATCTGATCGGCACCTTCAACATGGTCCGGCTCGCCGCCGCGGCCATGTCGAAGAACGAGCCGAACGCGAATGGCGAGCGCGGCGTGATCATCAACACGGCGTCGGTGGCCGCGTTTGACGGCCAGATCGGCCAGGCGGCTTATGCGGCATCCAAGGCCGGCGTGGCCGGCATGACGTTGCCTATCGCACGCGACCTGTCGCGCAACGCGATCCGCGTGATGACGATCGCACCGGGCATCTTCGAAACGCCCATGCTGCTCGGCATGCCGCAGGAAGTGCAGGACGCCCTCGGCGCAATGGTGCCGTTCCCGCCGCGTCTCGGCAAACCGGTCGAATACGCGATGCTGGCCAAGCAGATCTTCGACAATCCGATGCTCAACGGCGAAGTGATTCGTCTGGACGGCGCGATCCGGATGCAGCCGAAGTAAGCTGGCAGACACCGCGCGGTTTCACAAAACAGCCGCGCTAGAGAAAAAGGCCTGCACATGATCATTCATGTGCAGGCCTTTTGTTTTGAGCCGTGGTCGCAATGCCCGTTGCGTGGACGTGCTTATTCGCGGTCGTCGTGCTGAGTACGCTGACGCAGTTCGTGTAATTGCGATTCCACCACGGTTGCGTCCTCGGCATCCGGCCGGTCGCCGAGATAACGCTCCAGGTCTTCGAGCGCGGGGCGCAGATAATCGAGCCGCGCATACGCGAAGCCGCGATCGCGCACTTCTTCGATACTTTCCGGCAGCAGGATTACGAGACGCTGCTGCACCGCCAGCAGACGTTGCCAACGTTCCGTCTGAAGATATGTCGACTTCAGATTGCGCAGCATACGCGCGATGATCTCGCGGCGCGTGGCCGGTTGCAGCAGCATGCGCAGCGCCCGGCTCACCGATTCGCCCGCCGACGCCACGTATGGCTCCAGCATCTCCACCATCTCCGATTCGGACAGCGAATGGCCGCTGGTCGGATCGAGCATCACGTCGCCGTCCGGCGTGGTCACGCGTAAGAGGAAGTGGCCGGGAAACGACACGCCGCGCACCGGTACGCCGATCTGTTCAGCCATTTCCAGATACAGCACCGCCAGCGAAATCGGAATGCCGCGGCGACGTTTGAGCACGGCGTTCAGATGGCTGTTGTCGGGGTCGTAATAGTCGTTGAGATTGCTGGCGAAACCCAGTTCGCGAAAGAAGAACCGGTTCAGAATGCCGACCTTCTGCTTGATGTCGGCGTCGTCCGGCATGCGCCGCTGCAAGCGCACCACGAGTTCGTCGATCTCGGCGAGCGTGCCTTGCAGATCGAGATCGGGATAGGCGTCCTGCGCGAGCGAGAGCGCCGCCTCGGTCAGCGGAAGACTCTCATCTTCGGCGACAAGCGTGCTGAAATAGTCGAGAACCCGCGTCATCGTGATCACTTCACTCGCCTTTTGAAATACGCGTACTTGAAGCCCATCAGCCAAAGCATACCGAAATATAGCGCCGCGAACAGCACGAGGCACGCCGCGAGCAGCACCATGCGGTCGACCGGGCGGCTATGCATGCCGATCCAGTCGAAGCTGATGGCCAGCCAATGCATCGTGCCGGCCAGCACCAGACAGGCGCCGAACAACTGCACGAAGAATTTGAGCCAGCCGCTCGACGGCGTATAGATGCCACGCTTGCGCAGCCCGAGAAACAGCAGCAACGCATTACCGCAAGCGCCGAGCCCGACGCTCAGCGTCAAACCAGCATGCGCGAAGATCGGCACGAACACATAGTTGCTCAGCTGCGTGAGGATCAGCACGCCGACGCCGATCTTCACCGGCGTCTTGATGTCCTGCTTCGCGTAGAAACCCGGCGCGAGAATCTTGATGAGAATCAGGCCGATCAGGCCGACGCCATACGCCGACAACGCGCGGGCGACCATCACCACCGAATTGCCGTCGAACTTGCCGTAGTGGAACAGCGTGGCCGTCAGCGGCTGCGCGAAGAAAAACAGTGCGACGGCGCTCGGCGCGGCCAGCAGGAAGGTGACGCGCAAGCCCCAGTCGAGCAGAGACGAATACTCGTGCGGGTCGGCGTCGACGTGCGCTTTTGAAAGGCTCGGCAGCAGGATCGTGCCGAGCGCGACGCCCAGCAGCGCGGTCGGAAACTCCATCAGCCGGTCGGCGTAATTGATCCACGACACGGCGCCCGGCCCGATGCGCGACGCGATATTCGTGTTGATGATCAGGCTGATCTGCGCGACCGAGACGGCGAACATCGCGGGCACCATCTTCGACAGCACGCGCTTGACGCCGCGATGCGCGAGCGCTTTCACCGGATTCAATCCGATGCGCGGAATCATGTCGATCTTCTTCAGACCCGGCAACTGCACGAGGAACTGCAGCACGCCGCCGGCGATCACCGCCCACGCGAGCGCATAGACCGGCGTTTGCAGACGCGGCGCGACGAACACCGCGGCGACGATGAACGCGACGTTCAGCAGAACCGGCGCGAACGCCGGCAGCGAAAAGTTCTTGTACGTATTCAGCACGCCCGACGCCAGCGACGTCAGCGAAATGAAAATGATGTACGGGAACATGATGCGCGTCATGGTCACCGCGAGCGCGTACGCCTGACCTTCGTGCGCGAGGCCCGAGGCGACGATGAACACCACGCCCGACGCGCCTACGACGCCGATCAGCGAGAGGATCGCGAGCGCCCAGGCGAGCACCGTCGAGGTGGCGTCGACCAGCGCTTTGGTGGCGTCGTGACCTTGGCTGTTCTTGAACTCCGCGAGGATCGGCACGAAGGCCTGCGAGAACGCGCCTTCGGCGGAGATGCGGCGCAGCAGGTTCGGAATGCGGAAGGCGACGTAAAACGCGTCAGTGTATTGACTGGCACCGAACGCGCGTGCGATCAGCGTTTCGCGGGCCAGTCCGGTCACGCGCGACAGCAGCGTGAAGCCGCTGACCGTCAGCAGGGCTCGGAATAGATTCATGGGGCGCTTATTATACGGGTGCCGCGAGTGCGGACGACGAGCCGGAACGCGATTCGGACCGTTTTGCCGCGCGGACGTTCGATCGGATAAGCGAATCGGCGCTTTTTTTGTAGCGCGGCCGTGCGGTTCCGGACCCACCGGCCACGCCCCGCCTCCACTTTCCGGCCGGGCTGCGGCACGCTTGCGCTAAATGGCTGCCAAGTAGGCGCCGGACTTTGCGCAACAGGGCGGCAGGCCTTCCTGCCGCTTTCCCGTTGCCACGTGCCTGATTTTGTTGCTATAATCGCCGGTTTCGAAGCTCGCTCAATTTTCGGACGGGGTTTGGAGCGGCGCCACAGCGCCTGCCAAGACCTTCGCACACCCCGAAAACATAGGCCTGCCTTCGCGTAGTCCGATCGATTTTTTCGACACTTTTGCGCTCTTGGGCAATCGCTTCCAAGAGTTCGATCTAAAAGCAGCACCTCACCACTTGAAGGTCAGGTACTGGAAACAGGAACAGGATAAGGAACCGTCATGGCTAACTCCGCACAAGCACGCAAGCGCGCCCGCCAGGCCGCCAAGGCTAACTCGCATAACTCGGCACTGCGCTCGAAGTTCCGCACGGCTATCAAGGCTGTCCGCAAGGCGATCGACGCCGGCGACAAGGCTAAGGCCGCTGAAATCTTCCAGGCATCGTCGAAGACTATCGACATCATCGCCGACAAGAACATCGTTCACAAGAACAAGGCAGCTCGCCATAAGAGCCGCCTCGCTGCAGCCATCAAGGGTCTGCAAGCGTCCGCAGCGCAGTAATTCCGGTCAGCCCGCTTCGGTGGGCTACCTCCTGTTTCCGCTGCACAGAAAGGCCCGCCTCGGCGGGCTTTTTTGCTTCGGACCGACAGGATCCGCGCTGCATCGCATAGTTCGTCGCTCCCATCACTGACGGCCAGAACGAAAAAAAACCCGCTGCCAGCGGGTTTTTTGCTTTTTGTTCTTTGTGCTTTTGCTTTTGCCGATCCGGCAGCTTCGCGCTAGATCACATGCCTTTTCTCTTGCGGCGTGGCGTGCTCGAGTTGCAGCTCGCACGCCTCCGTCACGACGAGGTCGTTGTCTTTAGCAAAGTTGAGGACGAAGTCGAAAGCCATGGGTTCGATGTCGCGCAAGCGCGAATCGAGAATCACGCACTTGAGGTCGCCGATCATGGTCGGGCGGACGTACAACGAGTACTGCATATAAGCGTTCGGCCCCTTCCTTGCGCCGGGGCCGAAGCAGGCCATGACGCCTGCGAGACGCTCCGACCAGTCGCTCGGCCGAAACTTTTTTCCCTTCGACGTGATGCCCTGAATGAAATATTCGGTTGGAGCTGCTTCGGCCATGTAGGAATACCTGTGTGACTGCCCAGCGGGGTGGCGGCAAAACGGACGGTGCAACGGCTCTGAATTTCCTGGAACTCGCCGACCATGCCGCGATGGCAACCACACCACCAGAACCGCGAAGAGCCGGCTAAGCCGCGTTGGCGCTCGTCATGACGGCGCACCGCGAGCAGGTCGTTCCGAACCGCGCGAGCCGAGGCCGGCCAAGCGGAATACTGGCCTGCTGGGCTTTGGGATAACCCGTAGATTATAGCGCAGCGGACCCTTTTCCGCAGCGCACACAAGACTCGTCTGAGGGCCCCGCGAGGCTTTCAGACAGCTTGCCCAGCCTTTTGGCCGACTCGTCAAACCGGGCGAAATCCTTTATGCTGCATTGAGTTACCACAAACGACGGCGGCGCCGTCCGGCAATCCTGCCGGGTGAGACCGCCGTATTTGTTTCATGACCGCCAAGAAAATTCGCCACTACCTGCAGTTCAAGGATTTCTCGCTGGAAGACTACGAGTACGTGCTGGAACGCGCGCGCATTCTGAAACGCAAATTCAAGAACTACGAGACTTACCATCCGCTGCACGATCGCACGCTGGCGATGATCTTCGAAAAAAATTCGACACGCACGCGCCTGTCGTTCGAAGCCGGCATCTTCCAGTTGGGCGGCCACGCCGTTTTCATGAGCACGCGTGACACGCAACTCGGCCGCGGCGAACCGATCGAAGATGCCGCGCAGGTGATCTCGCGCATGGTCGACATCATCATGATCCGCACATTCGGCCAGGATATTCTCCAGCGCTTCTCCGAGAATTCGCGCGTGCCGGTGATCAACGGACTGACCAACGAATATCACCCGTGCCAGGTGCTGGCGGACATCTTCACGTACTTCGAGCATCGCGGTCCGATTCGCGGCAAGACGGTTGCGTGGGTCGGCGACGCCAACAACATGCTGTACACGTGGATCGAAGCCGCGCAGATTCTCGGCTTCAAGCTGCGCCTTTCCACGCCGCCGGGCTACAAGCTCGACCGTGCCATGGTCGCTGCCGAAAGCGCGCCGTTCTACGAAGAATTCGACGATCCGAACGAGGCCTGCGCCGGCGCGGATCTGGTCACCACCGACGTCTGGACCAGCATGGGCTTCGAAGCCGAAAACGAAGCGCGCAAGAAAGCCTTCGCCGACTGGTGCGTCGACGCCGACATGATGGCGCGCGCCAATCCGGATGCGCTCTTCATGCACTGTCTGCCCGCCCATCGCGGCGAGGAAGTCAGCGCGGAAGTGATCGACGGCCCGCAAAGCGTCGTGTGGGACGAGGCTGAAAATCGTCTCCATGTGCAAAAGGCCTTGATGGAATACCTGCTGCTCGGCAAGCTGAATCACTGAGCGAGCCGCCCAGTCAGCAAGTTGAGCGGCATCTGCGTGAAGCGCGACGGGGCCTTGAATACGAGGCAAGGCATCCACGTTTAGCGCCGCGCATCGAGCCGGCGTCCACGGCCGCGACCGGCCGTAAGCGGACCCGGCTTCAACACCGCAACGCCCCCAAAAACGCGGGCAGCCTGCGGTTTAGTGTCAAAATAGTGGTTTTCCGCGCTCCGGAACCGCCGGCGCGCCTTGTTTTCCCGCTTTTTCCAGCTACGAGTTCACCATGAGCGATATCAAGAAAGTCGTGCTCGCCTATTCGGGCGGCCTCGACACCTCCGTCATCCTGAAGTGGTTGCAGGACAATTACGACGCCGAAGTCGTCACGTTCACGGCCGACATCGGCCAGGGCGAAGAGCTGGAACCGGCGCGCAAGAAAGCCCTGCAACTCGGCATCAAGCAGGACAACATCTTTATCGAAGACCTGCGCGAAGAGTTCGTGCGTGACTTCGTGTTCCCGATGTTCCGCGCCAACACGATCTATGAAGGCGAATACCTGCTGGGCACGTCGATCGCGCGTCCGCTGATCGCCAAGCGTCAGATCGAAATCGCCCGCGCCACCGGCGCGCAAGCGGTGTCGCACGGCGCAACCGGGAAGGGCAACGACCAGGTTCGCTTCGAACTCGGTTACTACGCGCTGGAACCGGGCATCAAGGTGATCGCGCCGTGGCGTGAATGGGATCTGCTGTCGCGCGAAAAGCTGCTCGCGTACGCGGAAAAGGCCGGAATTCCGATCGAAATGAAGCACAAGCAAGGCGGCGCGCCGTATTCGATGGACGCGAACCTGCTGCACATTTCGTTCGAAGGCCGTCACCTGGAAGACCCGAAGGCGGAAGCCGAAGCCGATATGTGGCGTTGGACGGTGTCGCCGGAACAGGCGCCGGACCAGGCTGAATTCATCGACATCGAATACGAGCACGGCGATCCGGTTGCGATCAACGGCAAGCGTTTGTCGGCCGCGGAAATGCTGACCGAGTTGAACCGTCTGGGCGGCAAGCACGGCATCGGCCGTCTGGATCTGGTGGAAAACCGTTACGTCGGCATGAAGTCGCGCGGCTGCTATGAAACGCCGGGCGGCACGATCATGCTCAAGGCGCACCGCGGCATCGAGTCGATCACGCTGGACCGTGAAGTGGCTCACCTGAAAGACGATCTGATGGCGCGTTACGCGTCGCTGATTTATAACGGCTACTGGTGGAGCCCGGAGCGTCGCGCGATTCAGGTGCTGATCGACCATACGCAAGAGAAGGTCAACGGCTGGGTACGTGTCAAGCTGTACAAGGGCAGCGTATCGGTGGTCGCGCGCGATTCGAAGGAAACGCTGTTCGACAAGACCATTGCCACGTTCGACGACGACGGCGGCGCCTACAACCAGGCCGACGCTGGCGGCTTCATCAAGCTGAACGCGCTGCGTATGCGGATTGCGGAAAACGCGCGCCGTCAGCGTGATTAAGCTGGGGAGCTTCTGTGAGGCTAACTTCGCGTAGGCGAGGTTGAGCGCCGCGAGGTGCGGGCCCAGACGGAAGCGCAAACGCAAAAAAGGCGCCAGGAGTCTCCTCCCGGCGCCTTTTTTATCGCCTACGCGCGGACTAAGCCGATTCAGAGCATCACAAACAAACCGGCTCCGCTTCCAACTCCACCCCAAACCGCTCGAGCACATCGCGCTGAATCGCTTTCGCAAGCGCCAGCACCTCCGTCCCGCTCGCGCCGCCGCGATTCACCAGCACGAGCGCCTGCCGCTCATGGACGGCCGCCGCGCCCACCGCGCGACCTTTCCAGCCGCATCGATCGATCAGCCAGCCCGCGGCAAGTTTCACCCGTCCATCCGGCTGAAGGTACGACACGACATCTGGTTCTGTGGTCTTCAGCGCCTCGAACTGCGCCGCCTCGATCACTGGATTCTTGAAGAAACTGCCGGCATTGCCCAGTTCCAACGGATCGGGTAGCTTGGCGCGCCGCACCGCCACGACCGCGTCGAAGATCGCCTGCGCGGTAGGCGGCGTATCGGCATGGCCCTTTGCGGCCAATTCGCGAGCGAGATCAGCGTAGCCTGCACGCGGCTGCCAGACCTTCGGCAAACGGAACGTCACCGACGTGATCACGAAACGGTCGCGCCCGTCCCGCTTGAAAAAACTGTCGCGATAGCCGAAGCGGCACGAGTGCGCATCCATTTCGACGACGTCGCCGGTAGCCAGCTCCACGGCGCGCAGCGACGCGAAGCGCTCGACCACCTCCAACCCGTACGCGCCGATGTTCTGAATCGGCGCCGCGCCCACCGTCCCCGGAATCAACGCGAGGTTCTCGAGACCCGGCAAGCCTTGCGCCAAAGTCCAGCCGACGAACTCATGCCACGGCTCGCCGCCGGCCGCTTCGACGTACCATGCGTCATCGTCCTCGCGCACGATGCGGCGCCCCCGCAGCGCGATCAGCAGCGCGAGTCCGCCAAAATCGCCGGTCAGAACGACATTACTGCCGCCGCCCAGCACAAGGCGCGGCAAGCCGGCCGCGCGCGGATCGCGCACCGCGGCCATCAGTTGCTCTTCACGCTCGATGCGGCAGGCGAACTGCGCGCGCACATCGAACCCGAAGGTGTTGTGCGCCTTCAGCGGAAAGCCGGCGATGAACGCGGCGGAATCGGATTGGGACATCGGAATGAGAACCGTGAAACGACAAATGGAACAACGAATAAAGCAGCCGATGCAACCGGCTTCGGGCCCCCGCCGGGCGACTATGCGCGGCGGCCTTGGGCAAAAGGGAGTGGCGTCGGTAAAATGACGTCCGGTCCGTGATTATAGCGAGTGCCCCGTGAGCAGCCGCCCGGTTGCGTCACGCACCGCAGCACTATTGGGAGAAAAAAATGCCATCGTTTGACGTCGTCTGCGAAGCGAACATGATCGAAGTCAAGAACGCGATCGAGCAGTCCAACAAGGAAATTTCAACGCGCTTCGACTTCAAGGGGTCGGACGCGCGCGTGGAGCACAAGGAAAACGAAATCACGGCTTACGCGGACGACGATTTCAAACTCGGTCAGGTCAAAGACGTGCTGCTGTCGAAAATGGCCAAGCGTAACGTGGACGTGCGCTTCCTCGACCACGGCAAGATCGAGAAGATCGGCGGTGATAAGGTGAAGCAGGTTATCAAGATCAAGAAAGGCGTGTCGGGCGATCTGTCGAAGAAAATCGTGCGCCTCGTGAAGGACAGCAAGATCAAGGTCCAGGCGAGCATTCAGGGCGACGCGGTGCGCATCACCGGCGGCAAGCGCGACGACCTGCAAAGCGTGATCGCCATGCTGCGCAAGGATGTGACCGATACGCCGCTGGACTTCAATAACTTCCGCGATTGAGTTGCTGATACAGGGCGGCCAAGGCGTCCCGAAGAAGTAGAGCGGCTAGATCCGCGGAGCGGAGCGGGTCGGGTTCACGACGAAACCCTTGAGAGAGGGGCAGCCGTGCGCGCGTGCGGCCGCAGAACACGCGCGCGCCCCGCCGCACATGACAGGCGTGCCGGGCGATGAGCGTCAAACGCCGGGTAACTCAGCACCGGGCACGGCGCACTAACCTCTAAACTGCCGGCGCGCAAGCACGTGCATCTGTCTATAGCGGTTGCCGGTATGCTCCACGCGGCATCTGCGCGACGCCGCGCATATCGATGCGCAGAGTACTCACCACCAGGGCACTAAGTCACCCGGGAACACAGCACCAAAGCAGCGCTGTTCAAACGTCGCTCCCTCCCGCCGGCTTCGCCGCCGCATCCGCCTTCTTCTTGTCACCGATGCGGCTCTCCTGCCCACGCATCAGCTTGGCGATATTTCCGCGATGCCGCCACACCAGCAACGAACTCATCACCACGATCGCCAGCGCAATGACATGCGGTCCGAACAGAAAACCGTCGAAGATCGGCGCGAACACCGCCGCGGCCAATGCCGCCAGCGACGAATAGCGCGTGAAGAACGCCACGATCAGCCACGTCAGCAAAGTCGCCACGCCGAGAATCGGATTGATCGCGAGCAGCACGCCCGCCGCGGTCGCCACGCCCTTGCCGCCCTTGAAGCGGAAGAAAACCGGATACAGGTGACCGAGAAACACGGCCACCGACGCAATCGCCACCGAAGTCTCGTCGAGCCCGTAACGCGCGCCGTAGTGCACGACGAACCACACCGGCAGCCAGCCCTTGAATGCGTCGCCGATCAGCGTGAGAATCGCGGCCTTCTTGCTGCCGCTGCGCAGCACGTTGGTGGCGCCGGGGTTGCCCGAGCCATACGAGCGCGGGTCGTCGAGGCCCATCGCGGCGCTCACGATCACGGCGAACGACACCGAACCGATCAGGTAAGCAACGACAGCAACGATCAGGTTTTGCATCTGGGACTCTTATAAGGATCGGCGGTCTGAAACTCGATACCCCAACCGCAACAGGGCGCGCAACTCGGAATAAAGCGGCGCACATTCTACCGAACCCGCGCGCTTGCAAAACATTCAGGCAAACGTCAATCGACGCTCGCGCACTGCACCGCCCTGGCCGCCAGCAACTCCGTCAGCACCTTGGGGTCGATGCTGACCAGAAAACCGCGCCGGCCGCCGTTCAGCCAGATATTGTCCATCTCGAGAATGCTCGACTCGACGTACACCGGCATCTGCTTCTTCGTGCCGAACGGCGAAGTGCCGCCGATCAGATAGCCTGAATGCCGGTTCGCCACCTCGGGCTTGCACGGCTCGACACGCTTCGCGCCGATTTGCCGCGCGAGGTTCTTGGTGCTGACTGTGCGGTCGCCGTGCATCAGCACGATCAGCGGCTTGGCGTGCTCGTCTTCCATCACCAGCGTTTTCACGACGTGATGCTCGTCCACTCCGAGCTGGCGCGCCGATTCTCCGGTGCCGCCGTGCTCGACGTAATCATAAGGATGTTCGCCGAAAGCGACGCCATGGCGGCGCAGAAACTGCGTGGCCGGCGTTTCGGAGACGTGTCTGGATTTGCTCATCGGCGCATTGTAATGGCGACTTTGCACAACGGCTATTTGCCGAACGGCTAATTGTGCGGGTCCGGCGGCTGTGGCACGATCGTTCGCAAATATCCTCGCGCGACGCACGCTGGGCACCGTATTGTTTTTTGGAAACTTGCATGGGACTGGAGTAAGTGCTTTGTATGGGATCGGAGTAAGACGCTAAAGCGTCAACTCCGGTCGACCGCACACAGTGCATGGGACCGGAGTAAGACGCTAAAGCGTCAACTCCGGTCGACAAAGGAGACAACGTTGAGCTTCGATTCGCCCACCCGTTCCACGATCGACATCCCCGCGTTGCTGGCGGCCCTGCCCGCACGCATCGCCGACATTCCGGCGCTGGCCGCCGCGCGCGATCCGCAGCACATCGCCCTGATCGAGGATGCGCGCCGCCTCACCAGCGCGCAACTGCTGGAGGCCGTCGATGCCGCCACCGCGCTGCTGCGCGAATGGGGCGTACGCGGCGGCGATCGCGTGATGATCGTCGCGGAAAACAGCATCGTGCAGATCGTGCTGCTGTTCGCGACCGCCCGGCTCGATGCATGGGCGTTGGTCTCGAACGCGCGCCTGTCCGCCGCCGAACTCGACTCGATCCGTGCGCACGCGCAGCCTCGCGTAGTCGCCTACGCCACGGAAAGCTCGGCCGACGCCAAGCTGCACGCAGAGCGCCATCACGCCGCCAGGGCACCCGCCGTCATGCCGGACATCGGCGACTGGTCGTACACGGTGGATAGCGCGGCCGTCGCCGAACCGGTCGAAGCCGCAAGCGAGCGCCAGTGCGCCGCGTTGATTTACACCACGGGCACCACCGGCGCGCCAAAGGGTGTGATGCTGTCGCACCGCAATCTGCTGTTCATCGCCGCGATCTCGAGCCGCTTGCGCAAAGTCGGCCCGGACGATGTCGTCTATGCTGTGCTTCCGATCTCGCATGTCTACGGTTTCGCGTCCGTCTGTCTGGGCAGCCTGCATGCGGGCGCGACCTTGCGGCTGGTGCCGCGTTTCGCGCCGGAAGCCGTGCGCCGGGCCCTCGCCGAAGAACGCGTGTCGATTTTCCAGGGCGTGCCGGCGATGCACGCCAAACTGCTCGAACATCTGCAGACACACGGTCACGCGTGGTCCGCGCCGCAATTGCGTTTCGCCTATTCGGGCGGCTCGCCGCTCGACGCCGCCTTGAAAGCGCAGGTGGAAAGCGTCTACGGTCTGCCGCTGCATAACGGCTACGGCATGACCGAGAGCAGCCCGACCGTGTCGCACACCATGCTCGATGCGCCGCGTAGCGATTGCTCCGTCGGCGAGGTCATTCCGGGCGTCGAGGTGCGTTTCGTCGGGCTCGACGGCATCGACGCGGCGAAGGGCGACATCGGCGAGCTATGGGTGCGCGGCCCCAACGTGATGCTGGGCTACTACCGCAGCCCGGAGCAGACACGTGCGGTCGTCACCGAAGACGGCTGGCTCAAAACCGGCGATCTTGCACGGCAGGACGCGGACGGCGCGTTGCATGTCGTCGGGCGCAGCAAGGAGCTGATCATTCGCTCGGGTTTCAACGTGTATCCGGCCGAAGTCGAACATGTGCTGAACGCGCATCCGCAAGTCGTGCAGTCGGCGGTGATCGGACGCGCGGTGGAAGGTAACGAGGAAGTGGTCGCGTTCGTCGAGTTGCTTGCGGGCGCGACGGTGGCGCCCGCCGAATTGATCGATTGGTGCGGCGAGCGTCTCGCGCCTTACAAACGTCCGGCCGAAGTCAAAGTCCTCGCCGCGTTGCCGGCGGCATCGACGGGCAAGATTCTCAAGCACCGGCTGCGCGAGTCTCTCTGAACGGAGCGCAAGCACACACGCAAGCGCGCATCAACCTCGCGGATGATGCTGCGCATGCAGCGACTTCAACCGCTCCCGCGCCACGTGCGTATAGATCTGCGTGGTCGAGATATCCGTGTGGCCGAGCAGCAGTTGCACGACGCGCAGGTCGGCGCCGTGATTGAGCAGATGCGTGGCGAACGCATGCCGCAAGGTATGCGGCGAGAGCGGCGCATGCACACCGGCCACCACGGCGTGACGCTTGATGATGTTCCAGAACTGCTGGCGCGTCATGCCTTCGGCGCGGTTCGTCACGAACAGCGCGTCGGTCGCGCGCGCGCCGAGCAACGCGGGCCGCGCTTCGCGCAGATAGCGCTCGATCCAGCTATGCGCTTCTTCGCCGAACGGAATCAGCCGCTCCTTCGAACCCTTGCCCATGACACGCACCACGCCTTCGTTCAGGCCGACTTCCACAGTCTTCAACGTGACGAGTTCAGTTACGCGCAAGCCGCTCGCGTACATCAGCTCCAGCATCGTGCGATCGCGCAGGCCCAAAGACGTATCGATATCGGGCGCGCCGAGCAGCGCTTCGACTTGTGCCTCGCTGAGCGTCGACGGAAAACGCGGCGGCTGTTTCGCCGAGCGGATGCGCACCGTCGGATCGGCCTTGGTGCGATGCTCGCGAACGGCCCAGCCGTAATAGCGGCGAAATACGGAAAGCCGCCGGTTCGCCGAAGTCGATTTGTCTTTCTGCCGCGCGGCGCTATAGGCGTTCAGATCGGCTTCGCTTGCGGTGTCGAGCGAGGCGTTGCGGCTCTGCGCGAGCCATTCGCAAAAGAGCCGCAGATCGCGGCGGTACGCGTCGAGCGTGTTGCGCGACAGTCCGTGCTCGAGCCACAGCGCGTCGCAGAATGCATCGATCGACGCCGAGCTGGAGACGAACAGAGGTGACGCGGTGGCCGCGTCGTCGATCAACGTATCGCTCATGCGTAGGGAATGCCTTCATGCGCCAATAGCCAGCGCTTGATATTGCGGAAGAAACCCTCTTCCGCGTGATTCGCGAAACCGCCGATGCCGCTCGAACTCACCACCCGATGACAGGGAATCACGATCGGAAAGTAATTGGCGCCGCACGCCTGACCGACCGCGCGCGGCGCGCTGCCGAGTTGCCTCGCCAGTTGACCGTAGGTCAGCACGACGCCCGGCGGAATGTCGCTGATGGCCTGCCACACGCGCTTCTGAAACGCGGTGCCGACCGGGGCCAGCGGCAACTCGAACTTCGCCGACGCGCGCTCGAAATATCGTTCGATCTGCTCGGCTGCCTGTCTCGCCAACGGCGTGTCGGGCGCGACGTTCTGCATCGAATCCGGCAGATAGACGATCTCGCGCACGGCCTCGCCTTCGAGGCGAATGCCGACCTTGCCGAACGGCGCATCGATCACTGCGTTGAACATGATTGTCTGCTCCTCACTGGCGCGGGCGTTCGGGATTGCAAGGTCGCGTACCTGCATGCGGCGCAGGCACGCCTGGCACACGACGCACCGCCCGGTTTGCCGCTACTTTACGCCGCTTCCAAAGCCCATTCCACATGCTCGCGCACGACGGCGGACGCGTCATCCGCACGCATTCTCAGCGCCTGTACGATCGCCTCGCGCGCCGGCTCGCTCAAACTGTCCGGCGACGCACGCAGCGCGTTGCCCATGCCCACCGCGAGATTGCGCAGCCAGCTCTCGTAACCGATGCGGCGAATCGCGCTGCCCTGCATGCGCGTATCGAACTCGTCCGCGCTCCATGCGAACAGCTCGACCAACGACGCGCGATCGAGCCCATGCCGCACGTCGAAATCCGCGACCGGCGCGGCCTGTGCGAACTTGTTCCATGGACACACGAGCTGGCAATCGTCGCACCCATACACGCGATTGCCGATTAGCGGCCGTAATTCCAGGGGAATACTGCCCTTCAATTCGATCGTGAGATAGGAAATGCAGAGACGTGCATCGACCTTGTAAGGCGCGACGATCGCCCCGGTCGGACACGCGCCGATACAGCGCGTGCAACTTCCGCAATGCGAGCCCGGCGTTTCGGGCGCGACTTCGGGCATGGTGTCGGCGTCGGTCGGCAACGGCACGTCGACATAAATCTCGCCGAGAAAAAACAGCGAACCCGCATCACGTTGCAGCAACAACGTATGCTTGCCGCGCCAGCCGATGCCGGCCTTCTGCGCAAGTTCTACTTCCAGCACCGGCGCCGAATCGGTAAATACGCGGTAGCCGAACGCGCCGATCTCGGCTTCGATTTTCTCGGCGAGATGTTGCAAACGGTTACGCATCACCTTGTGATAGTCGCGACCGCGCGCATAGATCGATACGACCGCCGCCGACGGGTCCGCGAGCCGCGCATGCTCGGCTGCGCGCCAGTCCTGCGTGAGCGGGCCGTCCTGCAAAGCGCTTTCGCGCGCCTTTCCGCTCAATGTCTGCGCGGGCAAATAAGCGATGCGCGCCGTAATCACACGTCGCGTGCCGGCCACAAGCTCGGCGGGCCGCGCGCGTTTCATGCCGTGTTTCGCCATATAATCCATCTCGCCGTGGCAACCCGCTTCCAGCCAGGCTGCAAGCGGCGCTTCGGCGGCGGAGAGATCGGTATCGCTAATGCCGACCGCTCCGAAACCCAGTTCACGGCCCCACGTTTTGATGTTCAGCGCGAGCGCCTTCAGCGCCGCTTCATCGAAATGACGCTCGGCACGCGCATCGTCGCTAGACGCAGGCGTGCAGGAAACAGGGGACTCCGGACTTCGGTTCATCACGCCATTTTACGAGAATGCCTGCCAATCCCGATCTCGCGATCCAACCGCCCGCCAACGTCCTGCTCGAACGCACCTTCGCGCTCGCGGACGAAGCCGCCACCATGGCATTCGGCGAGCGCTTCGCGCAGGCGATCGAAAGCGTGCGCGAAGCCGCGCAACGCACGCCGGGCGCGGATGGCGACAAGGCGTTCTACGGACTGCAAGTGCAACTCATCGGCGACCTCGGCGCCGGCAAAACCACGCTCGTGCGCGCAACCTTGCGCGGCCTCGGCCACACCGGCCGCGTGCGCAGTCCCACTTACACACTCGTCGAACCTTACGTGCTCGAGCGGCCCGCTGGGGAACTCGCGCTCTATCACTTCGATCTGTATAGATTCACCGATCCGGCCGAATGGGCCGACGCGGGCTTTCGCGAGTACTTCGACAGCGGCGCGATCTGTCTCGTCGAATGGCCGCAGCGCGCGGGGCGTCTGCTGGGCGTGCCGGATCTTGTCTTCTCGCTCGACCTCGATAATCACAACGAGAATGAAAGCGACGGCCGTGTCCTCGTCGCACGGGCATACAGCGAATCAGGAAAGGCATGTCTCGAAAGATGTTGATCAAACCGTTCCGCTCGATCGAATCGGCGGCTACCGCAACGCATAACTGGCGGCGCCGGCAGATTCTGCGCGCGGGCGCGTCCACGCTGGTGCTCGGCCTCGTCGCGCCGCGTCTCGCATGGGCGAGTTCGGTGCTCGGCGTGCGGGTCTGGCCGGCGCGCGACTACACGCGCGTGACGATCGAATCCGATCAGCCGCTGCAGAACGCGCAGCAGCTGCTGCAGGGACCGGACCGGCTGGTGGTCGATCTGAGCGGTCTCGATCTGGACCAGGCGTTGAAAGACCTCGTGTCGAAGATCACGCCGAACGATCCGCAGATCTCGTCGGTGCGCGTCGGGCAATATCAGCCGCACGTGGTGCGCATGGTGTTCGACCTGAAGGGCTCGGTGAAGCCGCAGGTGTTCACGCTGCCGCCGGTCGGCGCGTACAAGTATCGGCTGGTGTTCGACCTGTATCCCGCGGTCGCGCCCGATCCGCTGATGGATCTGCTTGCGCAGACGGAACGCAAGCAGCAGACGCTGAACGAAGAGAACGCCGCACCGCCGCCCGCCACGCTGAGCGGTCCCGGCACCACGCCGCCCACCGCCGACAACAGCGAGGCTTTCTTCGAGCGTTACGCGCAGAACAGCGGCAGCGGCTCCGCACCGAGCGTGCCGCGTCCGCCGGTGCATGTCGCGCCGACGCCCGCTCCACCGATCCTCGGCAAGCCGGCCACGCCTGCTGCGCCCGTGGCGCCGCCCACGGCCATCGCCCGCAACAAGGGCAACAGCGCCAGCACGCTGGGCGCGGACGACGCCGGCAGCGACGATACCTACGCGTTCACCAATCCCAAGTCCGGCAAGAGCAATACGGTGCGTCTGTTGACCGTCGCGATCGATCCGGGCCATGGCGGCGAAGATCCCGGTGCGATCGGCGGTTCGGGCACGTACGAGAAACACGTCGCGCTCGACATCGCGAAGAAGCTGCGCGCAAAGATCGACGCGCAACCGAACATGCGCGCCATGATGACGCGCGACGCCGACTTCTTCGTGCCGCTGAACGTACGCGTGCAGAAGGCGCGGCGCGTCGGCGCGGACCTGTTCGTGTCGATCCACGCGGATGCGTTCACCACGCCCGACGCCAAGGGCTCGTCGGTGTTCGCGCTGTCGGAGCATGGCGCCACGAGCGCCGCGGCGCGCTGGATGGCGAACAAGGAGAACTCGTCGGATGAGATCGGCGGCATCAACATCAAGTCCGCCGACGCCACCGTGAACCGCGCGCTGTTCGATATGTCGACCACCGCGCAGATTCGCGACTCGATGCGTTACGGCAACTTCGTGCTGAAGGAAATCGGCGGCATCAACAAGCTGCACAAGGGCTCGGTCGAACAGGCAGGGTTCGCGGTGCTGAAGGCGCCGGACATCCCGTCGATCCTCGTGGAAACCGCCTTCATCAGCAACCCGGACGAAGAGCGCCGCCTGAACGACGACGCGTACCGCGAGAAGATGGCCGATGCGATCATGACCGGCATCAAGCGTTATTTTGCGGCGAATCCACCGCTCGCGAAGAACCGCATGACGTGATGCTTACGTAGGCGACGCAATGTTGCGATGGAAACGGCCGCTCGACGCGGCCGTTTTTTCGTCATCGTTCAGGCCAGCCGGCCGCTCAACGCGTGAGTGAAAACCGCTGCACGGCCCAGCCGCCGAACACGTTCACGGCCAACCCCGCCATGACCAGCAAAGCGCCCGCGATCTGCGCCGCGGACAGTTGCTCGTCGAGAAACAGCGACGCCGACGCGAGACCGACAATCGGCACCAGCAGCGAAAACGGCGCGACCTGGCTCGCCGGATAGCGCGACAGCAGACGGCTCCACAATCCGTAGCCGATCAGCGTCGCGATAAACGCGAGATACACGATGGCGAAGATCGACGTCGCGCTGATGCCGGATAGCGCCGCAACGATCCGCTGCGGCCCCTCGAGCACGTACGACAACGCGAAAAACGGCAGCGGCGGAATCAGGCTGCCCCACACCACCAGCGCGACGAGATCGACCCGTCCGACCTTCTTCGTGACGATGTTGCCGAGCGCCCACGAACACGCGGCGCACAAGGTGAGGACAAAACCGGCCAGTGTCATGGCATGGCCGCCTTGCATGCCGATCACGGCAAGGCCGCCCGCCGCGATCAGCAAACCCACCACATTCGGCAGGCGCAAGCGCTCATGCAGGAACATGGCGGCGAAAATCAGCGTGAAGAACGCCTGCGCCTGCAGCACCAGCGAAGCCAGTCCGGCCGGCATGCCGACATACATGGCCGTGAACAGGAACGCGAACTGGCCGAACGAAATCGTCGCGCCGTACGCGATCAGCCAGCGCCACGGCAAATTGGGCCGTTTGATGAAAAACACCGCCGGCACGGCAGCGAGCGCAAAGCGCAGCGCGCCGAGCAGCATGGGCGGCACACCATGCAGACCCACCTTGATCACGACAAAATTGACGCCCCACGCGACGACCACGATCATCGCGAGCAGCAAATCCTTCGGCGACATGCCGGACTCCAGTTGATTGTTCGATCCGGCAGTTTAGCGGAGGCGGCAGCGTCCGGCACCGCCCCGCGCTACGGATTCCCGGAGCGCCGACATGTCGCCGAGCCGTCGTCGTTAGGCTCACCGCAGTAGAATCGTCCATTGAACAATAATTCCCTCCCACCATTCCAACCGAGCCTGCCATGTCCTCCTCGATCAAAGCAGTCCTCAAACCGCATCTGCGCGACGTCGGCAGTCTGAGCGTGCGGCGCGTGCTGCCGGCCATGGCGGCGCGCCTGATCGGCCCGTTCATCTTCTTCGATCACATGGGCCCGGCCACGCTCGAACCCGGCGTGGGCCTCGACGTGCGGCCGCATCCGCATATCGGTTTGGCCACGGTGACCTATCTGTTCGAAGGCGCGATCATGCACCGCGACAGCCTCGGCTCGATGCAAAAAATCGTCCCCGGCGACGTCAACTGGATGACGGCCGGGCGCGGCATCGTCCATTCCGAGCGCACGCCGGACGAGGACCGCGCGAGCGGCCAGACCATGCACGGCATTCAAACGTGGGTCGCGTTGCCGCTCGACGACGAAGAGATCGAACCGTCGTTCGCGCATCACGCCGCTGATACCTTGCCGGTGGTCGAGCGCAACGGCGTCACGCTGCGGGTGATCGCGGGCACGGCGTTCGGCGCAACCTCGCCGGTCGCGACGTTCTCCGGCACGCTGTATGTGGCCGGCGAATTCGCACCGGGCGGCGCCTTCGCGCTCGAACCGGAGCACGAGGAACGCGGCGTCTATCTCGTCGACGGCGATCTGGAGATCGACGGCACGTCGCTCGAAGTCGGCCAGATGGCGGTGCTCGCGCTCGACGAAACGGTGACGCTGGCGAGCACCCACGGCGCGCGTGTCATGCTGCTCGGCGGCGAAAAGCTGGATGGCGAGCGCTTCATCGAGTGGAATTTCGTTGCCAGTTCACGTGAGAAAATCGAAGCCGCGAAGCTGGCGTGGACTAATCAGGAAATGGGCAAGGTGCCGGGCGAAACCGAATGGATTCCGCTGCCCCAGCGCAAGTGAGCCACGCAATTAACCGCGCAGGTAAGCAACGCAGGTAAGCAACGCAGGTAAGCAACGCGGATAAGCCACGCAGACAAGCATCGCAAGTGAGCGCAAGCGCTTCGGGCAGCATTGAATCCCCGGTGTTCGGCCCCAAATAGTCAACAGACCGTTTTATCGACGAGGACGCAATGGACACCACTCTGGCCACTTTCGAACAGGACGTCATCGCGGCGTCGACACTGGCCCCCGTGCTGGTCGATTTCTGGGCGCCCTGGTGCGGCCCGTGCAAGACCCTCGGCCCGATGCTGGAAAAGCTCGAAGCCGAAGCCGCCGGCAAATGGAAGCTCGTGAAGGTGAACGTAGACGAGAACCAGGAACTGGCCGCGCACTTCCAGGTGCGCAGCATTCCGCACGTCATGGCTTTTGCCGACGGACGTGCGGTCGATCAGTTCGTCGGCGTGCTGCCGGAAGGACAGTTGCGCGAGTTTCTTGAGCGGCTCGTGCCGCAAGGCGCGGACGCCGCGCGTCTCGAAGCGCAAACCGCGCTAGCCGAAGGCCGCCGCGAAGATGCGTACGACGCGCTGCAAGCCGCCCTCGCCTACGACCCGGGTTACGACGAAGCGCGCATGGACCGCATTGAATTGCTGCTCGAAGACAATCGTCTCGACGAGGCGCGCAACGAAGTCGATCTGCTGTCGCCGAAAACGACGCAAGGTATCGACGCGCGTTTCAACGCGATCAAGACACGCCTCGACGCCGTGGACGCCGCCGCGGACCTGCCGCCCACGGACGCGCTGGAAGCAAAGGTCGCGGCCGAGCCGGCCGATCTCGAAGCGCGTTTCGATCTGGCTAGCGCGTTTATCGCCCGCCGCAAATACGCGGAAGCGCTCGAACAATTGCTGGCGATCGTGCAACGCGACCGCACGTTCCGCGACGATATCGGCCGTAAGACGATGCTCTCGGTGTTCGATCTGGCCGCGCATCAGCCGGAGCTGGTGTCGCAATGGCGGCGCAAGCTGAGCGCTTCGTTGTTCTGATCTGACTGGATCAATCGATATTCAAGCGCGGCGCCCCAGCCGCGCCTGAATGCGCCGCGCACTCGTCGCGGCGCGAACCACCTCAAGCCGTCGCCTGCTTGGCCAATGCCCGCAGCACGTGCGCGGCTGCGGCAAATCCGAAGCTCGCCGTCACGCACACGCTCGAACCGAACCCCGCGCAGTTCAAGCCGACCGGCCCGGTGTGGCCCGGCGACGTGGCGACGTGCTCGGCCTCCTCGTCGATATCGCAGACGGCGGCTTCCGGGTAGATCAACGGTTCGTCGGAATACACCGCGCTCACCTTGAACTTCGCCTTTGGGCCACGCGGAAAGCCGTGCTGTTTGCGCAGTTGCCCGCGCACTTTCGACAGTAAAGGATCCTGGATCGTCAGCGCGAGATCGTCGATGCGAATGCGCGTCGGGTCGAGTTGGCCGCCCGCGCCGCCGACCGTGATCAACGGCTGCTTCTTCTCCACGCACCATGCGATCAACGCGGTCTTGGTGCGCACGCTGTCGATCGCGTCGATCACATAGTCGAAGCCGCCGCCGAGCGTCGACTCGAAGTTATCCGGCTCGACGAAGTCCTCGATCAGGCGCACGTCGCAAAACGGATTGATCGCCGCGATGCGTTCGGCCATGGCTTCGACCTTCGGTTTTCCGTAGTTGCCGTCGAGCGCGTGGATCTGCCGGTTAGTGTTGCTCTCGGCAACGTTGTCGAGGTCGATCAGCGTCAGCGTGCCGACCGCGCTGCGCGCCAGCGCCTCGGCCACCCACGACCCCACGCCGCCAATGCCGATCACCGCGACGTGCGCGCCTTCGAACGCGGCGAGCGCCGGCGCGCCGTACAAACGCGCGATGCCGCCGAAGCGCCGCTCACGGTCAGCGGTTTCTTTCCCGTCGAGGCTGGTAGTAAGATCGGTTTGCGCGGTGGTGCTGGACATGATGGCAGGGCTCGGTGGTCAGGCAAAAACACGAAGTGGCGACGCAAGGCGTACGCAACCCCGTATTTTGCCTGAAGGCGTCGAAGTGCATCGCCGCGAAAAGCGCGGCACCGAGAGCCATATACGCCGGCACGCATGAACGCACCGCGCCGGACCTTGATGTGGTTGCGGGCAAAAAATTAGCGGCTTAGCTATACTGATTGAACTGTAGCGTTCGCATAAGAACATGACCTCACTCGCCGAACTTCGAAAAAACTATTCGCTGGGTTCTTTGGACGTTGCCGATATCGACCGTAACCCGTTTCGTCAATTCGATACGTGGTTTCAACAAGCGGTCGACGCCAAATTGCCCGAACCGAATACCATGACGCTGGCCACGGTCGACTCGCGTGGTCGGCCGTCGGCGCGCATCGTCCTGATCAAGGGCGTCGACGAACGCGGCTTCGTGTTCTTCACCAATTATGAAAGCCGTAAAGGCCGCGAACTGGCCGCCAATCCCTACGCCAGCCTGCTTTTCTACTGGATCGAACTCGAACGCCAGGTGCGCGTTGAAGGCCGCATCGTCAAAACCAGCGCGGAAGAAAGCGACGCATATTTCGCGTCGCGCCCGCTCGGTTCACGCATCGGTGCATGGGCCTCGAATCAGAGTCAGCTAATTGAAAGCCGCTCGCAGCTCGAAACACGCGAACGCGAAATCAGCTTGCAATACGGCGACCAGCCACCGCGACCACCGCACTGGGGCGGTTATCGTTTGGTGCCCGAAGCAATCGAATTCTGGCAGGGCCGGCCGTCGCGCCTTCACGACCGCTTGCTCTACACGCGCTCAGGCGAACACAGCGACTGGCAAATCTCCCGCCTATCGCCTTGAATCGAAATACAACGCCGCAACCGCGTTGCCAACGCAGCAGCGCGCGGCGGCCGGATGGCAACTCGCGGCATGGGAGTCGCGCCGCACGGAGCTGCGATCCACACAGGCTTTGCTTTAATTCAACGGACACGGAGAGATCACATGTTCTGGGAGAAGAAGCTGGCGCAGTGGGTGGAAGAAGTAAAAAGCAAGGCTGACGTACCCGCACGACTCGTGCTGTGGGACGGCCAGCAACATGACTTCGGGCAGTTCGCGGCGCCCCAGGTCACGCTACACGTCAAAAGCGCCACGGCGCTGCCCTATCTGCTCGAACCGAGCCTCGACAATCTCGGCGAGGCGTACGTGAAGGGCAAGATCGACATTGAAGGCAAGCTGTCGGACATCATCAATATCAGCTATCAGCTGGCGCGCAATACCGTCAACAGCGCGAGCAAGCTGGCACGCGTGCGGCGCTACTTCAATCATTCGAAAGCCTCGGACAAGAAGGCGATCCAGTATCACTACGACGTCTCGAACGAGTTCTACAAGCTGTGGCTCGACGAGAACATGGTGTACTCGTGCGCGTACTTCGAGAACGGCGACGAAGATCTTCCGACCGCGCAGATCAAGAAGATCGACCACATCCTTACCAAGATCCAGTTGAAACCCGGGCAGCGCCTGCTCGATATCGGCTGCGGCTGGGGCGCGCTCGTTCTGCGCGCGGCGCAGAAGTTCGGCGCGCAGTGTGTGGGCGTGACGCTCTCGCAGAACCAGTTCGATCTCGCCACGGCGCGCGTGAAGGCGGCGGGTCTGGAAGGCCAGATCGAGATTCGTCTGCAGGATTATCGCGACATCGAAGGGCAATTCGATCGCATCACGAGCGTCGGCATGTTCGAGCACGTGGGCCGCAAGAATCTGCCGGGCTACTTCGAGAAAATGCACGATCTGCTGGCCGACGACGGCATCGCCATGAATCACGGTATTACGTCGAGCGATTCGGACAGCGGCGAGACCGCGCTCGGCGGCGGGGAATTCATCGACCGCTATGTGTTTCCGGACGGCGAGCTCCCGCATATCAGCCTTGCGCTCGAATCGATGCAGCGCGGCGGGCTCGAAGCGGTTGACGTCGAAAGCCTGCGCCGTCACTATGCGCACACGCTGGACATCTGGGCGGAGAATTTCGAAGCGCATGCGGAGGAAGCCCGCAAGCTCGTCGACGACGAGAAATTCCGCATCTGGCGCGTGTACCTCGCCGGTTGCGCCTACGCTTTCGAAAACGACGACGTCTCGATCTACCAGGTGGTCTGCCGCAAAGCCGGCCGCAGCGCGAAAACCCTGCCGTGGTCGCGCCGCTTCATGTACGACAAGCCGCTGTGATACGGTTGCGCCGCGGCGCCGCGCATGAACGGGCGACGTGGCGCAAACCTTTGAACAGCAGGTCGAACACCGATGGACCCAAGCGGGACAAGCGAAGTTGAACAGCCGGTCGAGAGCGAGGCTGGCGCCGATGGCGAAGGCGTGCAGTTCGATCTGTTCGGGATGCCGGTAGACACGGCGACGGCAAACGGCGATGGCGCGGTGAAGGTATCGCGTGGGACGAGCGGGGCCACTGGCACTGCTGCGGCCGCCGTAGCCGCCGGGGCGGACGCTGACGCCGCTCGGCTGAATCAGCAGACCGTTCAGCAGGCAGGCTCGCCAGCTAACGCATCCGCGGCACCCGCCGCCGCGACGCAGCCCGAGCGCCGGCGTCAGCCGCGCGCGACAAAGGCTCCAGACGTCGGCTCTTTGTGGCAGGAGGACGATGCAGCAGCGCCAACCGAAGCCATCACCGCGCCCGCCGACGCCCCCAAAAAACGCCGCACTCGCGAAATCGTCGCCGCCCCGCCCTCGCCCGAACTTCTCGCGCTTGCGGCACAACTACCGCCGCAAATCCACCTCGGCACGTCGACCTGGTCGTTTCCGGGCTGGAACGGCATCGTCTACGGCGACGAATACAGCAACAGCAAACTGTCGCGCGAGGGTCTCACGGCCTACGGCGCGCATCCCCTGCTGAAGACGGTCAGCATCGACCGGTCGTTTTATCAGGCGCTCACGGTCACCGAGTATTTGCGTTACGCGCAGCAGGTACCGGAGCATTTCCGCTTCATCGTGAAAGCCCCGATGACGATCACCGACGCCACCGTGCGCGCCGAACGCGGCGAACCGGTCTCGATGAATCCGTGCTTTCTGAACGCGCAGATGGCGATCGACGATTTCGTCACGCCCTGTCTCGAAGGGCTCGGCGCCAAAGCCGGCGCGCTCGTGTTCCAGCTTTCGCCGCTGCCGGATCAGATGCTCGCGCAGCCGGCGGTGTTCATTGAACGGCTGGCCGAATTTCTGATGGCCTTGCCGAAGCTGCCGGACAGCGCCTGCTACGCGATCGAAATCCGTGATGGAAGTCTGCTTACGCCGCGCTTCATACGTACGCTCAAAACGACGGGCGTGCGCTATTGCGTCGGAATTCACGCGCGCATGCCCGATCCGTTGCGCCAAGCCGCGGCGCTTGCGTTGCTGGACGGTGAACCGGCCGGGCCGCTGATCGTGCGCTGGAGCCTGCACGGCGGCTTCAAATACGAACAGGCGAAGGCCAGGTACGAACCGTTCAACCAGTTGGTCGATGAGGACCCGGCGACCCGCGCGTCACTCGCCGAACTGGCCGCGCGCTACGCGCTGGCCGGCCAGCCGGTGGTAATCGCGATCAACAATAAAGCGGAAGGCTCGGCGCCGCTGAGTTGTGTGGAGCTGGCGCGGGCGATCATCGACGCGTACTCGCGGCTCGCTCATGAGCATGAGCACGACGATCACGCACCTGCGCCGTCCGAAGAGAACGAGCAGCCGCCCAGCTCCGACGCCTGAGCCACGCACAAGCCGCCGCTCATGCCGCTAGCTCGCCCTGATCCGGTGAGCAAACTTCTGACGAAACTTCGCCACCTTCGGCGCCACTACGAACGAGCAGTAGCCCTGATTCGGGTGACGCGCAAAATAATTCTGGTGATAAGCCTCGGCGGGCCAGTAATTGCCGTCAAGCGGCAGCACTTGTGTGACGATCTGGCCGTCGTAAATGCGTTGTTCACCGATCTCGCGAATGGCCTGCAGCGCCGTTTCCCGCTGCGGGTCGGAATGCGTGAAGACCACCGAGCGGTATTGCGTGCCGACGTCGTTGCCCTGCCGGTTCAACTGCGTCGGATCGTGGATCGCAAAGAAGATATCGAGAATCTCGCGATAGCTGATCTTCGCCGGATCGAAGTCGACTTTCACGACTTCGGCATGGCCGGTTTCGCCGTCGCACACCTGCTCGTAGGTCGGACGCTGGGTCTGGCCGCCCGCGTAGCCCGACTCCACCGCGCCCACACCGTCGACGCCCAGGTATACCGCTTCGAGGCACCAGAAACACCCGCCACCCAGGGTGGCGACTTCGCCTGTCTGACTCATGCTGCTCGCTCCTTCAAACACATAGTCGGCCGATGCCGGTCCACGGTTCGCCGCAACGCTCATGCCACCATCCGAGCCTTCCAGCTTAGCGGCTTTTTCATTCACCGGCTGGGGTCGCGGCCGATCCGCCGCGATTGCAGTTAGAATTGGGGCAAATCGACGATTTTCACTATGACTTTCGAATCATTTGTTTCCAGCGGCACGCGAGATGGGTCCAGCCCGGCGCTCCCCCGGTTTGCGCCAGGGACCGGCGCCCGATGAAGCACGCCAGCCCGCCGAACTTCGACCAGAACGCCTTCAAACAGGCGCTCAGCCAATTTGCCACCGGCGTCACCGTTATTACAACGCGCGCGGCGTCCGGCCAGTTGATCGGCATCACGGCCAGTTCATTTAATTCGGTTTCGCTCAATCCGCCGCTCGTGCTGTGGAGTCTGGCCACGCGTTCGGCGTCGATGCCGGTGTTCCGCGCCAACAGTCACTACGTGGTCAATGTGCTGGCTTCGTCGCAGCTCGATTTATGCAAGCGCTTTGCGACCGTGAAGGGCGATCGCTTCGAAGGCGTGTCGCACGCAGAAGGCGACACCGGCATGCCGGTGCTCGACGGCGCGCTCGCCTGGTTCGAATGCCATAACCGCAGCCGTTACGAAGAAGGCGACCACGTGATTTTTGTCGGCGAAGTGGAGCGCTGCGGCGTGCACGAAAATGCCGCGGAGATTTCACCGCTGGTGTTTCAGAACGGCCTGTTTCACGGACTCGACTTGCTTTGAACGCGCCGCCGCGCACACTCAGCGATCGTTATGCGCGGCGCTATGCCCACCGGTTTTCTTCACCAGCGAAACCGGTACGCCCGAATCTTCCTTGAGCGTCTGCAGCACGATATTCGAACGAATATCCATCACGCCCGGCGCCTTGTAGAGACGCTGCAGCACGAAATCCGAATAATGTTTGAGGTTGTGCGCGAGGACTCGCAGCAGATAGTGCGTCTCGCCGGTCACGACGAACGCGCCGACCACTTCCGGCCAGTCGCGCACCGCTTCCGCGAAGCGTTCGTGCCAGTTCTCCTGGTCGTTGCGCATGGACACCTGCACGAACGCTTCCAGTTCGAAACCCAGCACTTCCCGATTCAGACACGCGCGGTAGTGTTCGATGACGCCCTGCTCTTCGAGCAGGCGCAGGCGTCGCAGACAGGCTGATGGCGAGAGCGAAATGCGCTCCGCGAGGTCGAGATTGCTGATCCGTCCTTCTTGCTGAAGCACCGTCAAGATACGGCAATCGGTGGCGTCGAGCGAGATCGCGTTCATATTCGGTCTCCCTTTCCCGTTTGAATCAAATTATGTTCCAAGACACGGCGCAGAAGGAGATTTTTTCGCAATCACATTTCGCGGCAAGCCACCTATCATTCCCGGATAGACACAAACCGCCGATGCGACTATGCCAACACTTTGGGACATCACCCCTGCCGTCGATACGGCCACGCCCGTCTGGCCCGGCGACACGCCGGTGGGCATCGAGCGCGTGTGGCGCATGGAGGCGGGCTCGCCCGTCAACGTCGCGCGGCTGACGCTGTCGCCGCATACCGGCGCGCACACCGATGCCCCGCTGCACTATGACGCCGAAGGCGACGCCATCGGCGAAGTACCGCTCGACGCTTACCTCGGCCGATGCCGCGTGATTCATTGCATCGGCGCATTGCCTGTTGTGACGCCACAACACCTGACCGGCTCGCTCGACGACCTGCCGCCGCGAGTCTTACTGCGCACTTACAGAAACGCGCCGACCGCCGCCTGGGACAGCGCGTTCTGCGCGGTCGCGCCGGACACCATCGACCTGCTGGCGGCGCGCGGCGTGAAGCTGATCGGCATCGATACGCCATCGCTCGACCCGCAGGAATCGAAGACGATGGATGCACACCACCGGATCCGCGCGCATCGCATGGCGATTCTCGAAGGCATCGTGCTCGACGATGTCGCGCCCGGCGACTACGAACTGATCGCGCTGCCGCTCAAGCTGACCACACTCGACGCAAGCCCGGTGCGCGCGATTCTGCGCGCGCTGCCGGAACCGCAATGAACATCTCCATCTGACTGACGGAATCACCATGAACCACCGTGACGAAGCCCTAGCGCTCGACAGCGCCGATCCTCTCGCGACGTTGCGCGATCAGTTCGCGCTGTCGCCGACCACCATCTATCTCGACGGCAATTCGCTGGGCGTGCCGCCCGCGGCCGCCGCGCAGCGCGCACAGACCGTGATCGGCGCCGAATGGGGCGAAGGCCTGATTCGTAGTTGGAACACCGCCGGCTGGTTCGAGCTGCCGCGCCGCCTCGGCAACAAACTCGCGCCGTTGATCGGCGCGGCGGAAAACGAAGTGGTCGTCACCGATACGATTTCGATCAATCTGTTCAAGCTGCTGTCGGCCGCCGTGCGGGTCGCGAATGCGCGAGATCCGAAGCGTCGCGTGATCGTTTCCGAGCGTTCGAATTTCCCAACGGACCTGTACATCGCGCAAGGTTTGATCGAGCAGCTCGACCGCGGTTATGAACTGCGCCTCGTCGACGATCCGTCCGAACTCCCCGCCGCGATCGGCGACGACACAGCCATCGCGATGATCACGCACGTGAACTACCGCACCGGCTACATGCACGACATGGCTGCGCTCACCAGGCTGATCCACGACAAGGGCGCGCTCGCGCTGTGGGATCTGGCGCATTCGGCGGGCGCGGTGCCAGTCGATCTGAACGGCGTCGGCGCGGATTATGCGGTGGGCTGCACGTATAAGTATCTGAATGGCGGGCCGGGTTCGCCTGCGTTCGTGTGGGTGCCTAAGCGTCATCAGAATGAATTCGCGCAGCCGCTATCCGGCTGGTGGGGACATCGCGCGCCGTTCAAGATGGATCCGGCGTATCAGCCTGACGACGGCATTGGGCGCTTTTTGTGCGGCACGCAGCCGATGGTGTCGATGGCGCTCGTCGAGTGCGGACTCGATGTGTTTTTGCAAACCGACATGCAGGCGGTGCGCAAGAAGTCGCTGGCGTTGACCGATCTGTTCATCGAACTGGTCGAAGCGCGTTGCAGTGAATTTCCGTTGACGCTCGTCACCCCGCGTGAGCATGCGCAGCGTGGCTCGCATGCGAGCTTCGAGCATCCGCATGGGTATGAGGTGATGCAGGCGCTGATTGCGCGTGGGGTGATCGGTGATTATCGTGAGCCGCATGTGTTGCGGTTTGGTTTTACGCCGCTGTATACGCGCTTTGTCGATGTATGGGACGCGGTGGAAACGTTGCGCGAGGTGCTCGTGAAGGAAACCTGGCGGGCACCTGAATTCGCCGCACGCGGCGCAGTAACCTGAGGAGCGCGCGATGACCGATCATATGCAAACACCGGGGTTGCCGGAAGAAAAGCCTGCGCAGGGATGTCCGTTTGGGCATGGGGCTGTCGCTTCTAACGTGACTACCCAGGCCGTCGATTCAGGCGATGGCTGGCATGATGCGCAGCTCGATTTTTCTGAGTCGATGAGTTATGGCGATTATCTGTCGCTGGGGACGGTGTTGGATGCGCAGCATCCGTTGTCGCCGGATCACAACGAGATGCTGTTCATCATTCAGCATCAGACCAGCGAGTTGTGGATGAAGCTCGCGTTGTATGAGTTGCGAGCGGCGCTGCAGGCCGTGCATCGGGATGAGCTGCCGCCGGCGTTCAAGATGCTCGCGCGCGTGTCGCGGATCATGGAGCAGCTCGTGCAGGCCTGGAGTGTTCTCGCGACTATGACGCCGTCTGAATACACGGCTATGCGGCCTTACTTGGGAAGTTCTTCCGGGTTTCAGTCTTATCAGTATCGGCAGATTGAGTTTTTGCTCGGCAATAAAAACGAGCAGATGCTGAAGCCGCATGCGCATCGGGCTGATGTGCTGGCCGAGGTTAAGGCTTCGCTGGAAGCGCCCTCCTTTTACGATGAAGTTGTTCGGTTGCTCGCTCGGCGCGGGTTTGCGATTTCAGCCTCCAGGTTGGACAGGGATTGGACTCTGCCTACTGTGCATGATGCTTCTGTTGAAGCGGCCTGGTTGGAGGTTTATCGGAATCCTTCCCAGCATTGGGAGCTCTATGAGATGGCTGAGGAGCTTGTGGATCTTGAGGATGCTTTTCGGCAGTGGAGGTTTAGGCATGTGACTACTGTTGAGAGGATTATTGGGTTTAAGCAAGGGACCGGCGGGACTAGTGGGGCTACTTATCTTCGGAAGATGTTGGATGTGGTTTTGTTTCCGGAGCTTTGGCATGTTCGGACTATGCTTTAGTTAGGGGTTTTTGTTGGTCGCCTATATTGTCTGTGATCCTAACGTTTTGGCCTTTCCTTGATTTTTTTGTGGTCTATTAGCGTTGCCCCTGTGCGGGGCGGCACCTACTTCTCTTTGCCGCCGCAAAGAGAAGTAGGCAAGAGAAAGCGGCTCACACCGCTAATTCTTAAGCGGGTCCCCCGCGCAGCCGCGGTAGTGGCTCATCTGGAATCTGTGCTCTCGCGCAGTCGGCGCCTGTGACACAGCACTCATTCTTCCCGCCTCGCGCTCCGCGCTCGCCGGAACGGTCCGCTTGGAACCAGCGGGTGCATTTGTGCGCGGTGGGGGCCGTCGGCTTCGCCTCGGTGGGATGTCGTTGATGGCTTCCGGTTTCGTGGGCACCTTCGCGTCAGAAGGCCCCAGCATTCAAAATCCACGCCTTGGCGAGTATCTCGTACAGCAACATGAGATCGATCCAGCGCCCGGGCCTCTAAAACAATGACCCCCATTGTGGCGTTACCGAGGCAAAGCCGGTGGACCCAGACGTCGCAACACAACCGCCAGTTCGAAGCAGACCGCTCCGGCGAGCGCGCAGCGCGAGGCGGGAAGAATGAGTGCTGTGTCACAGGCGCCGAATGCGCGAGAGCACAGATTCCAGATGAGCCACTACCGCGGCTGCGCGATGTCCCCACTTACGAATTAGCGGTGTGAGCCGCTTTCTCTTGCCTACTTCTCTTTGCGGCGGCAAAGAGAAGTAGGTGCCGCCCCGCACAGGGGCAACGCTAATAGACCACAAGCAAATCAAGGAAAGGCCAAAAAACTTAGGATCACAGATAAACAACCCGTCACACGCGAAAAAGAACCCCTCACCTAGCCGTATACCCCCCATCAACAGCCAAACAAACCCCACTAATCATAGAAGCCCCCTCACTCAACAAAAACAAAATCGGCGCCGCAACCTCAGCAGACTCAGCAAACCGCCGCAACGGAATAGCCTTAAGCGCGGGATCCCGCTTAACCGGATCACTCCAGGCCAGCACCGCCATAGGTGTCAACGTAACCGTAGGATTCACGCTATTAACCCGAATCCCAAACGGCCCCAACTCAACACACAGAGCCCGCGTAACAGCATCGAGCGCAGCCTTGGAAGCCGAATAACTCAAATGATCATCCAAGGCAACAAGCGCGGCCTGACTGGAAACATTAACAATACTGCCACCGCGTTGAGCATCGATCATCCCCCGCGCCACATGCTTGGCCACCAGCACAGCGCCCCGCGCATTCACCGCCATCACCCGATCAAAACTGGCACCGGTCGTATCCACAGCACGTTCAAGCAACGCAATTCCCGCGCAATTCACGAGCCCATCGAACACATCGAGCGAACCCAACGCGTCACCGATAGCCGCTTCATCGCTCACATCAACCACTAAAGGCTCGCAGCCCGTTTCCTCCGCCAACCGCGCAAGCTCATTCACGTTACGCGCGGCAGCCACCACATTAGCGCCCGACGCACACAACGCCTCAACAGTCGCGCGCCCAATTCCACTTGAAGCACCCGTCACAAGAATCGACCGACCAGAAAAATCGAAAGTAGCATTCATGATGTCTGCAACCGATGCATGACCGGCTTCAACGCCGGATACAAATCTGTATAAACGCCGTACCTTTGCTCGTACAACGCCATCCGTTGTGCGTTCGGCTCCGCGCGTTCAACCAGCGTGACCCATCCGCTCTGCGCCTCTTCACGCGACACCAGCCCGACACCGACAGCCGCCAGCAAAGCAGCCCCCATCGCCGCCTCCACGTCCTGCTCGATGGTATAAACCGGATACCCGGTGACGTCCGCGATAATCTGCATCCACAGATCCGAATGCGCGGCGCCGCCCACCACGATCAGTTTGTCGTCCAGCGACTGCGCGCCTTTGCGCCCCGCCTCGATGTTGTGCTTCAACGCAAAAGTTACGCCCTCCAGCACCGCGCGATACAAATGCGCGCGTGTATGAAACAGGCTCAGTCCGACGAACGCACCGCTCGCCTTGGCATCCCACACCGGACTACGCTCGCCCATCAGATACGGCAGGAACATCACGCCATCTGAGCCGGCCGGCACCTTCTCAGCCGACTCTTCCAGCAAGCGATGCGGATCGCCGTGCGGCGTCGCGCGCGCGGCCTCGATCTCCGCGTGACAGAACTGCTCGCGATACCAGGTCACCGACGCGCCCGCCGTAATCGCCCCGCCGAACACATAAATATCGCGCTGGCCATTGAACACATGCGGCATGCTGATCAACCCATGCCGCGCGTCGACGCTCTGGTTGATATAGCCCCAGCACATGCTCGTGCCGATCATCGCGACATGTTGCCCGGCGCGCGTGACGCCGGCCGCGAACGTCGCCATCGCCGCGTCCACGCCACCCGCGACGATCGCCGTGCCCGCGTCGAGACCAAGCTGCTCGACCCACTGCGACAGCAAGCCGCCTACCACGTCCGACGATTCGACCAGCCGCTCCGGCATCATTGTCGCGGGAATGCCGAGCATGTCGAGCGCTTCGTCGGACCAGTCGCGTTTGCCAATGTCGTAGATGCCGCCGATATTGCCCGCCGAACTATGATCGACCGCCACCTCGCCAGTCAGCATGTAGATCACGTACGCATTCGGCGGCAGGAAATAACGCGTATGTGACCACACGTCCGGTTCGTGATCGCGCAGCCACAGCATCTTCGTGTAGCCGTAGTAACTATCCACGCCGTTGCCGGTGATCGTGTAGAGCCGTTCGAGATCGACGTTGTTGCGCACCCATTCGACCTGCTCGGTGGCGCGCCGATCCATCCAGATCAAACAGGGATACAGCGGCCGCATTTCGCTATCCACCGGAATGCCGGAACCGCCGTACAGGCTGCTCACGCACACGGCTTTGATCGACTTCGCCGCGACGCCCGCCTCTTTCGCCTTGGCAACGCATGCAGCGATACACTCCACCACCGCCTTCAACCAGACCGCGGGCCATTGTTCAGCCCACAGCGGCTTGGGCGTATCCGGCTGATAGCTCGACGCATGCTGCGCGACGATCGCGCCGTGCTGATCGACCAGCAGCGCCTTGGTGCTCTGCGTGCCGATATCGACGCCGATGACGTAATCCATACTGTCTCCGTTTAGATGCCGCTCGTACTCCGACCACGATCGACGCTCAGGCGCGCGGCTTCAGCAACACCTTGATCGAATCGAGCGAGTTAGCGATCTTGATCGCCTCGTCCCATTCTTCCAGCGAAAAGCCGTGCGTGACAATGCCTTTCGATGTAACCAGCCCGCGCGCCAGCAGATCGATCGCGATCGGATAGCAATACGGTCCGAGGTGCGCGCCGCGTACGTCGAGTTCCTTGCGGTCGCCGATCACCGACCAATCCAGCGTCGTATCCGCACCGAACACCGAAAACTCGACGAAGCGCCCGAGCTTGCGAATCAGGTCCATGCCCTGATTCACGCCAATCGGCGCACCTGTGGTTTCAATATACACATCGCAGCCATAACCGTCCGTGAGCGAGTGGATGATCGCCAGCGCGTCGTCCTGTTTCGGGTTGATCGTCACGTCGGCGCCATACTCGCGGGCGAGCGCGAGGCGCTCTTCGACCAGATCGATCACCACCAGTTTCTTCGGCGTTTTCAGATGCGCGATTTGCGTCATCATCAAACCGAGCGGACCGGCGCCGGCGATCACCACGACATCGTCGAGTTGCACTTCGCCACGATTGACCGTGTGGATCGCGCAGGCGAGCGGTTCGATGATCGCGGCGTCTTCCGGCGAAATGCCGTCGGGAATCTTGTGGACAATCGCCGTCGGCGGAATGCGCATGTATTCGGCCATGCCGCCGTCGGCGACTTCGCGCTGGAAGCCGAAGATGTTGTGCACCTCGCACATCCAGTACTGGCCGGATTTGCAATAGCGGCATTTGCCGCACGGCACGATCTGTTCGGCGATCACGCGGTCGCCCATCTTCACGCCGAAGTGATCGGCCGCGCCTTCGCCGATTTCTTCCACGAAACCGAAGAACTCGTGGCCCGGAATCACCGGCGCTTTCACCCAAGGGCTCGGGCCGCCCCAGAACATCTTCGCGCCCGAATGACATTTGCAGTCGCTCGCGCAAATCCCGCACGCGGCAATGCGGATCACCAGTTCGTACGCACCCGCGCGAGGTTTCGACACCTGTTCGACGCGATAATCTTTCGGTGCATGACAGACGATGGCTGTCATGTTCTGCTGGTCGTGGTCTGTGGATCGAGTCGTCATTGCATGGTCCTGCTTAAAAGTGGAAGTCGTTGAAGAATTACTTTCTGCGGTCGCGGCTGATGTAAATCGCGAGCAAAATGATTCCGCCCTTGATCACGTTCTGCACATACGGATTCACGCCGACCATGTTCAGGCCGTTGTTCAACACACCGAGCAGCAGCGCGCCGATCAACGTGCCGATGATCGAGCCGCGGCCGCCGGAGATCGACGTGCCGCCCATCACCACTGCGGCGATGGCGTCGAGTTCGAAGCCGACGCCGGCGTTCGGCTGCCCGCTCATCAAACGCGCGGTCAACACAATGGCGGCGAAGGCGGACGTCAAACCGGCAATCGTGTAGACGATCAGCTTGACGCGCGCCACGCGCACGCCGGACAGACGCGTGGCCTGTTCGTTGCCGCCAATCGCATAGACATAGCGGCCGAACGGCATGCGCTCCAGCAGGACCCACGCGATCACATAGATCACCGCCATGATCACGACGGGCGCCTGCACGCCGAGAATCTTGCCGCTGCCGAAGAAGCTCACCCAGTCCGGCAAGCCGTCGATCGGATAACCGCCTGTGTAGATCAGCGCGAGGCCGCGCGCGATGCCCATCGTCGCGAGCGTGACGATGATCGGCGGCATGCCGGCAAAGGCCACGAAGAAACCGTTCGCCGCGCCGAAGCCGAGGCCGACCGCAATACCGATTGCCAGCGCGGCGACCGCGTTCATGCCGGCCACCATCAAACCCGCGGCGAGCGTGCCAGCCAGCGCCATGACGGAGCCCACGGAAAGATCGATACCGCCGGTCAAAATCACGCACGTCATGCCCACGGCGATGATCGCGTTGATCGACACCTGGCGCAGCACGTTCTCGATGTTCGCCCCGGAGAGAAAACTATCGCTCGCGAACACCATCACGATGCAGACCACCAGCAAGCCGATGAACGGATAGAACAGCGTGGAGCGTTTCAATGCGGCCCACGTGAAACGCACCGGCGCTCCCGGCGTATCGCTGCTGACAGCGGAGGTCTTGGGTGAAGAGGAAGGATTAGGCGTGTTCATGTGTTGCTCCACGAGAGCCGGCAGTTGCATAGGTCATCACGGCGTTCGAGTCGATCGCGTCGCCTTCGAGCATCGCTTCGATGCGGCCCTGCCGGAACACGGCGACGCGGTCGCACATGCCGACGATCTCCGGCAGTTCGGACGAGATCATGATGATCGAGTAGCCGCGCGCGGTGAGTTCGCGCATCAGCAGATAGATTTCGGCTTTGGCGCCGACGTCGATGCCGCGCGTCGGTTCGTCGAAGATCAGGATGTTGGTGTGGTGATTCAGCCAGCGCGCGATCACCACCTTCTGCTGATTGCCGCCGGAGAGCGTCGCGACTTCCGTATGCATGGTCGGCGCTTTGACGCCCACGCGTTTCATGATGTCGGCGGTCGCGCGCGCTTCGCTGCGCTGGTCGATGAAGAAACGCAACGAGCGATACTTGCCGAGGTTGTTGATCGAGATGTTCTGCTTGATCGAGAAGTCGGTGATCAGGCCTTCGGTCTTGCGGCTTTCGGGCAGAATGCCGACGCCGGCGCGCAACGCATCGGCGGGATCGGATAACCTGGCCGACGTACCGTTGATGCGAAGCTCCTTCACGTAGGCCGGATCCGCGCCGATCACAGCGAGCGCGGTTTCCGTGCGCCCCGAGCCGACCAGTCCCGCGAAGCCGAGAATCTCTCCTTCACGCAGCGTAAAGCTCAACACGGGGCTGTCCTTGAGCAACTGAAGCTTCTCGACATCGAGCACGATCTTCGCGTCGGCACGCAGCGGCGGCTTCGGCGGAAAGCTGTTTTCGATGCGGCGCCCCACCATCATCTCCACCAGATGCCCGACATTGGATTGTGCGACCTCGGTCATGCCGACATACTGGCCATCGCGCAGAACGGTAATGCGGTCGCACACTTCGAAAATCTCTTCGAGGTGGTGCGAGATAAAAATCATCGCGACGCCCTGCTGCTTCAGCTCGCGCATGATCGCGAACAGATGCTCGGCTTCGGCGGGCGTGAGCGTGGCGGTGGGCTCGTCCAGAATCAGAATGCGCGCCTCCAGCGAGAGCGCCTTGCCGATTTCGACGAACTGCTGCTGCGCCACCGAGAGTTCGCGAATCGGCACCGACAGATCGATCGTCACGCCGAGCCGCTGAAAAATCGCCGCCGCCGCGCGCCGCATCTTGCCGCGTTCGAGCAGGCCCAAGCCGTTCTTCAATTCGCGGCCGAGGAACATGTTCTCCACCGCGTTCAGATACGGAATCAGGCTGAACTCCTGAAACACAATGCCGACGCCGGCCGCCACCGCGTCGTGATAGTTCGTGAAGTGGCGGGCTTCGTTGTCGATCGTGATCGTGCCTTCGTCCGGCTGATAGATGCCGCACAGGATTTTCATCAACGTCGATTTGCCGGCGCCGTTTTCGCCAAGCAACGCGTGAATCTCGCCGCGCACGATTTCCAGATGAATGCCTTGCAGCGCCTTCACGCCTGGAAAACTTTTGGTGATGTTGTCGAGCTTGAGTATCGTGTCCATCGGGTCCTCCTCTGCTGTCCGTTGCCCCGCTTTTACTCGACGCGACAACGGACGTTCGGCTTACCAGCTGAAACCCTTGGCATTGCTCTTGTCGATCATTTTCACGTCGACAGGAATGGTCTTCGGCACATTAGCGCCCCACTTCTTCGCGAGCGCGATGCCGAGTGCAATGCGCACCTGGTCTGCGGGAAATTGCGCGGACGTTTCGATGAACTTGGAGTTCGGCTTCTGGATCGCGGCAATCGCTTCCGGCGCGCCGTCGACGCTGGTCAGCTTGATGTCCTTACCCGACGATTCGATCGCCGAGAGCGCGCCCATCGAGCCGCCATCGTTCACGCTGAACACGCCCTTCAAATTTGGATGCGCCTGAATCATGTTCTCGGTGACGGACAACGCGGTCGCGCGTTCCTGCTTACCGTTCTGCGTATCCACGAGCTTCACGCCTGGCGCTTTCGCGAGCGCCGCCTTGCAGCCGCGCACGCGTTCGAGAATCGGCACGACCGGAATGCCGTCGAGAATCGCCACTTCGCCGCTGCCGCCGATCGATTTGGCCAGATACTCGCAAGCCATCTCGCCCGCGTCGTAGTTCTTGGAACCGACGAACGAATCGACCGGACCATTGGCGTTCGCATCGACGGCGACCACCACCACGCCCGCTTTCTTCGCCGAGGTCACCGCCGACTGGATGCCGGTCGAATCGGTCGGATTCACGAGCAGGATGTCGATCTTCTTCTGCAGCATGTCTTCCACGTCGCTGACCTGCTTGCTGACATCGTGGTGCGCGTCGGTGACGACAACCGTCGCGCCGATGGAAGCAGCCGCGTCGTTCAGCGCTTTTTGCATCGTCACGAAGTACGGGTTGTTGAGCTCCTGAAACGTCATGCCGATTTTCAGCGGCGCGGCTTGCGCGGCCGGCGCGGCGATGAACGACAAGCCGAAGGCGAGCGTCGCCAGCGCCGCCGTGCTGCGTGCGAAAGTCTTCAACGAGGCCGGCTTCGAAAGGGATTGCGTCATGGTTGTCTCCATTATTAAAAGTGAGCACGTCCCTCACGCTGTCGTGGGACAGCGCGATACGTGTTGAAACGCAGGTGAAATAAAACGCTTCGGCGGAAAGCCTGGGCTTGGGACTACGTCGGTGGATAAGCGGCAGCGCTGCGCGGCAGACCCGGCGCGAGCACGATGGCGGGGGCGTCGTCGATACCCACGCCGCGCGCGGCGGCTTCTTCGGAGGCGTCGCGACTCGCGTCGTTCAATTGCTGATAGTGGCGGAATTTCGAAGGCGCCATGCCCTTTACCGCGAGAAACTGCCGGTTGAAATTCGACAGGTTGTTAAAGCCCGCCTTGAAACAGATATCCGTTACGCTCAGGTCGTCGTCGGTGAGCAACTGGCACGCGAGATTGATGCGCATGCGGTTCACGTACTGCACGAACGGCAGGCCGGTATGGCGGCGGAAATAACGCGAGAATGCGCTGACGCTCTGGCCCGCGAGTTGCGCAAGGTCCGACTCGCGCAATTCGTTCGCGAGGTTTTTGCCGATATACGAGAGCACGTGATTGATGCGCGTCGACGCGAAACTGGTTGGATCGGCCTGATAAGCCGGACTCGCGAGCGTCTCGCGATCCTCGGCGTTCATCAGGATTTCGAGCATCGACATGAACAGAACCAGCCGGCGCAGGCCGCGCGCGGCCAGCAATTCGAGGAACAGCGGCTGGATCGCCGCGCTCGTTTGCGCGCCGAACGAGATGCCGCGGCGCGAATCGGCAAGCAACGCTTCGACCTGACGCCACTCCGGAAAACTGTCGATGCAGCCCGACACGAACTCCTGCCCGAATTGCACGACCAGATTGCGCTGCGCGATGGTCTCGCCCTCCGGCACATCGCTCACCCAGTTGTGCGGCAGGTTCGGCCCCATCAACACGAGGTTGCCGGGCGTGTAGTTGCTGATGTGATCGCCGACGAACATCTTGCCGGTGGTCGCGACGATCAGATGAATTTCGTATTCCGGATGAAAGTGCCAGCGCACCGTACGGTACGGATAGCCGTGCGACCATACTTTGAACGATTCGTCACGACGTACGGCCACGAGTTCGAGATCGGGTTGCACTGTCTGTCTCCATGAAGCGGCCGCCTCGTGCGCCGCTAGTCTTCGTCTTGTATAGCAAAAGTAGTCTTCCGGCGCGCTATTCACCACTAGAAATGAAACCGCGGACCGATACTTTTTTGCATTCGGGTTAGTCCTGGCGCGGCCGATGTCAAATTTGATGCAATGCAATACGCTCGGCAACACGCGTCCATCACGCTGCGGCGGACTGCCCATCGCGCTGAAAAGCCCCGCTGCGCGGCGCTGCGCCACAAAAAACCGTACTTCGTCGCCTTGACTTTCGTTTCGTCGGGTACGATCATTCGCTCACATGCAGAGCAAATGCTCCAACCCAAGAAGAAACGCACGCTACGAGCGGTGCGAGCAAGGACATTCAGGAGACGCACATGAACAGCGGGCAAGACAGCGGCGCGGCCGCACACGTGATCCTGCACATCGGCGCGGGATCGTTTCATCGCGCGCATCAGGCGTGGTATCTCCATCGATTGAACGAGGCCAGCGTCGCGGGCGAGCCGCACTGGTCGCTGACGGTCGGCAATATCCGCAGCGACATGAACGCTGTGCTCGAAGCGCTCGCTGCGCAAAACGGCGTCTACACGCTCGAGACTGTCACGCCTCAAGGTGAGCGCGCCTACGAGACGATTCGTTCGATCGAGCGCGTCGTGCCGTGGACCGAAAGTCTCGACGCGCTGATCGAAGCGGGCGCCGACCCGGCCTGCAAGATCATCGCGTTCACCGTCACCGAAGGCGGCTATTACCTCGACGAGCAGGACGAACTCGACACCGCCAACCCCGATCTCGCGGCCGACCTCGAAGGCGGCCACACCACCATCTACGGCGCGCTGGCCGCGATTCTCGACGCGCGCATGAAAGGCGGCGCGGGCCCGGTCACGCTGCAGACTTGCGACAACCTGCGCAGCAACGGCGAGCGCTTCCACGCGGGCATGAGCGAGTTTCTCGAACGGCGCGGCGCGAGCGAACTGGCGCAATGGTTCGACGACAACACCGCCAGTCCCAGTTCGATGGTCGACCGCATCACACCGCGCCCTACGCCGGACGTGCGCGAGCGCGTCAAGGCCGCCACCGGTGTCGACGACGCCGCTCCGGTGATGGGCGAAGCGTTCATCCAATGGGTGATCGAAGACAACTTCATCGCGGGACGCCCGGCGTGGGAAAAAGTCGGCGCGGAACTGGTCGACTCGGTGATGCCGTATGAAGAGGCGAAGATCCGCATTCTCAACGCGACGCATAGCTGCATCGCGTGGGCGGGTACGCTGGTCGGGCTGAACTATATTCACGAGGGCACGCTCGACGCGGACATCAACAAATTCGCCTACGAGTACGTGACCGAAGACGTAATTCCGTGCCTCACGCCGAGTCCGCTCGATCTCGAACGCTATCGCGACGTGGTGCTCGAGCGCTTCAGCAATCCTTATATCCAGGACACGAACCAGCGCGTCGCGGCAGATGGCTTTTCGAAGCTGCCCGGATTTATCGCGCCGACGTTGTCGGAGTGTTTCGAGCGCGGCGTCACGCCCGCGGCGACAGCCATGCTGCCCGCCCTGTTCTTCCGCTTTCTCGATCGCTGGAGCGCCGGCGAGTTGCCCTACACGTATCAGGACGGCGTGATGGATGAGCGTGTCGCGCGTGCTTTCTTCGAGGCGCCCGATCCATTGAAAGCGTTCGCCGCCGACCGTCTGCTGTGGGGCAGCATGGCGCAAACGCCGGAACTGGAATCGGCGCTGGAAGGCGCGTTGGCGCGCGTCGATGTATGGCTCGCCAAACGCGGCGCGGTTTGAACGCCGCTGACTCGATGATTGACTTGATGATTCATAAGGGCCGCGCACCGCGCGGCATCGAAGCGCACACGTGCCACGCCAAGCCAGGCTCAGCCAGGCTTAATGCGCATGGCACCGCGCGCCATGTGCGGCTAAAGTAGCGCATCTCCAACGACGAAGGTTCCGCGCCCATGTATCTCGGCATCGACCTCGGCACGTCCGAAGTGAAAGTTCTGCTGCTCGCCTCCGACGGACGCGTGATCGGCACCGCAGGCTCACCATTCACCGTTTCGCGCCCGCATCAGCGCTGGGCCGAGCAGAATCCCGAAGATTGGTGGGCTGGTACGCGTACCGCGCTCGCCGCGTTGCGCGCCAGGCATCCTGACGAGTTCGCGCAGATTCGCGGCATCGGCCTGTCGGGTCAGATGCACGGCGCCGTGCTGCTGGATGCGCAGGACCGCGTGCTGCGTCCCGCGATCCTGTGGAACGACATGCGCAGCGACAAGGAATGCGCGGAGTTGACCGAGCGCGCGCCTGAGTTGCACAGCGTGGCCGGCAATCTCGCCATGCCCGGTTTCACCGCGCCGAAGCTGCTTTGGGTCGCGCGCCACGAACCCGAGATTTTTGCGCAAACCGCCTGCGTGTTGCTGCCGAAGGATTACTTGCGCCTGCAACTGACCGGCGGCAAGGTGTCCGATCCATCCGATGCGGCCGGCACGCTGTGGCTCGATGTCGCCAAACGCGACTGGTCGGACTCGCTGCTCGCGGCCTGCAATATGTCGCGTGCGCAGATGCCGAGCCTCGCCGAAGGCAGCGAGCCGTCCGGCACGCTGCTGCCATCGGTTGCGCGTGAATTTGGCCTGAGCGACGGCGTTATCGTCGCGGCCGGCGGCGGCGACAACGCCACCAGCGCGATCGGCATCGGCGCGACGCAACCCGGCGACGGCTTCGTTTCACTCGGCACGTCGGGCGTGCTGTGCGTGGTCGGCGACAGCTTCCGGCCGAATCCGGCTTCGGCGGTGCACGCGTTCTGTCACGCGATTCCGGATCGCTGGCATCAGATGAGCGTGGTGCTCTCCGCCGCGAGTTGTCTGCGCTGGGTCTGCAAGCTGACTTCCACCGACGAACCGACCCTGCTCGCCGAAATCGAGGCGCTTCCCGCAGACGCGTTGAACACCGCACCGCTCTTTCTGCCCTATCTGTCGGGCGAACGCACGCCGCACAACGACCCGTATGCGCAAGGCGTGTTCTTCGGCATGACGCACGCAACGGATCGCGCGTTGCTCGGCTACGCGGTGCTCGAAGGCGTCACGCTCGCGCTCACCGACGGCCTCGACGCGCTGCGCGCGGCCGGCACGGAAGCAAAGGCGCTGTCGCTGCTCGGCGGCGGCGCCCGCAGCGACTACTGGGCCCAATTGCTCGCAGACGCCCTCGACACCGCCACCCGCAAGCACGGCGGCGGCGAGACCGGCGCGGCGCTCGGCGCGGCACGCCTCGGCTGGCTGGCGGCCGGCGGCGATCCGGCCACCGTGCTGACCAAGCCGCCGATCGCCAAGGAGTTCACACCGAACCCGCGCCGCCATGCCGAACTGCGCGCGCGGCTCGAAGCGTATCGCGCGCTCTACCGCCACGTGCGGCCGTTGTTCGACCCCGCGCGGCAACCGCTTGCCTGACCGGCAATCCGCAGCCGGTTGCCGCGCCAGAGTTAGTTGAAGCGCGACGACCGGCTGCTATCATCGGCGCACTTCAAGCGAACCGTCACCGTGCCCAAGTCCACAGAAAAATTAGATCTTGCTACCCGCGCCGCGTGGCTCTACTACGTCGCCGGCAACACCCAGAACGAGATCGCCGAGAAGCTGCAGGTGTCGCGCCCGGTCGCGCAACGGCTGGTCGCCTTCGCGGTGGAAAAGAATCTGATTCGTGTGCGCGTCGATCACAAACTGGCGGACTGCCTCGCGCTCGCCGATCAACTGTCGAAGCGCTACGGCCTGAGCATGTGCGAAGTGGTGCCGATCGATAGCGACACCTCCGACGAGGTCGACCGCAAGCTGGCGGTGGCCGGCGCGCAGGTGATGGAGCGCTATCTCGGCGAGGAAAAACCGATGGTGGTCGCGGTGAGCAGCGGCCGGACGCTGAAGGCCGCCGTCGATCAGATCGCCCAGCTTGACCGTCCGCAGCATCGGCTGGTATCGATGGTCGGAGCGATCGCCCAGGACGGCTCCTCGAACCGCTACGACGTCGCGCTGCACATTTCGGAGAAGACGGGCGGAAAGCATTTTCTGCTGCCCGCGCCGCTGCTCGCCGATAGCGAAGCGGAACGCGCGCAGTGGTGCAATCACCGGCTTTATCGGATCGTCGAATCGCTGTCGGCGCAGGCCGACGTGGCGTTTGTCGGCATCGGCAATATCGGGCCGAAATGTCCGCTGCTCGAAGACGGATTCATTACATCGGCCGAAGTGAAAGAGTTGACGCAGAACGGCGCGGTGGCTGAAATGCTCGGACTGCCGATCGACGCAGCCGGCGCGCACGTCGAATCGCCGACCGGCCGGCGCGTGACGAGCATCGCGCTCGACTCGCCGCCGCAGCGCCCGACCATTGGTTTTGCTGGCGGGGAGCGCAAACGTGAAGCGCTGATCGCGGTGCTCAAAGGCGGCTGGCTGTCAGGATTGGTGACCGACGAATCATGCGCGAGAGCCGCGCTCGAGGCGTAAGCGGACGGCCTGCGCCAAAGCTGCGCTACATCGCCGGCAGGCCTTCGGTGATGATGATCCGGTATTCCCCGCCCTGCAGACGCGTTTCGCTGACGGCCTGATACTCCGGGCTGCGATACCAGGCAATCGCTTCGTCGTAGCTGGCGAATTCGAGGATCAGGATTTCGTCGATCGGCGGACCTTCCACGACTTCCTTGCGGCCGTGGCTCGCCAGCATCATGACCGGATGCTGCTCGAAGGTTGCAGGCGCAACCTGTTTGTATTCGTCCAGCTTTGCGGGGTCGAGCGTTTTCTCGCGCGTAATGACGACGTAGGCGGCCATGAGCGTTTCCGGGGCGTGGTTGAAAGGAAAGCGGCGCGCCCGCCGCTTTCACAATCGTCACGCGGCCAGCACTTCGACGATCTTACGCTGGAATGCTTTCCCTGCGCTGTCGAACAGATGGCAATGCTCCGGCGTGGCGCCGAGTTTTTGCGTCTCGCCTTTCGTATGACGTTCGAGCGGCGGAATGCGCGCGATCAATCCGTCCGGGGCGACGCTCGATTCCGCGTACAGATACGCCGCGTCGCCGAGCGACTCGACCGCCATCGTGCGGGCCGAGATGCCGTCGTCGGCCATGCCTACGTGCAGATGCTCGGGGCGAATGCCGACCGTCACCTTGTCGCCCTGCTTCACCGCGGCCGGTTCCACCGCGACGCGCTGCGTCTCGCCGGTTTCGTAGCGCACCGTGACGCCGTCATGCGTGACCGACTGCACCACGCCTTCCATGAAGTTCATCTTCGGCGAACCGATGAATCCCGCGACGAAACGGTTGGCCGGCGCGTGATATAGCATGGTCGGGCTGCCGACCTGCTCCAGATTGCCCGCCGACAGCACCACGATCTTGTCCGCCAGCGTCATGGCCTCGACCTGATCGTGCGTCACGTAGATCATCGTGGTCTTCAGTTCGTCATGCAGACGCGCGAACTCGAGGCGCATTTTCACGCGCAAGGCAGCGTCGAGATTCGACAACGGTTCGTCGAACAGAAACACTTTCGGCTTGCGCGTGATCGCGCGGCCGATCGCCACGCGCTGACGCTGCCCGCCCGACAACTGCTTCGGCTTGCGATCCAGCAGATGGTCGATGTGCAGGATCTTCGCCGCGTTGCGCACCGCGGCGTCGATCTCCGGCTTCTTGGTGCCGGCGAGTTTCAGGCCGAACGCCATGTTGTCGTACAGCGTCATATGCGGATACAGCGCGTACGACTGGAACACCATCGCGATGCCGCGCTTGGCGGGCGCCACGTCGTTCACGCGCATGCCGTCGATGGTCAGATCGCCGCCGCTGATATCTTCGAGGCCGGCGATCATCCGCATCAGCGTCGATTTACCGCAACCGCTCGGGCCCACGAACACGACGAACTCGCCGTCCGCGATATCGAGGTTGATGTCGCGCATCACTTCGTTTTCGTCGTACGCCTTCCTGATGTTGCGCAGAGTTACGCTTGCCATGATGTGTCTCCGTGTAATGCTATGTGTTGCCTGTCCGATATTTCGGTTGCCTGAGTTGTTTGAGACGCTCAGGCAGCTACAGTGATTCGCTTTCGATGCCGCCCGCTTATGGCGCGGCCGCCGTCGCACTCAGCGTCCATTGCGCGACCAGTTCCGGCAACTGCTGCATGTCGTCGAAGACGTGACGCGCGCCGGCCGCATGCAGCTTATCGATCTGCGCATCGCTCGCGTGACCGCCGCCGATGAAACCGAGCACCGTCATGCCCGCCGCAGTGGCGGCCGTCACACCCGTGACGCTGTCCTCCACCACGAGGCATGCCGACGGCGCGAGTCCAAGACCCTTGGCCGCCGCCAGATAGACGTCGGGCGCGGGCTTCGGATTCGGCACCGCGTCGGCGCAGAACAGGCGATCGCCGAAAAATCTTACGAGGCCCGTGCGCGTCAGCACCGTTTCCACATACGGGCGAAAGCTGTTGCTGGCGCAGCCTTTGGTGAGCGGCACCTGAGCCAGCGCGGCTTCGATGCCTTCGACCGTCGACGCCTGCATCGCCGCCGCTTCCACTGCTTGCCGGATCGAATCGATATCCTCGCCGCTGAGGCTTTTGCCGAGCTGCGCCGCGGTGCCTTGCAACACTTTCTCGATGCGCAGTCCGAGCAGCGGCAGCACGACCGGCTCGACGTCGGTGCCGGGCCAGCGCGCTTCGAGTTCGTGCACCAGCATGCGCGCCGCCACGGCTTCGCTGTCGATCAGCACGCCGTCGCAATCGCAGATCAGCGCGAAATTGCCGGCGAGCGTGCTTCCACTCGTGCCTGCCGTCATTTGACCGCCCCGAAGGTAAGGCCGCGCACCAGTTGCTTCTGCGACAGCCAGCCGACGATCAGGATCGGCGCGACCGCCAGCAGCGAAGCGGCGGACAGCTTGGCCCAGAAGAGACCCTCAGGACTCGAATACGAAGCGATGAACACGGTCAGCGGCGCGGCGTTCGAACTGGACAGGTTGATGCTCCAGAATGCTTCGTTCCACGAAAGGATCACGAGCAGCAGCGCAGTCGAGGCGAGCCCAGGCAGCGACATCGGCATCAGCAGATAGACGATTTCCTGCCACGTCGCGGCGCCGTCGATCCGGCCGGCTTCGAGAATGTCACGCGGAATTTCCGCGAAGTACGTGAACGACATCCACACTGCGATGGGCAGATTGATCAGCGTGTAGACGATCACGAGACCCGACACCGAATCCAGCAGACCGCTGTTTTTCCACAGCAAGTAGATCGGCACCAGCACGCCGACCGACGGCATCATCTTGGTCGACAGCATCCACAGCAGCACTTTCTGCGTGCGGCGGGTCGGGAAGAAGGCCATCGCATACGCCGCCGGCACCGCGAGGATCAGGCACAGAACCGTCACGCCCACGGAGATCAGTATCGAATTCCACGCGAACGAAAAGTAATTGCTGCGCGCGAATACCTCGCGGAAGCTATCGAGCGTCGGGGTGAAAAACAGCGACGACGCATACGCTTGCTGCTCCGTCTTGAATGCGGTGATCGTCATCCAGAAGATCGGAAAGAACAGCAACAAGGCGACGAGCCACGCGATCACGCCGGGAATGCCGCGTCGGATCGCGGCGAACGGCGACTTCGCCGGGACCGTCATGGCGGTCGGGCTCGACACCGGGGTAGAGGCAACCTGGCTCATTTTTCGTACTCCCCTTTAAGGTTCTTCGCGAGCATCCGCACCAGGAAGAACGACACGATATTGGCCAGCACGACAGCGAGAATGCCGCCCGCCGAAGCGAGACCGACGTCGAACTGTTGCAGGCCCAGCGAATAGATCAGGTACGACAGGTTGGTGGTCGCGGTGCCCGGACCGCCACCCGTGGTCGTGTAGATTTCGGCGAAAATCGACAGCAGGAAAATCGTTTCCATCATCACCACCACCGCGATCGCCCGTTTCAGGTGAGGCAGCGTGATGTAGAAGAACATCGAGAAAGGACCCGCACCGTCGATGCGTGCCGCCTCCTTCTGCTCCTGATCGAGCGACTGGATCGCGGTGAACAGAATCAGGAAAGCAAAGGGCAGCCACTGCCACGCGACGATCATGATCACGGCAGTCAGGGGATATTCGGCGAACCAGTCGATCGGTTGCATGCCCATGGCGCGCATGCCCTGCGCGATCAGGCCGTACACCGGATGCAGGATCATGTTCTTCCAGATCAACGCGCTCACGGTCGGCATCACGAAGAACGGCGCGATGGCGAGCAGCCGCGCGACCCCCTGCCCGTAGAACTTGCGGTCGAACAGAATCGCCATCAGCACGCCGCCCACCACCGTGATCACGAGGACCGAGATGATCAGTTCGAGCGTGTGACCGATCGAAGGGCCGAACGACGGATCGCTGGCAAGATATTTATAGTTGTCGAAACCCGCGAAGCCTTTCAGATCCGGATTCAACAGGTTGTAACGCGAGAACGAAAACCAGATCGTCATCGCGAGCGGAATCGCCATCCACAGCACGAGCACCGCGACCGAAGGCGTGGCTAGCCAGCGGGCGGAGTTGGCTTTGCGGGTTTCGCGTTCTTTTTCTGTCTGGGGATGGGCATGCATGAGAGGTAGGCGCAGAGGACGCATGATTGACCACCTGTTCGGTAATGCGCGGACCGCCGCCCGAAGCCGCGACGACACCCTACGATGTCGCGGCGCACGTGTGGCGGAAAGGCCCGCTGTGCCGCGTAAGCCGGCTGACGGGCGTCAGCCGGCGCGTGCCACGTAACGACCGTGGCTTACTTCTGGTAGCCGGCCTGCTTCACCGCGCGATCCGCAGTGGCGTTGCCGGCTGCCAGCGCCTGATCGACCGTCATCTGGCCGGCAATCGCGCCGGAGATGCTCTGACCGACCACGGTGCCGAACGACTGGAACTCAGGAATCCCGACGAACTGCACACCGGTGTACGGCACCGGCTTGAGCGTCGGATGCTCCGGATCCGCCGTTTCGATCGCCTTCAGCACGAAGTCGCCGAACGGTGCTGCCTGCTTGTACTCGGCGCGTGCGTAGGTGGATTTACGCGTTCCCGGCGGCACCGAGGCCCAGCCTTCGTCCTTCGCGACGAGTTCGATATATTGCTTCGACGTGGCCCACGTGATGAACTTCTTGGCCGCGTCAGCCTGCTTCGACGACTTCGGAATCGCCAGCGCCCAGGCCCACAGCCAATGCGAACCCTTCGGCGTGACCGCGACCGGCGCCGCCGCGAAACCGACCTTGTCGGCAATCTGCGATTGCTGCTTGTTGTAGAGCATGCCGGCCGCCACCGTGGCGTCGATCCACATCGCGCACTTGCCGGAGGACATCAGCGTCAGGTTCTCGTTGAAGCCATTCGAGCTCGCTCCCGGAGGGCCGTCCTTCTTCAGCAGATCGACGTAGAAGGTCATCGCCTTTTTCCATTCCGGCGAGGTGAGCTGCGCGTTCCATTTCTCGTCGAACCAGCGGCCGCCGAAGGTGTTCACCACCGTCGTGCCGTAAGCCATGTTTTCGCCCCAGCCCGCCTTGCCGCGCAGACAGATGCCGTAAATGCCGTTGGCTTTGTCCGTGAGCTTGTCGGCGAATTGCTTGATCTGGTCGTAAGTCGGCTGGTCGGGCATCTTCAGACCGGCCTTCTCGAACAGGTCCTTGCGGTAATACGTCATCGAGCTTTCGACGTAGAACGGCAGCGCATACAACTGGCCGCCGCTCGAAAGGCCGTCGCGGGCCGTCTTCACGACGTCGTTCAGATCGTAATCAGCGGGCAGGTTCGTGAGCGGCGTGAGCCAGCCGCGCTTGCCCCATTGCGGCGTTTCGTACGCGCCGATCGTCATCACGTCGAACTGGCCGCTGCCGGTCGTGATGTCGGTCGTGGCGCGCTGACGCAGCACGTTTTCTTCGAGAATCACCCAGTTCAGCTTGATGTCCGGATTCGCTTTTTCGAATTCGGGCGAGAGCTTCTTCAACTCGATCATGTCCGGATTGTTCAGCGTGGCGATCGTCACAGTCGCCGCCGACGCGCTCAATGCAAAGCATGCGACAGCGCCGGCACTGAGCGCCTTTAGCGTGGATTTGAGGGCTGGCTTCATGTGTTTGTCTCCTTTCTCGTACGTTATGTAGTGCAGCGTTTGTTCTACGAAAATGACGATGAACGGCGCGGACTCAGCTCATCCAGTTGCCGCCGTCGACGTTCAGGGTTTGCGCAGTGATGTAGTCGGCATCCGCCGAGGCGAGGAACAGAGCGGCGCCGGTCAGATCGTCCGGCACGCCCATGCGGCCGAGCGGCACTGCTTCGCCGACAAGGCGTTTCTTCTCGCCGAGCGGGCGGTTTTCATAGCGCGCGAAGAGCGCGTCGACTTCGTTCCACATCGGCGTATCGACGACACCCGGCGCGATGCCGTTCACATTGATCTTGTGCGGCGCAAGCGCCAATGCCGCGGATTGCGTGTAGCTGAGCACGGCCGCCTTGGTCGCGCAGTAGTGCGACACGAGCGCCTCGCCGCGCCGCCCCGCTTGCGACGACATATTGATGATCTTGCCGCCGTGGCCCTGCTCGACCATCTTTCGCGCCACGGCTTGCATCAGGAAGAACATGCCCTTCACGTTGACCGCGAAGAGGCGGTCGAACACGTCCCAGGATTCGTCGAGGATCGGGCGCATGTCGAACAGCGCCGCGTTGTTGAAGAGAATGTCGATTTGCCCGAAGCGCTCCAACGTACTCGCCACGATGCGCCGGATATCGTCGCGGCGCGTGACGTCGGCGCTCACGGTCAGCACGCGATCGCCGTAAGTGGCACGCAGCGAATCGCCGAAACTGTCGGCCGGCTTCACGTCGACCAGCACGCAGCGCGCGCCTTCGTCCAGATATCGGCGCGCCACGGCTTCACCGATTCCGCTTGCCGCGCCCGTCAGAATGGCCACCTTGTCTTGCAATCGTGCCGCCACTGCTCGTCTCCGGTTCGTTTCGCTTCTTGAGGCGCGGTGAGCGAACGCTCATCGCGCGAACAATTGCTCTGTTAGTGATCGAATGATCGGATACGCACCGGGCCATGTCAAGGCGCCCGAGCAGATTTCGATGGTGCAGCGCGGCAGGATTCCGGCACCCCCTCATCCACCCCGAACAACACTAGTACGAGAAATCGAAGACAGCCAATCTGCTTTCTGCTCGTCCCGCTGCCAAAATTTCGAGATACGTTATATCATTGCGACCTTGCTTCGCTTTCGAAGCCGAATGGTCGTGATTTCGCTTGCTACCGTTTCGTCAGGAGTCTCCGCCGATGGCCACATCCGCTGCAGAACACCATGCCGTGCGCCTCGCGCATGCGGAAGCGCATGCCGCGTTGCACGGGCTCGCGCTGACGCCGCTGCGTCGTCAGGTGTACGCGGCGATTGTCGCCAGCGAGCGGCCGGTCGGCGCTTATGAACTGCTAAATGCGCTCGAGCCGGCACGCGGCCGTGTGCCGCCGACAACCGTATATCGCGCGCTGGATTTTCTGCTCGCGCATGGCTTCGTGCATCGGATCGAATCGAAGAACGCGTTCGTGGCCTGCTGCGAAGTCGGCGTGCCGCATCGCAGCCAGTTTCTGATGTGCGACGGCTGCGGCGCGACCGTCGAGATTCCCGGTGACGACCTCGCCGAACAGTTGTCGCATAGCGCGCCGGCACATGGTTTCGAAGTGCATCGGCAGGTGGTCGAACTGAGCGGTCTATGCGCGCTGTGTGCTCGCGCGGCGCGGCCCACGGGTGCTTCAGCCGCCATGAAGCCGGCATAACGCACACGTCCCTCATAACGTCAGTGGTTCATTCAACTCTCACGCAGCAGGACACAACGATGAAGAAATTCGGCTCGATGTTGAACGGGGCACAGCGTGCGCTGAAGCTGTCGAAGTACGTCGCGGTAAGCGCCGCCGTTTTCGCGTTCGGCCACGCGGCGATGGCCGCAGATGCAAAAATCCCAGTGGTCGCGGCAGAGAATTTTTACGGCGACGTGGTGCAGCAACTCGGCGGCGATCGCGTCGACGTGACGAGCATCCTCAGCAATCCGGACCAGGACCCGCATCTGTTCGAAGCGAGCCCGAAGACCGCGCGTGCGTTGCAGCATGCGAGCCTTGTGGTCTACAACGGCGCCGACTACGATCCGTGGATGGCAAAAATGCTGGCGGCGTCGAAGGGAGCGAAGCGCGTGACGATCGTCGCGGCCGATCTCGTCGGCAAGAAAGGCGGCGACAATCCGCACCTCTGGTACGAACCGGCGACCATGCCGAAAGTGGCGCGCGCGGTGAGCGAGGCGCTCGTCGCGGCTGACCCGGCGCACAAGTCGGCGTACGATGCGAACCTCGCGAAGTTTCTCGATTCGCTGAAACCGGTCGACGCCAAGGTCGCCGAGCTGCATGGCCGCTACGCGGGCGTGCCGGTGACGGCAACCGAACCGGTGTTCGGCTACATGTCCGACGCGGTGGGCCTGACGATGCGCAATCTGCGCTTCCAGCTCGCCACCATGAACGACACCGAAGCCAGCGCGGCCGACATCGCCGCGTTCGAACGCGACCTGCGCGAAAAGCGCGTGCGTGTTCTGATCTATAACAGCCAGGCAACCGAGGCCCTGACCAAACGCATGTTGAAGCTCGCGCAGCAATCGAAGGTGCCGACCATGAGCGTCACCGAGACCGAACCGGCCGGCAAGACCTATCAGACGTGGATGCTGACGCAGCTCGACGCGCTGGGCACGGCGCTGGCCGCGGGCGATGCGAACGGCGCCAGTGCGGCTGCGGCTTCAGGCGCGAAAGGAAAAACCCCATGACCCAGACTGGCCGCGGCGCGCCAGCGCGTGTGCCCAGCACCGCACCCGTGCTCGAACTCGAACACGTCACGCTCGAACTCGGCGACCGCACGATTCTGCGCGACACCGGCTTCGTGGTGAACCAGGGCGAATTTATCGGCGTGCTCGGGCCTAACGGCGCGGGCAAGACGACGCTGATGCGCGCCGTGCTCGGTCTCGTGCCTGCCGCTCAGGGCGCGATCCGCGTGCTGGGACAATCGGTCGAGCGCGGCAACGCGTCGATCGGCTATATGCCGCAGACACGCACTGCCTTGGCCGGCCGCCGCGTGCGTGGCCGCGATTTCGTCGCGATGGCCGCCGACGGCCATCGCTGGGGCTTGCCGCATGCGGACGCCACCACGCGCGCCGATGTCGAACGCGTGCTGGATCTGGTGGGCGGCCGCAAGCTGGCCGAGCGGCCGTTGTCGGAACTGTCGGGCGGCGAGCGTCAGCGGCTGTTGCTCGCGCAGTGCCTGCTCGGCAATCCGAAGCTGCTCCTGCTCGACGAGCCGTTGATCAGTCTCGATCCGCATCATCAGAAGAGCGTGGTCGAACTGGTGCGGCGCGTGCAACAGGAACTCGGCATCGCGGTGCTGTTTTCGGCGCATGAACTGAACCCGCTGCTGCACGCGCTCGATCGCGTGCTGTATCTCGGCAGCGGCGTGGCGGCGCTCGGCACCGTCGACGAAGTGATCACGCGGCCGGTCCTGTCGCGCCTCTACGGCTCGCCGATCGACGTGATGCGCGTGAACGGCCGCATCTTCGTGATGTCCGGCGACGTCGAAGTGGAAAAGCACGATCACGAGCACGAACACGACGAGAACGGCGGCCACGGCCACGCGCATTCCCATTCGCATGGCCACTCACATCAGCACGACTCACGCGACGGACACAAGCACGATGTTTGAATACGATTTCATGGTGAACGCATTCGCGGCGTCGGGGATCGTCGCGGTGCTGGCCGGCGTGGTGGGCTATTTTCTGGTGATGCGCGGACAGACCTTCGCGGGCCACGCGCTCTCGCACGTCGGCTTCACCGGCGCGACCGGCGCGGTGCTGATCGGCATCTCTCCGATCTGGGGGATGATCGGCTTCACTCTGGCGGCGGGCGTCGGCATGGGCGCGCTCGGCGAACGCCTCGCCGGACGCGACGTGGCGATCGGCGTGATCCTTTCGCTGTCGCTCGGTTTCGGCTTGCTGTTTCTGCACTTCTTCACCGCGTACGCGACTCAGGTCACCGCGCTGCTGTTCGGCAACGTGCTCGGCGTGAATGCGTCGACGCTCGGCGTGCTGGCGGGCTTGGGCGTCGTGAGTTTGCTGGCGCTCGCGGCGATCATGCGGCCGCTGCTGTTCGCTTCGTTGCAGCCGGAGCTGGCCGAAGCCAAGGGCGTGTCGTTGCGCCTCGTGTCCGTGCTGTTTCTCGCAATCGCGGCGCTCGCCGTGGCGGCGTGCACGCAGATCGTCGGCGTGCTGCTGGTGTTCACGCTGATGGTCGGCCCGGCCGCCGCCGCGCAGAACATGACGACGCGCCTCTCAGCGGGTCTCGTGCTCGCCGCGGTGTTCGCGCTGCTGCAGGCGTGGCTCGGTTTGACGCTCGCGTTCTATACCGATTGGCCGACGAGCTTCTGGATCACCGTGCTGTCGGCGGCGGTGTACGGCGGGAGTTTGTTGAGACGGCATTGAGTCTTCAGGGACGATGGCGGCATTGCATCTGCATAGCGCCATCGTCGTCCTGCGCGACTTCAGCCGAGCAGCACCTTCGCGTGATGCGCGAGATGACCCTCGATGAACGTCGAGATGAAGTAATAGCCGTGGTCGTAGCCCGCATGGCGACGCAACGTCAGCGGTTGACCTGCGGCCTCGCAAGCGGCTTCGAACACATCCGGATTCAGTTGCTCCGCGAGGAACTGATCCGCGAGCCCCTGATCGACCAGAATCCCTTCCGGGAACTTGCGCGACGTACGCGCGACCAGTTCGCTCGCGTCGTACTGCTTCCACGCTTCGCGGTCGTCGCCCAGATAGCCGCTGAACGCTTTCTCGCCCCACGGGCAACGCGTCGGCGCGGCGATCGGCGCGAACGCCGACACCGACCGATAGATCTCCGGATTGCGCAACGCGAGCATCAACGCGCCGTGACCGCCCATCGAATGCCCGAAAATGCCTAGCCGCGCGCCGTCCACCGGCAGATTCGCGAGCACCGTTTCACGCAGTTCGTCCCGCACGTACGAGTACATCCGGTAGTGCTGCGCCCACGGCGGCTGGGTGGCATCGACGTAAAAGCCCGCGCCCACGCCGAAGTCCCACGCCGCGCTTTCGCCCGGCACGCCCGCGCCGCGCGGACTGGTATCCGGCGCGATCAGCGCGATGCCGTGCTGCGCGGCAAAGCGCTGTGCGCCGGCTTTGACCGGAAAGGTTTCTTCCGTGCAAGTGAGACCCGCGAGATAGAACAGCGCGGGCACGTTCGCGTTGGCCTGCAGGGCCTGCGGCGGCAGATAGATGGAGAAGCGCATCGACAGGCCGATGGTCTGCGAGTCGTGCCGATAGATGCGCTGCTCGCCGCCATGACAGGCATGCGATGACAAGAGTTCGAGCATGAGGAACCTCCGGTTTAGTACAGCACGACCGAGCGGATCGACTCGCCCTTCTTCATCAGATCGAAGCCCTCGTTGATGCGCTCGAGCGGCAGACGGTGCGTAATCAGATCGTCGATATTGATCTTGCCTTCCATGTACCAGTCGACGATCTTCGGCACATCGGTGCGGCCGCGCGCGCCGCCGAATGCCGAGCCTTTCCACTCGCGGCCCGTCACCAGCTGGAACGGCCGCGTGCTGATCTCTTCACCCGCCGCCGCCACGCCGATGATGAACGACTGGCCCCAGCCCTTATGCGTGCATTCGAGCGCCTGACGCATCACCTTCGTGTTGCCGATACATTCGAACGAGTAGTCCGCGCCGCCATCGGTGAGCTGCACGATGTGATCGACCACGTTCTCGACTTCGTTCGGGTTGATGAAGTGCGTCATGCCGAATTTCTTCGCCAGTTCGACACGTCCCGGATTGATGTCCACACCGATGATCTTGTCCGCGCCGACCATCTTCGCGCCCTGGATCACATTCAAACCGATGCCGCCGAGACCGAACACCACGACATTCGCGCCCGCCTCGACCTTCGCCGAATACACGACCGCACCGACACCGGTCGTCACACCGCAACCGATGTAGCAGATCTTGTCGAAAGGCGCGTCTTCACGCACTTTCGCCACCGCGATTTCCGGCACGACGATGTAGTTCGAAAACGTCGACGTGCCCATGTAGTGAAACAGCGGCTTGCCGTCGAGCGAGAAGCGCGAGGTCGAGTCGGGCATCAAACCCTTGCCTTGCGTCGAACGGATTGCCTGACAAAGATTGGTCTTGCGCGACAGGCAGAACTTGCACTGACGGCATTCCGGCGTATAGAGCGGAATGACGTGATCGCCCTTCTTCAGCGTGCCGACGCCTGGACCGGTATCGACGATCACGCCCGCGCCTTCGTGCCCGAGAATCGCCGGAAAGATGCCTTCGGGGTCCGCGCCGGAGAGCGTGTAGTAATCGGTATGGCAGATGCCCGTGGCCTTCACTTCGATCAGGACTTCACCGGCACGAGGCCCTTCCAGATCGACTTCTTCGATCGTCAACGGCGCGCCGGCTTTCCATGCGATTGCTGCTTTGGTCTTCATCGTGAATGCTCCTATGAGTCTGTCGAGGCAAGGCGCGTCGCGGCGGACTGCGTTGCGGCGCGCATGTGTTGCGATTCGGTGCTGCGGTTGGTTCGTGCGCCTCATGCGTGCGCCTTACTCGGGCACGTCATCATCGGCGTTCGGCGCACTGCGCCGACTCATACGTTAGCGCGCGAAAAACGTAATAGTATTGCAAAGTGCGTCACGCCATTGTCTGAACCTGACATGACATTCGCTCATTGCGACGGCGTGCCGGCGAACCATGTTTCGACTCGTCCGTAGAGATCGAGAAAGCGCTCATAGCGCTCGGCAAGCGCCGCATCGCCTCGCGGACTTGCGACACGCGTCGCGCCCGGCGCAAGCGCGGCAAGATCGCGCGCGTGCCAATGCCCGCTTGCAAGACCGCCGAGAATCGCCGCGCCACGCGGCGCCGCATTCGGACAATCGACTGCGTGCAACTCGACATTCAGCGCATCGGCGAGCAACTGGCGCCAGCGGGCGTCGACGGAACCGCCACCCGCCAGCTTCAATGCCGTCACCGTCGCGCCGCTCGCACGGATCGCGTCAAGGCCGGCACGCAGCGAGAACGCGACGCCTTCGAACGCGGCACGCATCATCGTGCCGCGCGTGTGATCGAGCGCGAGGCCGAGCCAGCCGCCGCGCGCCATCGGATTGAGCCAGGGCGTGCGTTCGCCGGTGAGGTACGGCAGGAACGTGAGGCCGGATGCGGCCGCTGTGTTCGCATTGGATGTGGTGGTCGCGTTCGTCGCATTCGTCGCGTCACCGAACGCGTCCCGATACGCATCGGCCCATTCATACGACAGCCACCCGCGCGTACGTTCGAGCGCGATGCCGACGTTCTGCATCGCCGCCATCCGATACCAGTGATCGCTCGCCGCGCGATAACGATGCAAGCCCTTGACCGCCGCGGGCGCGTGCTCGGCCAGCACGACGATTTGCCCGCCGGTGCCAGTGGTCAGCAACGCATCGCCATCGTGCGCGAGCCCGCTGCCGAGCGCGGCGCAAGGCGTGTCGGCCGCGCCGGTGGCGAGCACGATGCCAGCGCGCAAACCCAGCGCCCGCGCCGCGTTCTCCGACAACACACCACCCGCCGCATAGGACGGCGCCAGCGGCGCGAACCATTCGTGCGGAATCTCGAGCCGATCGAGCAGCGCCGCGTCCCACACGCCGGCCGGATCGGCGAGCGCGGTCGCGCAGGCGTCGGAGGGATCGGTCGCCACCGCGCCGCCCAGTGCGACGCGCAGCCAGTCTTTCGGCTGCAGCGCCCAGCGCGTGCGGCTCGCGGACTGCGGTTCGTGCAACACGATCCAGCGCAGCAACGGACCGGCCATGCCCGGCGCAACTGGATTCGGCTGCGGCTCGGGCCACGCGTCGAGCAAGGTCAGCGCGCGCGTGTCGGGCCACAGCATGGCGGGCCGCACGGCCTCGCCCGCTGCGTCGGTCAACACGACGCCGTGCATCTGCCCGGAAAAACCGATGGCCCGCACATCGCGACGCAAGCCCTCGGGCAAACGCGCGGCGGCTTCGCATAGCGCGCGCCACCACGTTTGCACCGATGTCTCCGCCCAACCCGCCTGCGGCGTTTCGATGGGATACGCGACGCTCGCCACCGCCTGCTCGCGAGCGTTTTCGTCGACGATTGCGACTTTGAGGGAACCGGTGCCGAGGTCGATGCCGAGAAAACTCATGGGCGATAGAGCGTCAAATTGAGGATGAATACGGGCACGCGAAAGCTGCCCGAAAAGCGTATTTTTCCGCATCGGCGCGGCGCTTGAAAAGCATGCCCAAACGCACGCCGAAAATCGCGAATCGCGGGTTAACCCGCCTGCGCCGCGAGTCACATCAAAACAGGACTATGCGGTGAGCGAGATACACCTCATTGATTCTCACACATATCGCGTCAATCCGGACTCGCGCGACGCACCGCCGCACATCGCCACTGCAAGGGGCTGACCGCCGATGGACCAGGTCCGCGCATTTCTTTTGGCTTTCAAAACGCCCCCACGCATATCGTCACCGGGAATGCCGGAATAGGCCCCAGTGGTCTTGTTGCGCTTTTTAGTCCCCGATACCTTGGAGCCATCCCAAAAACTCAGATGGTGGAGACAGACGATATGCAATCGAACACGGTTCACCCGTGCGACGAACGACTGCCCGCAGGCCAGTTGCTCACGCTCGGCATTCAGCACGTTCTGGTGATGTATGCCGGCGCCGTCGCAGTGCCGCTGATCATCGGCGCGGCGCTCAAGTTGCCGAAAGACCAGATCGCGTTCCTGATCAGCGCCGACCTGTTTTCCTGCGGCATCGCCACGTTGATTCAGACGCTCGGTCTGTGGATTTTCGGCATTCGTCTGCCGGTCATCATGGGTTGCACATTCGCGGCCGTCGGTCCGATGGTCGCGATCGGCACCAATCCCTCGCTCGGCATTCTCGATATTTTCGGCTCGACGATCGCGGCCGGTGTGGTCGGCATTCTGCTCGCGCCCGCGGTCGGCAAGCTGCTGCGGTTCTTCCCGCCGGTCGTGATCGGCGTGGTGATCTCGGTGATCGGTTTGTCGCTGATGGAAGTCGGCATCAACTGGGCGGCAGGCGGCGTGGGCAATCCTGATTACGGCAATCCGATCTATCTCGGCCTCTCGCTGATCGTGCTGATGCTGATTCTGTTGATCAACAAGTTCGCCAAGGGCTTCCTTGCCAATATCTCGGTGCTGCTCGGCATTGTCGCCGGCTTCGTGATCGCGCTGGCGATCGGCCGCGTCAACATGGAAGGCGTCACGCACGCGCCGTGGGTCGGCTTCGTCATGCCGTTCCACTTCGGCCTGCCGCACTTCGATCCGCTCTCGATCGCGACGATGGTCACCGTGATGTTCGTCACCTTCATCGAATCGACCGGCATGTTCCTCGCGGTCGGCGACATGGTGGACCGTCCGGTCGATCAGAAGACGCTGGTGCGCGGCTTGCGCGTCGACGGCCTGGGCACGTTGATCGGCGGTATCTTCAACTCGTTCCCGCATACCTCGTTCTCGCAGAACGTCGGCCTGATCGGCGTGACCGGCGTGAAAAGCCGCTTTGTCTGCGCGATGGGCGGCGTGATTCTGGTGCTGCTGGGCCTGTTCCCGAAGATGGCGCAAGTGGTCGCGTCAGTGCCGGCTTTCGTGCTCGGCGGCGCGGGCATCGTGATGTTCGGCATGGTCGCGGCAAACGGCATCAAGGTGCTGTCGAAGGTCGACTTCGTGAAGAATCACCACAACCTGTTCATCGTCGCGGTCAGTATCGGCCTGGGTCTCGTGCCGGTGGTGTCGCCGCATTTCTTCTCGAAGCTGCCGCCGGCGCTCTCGCCGCTGTTGCATAGCGGGATTCTGTTGGCGTCGGTGTCGGCTGTGGTGCTGAATCTGATCTTCAACGGCGTGAAGAGCGAGAAAAAAGCACAGTGCGAAATTCGCAGCGCCGGACATGATTTCGACGGACGCGGCGGCAACGAACCGCGCGGCGACGATATGCTGCGCGCAGTGGACGTGCACTGAGCGGCACACAACGCTTAGGGCGCTTGCGCGAACGAGAGATCACGCAAGCGCTGCGGATAAAAAAAACGCCACGGCGCAATTGCCGTGGCGTTTTTTTATGACGGGCCGCGCAGGACGGCTTTCCTGAAACTGAAACCCGCCCTACGCACCCGACGCTACATCGAGTCTCAACCCGCCGTGGCCGCCGAAGCCGCCACCGGCGCGCTTGCCGCACCGTAATCGACCGGTGCATCGGCCGGACGCGGCTGATCGCCGTTATGTTCAATCCAGCCGCCACCGAGTACCTGATACAACGTCACCAGGTTCTGCAGACGTTCCATGCGGGCCGTGACCAGCAACTGCTGCGATGAATACAGATCGGTCTGCGCGGTCAGCACGGTCAGATAGCTGTCGACACCGTTCGTATAACGCAGGTTCGACAGATCCAGCCGGCGCTGTTCGGCAAACGTATTGCGCTCCAGCGCCTGAATCTGCTGATCGTACGTGCCACGCGCTGCCAGAGCGTCCGCCACATCGCGGAAGGCCGACTGGATCGCTTTCTCATACGTGGCGATCTGGACTTTCTTCTGGATGTTGGCGAGATCGAGGTTGGCGAGATTCTGGCCGCCCTCGAAGATCGGCAGCGTGATCGACGGCGCGAAGCTCCACGCCGCCGAACCCGGCTTGAACAGACCGCCGAGCGACGGGCTGAGCGTGCCGAAGCTGCCGGTCAGCGAGACCTTCGGGAAGAACGCCGCGCGCGCCGCACCAATGTTCGCGTTGGCGGCCAGCAGATTTTCCTCGGCCTCCATGATGTCCGGACGGCGCGTCAGCAGGTCGGACGGCAGACCCGCCGGAATATCGGTCAGGAGGTTCTGGTTGTCCAGCGTCATGCCCGGAGGCAGATCGTCCGGCAACGGCTCGCCGATCAGCAGCACGAGCGCGTTATCCGCTTGCGCCCGCAGACGCATCTGCTGCTGCAGGTTGGCCTGAGCCTGCTCGACCACGGTTTGCGACTGACGCAGATCCAGCTCCGAACCGGTGCCGTTGTCGAACTGCAGCTTGGCGATCCGATACGATTCCTGCGAGGTCTTCAGCGTGTTCTGCGTGACTTTCAACAGATCGTCGAGCTCGAGCACGGTCATGTACTGGGTCGCGACCTGCGAGACCAGCGAGATTTCCGCCGCCTTGCGCGCCTGAGCCGTAGCCAGGTATTGCGCCAACGCCTGATCCTTCAGGCTCTGAATCCGCCCGAAGAAGTCGATTTCCCAAGACGCGTTCAGACCGACCGAATACGTGTTGGTGATCGTCTGCCCCGCGAATGACAGATTCTTCGGCGTACGTTGCTTGCTTTGCGAAGCCGCGGCTTCGAGCGTCGGCAGCAGACCGGCGCGAACGATGCGGTACTGCGCCGCCGACGCCTGCATGTTCAGCACCGACACGCGCAGATCGCGGTTGTTCTTCAGCGCGATCTCGATCAACCGCTGCATACGCGGATCGACGAAGAAATCGCGCCAGCCGATATCCACCGCGGCCTGGCCGTTCGCGCTGCGCGCGGCGTTCGTCACCCCGGGCTGCTGCTTGCCCGTCTGGGTCGCGTCGGTCTGGCTCGCGCCCGGCTGGGTCGCGCCCGGCTGCGTGTCGTACACGCCGCCGGTCGGGAAGGTGCTCGTCGTGGGCACCGCCGGGCGCTCGTACTTCGGCGCCATCGTGCAACCCGCGGCGAACAGCGCGACCGCCACTGCAATCAGAGAGTGTTTTTGCATCTCAATGTCCGTCCTTGCCCGAGCCTTCATCAGCCGACCCGCCCGCCGAACCGCCGCCTTGGCCGTCATGCGGATGGTGCTGGTTGTAGTGTGCGAGCGCCTCATCCGGGTCTTCCTTTTCGCCGCCGAATTTCGCGCGGATCACGACGAAGAACATCGGGATCATGAAAATGGCGAGGAAGGTCGCCGTCAACATCCCGCCGATCACGCCGGTACCGATCGCGTGCTGGCTGGCCGAACCCGCGCCGTTGCTGATCGCGAGCGGCATCACGCCGAGAATGAACGCGAGCGAGGTCATCAGAATCGGGCGCAACCGCAGACGCGCTGCTTCCAGCGCGGCCTCGATCGGCCCCATGCCTTCACCCTGCTGCAGCTCGCGGGCGAATTCCACGATCAGAATCGCGTTCTTCGCCGACAGACCCACCGTGGTCAACAGACCTACCTGGAAGAACACGTCGTTCTCGAGTCCGCGCAGCGTAGCGGCCAGCAGTGCGCCGATCACGCCGAGCGGCACCACCATGATCACCGAGAACGGGATCGACCAGCTTTCATACAGTGCCGCGAGACACAGGAACACGACGAGGATCGAGATGCCGTACAGAATCGGCGCCTGCGAACCCGACTGGCGTTCCTGCAGCGACAGACCCGTCCACTCGTAGCCCACGCCGGCCGGCAGCTTCGCCACGAGCGCTTCCATGGCCGTCATGGCTTGACCGGTCGACTTGCCCGGTGCCGCCGCACCCTGGATTTCCACCGCGGAAATACCGTTGTAGCGCTCCAGCTTCGGCGAACCGTAGGTCCACGTGCCGCTGGCGAACGACGAGAACGGCACCATGCCACCCGCGGTATTGCGCACGTACCACGCGTTCAGGTCTTCCGGCTTCATGCGGAACGGCGCGTCGCCTTGCAGATACACCTTCTTGATCCGGCCGTCCGTATCGAGGAAGTTGTTCACGTACTGCGACGCCCACGCGATCGAGAACGTCTGATCGATCGCGGACAGCGACACGCCGAGGGCCGAAGCCTTCTCGTGGTCGATATCCACCTTGAACTGCGGCGTGTCGTTCAGGCCGTTCGGACGCACCTGAGCCAGCGTCGGATCTTTCGCCGCCATGCCCAGCAACATATTGCGTGCTTCCATCAGCTTTTCGTGTCCGACGCCCGCGCGATCCTGCAATTCGAAGTCGAAACCCGCGGCCGTGCCGAGTTCAGGAATCGACGGCGGATTCACCGGATACACCAGCGCGTTCTTGTAGCTGCCGAAGTGCATGAAGAGACGGCCCACCAACGCCTGCACCTTCTGATCCGAGTGCTGACGTTGCGAGTAATCCTTCATCCGCACGAACACGAGACCCGCATTCTGGCCACGGCCGGCGAAGCTGAAGCCGTTCACGGTAAAGGTCGATTCGACGATGCTCTTCTCGGTATTGAGCAGATAGTCGGACACGTCCTTCAACGCGCGCGCCGTGGTTTCCTGCGTCGAGCCCGACGGCGTTTGCACCAGCACGAACATCGTGCCCTGGTCTTCGTCAGGCAGGAACGACTTGGGCAACTTCACGAACAGCAGGCCGACCGCGAAAATCACCACCATATAAATGATCAGCCAACGGCCCGAGCGCTTGATCACGTGGTGCACGCCCGAGTGATACTTGTCGCGGCTCTTGTTGAAGGTGCGGTTGAACCAGCCGAAGAAGCCGGTGGTTTTTTCCTGATGCCCCTGTTCGATCGGCTTGAGAATCGTCGCGCACAATGCCGGCGTCAGAATCAACGCAACCAGCACCGACAGCACCATGGCCGCCACGATCGTCAGCGAGAACTGCCGGTAAATTGCGCCGACCGAACCGCCCGAGAACGCCACCGGCACGAACACCGCCGACAGCACGAGCGCCACGCCGACCAGCGCGCCGGTAATCTGATCCATCGCCTTGCGGGTTGCATCTCGAGGCGATAAGCCCTCTTCCTGCATCACCCGCTCGACGTTTTCCACCACCACGATTGCATCGTCCACCAGCAAGCCGATTGCCAGCACGAGGCCGAACATGGACAGCGTGTTGATCGAGAAGCCGACCAGACCCATGATCGCGAACGTGCCCAGCAGCACCACCGGCACGGCGATCGTCGGGATCAGCGTGGCGCGCAGGTTCTGCAGGAACAGGTACATGACCAGGAACACCAGCACGATACCTTCGAGCAGCGTCTTGACCACTTCTTCGATCGACAGGCGCACGAACGGCGTGGTGTCGTACGGATACTTCACGACCAGACCGTGCGGGAAGTACTTCGACAGTTCATCGATCTTCGCGCGCACCGCCTTCGCGGTGGCCAGCGCGTTCGCGCCGGTAGCGAGCTGAATACCGAAGCCTGCCGTCGGCTGGCCGTTGTACTTGGTGTCGAAGTTGTAGTTTTCGCCGCCCAGCTCGATGCGGGCCACGTCCTTGATGCGGACACGCGAACCGTCCTGATTCACCTTCAGCAGCACGTTGCCGAACTGTTCAGGCGTATTGAGCAGCGTGGCTTCCGTGATGGTGGCCTGCAGCACCTGGCCCGGCACGGAAGGCGTGCCGCCGAGCGAACCGCCCGCGACCTGCACGTTCTGCGCTTGCAACGCGGTTTCGACGTCCACCGGCGTGAGGCCGAAGTTGGTCAGCTTGTTCGCGTCCAGCCAGATCCGCATGGCGTACTGCGAACCGAACAGCGTCACCGTGCCCACGCCGTCGATACGGCTGACCGGATCCTGAATGTTCGACGCGACGTAGTTCGCCAGGTCGTACTTGTTCATGCTGCCGTCTTCGGACACGAACGCCATGACCAGCAAGAAGCTGCTGCTCGACTTCGTGACCTTGGTGCCCAACTGCTGCACGGCTTGCGGCAGGAGCGGCGTGGCGAGCTGCAGCTTGTTCTGCACCTGCACCTGCGCGATGTCAGGATTGGTGCCGGCCGCGAACGTCAGCGTGATGGTTGCCGTACCCGAGTCGTCCGAGGTGGACGACAGATACAGCAAGTGGTCGAGACCACTCATCTGCTGCTCGATCACCTGCGTGACGGTGTTTTCCACCGTCTTCGCCGATGCGCCCGGGTACGTCGCGCTGATCTGCACGGCCGGCGGCGCGATGGTCGGGTACTGCGCGATCGGCAACGTAAAGACCGACGCGATACCCGCGAGCATCAGAATAATGGCGATCACCCATGCAAAAATCGGGCGATCAATAAAGAACTTTGCCATGAGGCGGGCTCCCTGTTATTACGCGCCCGATGCAGCGGAGGCAGGTTGTGCCGTCTGCGCAGCACCGCTGGCGGCCGGCGCGCTCTGAGCAGCAGCGCCGGAAGCGGGTGTGGCGGGAAGTTGCGCGGCAACGGTCTTGACCTGCATGCCGGGCTTCGCCTTGTCGGTGCCCTGCACGATCACGCGGTCGCCCGGCTTCAGGCCGCTTTCGACAACCCAGTTCGAACCGTACGTGCCCGACGTGACCAGCTGACGCAACGCCACCTTATTGTCGTCACCGACGACCAGCGCGGTCGGCTGACCCTTCTGATCGTGCGTGATGCCGACTTGCGGTACGACGAGCGCATTCTCGTTGACGCCTTCTTCGATGCGCGCGCGCACGAACATGCCCGGCAGCAGCACCTTGTCCGCGTTCTTGAAGATCGCGCGCACGGTCACCGAACCGGTACCCTGATCGACCGTCACGTCGGTGAACTGCAGCTTGCCCTTCTCCGAATAGGTGCGGCCGTCTTCGAGAATCAGCGACACCCTGGCGGCGTCCGGACCCGTGGTCTTCAGGCGCCCTTCCTGCATGTCGCGGCGCAGCTTCAGCCCGTCGAGGCTCGATTGCGTCAGGTCCACATAGACCGGATCCAATGTCTGCACGGTCGCCATCAACGTGGCGGCGCTTGCCTGCACGTACGCGCCCGGCGTGACCTGCGAGATGCCGACCTGACCGCTCACCGGCGAAACCACATCCGTGTAGCCGAGGTTGATCTGCGCCGTGTCGACCGCCGCCTTGCCCGCGGCGACGTCAGCCGCGGCCTGGCCTTCCGAAGCCACCGCGTTGTCGTAGTCCTGCTTGCTGACCGCGTTGGCGGCAACCAGCACCTTGTAGCGATTGGCCTGCGCCGTGGTCGACACGAGGTTGGCCTGCGCCTTCGCCAGGCTTGCCTTCGCGTTGTTCAGCGTGGCGATGTACGGCGCCGGATCGATCTTGTACAGACGTTGACCCGCTTTGACCTGGCCGCCTTCCGTAAACTCGCGGCGCAACACGATGCCGTCGACCCGCGCGCGCACTTGCGCGACGAGGAAGGCACTGGTGCGGCCGGGCAATTCGGTGACGACGGGCACGGCCGTCGGCTGAACGGTGACGACGCCGACTTCCGGCGTCTGTTGCGGCGGGGCAGATTGTTTTGGTCCGCACGCTGCCAGCAATACGGCAGCCGTCGCGGCACTGATTAAGCGGAATGGAACCCGTTCGACGCGCATGGAGCGACCTCTGTCAAAGACTGAGAATGAAAAAGTGCGCGCATCCCTACCCCGGGGACGACAGCGCACACATGCGTCTTGCGACGCCTGACCGGACACCCGCGGACGCACACCGAACCTGCAGGGCATCCTGAGCGAAATGCGCCATACCGGGGAAATGCCGCACGGCGCCGCCCGTCCGGGCACGGCGCGAAGAGCGTTTTGAAAGGCAACAGTGACGGATATTAACGTGTCGTCACGGCTTGGGCTATCCGATCGTGGGATGCTATTATATATACATTCACGAATGCATGTATAAGTGCGTTCATTCTCTTGCTGGCCGGGGGGGCTTGCAAGATTGCTTCAGAATTCGCTCAACCGCAGACGGATTGTCATCGGGCGTACTTAAAAACGCTCGGGAAAACCCCACAATCAGGGCAGGTCAATTCCAACATGGTCAGAAGAACCAAAGAAGAGGCGCAGGAGACGCGCAACAGTATCCTTGACGCGGCTGAACGGGTCTTCTTCGAGAAAGGCGTATCGCGCACGTCGCTTGCCGACATCGCGCAGGCCGCCGGTGTCACGCGCGGTGCGATCTACTGGCACTTCGCGCATAAAAGCGATCTGTTCACTGAAATGTTCGACCGCGTGCTTTTGCCGCTGGACGAACTCAAAGCCGCCTCGCAAGATCCCAACGAGCCCGATCCGCTCGGACGTCTGATGGAAATCTGCACGGTCTGTCTACGCGACACCGCCAACGATCCGCGTCGCCGGCGCGTGTTCGACATCCTGTTTCTGAAATGCGAGCTGGTCGAGGAAATGGGCCCGGTGATGGTCCGCTATCAAACCAACATGCGCGAAGGGCTTCAGAAAATACAAGGCGGTCTGCGCAATGCCATCTCCAAAGGACAACTGCCCGCGGATCTGAACACGAAGCTGGCGGCCGCGATGGTGCATGCCTTTGTCAGCGGTTCGCTGCGCGACATGCTGTTTTTGCCCGACGCCACGGATTTCGGCGCCCATGCCCTGCAGATGGTCGAAGGCATGTTCGACGCGCTGAAGCTGAGCCCTGCGTTGCGCAATGGGCATGCGCAGCGGAGCGGCGGCGGTTAGCCGATCGCCTGACGAAAGCGATCGACGCAAAAAAGGCGGACGGGTGCGCGACCCGCCGCCTTGGTTTCACGCGCGGCATGCGTGATGTCGCATTCTCTACTTGGTTTGTCCCGCCGAGCCGTAGCGCCGCATTCTTATATAGCAGCGCTGGACGCCTCCACCGTCCGCGCTTTCTTTACGCCGCGGCCCGCGTCGCCCTTGCCTTCTGATTCGAAGCATAGATATTGCCCCGCTCCAACGGCGTCCCACTCTGCAACGCCGCGAGCCACTCGTCCGTGCTCGCCACCGCCGCGAAACGCGACTGCAGCACCACGCTGAACACCCGGTGGATGTCCTGCGCGCTGGCGAAACCCGCGCTGTTCTCATACGGCACCGAACCCGTCGCGTCGTGCAGGAATTCGACGGTCAGCCCCGAGTGAACCGCGTGGTTGATGGTCGACGCGTCGCAGTTGTGTGTCATGTAGCCGGTCACCGTCAGTGTGTCGATTTGACGCGCGGCGAGCCAGTCGGCGAGATCGGTGCCGGTGAAAGCGCTGGGCAGCGACTTTTCCACGTAATGATCGCGAGCGCGCTCGCCCACCACGGGATGCAGCTCCGCCTCGCTGCTGCCACGCGCGAACAACGGCGAGCTGGCCGGCGCGAAGTTCTGCACGACCACCACCGGCACGCCGGCGGCCTGCGCCGCATCCATCGCGCGGCCGATGTTGGCGAGCGAGCTTTGTACGTCCGGGTATTCGATCGGCAGATCGCCGGTCACGTATTCGTTCTGCACGTCGATGACGATCAGCGCACGGCGCGGTGTGGTCATGGCAAGATTCCTCGGTCAGGTAAAGGGGGTGCGGCCGGCTCCGGTTTGGACTCGGAACGAGCAGCGGCGATGACTGCATTGTTCCCTCGCGGCCAACTTCCCGACAGCGACCCGAATGACAAGATTCGCTAGAATCGGGCCATCGTCGGAATTCGAGGTGACTGATGGCCACGCCCGTTTCTGCTTCTGCTTCTGCTTCTGCTTCTGCTTCTGCTTCTGCTTCTGCTTCTGCTTCTGCTTCCGCTTCCTCTGTCGCGACACGCGGCGAACCGCTGCGCCACATCGTCGCGGTGGTCGCGTTCGACCGCATCAGTCCATTCCATCTTTCGGTGCCCTGCGTGGTGTTCGGCGAAGACCGCAGCGGCGGCGGCGTGCCGGAGTTCGACTTCCGCGTCTGCGCGGCCGAAACGGGCGCGCTGACCACCACCGCCGGCTTTTCGATCGCCGTCACGCATGGACTCGAAGCGCTCGCCGATGCGGACACGATCATCGTGCCGAGTTGGCGCGACCCAGCCGAAACACCGCCCGCCGCGCTGCTCGACGCGCTGCGCGCCGCCCACGCGCGCGGCGCGCAACTGGTCGGGCTTTGCCTCGGCGCGTTCGTGCTGGCGGCCGCCGGCATCCTCGACGACCGTCCGGCGTCGACGCACTGGGCGTGGGCCGACGACTTCGCGCGCCGCTACCCGCGCGTGCGCCTCGACCCGAACGTGCTCTATGTCGACGACGGCAATGTGCTGACCTCGGCCGGCACCGCCGCCGGCCTCGACTGCTGTCTGCATGTGATGCGCAAGCTGTGCGGCGCCGAAGTGGCGAATCACGTCGCGCGTCGGCTGGTGGTGCCGCCGCATCGGCAAGGCGGCCAGGCGCAATACGTTCAGCAACCGATGCCGCCGAATGTGCGCGGCGACCGGCTGTCGGGTCTGCTCGATTGGGTGAGCGGCAATCTGACGTTGCCGCATACGCTCGACACGCTGGCCGGGCGCGCGCTGATGAGCCGCCGTACCTTCACGCGACGCTTCCGGCTCGCCACGGGCACCACTGTCGGTGCATGGCTGCTGGCGCAGCGGCTCGCTCGCGCGCAGCAATTGCTGGAGAGCACCGACGAGTCGGTGGAAGCGATCGCGGGCATCGCGGGCTTCGGCTCGACCGCTTCGTTACGGCAACATTTCGCGGAGGCGTTCCGCACGTCGCCGTCGGCATGGCGACGGGAATTTCGCGGCGTGTGAGGGTGAGTGTGAAGACGCGCGCGCCTGTACTCAGCCGACGACGTTTCGTAGCACGCCACCAGGATTTCGTAGTCGCATCGGCGCGACAGCGGCGCTAACCACCGCTCGCGCCACAACTACGACAGACACCATCAGACTCAATGCTCGCTGATCCAGCGCGCGACATACAGCAGTAGCGCGACCAGAAAGATCATCGCGGCCCAGGCCCAGTTCGGGACCGCATGCGGACTCGGCTCGTGATGCGGGACCCCATGCGATACACCATGCGCGGCTCCATGCGAAGCGCTGGCCGCGCGCCCGGGCAGCGCATTGCCGTGATCCGAGCGCACGCGCCGCGCCATATTGCCGAGCGTGATCGGCCGCAGGAACACATGCTGGCGGCGCGCCGCCGAACCGCGCGCGCGATTCGGACCTTGCCCATGCTTGGCGCGCACGACAGCCTCGAACTCGGTGAAAAAGTCGTCGGCCAATTGATGCAGCGCGTTTTCGAGTTGCCGCGTCGGCAGTTCGGCAAGCGGGCCGGACGAGGTCGCCCAGATGGTGTAATCGATCCGCGTACCGCGCTCTCTATCGGCGCCGTGCGCGCTTTCGTCCGCGCGCAAGCGTATTTCGATCTGACCGCGCAAGGCGCCGATGCCTTCGGCGCGGGCTTTGAAGTTGATGGTGCGGCGCTGCGCGTCCGCCGGACCCGAATCCTGGCCGGCCACGTGGGCACGCGCCTGGTAGCGCGCGCGCAGTGGACCGAGCGGCACGGTCATGATCAATTCGTATTCGCCGTGCGCGAGGCGCGTGAACGACTCGCAGTTGTCGAGGCTGGCGCGCAGCAGCGCAAGATCCTGCAACGCCTCCCAGACGTCCGATGCGCCAAGCGGAATCCGTAACGCGTCGTTCAGTTCCATGGCAGCCTCCCCGATGAACGCGCGACAGCGGGATCAGGACGTCTGATCGATGCGGTCGACACGCGAAGCGTAAAACGCGAGATACCCTTTGATCTGCATCGCCGACTCGAGCGGCGTTTCGTAACTCCACACGGCGTTCTCGATCAGCCCGTCTTCCGTGCGCAGATGGAAGTACGACGCGTCGCCCTTGAACGGACAGTGCGTGGTGTGCGACGAGCGCTCGAGCCTGGCCATGTTCACGTCCGAACGCGGGAAATAGAACACGTCCGGCAGACCGGTTTCCGACAGTGTCAGCCCCGCCTGCGTATCGGCCATGGTCACACCGCCGTGGATCATCCGCACCCGGTGAGTGTTGCCGGTGATCGCGATGGTGTGCCCGCCCGTGCTCGCGCCTGAGCTCCCGTGAGGTGTCAAGGCATCGCTCATGTCTCGGCTCCGTGATGGTGTGCGGTCATGCAAACAGAAAAGCCACGGGGGTACCCGTGGCTTCATTATCGGCCAAAGTCCGGCCGATTGCGCAACCTTCCTGCGCGGAGTGCGGCGCTGGCCACATCACCGCCCAGAACGGCGCCCGGCTTACTGCGTGTTCCAGTAGAAGGCGGCCCTCGCGGTGCCCTTGGCCGGCACCGTTACCGGTTTTGACTGGTCGCGGTCCTTGTACTGCGCATGCACCGTATAGCGGCCCGGGCGCAGTTTCACCAGCATATACGGCCCGCGCGACGTGGTGCTCAGCACCTCACCGTTATGCGCATCGACCACGCGCACATGAACGTCGGCGAGAAAGTCGGAACCCGGGCCCGTGAAGCGCAGCGACAGCGGCCACTGGCTTTGCGCCTGCTGCAGTGCCTTCGATTCGTCGAGACCGACGCCGCCCGACACGAACGAGACGTCGCCTTGCTGCTGGATTTGCGGCAGGCCGCCGCCGTTGGCGTTGCCCGCGCTGGATTGATCGGTGGTCGTGCCGCCGGTCGTTTCGCTTGCCTGCTGTGCGTATGCGCCACCCGCCAGACCGAGCGTGAGCGCTGCGGCAACCGCGGCGGCTACGATCCTTCGCTGATTGCGTTGGGTTTTCATCGGTTCGCTCCTTGTTGAGGTCCTATGCCTGCTTATCCGGTCCCGCAATGGGCCCGGATCAAGGCAGACGCAACCTGCGTGCCAAGCCGCCGGCTGCGTCAATGGAAACCGCCATGCGCCACGCCGTGTGGCGCACAGCGCTCTTCTTCGATGCAAAGGTCCAAATAAAAATTGCCGGTCCGCTGGCAGTAAATGCAACGGACCGGCAAGCATTACTTCGATTCGCGATGAGATCAGCCGCAACGTCGGTCAAACTTCCAACCGCTCGAGCGACTGCGCCGTCCGCCGCGCGCGACTCGTCAGCCGAGATCGACCGGCACGAAGATCTGCGCGTTGTCGCGCTGAATCAGCAACGCGATGCTGTTGCCGGCACCGGCGATCATCTGCTTCAGTTGATCGACGCTCGAAATGGGCCGGCCGTTGACCGCGAGAATCACGTCGCCCGGTTGAATGCCGGCGCTTTCCGCCGCGCCGCCCGATTGCTGCACCAGCAGACCGTGCGAGACCGACGCGCCGCTCTTCTCTTCCGGCGTCAGCGGCCGCACCGCCACGCCGAGCCGGCCTTGCAACTGGGTCGGCTGATCGGCCTTGTCCAAGGCGACCTTCGCATCAGCCAACGAGCCGATGGTCACCTTCAGGTCCTTGGTGGCCTTGTCGCGCCAGACCTGCACGGTCGCCGAAGTACCCGGCGCCAGGCCCGCGACCTGCGCCGGCAGATCGGCCGAGTCACCAACAGGTTCGCCGTTCACCGACAGGATCACGTCGCCAGGCTGCAAACCGCCCTTGGCCGCCGGGCCGCCCGGATCGACCGAGCTGACTAGCGCGCCTTGCGGCTTCTGCATGCCGAACGAATTGGCGAGCGTCTGATTCATGCCCTGCACCGCGACGCCCAGGCGTCCACGGCTCACGTGGCCGGTCTTGACGATGTCGTCCTTGACCTTGATCGCCTCATTGATCGGGATGGCGAACGAAAGGCCCTGGAAGCCGCCCGTCTGCGAGTAGATCATCGAGTTGATACCGATCACTTCGCCTTGCAGATTGAAGAGCGGGCCACCGGAATTGCCCGGATTCACCGGCACGTCGGTCTGAATGAACGGCGTGTAGTTCTCGTTAGGCAGCGAGCGCGACTTCGCGCTGATGATGCCCGAGGTCACCGTGTTATCGAAACCGTAAGGCGAGCCGATCGCGACGACCCACTGGCCGACCTTGCTCTGGCGCGGATCGCCGATCTTCACGGTCGGCAGGTTGCTCGCGTCGATCTTCAGCACGGCGACGTCGGACTGCTTGTCGGCGCCGACCACCTTCGCCTTGAATTCGCGCTTGTCGGTCAGCTTCACGGTGACGACGTTCGCGCCGTCCACCACGTGCGCATTGGTCAGGATGTAGCCGTCATTGCTGACGATGAATCCCGAGCCCAGGCTCGCGCTCGGCTGATCGGGCGCATCGCCGCCGTCGCCGCCTTGCATGCCCGGCATGCCGCCGAAGAAGTGCTTGTAGAACTGGTAGAACGGATCGCTCGGATCGATCGGCAACTGATTGCCGCCGCCGTTGCCATTGCCCGGATTGCCGCGCAGCGCCGTCTGCTTGACGACGTGCTTCGCGCTGATGTTCACCACGGCCGGGCCGTAAGTTTCGACGAGGCCCGAGAAGTCGGGAATGCCGGTTTTGGCGGCGGCTTCAGCGGGCATCATCGCGGCTTGCGCCGGCGAGATGACCTGCGGCGCGGGCACGTCGCGATGCCCCGCTACATAGCCGGCGGAAAGCGCTACGGCGACAGCGATTGCAACAGCGCTGCGGGACAAGGTTTTCGCGTTCATCGTGTACTCCTGACTGGGAGAAAGAGACTTTGGATGTCTCGAAGCGTACGGGGCATCGCTTAAAAGAGTCTTAAGCAGCGACAGATCCGCTTCCATCCAGTTATTTAGGCTTGTTTAAGCCTTGTTTAAGTCTCTTTACGAACAGAAAGCCTTGCCTTCAAAAGCGCACGCTGACCTGCAAGCCGCCCGCGGGTGATTCGTCGAGCGATACGGCCGCATGATGCTGCACGGCGATGCGGCGCACGATCGCCAGACCGAGGCCGCTGCCCGCCACATCGGTGCGAGCGCGATTCGCGCCTGCGCCCGCGCGATAGAAACGGTCGAACACGCGATCGCGTTCGGCCGGTTCGATCCCCGGTCCGCTGTCGGCGATCCGCACGACCGGGTGCCCTTCTTCGACATGCAGCCCGACGTCCACACGTCCGCCGCGCGGCGTGTATTTGGTTGCGTTATCCACGAGGTTGTTGAACATCACACGCAGCGCGTCGGCGTCGCCGATCACGGTGGCGGATTCCGTTGCCTCGATGCCGAGATCGACGCCGCGATCGAGCGCAAGCGGCGCGTAAGCCACCACGCAATCCTGCAGCAGCGCGCGCAGATCGATCGCGTCGGTGGCGGCGAGGCCGTCCGGTTCGGAACGCGCGAGCGCCAGCAGTTGTTCGGCAAGACGTGTAGCGCGCGTCACGCCGGCTTGCAGATCGGCGAGCGCTTCACTGCGGCCACTGTCGTCTTTCGCGCGCGCCACGAGTTGCGCCTGAATCTGCACGGCGGCGAGCGGTGTGCGCAATTCATGCGCGGCGTCGGCGACAAAGGCTTTCTGAATGTCGAGCGCGGTCGCGAGCCGTTCGAGCAGTCCGTTCAGCGCGCGCACGAGCGGCTGCACTTCGAGCGGCAGGCGTTGGTCCGGCAAGGGATCGAGCGCCTCGGGATGACGCGCGTCGAGCGCCGTCGTCACGCGCCGCAACGGCCTCAAACCGCGACCGATCACCACCCATACCGCGAGTCCGAGCAACGGCAGCAGCACGATCAACGGCCACAGCGTACGCAACGCGACATTCGCGGCGAGCCGGTTGCGCACGGAAACCGGCTGCGCCAGCTGCACCACGTTATCGCCGACGATCGCGCCATACACGCGCCACTCGCCGCGATCCGTGTGCTCGGTCGAAAAGCCGAGTTCGGCACGCGGCGCGAGCGGCGCACGCGGACGCGAGTAGTACATCAGCACGCCGTTGCGATTCCAGATTTGCAGCACGATGCCTTCGTCGCCGGTGTCGCGCGAACCGAGCACTTGCGAGAACGGTTCCGACGGCAGCGCCGCGGCGATCTGCTCCAACTGGTAATCGAAAAGTTCGTTGGCTTCGGCAAGCGCTTGCCGGTAGATCAGCCAACCCGCGATGCCGACGCCGAGCAGCACCAGCGCCAGCAGCCAGACCAGCAATTGACGGCGAATCGAACGCATGAGTTCAGGCGTCCTTCGCGATCATGTAGCCCAGACCGCGCACGTTGCGGATCAGCTCCGCGCCGAGTTTTTTGCGCAGCGCGTGAATGTAGACCTCGACGGTGTTGCTGCCGATCTCCTCGCCCCAGCCGTACATTTTTTCTTCGAGCTGGCTCTTCGAGAGCACGGCGCCAGGACGCGCGAGCAGCGCCTCGAGCAGTGCGAATTCACGCGCCGACAACGCGACCGGCGCGCCGTCGAGCGTGACCTGATGCGAGGCCGGATCGAGCGTCAGGTTGCCGTGCCGGATGGTCGAATCGCTGCGTCCGGACTGACGCCGGATCAGCGCGCGCATGCGAGCGCCGAGTTCGTCGAGATCGAAAGGTTTGACGAGGTAATCGTCGGCGCCGGCATCGAGGCCTTTGACACGATCCGCCACGGCGTCGCGCGCGGTCACGATCAATACCGGCAGCGCGTGGCCGCGCGCGCGCAGCGTGCGCAGCACGTCGAGACCGTCGCGTTTGGGCAGCCCCAGGTCGAGCAACACGAGATCGTAAGGCTGGCTGCCTGCCGCGCTGAGCGCCGCTTCGCCGTCTTCCACCCAGTCGACCGCGAAGCCTTCGCCGCGCAGCGCTTTGCGCACGCCTTCAGCAATCATCCGGTCGTCTTCGACTAGCAAGATGCGCATGGTTATCCGTTCCGAATCGTTCGATGATGCCGCATTCTAGCGCCCGCTCCCCGCCTACGCGCCGCGTGGCGCATTTTCCACCGCAGCCTGGCGGCAACTCTCTACAATGGGCGCTTTGCTTCGCGCGGCCGGCGTTTTCGTCCACGCGCCAACGCGATCCATCGGCGCCGCCTTGGGTCGCCGCGTGCCCCACGCCCTGACATTCTGCTTTTTCGCCCGTTCATGACGCACGCATTTCTGGTTTCTCTTGCACGCCGCATCACACATGTACATCGTGTCGCGCTGCGTGCGCGATCCGCTTCTGCTTCCGCCGCTACGAGAACGCATACGGCGTGGTCCGCTGGCGCGGCTAGCGCCGCTTCGACCACGGCCACCACTTCCGCTATGCATCTGCCGCGCCGCTTCGCGCCGCGCGCCTCGGCCTGGCTGCTCGCCTGCGCCGCGCTCGGCTTTGCCGCATCGCTGCCGCTCGCCGCGCAGGCTCGCGTCAAGGCCACGCGTCCAAGCGTCAACGTCACTACCGTCTTGCCGCAATCGGTGATGCTCGGCTTGCAGCGCGCGCACGTGCCGTTGTCGTCGATCAGTGTGGTCGTGGAGAAAGTAGGCGATCGCACGCCGATCCTCGCGCTGAACGCCGGCAAGCCGATGATGCCCGCCTCGACGATGAAACTCGTCACCACCTACTCGGGCCTGTCGATACTCGGCCCCGACTACCGGTGGCGCACTAGCGCCTACGCGGACGGCACCATCGACGCCAACGGCGTGCTGCACGGCAATCTCTACATTCAGGGCACAGGCGATCCGAAGCTCGTGCCGGAAGAACTGATCGACCTCGTGCAGAAGATCCACAAGGCGGGCATCAACGGTATCGACGGCGGGCTGGTGCTCGACAAGCGCTACTTCGATCCGTCCACGCGCGACCTGCCGCCCTTCGACGACGACACCACCGCGCCGTACAACGTCGGTCCCGATCCGCTGCTGTATGCATTCAAGTCGCTGTCGTTCACGCTGACGCCGTCGCCCGACGGCAGCGTGGCGATCGACGTGCTGCCCGCGCTCGCGCAGTTGCAGATCGACAACCAGATGCACGCGGTGAACGGCCCGTGCCGCGGCGACGCGGCCTCGGTGTCGCCCACCGTCACACCGCAGCCGAACGGCACCGTCGTGGCCTCGTTCAGCGGCGACTATTCGATGCGTTGCGGCCCGCGCACGATCAACGTCGCGGTACTCGACCACTCGGCGTTTTTCGCGGGCGGTTTTCTCGCGCTATGGCAGCAAACCGGCGGCACGTTCAGCGGCGCGACGCGCGAAGGCGCGGTGCCCGTCGGCGCCAAACTGGTCGCGACGCACCAGGGGCCGGTGCTATCCGACATCGTTCGCGACATCAACAAGTTCAGCAACAACACGATGGCGCGCAACCTGTTCCTGACGATCGGCGCCGCCGAGGAAAAGGGGCCCGCGACAACCGCCAAATCGGCGCGCGCAATTCAGGCGTTTCTGCGCCGCGACAGCGTCGACATGGAATATCTGACGCTCGACAACGGCTCGGGCCTGTCGCGCGAAGAGCATGTCACCGCGCTCTCGCTCGCTGATCTACTGCAGCGAGCCAACGCGAGTCCGGTCGCGCAGGTGTTCGTGGAGTCGCTGCCGATCGCGGGCGTCGACGGCACCATGCGAAACCGCTTGACCAACCAGGGCGCGGGCGGCAATGCGCACATCAAGACGGGCACCTTGCGCGACGTCCGCGCAATTGCGGGCTACGTGGCTTCGGCGGATGGTAACAGTTACGTGGTGGTCAGCCTGATCAACGATCCGCATTCGGAAGCCGCGCGCGCCGCGCACGATGCGCTGCTCGAATGGGTGTATCAAGGACCGTCGCAGGGCTTCACCAAGGTGTCCGATCCGGTCGTCGAATCACGCGGCATCAAGCCCAGGAAAAACCCGCACAAGCGCGGCGCTCACTGAGTGTTCCTTCTAGCGAAGCCGCGCGCGGCGACGTGCTCAAGCGTGTACGCTGTCGGGCAGTGTTCGAGGCGCGCGTAATACGCTGAAAGTGGCGCCGGGCCTGTGCATCGGCTACGGTCCCGCTCGAACAAAAACGACAACATCCGCTGCGCACAGCGCGGCGGCCAGGGACCACGGAGGAAGACACGATGCAATTCGATGCCGAATTGCTGCTGCTCGCCATGGCGCCAGTCTTTCTCGCATGCATCGGCTGGGAGGCGTGGCACCTGCGGCGCACGCGGCCGGGCGCGCAACTCTATAGCTGGCGCGACACGTTCTGCAACGCCGCGCTCGCATTGATGCAACAAGCCGCCGACAAGCTCGCGTGGCTCGCCATCATTCCGGTCTACGCGTTCTTCTACGATCACTATCGCCTCTACACATGGCAGGCGAGCTGGGTCTCGTTCGTCGTGCTGTTTATCGCGCAGGATTTGCTCTACTACGTGTTCCATCGTTGCAGTCATCGCGTGCGCTGGTTGTGGGCCGCGCATGTCGTGCATCACTCGTCGGAGCGCATGAATTTTTCGACCGCGTTCCGCCAGAGCCTGATGTATCCAATCGCCGGCATGTGGCTGTTCTGGACGCCGCTCGCCGTGCTCGGTTTTCCGCCCAAGCAGATCGTCGCGATCGTGCTGATCAATCTCGGCTTTCAGTTTTTCGTGCATACGCAGGCCATCGGCAAACTCGGCTGGCTCGAATACGTGTTCAATACGCCGTCGATCCATCGCGTGCATCACGCGCGCAACGACCGCTATATCGACCGCAACTATGCCGGCGTGCTGGTGATCTGGGATCGCCTGTTCGGCAGCTACGTCGAGGAGGATTCGCGCGATGCGCCGGTCTACGGCATTGTCGAACCGCTTCACACTTACAACCCGCTGAAGGCGACGTTTCACGAATGGGCGTCGATGGCGGTCGACTTCGCGAGCGTGCGCGGCTGGCGCAACAAACTGCGCGCGCTGTTTGCGCCGCCCGCGTGGGCGGCGGATTATCATGCGCGGCGCGCTGCCGGTTCTGCGGGAGCACGCTTCGATTCAGGTGAAAATCCGGGCGAGGCAATGCGCGTGAAGCAAGACCATACGGCCGCGTTTCAAACACCACGCAGGCCGTAGAAGATTCTGTAAGCTGTCGTCACGCCGCCTAAGCGGTGGGCGCTGCCTGCAACACATGGCATAAGGGCCACACATACGAGGAGATGTCGTCAACATGAAGCAAACAGCATCGCGGAAACAACATTGGCTGCGTGTCACGCAGATCGCCATGGCCAGCACGGCATTCGCTCTGCTCGCGGCTTGCGGCGGGGGTAGCGACAATAACAACAACGCGAGCAGCACGCCCGCAGGCGGAGTCAAATTGCAGGTCGTGTCGTTCGGCGACAGCCTGTCGGATGTCGGCACGTATTCGCCGGTCATTCAAGGCAGCTTCGGCGGCGGCCGCTTCACTACGAACCCGGGTGAAGTGTGGACCCAGAAGGTCGCGGAATACTACGGCGACACGTTGACGCCGGCGTACCTCGGCGGCTTCGGCCAGCCGCTGGTCGCAGCGGGTGGCTTGGGCTACGCGCAAGGCGGCTCGGACGTCGTCAACGCCCAAGGCCAGGGTTGGGCGCCCAACAACATGGCCGCGACGACCGTTCCGGTCGTGACACAGGTGGCCAACTACCTGGGCGCGCATACGAGCTTCAACGCGAACCAACTGGTGCTGATCAACGGCGGCGCGAACGACATCTTCCAGTTCGCGGGCACCACCGCCAATCTGACAGCGCTCGGCGCCGCGCTGCAAACGCAGTACCCGCTGCTCGTGCAGGCCGGCAAACTGCCGAACTCACAGGCCGGTCAGGTGGCGTTTATCGTCGGCTACCTGCAGCAGCTGGCCAACCCGCAGATCGCGCAGGCCGCCACGCAGCTTGCCGCGCAAGTCCAGAAGATCGTCAACTCGGGCGCGACTCACGTGGTCGTTTCGACGGTGCCGGACATCGGCAACACGCCGCTCGGCGTCGCCGCCAACGCAAGCACGCCCGGCTCGGCTGCACTGCTGTCCGGCATTACCGCCGCGTATAACTATCTGCTGGTGCAGAACCTGACGGCCCTCGGCCTGGTGGGTACGGGCAAGGTCATCGTGGCCGACGCGTTCACCTGGATCGATCAGCAATTGCCGAACTATCAGGCGCTGGGCTTCACGGTGTCGAACACCGGCACGGCGTGTAACCTGACGTCGATGCAGAACAACGCAACCGCGTACGCCACGGCCAATCCGAGCGCAACGAACGGGCTGACGCCGGCTCAGTACGGCGCCCAGTTCGGTTCGTCGCTGTTCTGCTCGCCGCAGACTTATACGGTGGCTGGCGCTGACCAGACCTATATGTTCGCGGACACGGTGCACCCGAGCACGCATTTGCACGCGCTGTTCGCGCAGTACGTGCAGCAGCAGATCGCTGCTACGGGGTTGGGGAAATAATCAGGCAACACGTTGCAGGCAAAACGGCGGATCGAGGCTCGATCCGCCGTTTTTCTTTGCTGGGTTGAATGAGAGTTCCGGCGGCTGATGCAGCCGGGCACTGCCGGCACTACCCCTGTGCTTCGAACGCTGCGGCCGCCCGGCCAAGCCGGTCATTGACCGCGATCCACTCGATCGTATCCGGCAGCTTTTCGATCAGAATCCGCGTCACGTTCGCGCGATCCAGCGCCCGCAGCAAACCATACAGTTCGCGCGCGTAGACATGCGGATCTTCAGGCGCGGCGATAAAATGCACGCCTTGGGCGTCTGCCCAATGTCCGGCTCGCGACGCACGCGCCACCAGCGCCACGCGCTCATCCGCTTGCCGCGCGGCAAGCAAAGGCTCCAGCGCGACGAAAGGCAACAGCGCCAACGGCGTGCGCGGCGCGTAATGCGCCTTCAACGTGCCCGAAGCCCGCGGCGCGGTCGCGTCCGAGCCGTCGGGCAAGCGCGGCGCCTCGCCGAGCACGTCGGCGATATCTTGCGGTGTCACACGCCCCGGCCTCAACAACGCCGGGAAGCCGCGCGACAAATCCAGAATGGTCGATTCGATACCGACATCCGACGCGCCGCCGTCCAGTACGTAAATCGCGCCGCCGAACTCGTCGCGCACATGTTGCGCCGTGGTCGGGCTCACATGTCCAAACCGGTTCGCCGACGGCGCCGCAACACCGCCATGTCCGCCTCGCAACGCGTTAAACGCATCGAGCAAGGCTTGCGCAACGGGATGCGACGGGCAGCGCAATCCCACCGAATCCTGACCGCCGCTCACCGCCGCGGGAATACGCGCGGCGCGCTTCAGGATCAGCGTGAGCGGGCCCGGCCAGAACGCGTCGATCAACCGCTGCGCTTCCGCAGGCAAATGCTCGACCCAGTAGTTCGGGTCGCCCTGCGGCGCGAGATGCACGATCACCGGATGATTCGCCGGCCTGCCCTTCGCCGCGTAAATACGAGCGACCGCATCGGGACTCTCGGCGTCGCCGCCGAGACCGTAGACCGTCTCCGTGGGAAACGCGACCAGATCGCCCGCGTCGAGCAGCGCCGCCGCGTGTTCGATCTGCCCGGCGCTCACAGGCAATGCGCCTTCGGCGTGTTTCTGTTGATCCGGCATGGTGCTCGTGTCAGCTCGTGATGATGTGCAGAAGCCGCGCGCAATCGCGACCGGCCGTGCGCGCTTCTTCGAGCGTTGGCGCCGTGAAATTCACGTGGCCCATCTTGCGGCCGCACCGTGCCTCTTCCTTGCCGTACAGATGCAGACGCGCTGCCGGCATGGCGGCGACTTCGTGCCACGGCGGCGTGACCGCCGCGCGCTTCGGGCCGTCCGGGAACCACACATCGCCGAGAATGTTCAGCATGACAGCGGGCGAATGCTGGCGCGTGTCGCCTAGCGGCATACAGGTCATGGCGCGCACCTGCTGTTCGAACTGGCTGGTCGCGCAGGCGTCGACCGTGTAGTGGCCGGAATTGTGGGGGCGCGGCGCCATTTCATTGGCCACCAGCGAACCGTCTTCGAGAATGAAGAACTCGACACACAGCACGCCCACGTAACCGAGCTTGTCGGCGATTTGCAGCGCAGCCTGTTGCGCCTGCTGGACGAGCGTGGCGCTCGCATCCGGCGCCGGGACGATGGTGTGCGACAGCACGCCGTCGCGATGCGTGTTCTGCGCAAGCGGATAGACCACCGACGCGCCGCTCGCCGCCCGCGCGATCAGCGCGGACACTTCGAACTTCAACGGCAAGCGCTTTTCCAGCACGCACGGCACGCCCGCGAGCGAAGCATGCGCCTCGCGCACTTCCTCAGCGTTGCGCACGCGAATCTGGCCTTTGCCGTCGTAGCCCATGCGGGCGGTCTTGAGAATACCCGGCAGCACGGCTTCGAGCTTCGCGTCGTCGAGCGCGGCCAGCGCATCCGACGATTCGATCACCACGTGCGGCGCGACCGTCACGCCCGACGACGCAATGAAGCGTTTCTCCGCAATACGGTCCTGCGCCACGGCGACGCAGCGCCCGGCCGGGCTCACGAACGTAGTCCGCGCGAGGAAGTCGAGGCTCGCGGCCGGCACGTTCTCGAATTCGGTCGACACCGCCGCGCACAGCCGCGCGAGTTCGGTCAGCGACGCTTCGTCGTCGTAAGGCGCGCGCAAATGGCGATCGGCGACGGTGCCCGCCGGACTGTTTTCGTCCGGATCGAGCACGGCGACGCGGTAGCCCATGGCCTGAGCGGCAAAACAGAACATGCGGCCGAGCTGGCCGCCACCGACCATGCCAAGCCATGCGCCGGGCAGAATCGGTGAAACCGGTGTGTTGTCTGGGTTCATCTTAGTGGTCGGTCGCGGCCGGGTGCTCTGTGCAATGCGTGCGTGCAATGCGGCGGCAGGCACCCGGCCGGGGGTCGGACAGGGGGACGTCTTCAAGCAATCAGTCTGTGCGCTTACAGCGCCGGCAACACCATGGCGTGAGCCGCTTCGTTCTGGCGCACGCGGAACGCAGCCAGCTTCTGCGCATACTCGTCGCTCGTACCGCTCAGGAGCGACACCGCGAACAGCGCCGCGTTCGCCGCGCCTGCTTCACCGATCGCAAACGTGGCAACCGGCACGCCCTTGGGCATCTGCACGATCGAATGCAACGAATCCACGCCCTTCAGGTACTTGCTCGCCACCGGCACGCCGAGCACCGGCACCGTGGTCTTGGCAGCCAGCATGCCCGGCAGATGCGCCGCGCCGCCCGCACCGGCGATGATCGCGCGAATGCCGCGCTCACGCGCGCTTTCAGCATAGGCGAACATTTCGTCGGGCATGCGGTGCGCGGACACGACCTTGGCTTCGTAGGGCACGCCGAATTCCTGCAGAATGGCCACGGCGTTCTTCATGACTTCCCAGTCGGAACTGGAGCCCATCAGCACGCCGATAACCGGCGCGCCATGCGTATGGGCGGTTTGTGCTTCACTCATCTTACGGCTTCCTTGTTTCTTGAGAGCGCCCGGCTCTATCGCTTCGCGCCAGACGCCCCGGCGGAGCGGAACGGTTAGCGGCGGCCCGGCGCCTGGTTAGAAGCGCCACAAAGTCTTCGCTTAGCGCCGCCCGGCGAGGCCGTGATTGCAGAGGCGGCTTGCTCTGGAGCGGACCAGCCACGGCGGCGCGCGCTTTCTCGCGCGGCGCCAACCGTGCGCGCAATCAGGCGAGCTTATGTCCGGTCAGGCGTTCGAGCGCTTCCTGGTATTTCTCGCCCGTCTTCGTGACCACGTCGTCCGGCAGCTTCGGCGCCGGCGGCTCTTTCTTCCACGGCTGGGTTTCGAGCCAGTCGCGCACGAACTGCTTGTCGAACGACGGCGGATTCGTGCCGACCTGATACTGGTCGGCCGGCCAGAAGCGCGACGAATCGGCGGTCAGCGCCTCGTCCATCAGATACAGCTTGCCGTGACTGTCCAGGCCGAACTCGAACTTCGTATCCGCGATGATGATGCCGCGCGTGGCCGCGTAATCAGCCGCTTCCTTGTACAGCTTGATCGAGATGTCGCGGATCGTGGCCGACAGTTCGGTGCCGATGCGGCGCTCCATCTCGTTGTAGGTGATGTTTTCGTCGTGATGGCCCATTTCGGCCTTGGCCGCCGGCGTGAAAATCGGCTCGGGCAGTTTTTGCGCGTTTTGCAGGCCCGGCGGCAGTTCGACGCCGCACACCGAGCCGGTTGCCTGGTAGTCTTTCCAGCCGCTGCCCGCCAGATAACCGCGCACCACGGCTTCGACGAGGATCGGTTCCAGACGCTTCACGACGACCGCACGGCCCTTGACCTGCTCGACCTCGTCGGCCGCCACCACGGATTCGGGGGCGACGCCCGTCAGGTGGTTCGGCACTACATGCTTCAATTTCTCGAACCAGAAGTTCGCCATTTCGTTGAGCACGCGCCCCTTATTCGGAATCGGCTCGCCCATGATGACGTCGAACGCCGACAGACGGTCAGTCGTGACGATCAGCAACTGGTCGTTGCCCACCGCATAGTTGTCGCGGACTTTACCGCGGCCGAGCAACGGCAGCGAGCGGAGCGTGGATTCGTAGAGGGTAGACATCGTCGTGGTTCGCTAAAAGTGAGGCAAAAAGTGTGACCGGAACAAAAGGGAAACGCCGTTCCCCGGATGATGCGGGAACGGCGGTCTAACGACAACCTGGCCAAACGGCCAGGCGCGGAGCCTGTTGACAGCTTAGCGGACGACTTGCGAAAGCTCGCCTGCTTTGTACTTCTCCGCGATTTTATCAAGCGAAACCGGCTTGATCTTGCCAGCCTGGCCTTCGCAGCCGAATTGCGTGTAGCGCTCGACGCAGATCTTCATTGCCGCTTCGCGCGCCGGCTTGAGGTAATCGCGCGGATCGAACTTGCCCGGGTTGGTCGCCATGTAGCGGCGGATCGCGCCGGTGATGGCCAGTCGCAGGTCGGTGTCGATATTGACCTTGCGCACGCCGTTTTTGATGCCTTCCTGGATTTCCTCGACCGGCACGCCGTAGGTTTCCTTCATGTCGCCGCCGAATTCGCGGATTTCAGCCAGCAGTTCCTGCGGCACCGACGACGAACCGTGCATCACCAGATGGGTGTTCGGAATGCGCTGGTGGATTTCCTTGATGCGCTGGATCGACAGAATATCGCCCGTGGGCTTCTTGCTGAACTTGTACGCGCCGTGCGAGGTACCGATCGCAATGGCCAGCGCGTCGCACTGGGTCAGCTTGACGAAATCGGCGGCCTGCTCCGGGTCGGTCAACAACTGCTCGCGCGTCATCGTGCCTTCCGCGCCGTGGCCGTCTTCCTTGTCGCCCTTCATGGTTTCCAGCGAACCGAGCACGCCCAGCTCCGCCTCCACCGTGATGCCGATCGAGTGAGCCGCTTCCACGACCTTGCGCGACACGTCCACGTTGTACTCGTACGACGCGACCGTCTTGCCGTCGGCTTCGAGCGAGCCGTCCATCATCACGCTGGTGAAACCGCTGCGGATCGCCGCCATGCAGACCGCCGGCGACTGGCCGTGATCCTGGTGCATCACGACCGGAATGTGCGGATACGACTCGACCGCGGCTTCGATCAGATGACGCAGGAACGCTTCGCCCGCGTACTTACGCGCGCCGGCCGACGCCTGCATGATGACCGGGGCGTTGACCTTGTCGGCCGCCGCCATGATCGCCTGAACCTGCTCCAGATTGTTCACGTTGAATGCCGGAAGACCGTAGCCGTTTTCAGCAGCGTGGTCCAGCAGTTGACGCATTGATACGAGAGGCATGCAATAACTCCATAGATTGAAACGAAATCTTGTGCCGTCGGCATCTTTTTTTGGGCGAATTGGTCTCGCAGCAAGCTGCATGCCCGTTCACACAGTCTCTAAAGCGCGGAGCGGTCCTTACCGCTCGACGCGCGATTGGAGCCCGTGCGCCGCCTCTCGCGGAGCATGGCAGCCTGCTTCGGCCAATCAAGTTTGACGCAGAGCGTGCCGATCGAGCAGAACGCATGTCGATAGGAGCCGGCGCTTCAGCACCGCCCCCATCCCACGCGCCAGTCGCGCTCAATACGGCTCGCCGACCCGCACGATCTTCAGCGTATTCGTCCCGCCGGCCTGCCCCATCGGCTCGCCGACGGTCAGCACCACCATATCGCCGCGCGACGCGTAACCCTTGCTGACCACCGTCTCCAACGCCTGCTGCAATGCCGTGTCGCGATCAGTGTTGGTGTCCAGGTGCAGCGACGTCACGTTGCGGTACAACGCCATGGCCCGCTCGCTGCCGACTCGCGGCGTGAGCGCGAAAATCGGCACGTGGGTCCAGTGACGCGACATCCACAGCGCGGTCGAACCGGATTCGGTCAACGCCACGATCGCCTTCGCGCCGAGATGGAACGCCGTGAACAGCGCGCCCATCGCGATCGACTGGTCGATCCGCGTGAACGTGCGGTCGAGGAAATCCTTGTCCAGCTCCGACTGCTCCGACTTCTCGGCTTCGACACAGATCGCCGCCATGGTCTCGATGGTCTGCACCGGATACTTGCCCGCCGCCGATTCCGCCGACAGCATCACCGCGTCCGTGCCATCCAGCACAGCGTTGGCGACGTCCGACACTTCGGCGCGGGTCGGCACCGGCGCGTGGATCATCGATTCCATCATCTGCGTGGCGGTGATCACGAACTTGTTCGATTCGCGCGCCATACGGATCATCCGCTTTTGCAGCGCGGGGACTGCGGCATTCCCCACTTCCACGGCCAGATCGCCGCGCGCGACCATGATGCCGTCCGATGCGTCGAGAATGCCCTGCAGCGCCGGAATGGCTTCCGCGCGCTCGATCTTGGCGATCATCTTCGGCTTGATGCCGAACGGCGCGCCGGCAATGTTCGCCAGTTGGCGAGCCATTTCCATGTCGGTGGCGTTCTTCGGGAACGATACCGCGACATAATCCACACCGAGCGACATGGCCGTGCGGATGTCTTCCATGTCCTTCGCGGTCAGCGCAGGCGCCGACAGGCCGCCGCCCTGGCGGTTGATACCCTTGTTGTTCGACAGCTCGCCGCCGATCTTGACGACTGTGTGGATCTCGTTGCCGATCACGCGCGAAACGTTCAGCACGATCAGGCCGTCGTTGAGCAACAGCACGTCGCCCGGTTTCAGGTCGCGCGGCAGGTCCTTGTAGTCCAGACCGGCGCGTTGCTCGTTGCCGAGTTCGCAGTCGGCGTCGAGCACAAACGGCTCGCCGGCGACCAGCATGATCTTGCCGTTTTCAAATTTGCCGACCCGGATTTTCGGGCCTTGCAGGTCGGCCATGATGGCGACTTCGCGGCCGGCCTGACGGGCCGCCTCGCGCACGAATTCGGCGCGCTGGCGGTGGTCGTCGGCGGTGCCGTGCGAGAAATTGAGCCGCACCACGTCCAGCCCTGCCTGAATCATTTGCAGCAGGATTTCCGGCGTATTGGAAGCCGGGCCGATGGTGGCGACAATCTTGGTGGCGCGATGCATGAGTCTCCTCGTCTGGGTGAGATCGCTGGAAAGAGCGCTGCGAGTCGGATGCGGAGGCTGCGCACCGAAGGATGCTGCCGGGGGCTGCGCGCCGGTTGAAACCAGCGTCGCTTTATTGGATGAAGCGGTGTTCGAGACCAGCACGGGGGGTGCCGGTGGCGGGGCGAGTTCTTCGTCGGGGAGTTCTGCGGATGGCGAAGCGGTTTGCACAGCACCTGCGCTGGACAATTCCGCTGCCTCACCGGCAGTGGTCAACTCCGCGCGCGCGAGGGACGCCCCGGATTCTTCTTGCTGCTGTTCGGCGCTAATTGGGCCGGTCGCGAATTCAAGCGCGGGGTCGGCCGCTGCCGGAGTGGCGGCGGAGCGCGCCGCGCGCTCCCCTGCCGATGCTGCTGCGGTGTTGCGCGGCTTGCCGCCGCGCGCTTTTGCAGACTTTGCCGTTGGGGAGCGCGTCGCCACGTTAAGCCCGCGATTCCAGAACTTCGACGGCCGGCAGCTTCTTGCCTTCGAGGAACTCGAGGAAGGCGCCGCCGCCCGTCGAGATATAGCTGATCTTGTCGTGGATGCCGTACTTGGCGATCGCCGCGAGCGTATCGCCGCCGCCGGCAATCGAGAACGCCGACGACTTGGCGATCGCATCCGCCAGCGTTTTGGTGCCGTTGCCGAACTGGTCGAATTCGAACACGCCGACCGGGCCGTTCCACACGATCGTGCCGGCTTTTTCCAGTTGCGCCGCGAGCACCTTGGCCGTTTCCGGTCCGATGTCGAGGATCATGTCGTCGTCTTGAACGTCGGCGACGGCCTTGATTTCAGCCTTGGCGGTCGGCGAGAACTCTTTGGCCGTGACCACGTCGGTCGGGATCGGCACCGAGGCGCCGCGAGCTTTCGCGGCGTCGATGATGGCTTTGGCTTCGTTCACCAGATCGGCCTCGGCGAGCGACTTGCCGATCTTCAGGCCGGCAGCCAGCATGAACGTGTTGGCGATGCCGCCGCCCACGATGAGTTGGTCGACCTTGTCGGCCAGCGACTTCAGAATGGTCAGCTTGGTGGACACCTTCGAGCCGGCGACGATCGCCACCAGCGGACGCTTCGGCGCGCCCAGCGCCTTGCCGAGCGCTTCGAGTTCGGCGGCCAGCAGCGGGCCGGCGCACGCCACGGGCGCGTATTTGGCAATGCCGTGCGTGGTCGCTTCAGCACGGTGCGCGGTGCCGAACGCGTCGTTCACGTAGATGTCGCAGAGCTTCGCCATTTTCTGCGCGAGCTCGTCGGAATCCTTCTTTTCGCCCTTGTTGACGCGGCAGTTTTCCAGCAGTACCACCGAGCCCGGCGCGACGTTCACGCCGTTTTCGACCCAGTTCGCCACCAGCGGCACGTCGCGGTCGAGCAGTTCGGCCAGACGCTTCGCGACCGGCGCCAGCGAGTCTTCCGGCTTGAAATCGCCTTCGGTCGGGCGGCCCAGGTGCGAAGTGACCATCACGGCGGCGCCTGCGTCGAGCGCGGCCTTGATGGCCGGCACGGAAGCGCGGATACGGGTGTCTTCGGTGATGTTGCCTTGATCGTCCTGCGGCACGTTCAGATCGGCGCGGATGAACACGCGTTTGCCGGATAGCTTGCCTTCGGCGATCAGATCGGAGAGACGCAATACCTTGTTCATGGGCGTGTGTGTGCGAGTTGATGGGAAGGCGGTGGCGGACGGCGCGCGGTACTCAAGTGCGGTGAACTCCAGCGCTCAGGCACGGCAGCGGCTCCACTGAATCGGGTGCCGGCGGCCAGGCCGCGGCCCGCGCGCCTTGCAGCGGCGCGCTTATCCCGGAAACAAGCATTTTAACTGATCCACACAGCCATCTGACCCGCGGCCGGGCGAATGTCCCGTATTTGAAGCAAACGGCGTTTACGTCACAACGCAGCATTTCCGGCCTCTTCAACTACAGGAAGAGGCGCAAGAGCGTGAACACGACCATTCCGACGACAATCGTGCCGAGCATGGTGCGCCGCCACAAAAACCACGCGAGACCGGCCAGCGTGGCGTAGAACTCATGGTTCGACGGCGCGAACGACAAACCGTCCGGCGTCGCCAGCACATCCGGCAGGACCACGGCGGCGAGCGCCGCAGCCGGCGCATAACGCAGCATGCGCTGCACCCGCGCCGGCAAAACGGTGCGTTCGCCGCCGATTAGAAACATCGCGCGTGTCACGGTGGTGACCAGGGTCATGCCGAAAATGGCCAGCCAGATCTGCATGGATGTCATCGGGAATCTCCGGCGCTGTTGCGGATGCGGCGCAAGTCGGCGCGCTCGACCATCAGGTCGGCGGCGCTGCCGGCGATGATTGCCGCGATCACCGCGAGCGGCAGCGCGAGCCGGTATGGCAGATCGAAAGCGAGCAGCGACACCACACCGGCGATGCCGACCGCGACCAGCGTGGAGCGCGTCGCGATTGCCGAGACCATGATGGGCAGCAAAGCCAGCGTGCCCGCCAGCGCGAGGCCCCAGTTATCGGGAATCAGGCTCGCCAGCAGAATCCCGGCGATCGACGACACCTGCCACGATAGCCAGCTGCAAATCGCCATGCCCCAGTAGTACGCCTCCTTGCCCGGCACATAGCCGGTCGGAAAGCTCTTCTTCTGGAACAGCAGATAGATCACGTCGCCATTGAAGTAGCCGAGCACGATGCGCCGCCACATCGGCAGATACGAAAAATGCGGCGCGAGTCCGACGCTGAAGATCACGAAACGCGTATTGACCATCGCCGCCGTGAGCAGCACGGTCCAGATCGGCAGCCTGGCTGCGAGCAAAGGCAGCACCGCCAGTTGCGACGAGCCCGCGTAGCACAGCAGCGACATCGTGAGCGCCTGCGGCAACGTAAGCACCGATTTGCTCATGGCGATGCCGGTGACCAGCCCCCAGGAAAAAATCGCCATCAGGGTGGGCGAATAGTCGCGCGCGCCTTCGCGAAAGGCACGGCGATTGGTATCTGACAGGCGAGCGAGCATGGGGGCGAAACGCGGGCGCCCAAGGGCGCTGCAACGATGGGAAGTCGGCGCCAGGTCTTCAAGCACCCGCTGGCGCATCCGGATATGAATTATGCGTGCGCTGGATTATAGCGTCGGGAATGCGCCCAAATGCCCGTTCCGTGTGCAAAAGACGTTAAAATGCGGGTCCTGGCTATACCTGACTTAGCTACGCCTAACAACGCACCCGCTGGAGAATCGTATGTCAATGGCCGACCGCGACGGCAAGATCTGGATGGATGGCAAGCTCATCGACTGGCGCGATGCCAAGATCCACGTGCTCACCCACACGCTGCATTACGGCATGGGCGTCTTCGAGGGCGTACGCGCCTACAAGACGGCGGACGGCGGCACCGCGATTTTCCGTCTGCAGGAACACACCAAGCGCCTGCTGAACTCGGCCAAGATCTTCCAGATGGACGTGCCGTTCGACCATGAAACGCTCGCCGCCGCGCAATGCGAAGTGGTCCGCGAAAACAAGCTCGAATCCTGCTACCTGCGCCCGATCATCTGGGTCGGTTCGGAAAAGCTCGGCGTGTCGGCCAAGGGCAACACCATCCACGTGGCGATCGCCGCCTGGCCGTGGGGCGCTTACCTCGGCGAAGACGGTATCGCCAAGGGCATCCGCGTGAAGACTTCGTCGTTCACGCGCCATCACGTGAACGTGTCGATGGTCCGCGCCAAGGCGTCGGGCTGGTACGTGAACTCGATCCTCGCCAACCAGGAAGCCATCGCCGACGGCTACGACGAAGCACTGCTGCTCGACGTGGACGGCTACGTGTCGGAAGGCTCGGGCGAGAACTTCTTCCTCGTGAACAACGGCAAGCTGTACACGCCTGACCTGTCGTCGTGCCTCGACGGCATCACGCGCGACACGGTCATCACGCTGGCGCGCGACGCGGGCATCCAGGTGATCGAAAAGCGCATCACGCGCGACGAGGTCTATACCTGCGACGAAGCGTTCTTCACCGGCACCGCCGCCGAAGTCACGCCGATCCGCGAACTCGACAACCGCACGATCGGCTCGGGCGCACGCGGCCCGATCACGGAGAAGCTGCAGTCGGGCTTCTTCGATATCGTGAACGGCAAGAGCGACAAGTACGCGAACTGGCTGACCAAGATCTAACGCGCGCTGCGCCGGGATCAACCGGCGCGCCGCACGCACCCTGCATACAACGAGAACGTCTCATGAGCGAAATCAAGGAAATGCCGCTGGTCGAACTGTCGGCGAAAGACCTGCCGGCGTATTGCCCGAACCCGGCCATGCCGCGCTGGAGCGCGCATCCGCGTGTCTTTATCGACGTCACGCATGGCGAAGCCAAGTGCCCGTACTGCAGCACGCGTTACAAGCTGCGCGACGGCGAAGTGGTCAAGGGTCATTGATCCCGAACACCGCGCGCTAACCGGTTGAGGCGTTGCCCCGGCACGCCGCTGGCTGGTCGAGCGCGTCGTAAGCGCGCCGCCGCTGCGGCGTTCCGCCTATTCCCATTGACACCCCGAACCTCGCGCACGTCGTGCGCGGGGTTTCGTTTCGACACCGGACACTCACTCTGATGCGTCGCGCGTTGGTTATCGCACCGAACTGGATCGGTGACGCATTGATGGCGCAGCCGCTGTTTGCGCGCCTCGTGAAATTGCATCCGCGCATCGTCATCGACGCGGTCGCGCCCTCGTGGGTCGCGCCTGTACTCGAACGCATGCCGGAAATCCGCGACGTCTACGCCACGGACCTCGCGCACGGCAAGCTGCAAATGCTGCGCCGCTGGCAACTGGCGAGCGACTTGCGCGATGTCGGCTACGACGCCGCCTACGTGCTGCCGAACTCGCTCAAGTCGGCGCTGATTCCGTGGATGGCGGGCGTCCCGTTGCGCATCGGCTATACCGGCGAGAGCCGCTACGGGCTGTTGAACGTGCGTCATACGAATCCGCGCAAGGACGAGCGCCCGCCGATGGTCGGCCAATACGCCGCCCTCGCCTACGCGCCCGGCGCCAAGCTGCCCGACGACCTGCCGATGCCGCGCCTCGACGCGGACCTGAACGAGGCGTCGCGTGTCTCGGCGCGCTTCAATCTCGACACGCGCGTGCCGCTGCTGGTGTTCTGCCCAGGCGCCGAATACGGGCCGGCCAAACGCTGGCCGCCCGAGCACTTCGCGTCGCTCGCGCAAATGGTCGGCCAGTCGTTCCCGTACACGCAGATCGTCGCGCTGGGTTCGCCGAAAGACGCGCCGCTCGCGCAGGCCATCGCCGAGCGCGCGCCGAATGTGCGCAACCTGTGCGGCCAGACCGCTCTGGGCGAGGCGTGCGCGATGATCTCGCGCGCCAACGCTGTCGTCACCAACGATTCCGGCTTGATGCACGTGGCCGCCGCGCTGCGCCGGCCGCTGGTGGCCGTGTACGGTTCGACCGATCCGCGCCACACGCCGCCCTTGTCCGAGCTTGCGAAGGTACAATGGCTTCATCTCGAATGCAGCCCCTGTTTTGAGCGCGAGTGTCCGCTCGGTCATCTGAACTGCCTGAAGCAGTTGAGCGCCGAGCAGGTCTTCGGCGATTTGCGCGGCATGTTGCTGGCGCAACGCTGAACGCGCTGACACTTGCACGCAACACCGCACGCCCATGAGCGCGTCGCGTCATGTTCGCGCCTTGCGGCGCGGGCATTCTGGCGCTCGGGTGCGACGGTCCGGTGCCCCGGACCGTCCCGCTGACCGCTGTCCCGCAACCGCGCGCCGCGCACAAGAGACTGACGAGCCATGCCACGTTTTGCCCATATCTTCGAAGCCGCCGCCGATACCCTGAACGCCTATTACCAGGCCGTCGCCGAGGTCAATATCGACAGCTTGATGGGCCTGTGGATCGATGAAGAGTTCGTCAGCTGCATCTGCGCCGACGGCTCCCACCTGCACGGCCTCGACAGCATTCGCGCGGGCTTGCAGGTCCAGCTCGAAACCGCGCGGGTTTCCATCGAACCGCTTGATATCCGCGTCTACGACAGCCTCGGCACGGTGGTCTACGCGATTGCCGAAGCGCACCGGCCGGCCGACCCAAAGGCCATGCCCGCCATGGTGTTCACGACTTATGTGATGGTCCACGAACGCGGCGAATGGCGCATCGCGCACATTCACGCGAGTCCGATGCCCAACGAGGCCGCCAGCCAGTTCGCCACGAAGATGCGGCATGGCCAGGGGTCGCTGCACTGACGTGCGCCGCGCGTTTTACTTTTTTGTTCTGAAGCAGGCATGAGCACGCCCCGCAGGAAGTCCCTTTTGGGCACGACGCACGATCAATCCGCGGCTTCCGGCACCGCGCGCGCCGCGGCCGCCGCCGGAGCGACGGTCGAAGCCGCCGTCGAGTTGCTCTATCGCGCGCCGCTCTGGCTGCCGAACCGGCACGCGCAAACCATCGTCCCGTCGCTGTTCGCACGCCGTCCCGCCGTCTCGTTCCGGCGTGAGCGCTGGGACACGCCCGACGGCGATTTCATCGACCTCGACTGGGTGCAACATGACGCCCAGCTTGGCGCCGCTCCTCACGTTCCCGCCGACACCGCCCCGCTCTTCGTGCTGTTTCACGGCCTCGAAGGCAGTTCGGGCTCGCACTACGCCGCTTCGTTGATGGCGGCCGCGCGCGAGTACGGCTGGCACGGCGTCGTGCCGCACTTTCGCAGTTGCAGCGGCGCGTTGAACCGCATGCCGCGCTTCTATCATCTCGCCGACAGCAACGAAGTCGACTGGGTGCTGCGGCGCTTGCGCGCCGCGCATCGCGGGCCGATCGTGGCGGCGGGCGTGTCGCTCGGTGGCAACGTGCTGCTGCGCTGGCTGGGCGAGCGGCGCGAAGACGCTGTGTCGGTGATCTCGGCCGCCGCGGCGATCTCGACGCCCATCGACGTGCATGCCGGCGGCCGCGCGTTGTCGCAGGGCTTCGGCCTTGTCTACGCGCGCAGCTTCCTGAAGACGCTCAAGCAAAAGGCCGAGCAGAAGCTGGTTCAGTTTCCGGGCCTGTTCGATCGTGACGCGATGCTCGCGAGCCGCACCATGTACGAGTTCGACAACGTGGTGACCGCGCCGCTGCACGGCTTTCGCGATACCGACGACTACTGGAGCACGGCGACCACGCGCCCCCTGCTGCCGCATATTCAGGTGCCGACGCTGGTGCTGAACGCGCGCAACGATCCGTTCCTGCCGGCTGCGGCATTGCCGTCGCGGCATGAAGTGTCGGCGGCGGTGGAACTCGACCAACCCGAGCATGGCGGCCACGCCGGCTTTATGACTGGGCCGTTTCCGGGCCGCATCGACTGGCTGTCGCGGCGCGTGCTCGGCTATCTGGAGCGACACGTCGATCATGGATGACATCGTCAAGCAGGCCTTGGCCAAATGGCCGAATGTGCCGAGTTGCACGGGGTGGCTGATGCTCGACAGGCGCGGCAACTGGCGCATGCGCGACGAGGCCGCGCAGGCAAGTGGTTCGCCGGGCACGCCGATCCGCCACGAAGCGCTGCTCGCGTTCATCAACCGGAATTACGACGCCGACGAGCGCGGGCAGTGGTATTTCCAGAACGGCCCGCAGCGGGTGTACGTTGAGTTGGGCTATACGCCGTGGGTGGTCAGGCTATCGGCGGGTGCCGGCGTCGAGGCCCGCAGCGTGCTTGCTCTGCAGGATCAGGCTGGCGGCCCATTCGAGCCGACCGCGGTGTTCGTCGATGAAGAAGGCGGCATTCTCTTTGCCGACGGCGCAACGCCGCCGAGAATCGCCGTCTTGCACGACCACGATCTGGAAGTGTTCTCCGATTACGCAACGCTGGCGGACGATTCAATGAGCGGTGAGTTTCGCTGGAACAATCAGGTTGTATTGCCGCTGCAGGCTGTGCGGCGAGGCGACGTTGCCGCGCGGTTTGGGTTTGTGCCGAGTCCGGCGGCTGCGGGCGCTTAAGCACTAACCTGCGCGCGGCGCTGTGCTTCGACGAGGCCAGTGCGCTGAACCCAGTTAAGCGCCGGCAACCAGGCCGCGCTCAACTCTTCTCGTCCAGCCGCTCCTCCTGATAGCGGCTTTCCATCTCATGCAGCCTGGCGTCGACGGTCGCGAGGTCGTAGTAGCCGATCGTCTTCAGATCGCGCGCATCCTTCAATTGCCGGATCGCCGAAAGCCACGCGCCCTCGAGTGCGAACTTCTCAGCCATCGCGCGATGCTGTGTCAACACGTCGCCCGTGCCCGCGCTAGCCTGGGCGAGATACAGCCACCAGGCCGGCTGATCGGGCTGGATACGGGTCTCCTTTTGCGCAAGCGCCTGAGCATTGGCAAAACGGTGCAAGGTCAGCAAGGTACGGATATGCATGTCGATGGCGGCATTCGACTGCGGCCAGCTCTTCTGCGCCAGCTCGGCCAGACGCGCGGCCTCGTCGTCGCGGCCGGCGCGCCGCGCGATGTCGGCGGCCAGCACGTCGAGGCTCGGCGAACTGCGCGCCGTGCCGCCCCCGGCCTGTTCGCCCGTCGCGAACGCCGCGCGGGACGACGCCAGCGACGCCGACGCGTCGTCGTAACGTTCGAGCAGCATCTGCCCGTACGCGATTCCGTACCAGTTGGCCGCGACGTTGACCGCCGTGCGGTCTTCGATCTCGGAGCGCAGGCGCGAAATCTCGTCGCCGTACTCGCTGCGCGAGCGATCCTGCAGCAGACGAGACCGTGCCCGCACAAAACCATATTCGGCCGACTGATGCGGTTGCCGGTAAGGCGCGCGGCGCGCACGGTCCTCCATGTCGGCAATCCGTTCGCCGGTCAGCGGATGCGTGCGCGCATACGCCGGAATGCCGGTGTCGCTCATCGCGGCACGATCGAGGCGGCCGAAAAATGTCGTCATCGCGTAGGGATCGTAGCCGGCGCCGGCAAGCAGCAGAAAGCCGACGCGGTCCGCTTCGTGCTCGGCGGAACGCGAAAAGCGCAGCTGGTTGTCGACCGCGTACGCCTGGCCGCCGATCGCAATCGCGCTGCCGAGGTCGCCGCTATGCGCGAGCACGCCGGCCAGCACACCGAACAATAGGCCCGCGAGCGCCGCATAGGTGCTGCGTTCGCCGGTCGTGATCATGCGCGAGATATGCCGCTGCAACACGTGTCCCATTTCGTGACCGAGCACCGATGCCAGCTCGGACTCGGTCTGCGTGGCCACGATCAGGCCGGTGTTCACGCCGATGAAACCGCCTGGCAGCGAGAAGGCGTTGATCTGCGGGTCGCGCACGGCGAACAGATCGAAGTCCGGACGATATCCGCCGATATACAGCGCGCTCGCCGCCGCGGCAAGTTTCGCGGCAACCGAGTTCAGATAGTCGCGCACCAGCCAGTCGTCGAGATAGTCCGGGTCGCGGCGCAGTTCGCGCATCACGCGCTCGCCCAGCTTGCGCTCGGCCTGCGGCGTAATTGAGCCGGAACCGCCGTTGCCGAGATCGGGGAGCTGCTGCGTGACGATCGGTGCGCGCCAATTGGTGTTCACGCCGGTATTGCCGGAAAAGCGGCTCTGCGCGCCGCCGTACACGCCGAACACGCCCTGCGCGATGTCGGACGGCACGAGCGGATCGGCGTAGGCATCGGCCGGGCCGCTGACTAGCGGCGGCTCCGCGGGCAACGTGTTGAGCGCGATACTCGAGCCGCCGGGCGATTGCGCGAACGCGCCTGGCGGCGCGGCCAGCGCGATTGAGAGCAACGCAGCGAGGAACCGTTTCGGACGCATCGCGAGGTCGAGTTGACGAAGTCGAAAGCGACGCCCGCCGCTCGGACTAAGATAGCGGGCATGGGGCAATTGTAATCAGTCGTCGCGGGAATTCATGTGATTCGTGTCATGGGGATTCGGGCGATTGCCGCATCGCCTACGCCGATCGCGAATCATGGCGCGGGGCCCTTGGTCCCTGGAAGCGCACCGTCGCCGCACGCCTTTGCCGCACTGCTATGATAGGCGCCCTCTTAAGGAGCCCAACCATGCCTGAACTCACTCATTTCGACGCAGCCGGCCAGGCGCATATGGTGGACGTCGGCGGCAAGCAGGAGACCAGGCGCATCGCCGTTGCGCGCGGCTCGATTCGCATGCTGCCGGAGACGTTTGCACTGATTCGCGACGGCAATGCCAAGAAGGGCGACGTGATCGGCATCGCGCGGATTGCCGCGATTCAAGGCTCGAAGCGCACTGCCGACCTGATTCCGCTCTGTCATCCGCTCGCGCTGACGCGCGTGAAAGTGGATTTCGAACTCGATGACACGCTGCCGGGCGTGCATTGCACGGTGCAGGTAGAAACGCTGGGGCGAACGGGCGTGGAGATGGAAGCGCTGACTGCCGTGCAGATCGGGCTGCTGACGGTGTACGACATGTGCAAGGCGGTGGATCGTGGGATGACGATTACCGATGTGAAGGTGATGGAAAAGCATGGCGGGAAATCGGGGGATTGGGTGGCGAGTTGATCCAAACGATTGATCTGCCTGAATATTCTTCCCGCGCCGCTTCGCCTCGACCGTCGACCGGATACACCAAAGCGCAGCATTGTTGCGGTCGTCGCCAGCCCGGAAATCGAGTTTTGTCCAACGCCTGTCCAAATGGGAAGGCGTATGGCATCAATCAGGCAACGAAACGGACGGTGGCAGGTCCGCATCGCCCGCAAGGGCTATCCATCGGAAGTCCAGACATTTGACTCCAAAACCGCTGCGGCACAATGGGCTCGCTCTGTCGAAACTAACCTTGATCGAGGGATCCACTTGCCGCAAAAGGGTGGAAACGACACTTCGTTTCGGGACGTTCTCGAGCGATACAGAGAGACCGTTACACCCGGCAAGCGTGGTGCAGCCGACGAACACATCCGAATTCGGGCCATTCAGCGTCAGCGGATCGCCGGTTACAGCATGGCTAATCTGACACCGGAAGTCATTGCGCGATTCAGGGATTGGAGGCTGCAGACGGTCTCTCCGGCCACCGTGGTACGTGACCTCGCCCTCATCTCCAGCGCCATCAATCACGCTCGCCGTGAATGGCAAGTCCAGATCAGTAACCCGTGCGAAATGGTCCGCAAGCCGGCGACACCACGTGGACGGGATCGAATGCTTAGGCCGCATGAGCTGGACACGCTGCTCGACGAATTGATGCCTCGGGGCCGCCGTAGTCCTTGGATGCGCCCCCTCGTCCTGCTTGCATTGGAAACGGCCATGCGACGCGGTGAATTGCTGGAACTGAACTGGCAAAACGTAAATCTGGTTGCCCGCACGGCTTTCCTGCCACTGACCAAGAATGGTAGCGCCCGGACAGTCCCACTTTCAATTCGGGCGGTGGACCTACTTGCCGGCCTGCCCCACAGCGCCGAAGGACCGGTGTTCCAGATCACATCGATGGCGGTCGCCGCAGCTTTCAAAAAGGCGTGTCACCGAGCAAAAATCGAAAACTTCCGCTTTCACGATCTGAGGCACATGGCAACGACTCGGCTCGCTGAGAAGCTGCCGAACGTGGTCGAACTCGCCTCGGTCACAGGCCATCAGACCGTTCAAATGCTCAAACGGTACTACCACCCAAGTGCCGAGGCGCTAGCCCGGAAGCTCGACTAGCGTCCAGCCAAGGTAGTCGATCCGTTTTCGGCAAGCGGCGGCAGGCCAAGCTTCATCTGGATGTCGCCGCTCCGAACCGGCGGCCAGACGCATGCATCCCCGATCACGACCGTTGGCGGCTCCCGAATCAATGACACGTATGCGCCGGTAAGCTTATGGATCTGGTCGGCGAACGGCTGTGGGACGTGGTGTTCGTCGATCCACAGTTCCACGTCAGCGTGAAAGACGCCCAGCGCAGCAGCCGCCTTGGCGCTTCCGCCCAACCGTTCGATATAGAACAAGACATCGTTGTGCATCGCCTTGAACCTAGGCCGTCCGGTTACCGGACTGATCTCGACTCGATGGTCGAGCACGTTTCTAAGCGTAGCGATATCCATCAACGTGTGCCTCGCAATAGCTGGACGTCGACGTTTGACGTCGCTGCGATGATCAGTGCCTTATCGATGTTCGGGATTCGGCCTGCGTTGAGCCACTTGTGGACTGTGGCGTTACTCACCGAGGCTGCGTGTGCGGTTTTGGTCGGACCGCCCAGCCGATCCACTGCGGTACGTACGTGATTTGGGATGTTAAACATGCTGTCTTTTGTCCTTCTTTCTTGTCAAGTGCAAGACAAATTGTTGTCAATTTCTTGCCTACACTTATCTTAGTTCGCCAACAGCAGATGGATGATCGAATGCGATATTTTTGTTCTGTCGCCCGCAAGCACGGGATTTCGTGACGCTTGTGACGAGGTCGTGACGGTCAACAAAACCCGCAAAGCCTTGCCAGTAAAGGCTTGTGACAATGTGACAGTTGTGACAGAACAAAACATATAGTCGCCCCCCGAGACTTCATGCTGATCGGGGAGAACTGGTTGAAGTGCTGGTCCTTGGGCCAACCGGACCATGCCGGCCACGGGTGTCACAAACGCCACAATGTCACATCCGTTGTGTGATACCGGCTTACGCTGTCACGGTTCAGCATCGATGCAGTCACGGCCGTCACAGGTGCAGATCCTGCAACACCTCTGGGTCATTTGACGCCGATTGACTCGGATATCTGTGTGGCCTAGGGTTTTTTTGACCATCCTCCGGTTCAGAGACTTGTCGGCCTGGTTACCGTGGTCTGGCATCACGGCCCGAAACTGCGGAGCTGTCCCGCCCATTGATTGCAAGGAGCACGTCATGACGAAGCACGCCCCGTATGAAGACCCCGAAGACAACTATGACGATGGCGTCGATTATGCCGAGGACAATATTAACGATCCCCTGAATCGGCCCGAAGGCGAAGGTACCGGCGATGAAGACGACGACGCGGACGATGACGATGACGATGATCGGGACGATAATGATCAAAACGAGGACTATGCAGACCACGACTGACAGCAGTTCACGGCACGCCATCGACTGTATTCTGCCGGGGGGAGTGAGCGAAATGTGATTTCCATCATCCGCATCACAGGACCAGTGACTTAATCTGCATCAGCTCGTCGCCCGACAGTGCCTCGCTCCGAGCCAAGGGAATCAGAACAGTAAGAAAGTCCTCGGCGGACTCTCGTGGTCGGCGCGTGTGCAGCATGAGCAGAACCTGCTTCTTCCGCTCTGCGAACTCCTCTGCGCTCAACAGGTTGCTGCTTGACAGTCTGTGCAACTTCTCGATCTGCGTGACGAAGTCCTGAGCCGATACGGTTTCGGCTTCATACTTCGCTGCTGCCACAGCGGCGGCTTTCCTTTCCTCGGCGGAGCGTACAAGTCCAGCGTTGATTGCATTCGCAGTCTGGCTGGCGTCGACCATGCCATAAATGATGAGCGGAATTATTAGCAGCCACGCCCCAAAACCGAGCACCACGCCCCCGGCCACCGCAGCGAGAAACATGAATCCGCCTTTCGTTGCATCACCGTTATAGACTTGGCCCGCGCCGACGCAGAAGAGGCTCAGTACGATCGCAAAACCTGGACTCTTGCCCCCCTGAGGCACTGCATTCTCAAACTCCCAAGTCATACGGCAGCCCCGTTATCGGCGGACGCCTTGTCATTCTTATTTGACACAAATGGCCCCTTGCGCGCTTATCGATTTTGATACGCAAGAATAAACCATCTGGTTTTCCGTAACAACCATATGGTTATCACGACAAGTGGCATCTGTCGGACACTGCGCCGATGCCAGAATTGGATGAAAAGAAGGCGTTTGCCACGCGGCTGAAACAAGCCCTTAAGCGCAGCTCGAAGAAAATCGAAACTGCGTCGCAACTTGCTACGCAGTTCAATCTCAGGCACCCCGCAGAGCCGATCACGCCTCAAGCAGCGCAAAAATGGCTCTCGGGCACGGCTCGCCCGACAGTCGACAAAATCAAGACTTTGGCAGATTGGTTGGATGTATCGGAGCAGTGGCTCCGATACGGTGTGACGGACATGAAGCGCTCCCGTCCACCGAGGGGCACTAGGCCAACTGACGAGAAAATTCAACCGACATCAGAAGAACTGGATTTGCTTCGGCAACTGCGCAGCCTTCCAGCCTACCGCCGACAACTCGTCGAGGGAGTTATCGAGCAGTTCAGTCTCGACAGCGAGATCTGGAAGGAGTAGTGGCTTCGCCTTGCTGCGGACCGAAGTTATTGCGCTGCCGTGAGCTTGAGCCCTGAACGCAACGGCGGTGTCGCCTCTTGTTGACCTTTGCGCTGATCGGAAACTTGCTCGATACCTTTCTTCGTCACCTCTTCAAGAAAGGTAAGGCGAGCTCGGTAGTAATCTGCACGCAATTGCGCGTCCAGCACATGTTGCTCGGCCTGAAACAGTTCCATGCGTAAGTCACTTAGGGCACGCTCAGCCTGTTTTTCGGGCGTAGGGGCGTGGCGTACAGCCCAGTTTGTGATCCATCTCTGCATAGTGAAGACCTCCGGTCGACAAGTGCTTTTGGCAGGTATCGAATCACGCTTCATGCCGAAGTGACGCAATGCCATCGGCCCCTACCACGGCAAAAGATTACCAAGATCAGTGCAACACCTGTGTGGCTTTCCGCACCTGTTGCGAAAATGACGCACCGCCCATCCTATGTGCCGGCTTTGATGCTGCGTTGGTCGGCGGCGCCGTCTGCATAGCTGCGTATTCGTATCTATATATAAGAGATTTCCAATTCCAGAAAAGCCAAGACAGACAATGCTCTGCGAGATTTCGGAACCCATGAATTTTTGAAAATTTACGGGTTGGCTAGGCAGTTGCCGTCGGACGTGCCGATGACTGCCATCGGCCATCGCTCAATTTTCGAGCAGCCCCTTGGTACAAGAACAATAGAGGAAGCACCCCGCTTCCGTTCAACCAAGGAGTCACCATGAAAAACGCAGTCGTAAGCTTTCTGTTGGTCGTGTTGATCGAAGCCGTCAGCGCAGTCGCCGCATATCTGAAGGATCGACTGACTGGCAATCTTCGTCGAGAAGAGGATGGGTACGGACCGGACTTCGCCAACTGCTGACCCGCGCCTGATTCTTTCGTCCTGCCGTTCTGGCGGGACCTTTTCACGTTCATTGATTCGCATCGCCCGGTTTCGCCCTGGGCTGGATGCGCTCGTCTATTCAAGGAGTCAAAAATGCACTTGGTACAAAGCATGGCGTACGTTCGGGATACTCCCTGGCATGGCCTCGGCAATCAGTTGGCCCCGAACCAGCCCCTCGAAGTCTGGGCGAAGCAGGCAGGTATGAATTGGCAAATAGAAGAAGCGGAGGTTCGCTTTGTGGCTGGTCGTGATGGTCTCGGAAGTATCCACGCTTTTCCGGAACAGAAGGTGCTGTATCGGAGCGATACGAAAGAGCCGCTGTCCGTCGTGTCGAATCGCTACCAGTGCGTTCAGCCCGGCGAGATTTTGTCCTTCTACAAGGACCTGACGGAAGTCGGAGGCTTCGAGTTGGAAACGGCGGGGGTGCTCAAAGGCGGGCGCAAGCTGTGGGCGCTGGCTCGTACCGGGCAGTCCGTCTCGCTCAAAGGTCGTGACGAAGTGAACGGCTATCTGCTGCTGGCTACGGCCTGCGACGGAACGCTGGCGACAACAGCGCAGTTTACGTCCGTCAGAGTCGTATGTCACAACACGCTCGCCATAGCGCTTGGAGACAACACGAGTGCCATCAAGGTTCCGCATCGCAGCCAATTTGACGGCGAAGCGGTAAAGCGTCAGCTAGGCGTTGCCATCTCGTCTTGGGACGCATTCATGATCCGCATGAAAGCACTGTCCGAGCGTAAGGTTCGACCCACAACAGCCGAAGCGTATTTCCGTCGAGTCCTCACTTACCCGACGAGCGCAGCAGACGGCGGTGCGCCCTTAGCAGTAAACGACAGAGCCATCAAAGCAGTCCAGGAGCTGTTCGCCGGACGTGGCAAGGGCGCAGACATGGCTTCAGCTTCAGGGACCGCCTGGGGGCTTCTCAACGCCGTCACCCAGTATGTCGACCACGAACGCCGATCTCGTAGCGAAGACTCTCGTCAAGATGCTGCATGGTTTGGCGCCGGTGCAACTTTGAAGCAGAAGGCATGGGACGAAGCGGTCCGACTCGTAGCATAGATTTCCTCATATCCACTGCAGCACCAACTGCCCGGTTGAACTTCGGTTCGCCGGGCTTCTTTCATTTCTAGGAGAGAAACATGAGCACTGCAATCAGCGCAGACAAGCCTGTCAAAAATCGGCCTGCGCTTCGACTAATCAACACGTTGAATCTCGATCGAGAAGACTGGCTTGCTGTTCGTAAGAACGGTATCGGTGGTTCCGACGCAGCGGCGGCAGTTGGCCTTAACCCGTACAAATCCATGCTGGAGCTGTGGCTTGAAAAAACGGGGCGTGACGCAGACCTCGACAAGCCTGACCCGAACGACACCACACATCCGGTCTTCTGGGGGACCTTGCTTGAGCCCATCGTCGCTGCAGCTTATAGCCAACAAACAGGCAACCGTGTTCGGAAGGTCAATGCTGTTCTCCGGCACCCCACGGTTGGATTCATGCTGGCGAACTTGGACCGTGAAGTTGTCGGTGCCGCTGACGTGCAGATCCTCGAATGTAAAACAGCCGGCGAGTTCGGGTCCCGGCTCTGGCGTAACGGCGTACCGGAGTACGTTCAACTTCAAGTGCAGCATCAACTCGCCGTCACCGGAAAGCAGGCTGCTCACGTTGCTGTGTTGCTATGTGGCCAGAAACTGGAGGTGCATCACATCAAACGTGACGACGCCCTCATTGCCCGACTTATCGAACTCGAAGCGCGGTTCTGGCAATACGTCGAAAGCGACACGCCTCCGCCCGCTGACGGCTCTGACTCGGCTGATCGAGCGTTGCGTTGCCTGTTTCCGAAAGACGCCGGGAGCACGGTCGACTTCTCCGACGACCGCAGTCTGTCAGCGACGTTTGCTGATCTCGTCACGGTCAGGGCCGAAATCGAAGCCCGAGAACAGCTTGAATCTGAGCTCAAGCAAAGCATCCAGCAGGCAATGGGCGACGCATCCCGTGCGGTCTTCGAGACTGGCGAAGTGTCGTTCAAACGCAGCAAGGACAGTTCCGGCATCCACCTGAAGAAGCTACTCGCCGACCACCAGGAATTGGTATCGCAGTACGCCATCACGAAACCCGGTTCACGCCGGTTTCTCGTCTCAGTCTAGCCCAAGGAGGCAACTATGTTGAAAGGTCTTGCGATCACGCCGCCTGTCATCGGGCGGATCTCGATTGGCCGGGTTGTGGAGAAAAACGGAAAACGTCTGCCCGAGAAGTCGGACGAGTTCCAGCTGACCAGCCAAGTGCAGAATCGAGATGGTTGGGTTCTTCATCCGCTCGACGAAGCGCTCCGCCAGGCCAACGGGGGGGCCAAGCTGAGGGCAATTCCGGTGCGTGTGCTGTTCAACGATCCGGAACTGAACCTTCGAGCGGAATTCTCGATGTTCGACCGGGAAACCGGAAGGCCCATCTGCGTTGGCAATGGCGAGACATGCAAGCGCGTCACAAACGAAGGCGTCATGTCGTTGCCGTGTCCGTCGCCCGATGCTTGTCAATACAGCAACGGCTACTGCAAACCCTACGGTCGGTTGAACGTCGTGATGGGCGAGGAGGATGAATTGGGCTCCTTCATCTTCCGCACCACGTCATTTAACTCGATCAGAACCGTGGCTGCGAGGCTTCGCTACTTCAGCGCAGTGTCAGGCGGTTTGTTGTCGACGATGCCACTTGAACTCAAGCTCAGAGGAAAATCGACGACCCGGAGCTACCGCTCCGCAATCTACTATGTCGACATCCTTGTTCAGTCGGGGCTGACGTTGGAACAAGCTATTGGTCGTGCCCGGGAACTCGACAGCCAACGCAAGGCCTCGGGCTTCGATCAGGCTGCGCTTGATGAGGCGGCCAGGCTGGGGTTTGGCAACGGTGCGTTCGAAGAGTCGGGCGAAGACGTGCCTGCTGTTGTGGAAGAGTTCTATCCTGAAGCGGACGGTGTGCCTGAGCCTTCGGTCGAGTCTGGCAACGGCGTTGTTCCGGCCAGCTTGAAGGACAAGCTCGCACGGAAGGCGGCGACGGTGACGGGAGGGGCGCCATGATTCTCATTAAATTAATGCTGCTGCTTACCGTTGCGCCGTTTGGGCTTATCGTTGTGGGGTTAGTCTGGCTGTGGCTCGGGCACAAGCTGCTGCGCTGTTTTCTGGGGCGGTAAGGCGTTCCTTTGCTCTTGCCTCGGCAGGGGCTTTTTTAGCCCTCCCGAACGTATCGAGTCCGCCGGTTGGTGCCGCTTTTGAAAAACCTCCGCACTCGCCAAGGCTTTGGCGCCCGCGTACGACGGCAGATTGTTCGAATGCGGGCGGCTCTAGTAAAAGCGCAGGCCGATTAGATATACCCAGCCGCTTGGTTTAGTGACACTCGCAACGCAGTCTCCAGGATTTCCGTCGGATCGTTTGCGTTCAGTGTGGCAGACCCGGAATTCGTGAGAACGACTGTTCCCTCGTGTCGCTCTGCCAGACGTAACTGAACCTTCTCAAGGGTATGTCTGTGACCGTTGGTTAGCGTGGCACAAGCGCTGCGGGTATCCTTGTCACCCTTAATAATAGCCTTAGCTACAACCCCCGGCTCCAACTCGAGCGCATTCACTTGCATGGAGTCAACGACCGTCACTGCTTGTGCGGCATGCTGGAACCGTGTTGCCCAATCCATTACATTGACGTCGATCTGGTTGATTGCAACTTCGAAATCGACAGCCTCAGAAAGACGATTCAGCAATGCTTGAGTACTTCTCGGGGGATTTCTCAGTTCAAGTCCTGGATTTATTGCCATTGCTCTGAAGGAACTCTGCCGAAATTCTACTCGCGGGAACAAGAGCTCTTTGCCGAACGGATCCACGATCGTATCCGTATACTCTATGCGCTCAATGTAACGAGCCTCCAAGTAGTCATCCCTGGCGCGGTCAAGGACGAAACCGTGGGCCGACCTATCATCGAATGGCTTTGCTTTAATCCGCCTAGCGAGCACCCGCATTGATACCGGCCATTCCGAATGGAGCCACCGAAATCTGTTCATTGATCGCCCTCCGCTACGCTCGTCTCGGTTTCTTCCCGTGCTTCTTCCAATAGTTCTTTGAGCACCATCTGTGCAGTTCCCTCAAGGAGTGCCAACAGGCCAGCTTTTTCGGCATCTACGATATGGGTGATTGTTTTACGATGCGTGCCTTTATGCGCTCGAAACGCACCTTGGACAGCGTATTTGAAACCGACCCCTTGCTTGCGATCCTCAAACCCAGCATCGAACTGAATAATATCTGCGGGCTCACTAGCGTGTTCTGAACGCCACGAAATCGACGTAATGAAAAAGCCTCTTGACGTAAGGTCTTTATACTCTTGCGATTGCACGAGGTTATGTCCGCTAAGGGCCATACTGTGAACAACGGCAGCGAACATCTCCGTGCTTGCATCATCGTCTCCAGCGGATTCCAAATCTAACGCCTCGTCCTCCTCGGAGTCTTCTGAGCGGTGAGACGACACCTTCAGGCTCATGACATTCTTAAGCTTGAATCCGGGCAGTGAAGAGATCAACCGGGTGAAAAAGCGAGATCGCAAACCTGGTGTAGTTAAGCCAGTCAGTTCGATACTCTCCTCTTGAATGACCGCCTTCCGCTCTCGCTCCACCCCTTCCTTAATCATCCGGGCGACTCGTTTCGCTTTGTCAGTGGCCGGAAGACGAATGACAGTTTGGCCACCTTGAACAAGAAATTCGATCTCTGCTTCATGTCGCTCACGTTGCAACAGGCGGGCACGTGCATGATTGAATTCGTCATACACCACATTGACAGCAAAGCCCCCTTGCGCCTTCGGCCGATGAATGACCTTCTCACTTGCACCCGCCGCACGCGCGTATTCATCGGCAGCCAGTCGCAATTCTTCCACCGAAAGTTCCGCCCCCAATCGCACGTAAGTCGTTTTTTCACGACGATGGACGGGCTCACGACGTCGAACGATGGCGTCTACATCGTGGTAGCCGTGGGGTAAGATAGAAAGATAGTCCGCCAAGCTCTCGCGGGTCTCATCTGGAGAGCAGAAGATGCCACGATCCCGCGCAAACTCTCGCAATACAGACTCTGTCAGGCGCGGCCTTCCAGAAATGAGTAAGTCATATATATCGTTGTCGTTTGCGCTAAGGTGATCTAGAAACTCGCTCATTCCCACGTCCCCAAGTCAATCGTCGAGTACGTCGACCTTATTTCTGTCATTGGCTCATACCGAATGTTATCTACGTAGCCTCCGAGATCAGTGTAGACGTCAGCGCCAGCCAAGCCTTCAATAAACTGCTGTTGAGCCTTTTGGAATGTCGGGGAAGAGATCGGCGAAGCCCCTAACGTCTTGATCACGACGCTCGTTCTGCTGTCAAGAAGTTCATACTTCCTCAGTGTGTCGATGAGATACATGAACTCGTCCGAAGTCTCACCGGGACGGGAGTAAAACACGACTACCCCCCGATTCGCCCCGCCCCTTGGGTCGCGGTGCTCAAGAATGATGATCGGCGAGGTAAGCGTCTCAAGCGTAGCAGCTTTTGCCTTCTCTGCTTGAAGGTTCGCCCTACGAATCAATTGAGGGTGAAAATATGAGCAGTATTCAGGTGGCGGCAGGTCTGGCACTCTCTTGCCGCGCATTCGCTGAACCTCACTCCTAATGTTATCCAGCCAAAAGATTTCCTTTGGCCCCAGGACGAAAAGTCTTGCCCCCTTCGGGAGCTGCAATTTTTCCGGGTCAATTCCGAGAAGATTCGACTGAAAATTGGCTTCGTATTCCCCATCATGATTGTAGACAAACAGAAGTCCGCAAACTGAGTACGTAACATGTTCATGGACATGAAGTCGTCGCCAGTCGTCACTTCTGTCGGCACAAGCGATCTGTTTTGCCAGGCTTTCGGCAGCGGCTTTCACAGCTGCCTGTTGTATCGTCCCCTTTGCGTAACTTTTCAGGTCACAATGAACATAAGTTCGGAGAGGGGAATACGGCTCATCGTAGTAGTAAACGACATCACAAGGATGAGTCTTAACCTCGTGTCGCTGTTGATCTTCACAAGGCCAGTCGTGGTTCGTCGGCCCAACTTTTTCCCAAAAAAATTCGCTGAAAAGTTCACTCGCAACAAGCTCGGCTTGTCGAGCGATATGGTCATTCTCTGGCATGCAGCTTGTTCCTTTTGTTTTTGATTGACGCTTGCTTTATCGAATTGCCGTTGCCCGGCCCTTATTACGCCCACTCCGCACTCAGCTTCTCAGCCTGCTGAAGCGCCATCTACACCGCCTCTTCCTCCTGATCTCGCGGGTGTTTGTACTTACGTAAGATCCGCTTTACTATCAGTCGAAGCTTCGCTCACACACTTTCCCGCACCGCCTATTCGACGCTGACATTCTGGCCCGGCTGGCTCTTCACTGAGGCGAATGGATTGTGGGGTTCGACGTGGCCAAACTCGACACCGAAGTTAGCACCCATTGAGGATCTGCGAGCCATATCAGTTTCAGCCGCCATGTAGCGTTGCGCCAAGGGCAAAGGCGCCGGCCACTAGCGCAGCTATTGCGGCGAGGAAGCTCCAGAGTTGTGCCGCTTTCATGCTGCCAACAAGCTGGCCTATCGTCAGCTCCGCTGGGTTTTTCGCAGCCGGCCTCGTCTGAGGTTTTGACAATTTTTGCTTCCAACTCGAAAGGACACCGTTGAATTCCGTTGTCGATAACGCGGAGACATCAGGCTTGACTGATTGAACATACCAGTCATAACCGGGCTCAAGGAGCCCCTCCATGCATATTCCTTGCTCGACGATTATCATCAACGGGTGACCACGGCTGTATGCCATGGCGGCTTCAATTTGATTCCACGGCGTTGCAAATCTGACGTCGGCGAGAAGCGTTTCCTTAAGGCCACCACGCCTTTCTATTCCAGATGGAAAGTACTTTCGCTCAAGGGCGATCACGACGGTGCCGCAGCATTCGTCCAGAAGTGCTGTAACCGTCTTCAGAGGCGCATCTGCACTGAAGGTGTTCCGACCAACTGTGTGCGGGATGAGACCTTCGCTGCGGAGCCGATCCTCGACGGCGCGGACGAATGCTTCCTGTTGCTCGGTCGCTGTTCCGCCAACGCTCACAAACACGTTAAGTTCATTCACCTTGATTTTTCCGTCAGGGTGGGGAAACGCGTTAGCTCCGTAGCGAGATACCGGATCCCAGTCTAAGCTCAAAATCTGGTTCTGCAAGGATGCAGGCTGTTCGTCGCTTTCAATTACGCTACTGCCGGCAAGCTTTTTGGCTCGCTCTGCCGGATAGATGGACATGATCCCGCGGGCGATCTCAGCGGCTGTGCCTAGTGTCCGGATCCCCCTGAAGGCGCTCTGAGACACTTTTTCGGAGTTCGAATTTCAAAAATTCTCCCCGGAAAGCAGGTTCGCTGAATGAAGTTCGTATAATCAATCCATTTATGATAATCGGGGCGAGCTTCGGCAGCAAGGCCATGCTGGCAGCAAGATAGACGGCACTCTTGGAAAAACCTCGCCTAGGCAGGCGATTTATCCGCAACATCACGCATAAGACAATCTATGGCGATCAAAAAATCCGAACTGTACAGCTCCCTCTGGAAGAGCTGCGACGAACTTCGTGGCGGCATGGACGCCTCCCAGTACAAGGACTACGTGCTGGTCCTGTTGTTCGTCAAGTACGTTTCCGACAAATATGCGGGTCAACCGGACGCCCTGCTCGACGTCCCTGACGGTGGCAGTTTCTCCGACATGGTTGCCCTGAAGGGCGATAAGGAAATTGGCGACAAGCTCAATAAGATCATTAGCAAGCTCGCTGAAGCAAATGATCTCAAAGGCGTAATCGACGTAGCCGACTTCAACGACCCCGATAAGCTCGGCCGGGGCAAGGACATGGTTGATCGCTTGTCCAATCTCGTTTCCATCTTCGACAACCCCGCTCTCGACTTCAGCTCGAACCGGGCGGAAGGCGATGACATTCTCGGCGACGCATACGAGTATCTGATGCGTCACTTCGCCACGGAGTCAGGAAAGTCGAAGGGACAGTTCTATACCCCGGCAGAAGTGTCCCGCATCATGGCGAAAGTGATCGGCATCGATAGCGCTACGAGCTCCGACCAGACGATCTACGACCCGACATGCGGCTCGGGATCGCTGCTCATCAAAGCTCACGATGAGGCTAAGGGCTCTGCTGGCGTCGACCTAACAATCTACGGCCAGGAAATGGACAACGCCACGTCCGCACTGGCCAAGATGAACATGATCCTTCATGATTGCCCCACGGCGGAAATCTGGAGGGACAATTCGCTATCCAGCCCCCACTTCGTCCAGCCGAACGGGTATCTCAAGACCTTTGACTTCGTCGTCGCAAATCCTCCGTTTTCGACGAAGGCTTGGAGCAACGGTTTCGATCCGGCCAATGATCTGTATCATCGATTTGACTACGGCACTCCCCCAGAAAAGAACGGCGACTACGCTTTCCTGCTTCATATTCTGACCTCGCTAAAAAGCACGGGTAAGGGAGCGGTGATTCTGCCGCACGGAGTTCTGTTCCGGGGCGGTGCGGAAGGTGTCATCCGGAAGCGAATCGTGCAGCAGGGTTACATCAAGGGCATCATCGGTCTCCCGGCTAACCTCTTCTACGGGACGGGCATTCCGGCTTGCGTCATTGTTCTCGACAAGGGACACGCTGCAGCCCGCAAGGGCATCTTCATGATTGATGCCAGCAAGGGCTACGTGAAGGACGGCAACAAGAATCGCCTGCGAGCCCAGGACATTCACAAGATCGTTGACGCATTCAACAAGCAGACCGAAATACCGAAGTTCTCGCGGCTTGTGCCCGTTTCGGAAATCGCTGACAACGACTTCAACCTCAATATCCCGAGGTATATCGACAGTTCCGAGCCCGAAGATCTGCAAGATATCGCAGCTCACCTGCTCGGCGGTATTCCGAACCACGACATTGACGACCTCGCCGGCTACTGGGAAGTGCTGCCGAATGTCCGGTCGGCTCTGTTTGGCGCTACGAATCGGGCTGCCTATAGTGAACTGAAAGTTCCGGCGAGCGAGATCAAGGCAACAATCTTCGGCCATGCGGAGTTCGAGTCTTTCATAGAAACGGTGCATTCCCACTTCGATGAATGGAAGGAAGGAAACCACTCGCTTCTCAGCGGCATCAAGGTTGGGGACCATCCGAAGGCATTGATCGAGACCATCTCGGAAAGCCTGCTCGACACGTTCAAGGCCGTACCGCTTCTCGATGCCTATGACGTCTACCAGCACTTGATGACGTACTGGGCTGAGACAATGCAGGACGATGTGTACATGTTGGTTCATGATGGCTGGACTGCACTGGCCGACGGCAAACCGAACACAGATCTGATGCCGACTTCGCTTATCGTTGGTCCCTACTTCAATGAAGAGGCGAAGGCCATCGAACAGCTCGAGGCTGAGCGAGATGCTATCTCCCGCCAGATGGAAGAGCTTGACGAGGAACATGGCGGTGAAGACGGGTTGCTGGCCGATGCCAAGACCGAAAAGAGCAAGCTGACAAAAGTCACCGTCAAAGCCCGCCTGGCCGAAATCAAGAAGGATTCAGATGCTGCCGATGAGCAAAAGCTTCTGAACAAGTACCTTGAATTGATCGAGCTGGAGGCTGCGGCGAGCAGGAAAGTGAAGGATGCACTGAGGGCGCTGGATGCCAAGGTTGCTGCCCAGTACAGCAAGCTGACCGAAGACGATACCAAGACGTTGGTCGTGGACGACAAGTGGCTTGCTACGCTCGCCGCAGACGTCCAGACCGAGCTTGATTGTGTATCACAGGCTCTGACTGACCGTATCAAGGAGCTGGCTGACCGATACGCAACACCACTGCCTAAGCTGACCGATGAGGTTGACGCACTCGCCGCCCGTGTCGATGAGCACCTGAAGAAGATGGGGTTCGCATGCAACTGAAGCCGGGGTACAAACGGACCGAGGTGGGAGTGATTCCCGATGAATGGGAAGCCGGCAGCCTGGCGCTGTTTTGGGGAGTGACCGACTGTAAGCATGTTACGGCACGGTTCGTCAGTTATGGGATTCCGATTGCCAGCATTGGAGAGGTACAAAGCCGATTCGTAGATCTGCGGAATGCCAAGCAAACGACAGTAGGATACTACTCGCTACTCATTGAGGGAGGACGAAAACCTCAAGCTGGCGACCTAATCATGAGTCGAAATGCTACGGTAGGCGAACTCGCCCAAGTTAAGGAATGGCATCCACCATTCGCAATGGGGCAGGACGTTTGCCTTTTACGAAAAAAGAGTCCAGTACACTCAACTGACTACCTTCAGGAAGTATTCAAGTCCTCTATTATTGCTGGACAGCTGGATAATTCAATGGTCGGATCGACCTTCAAACGGGTTAATGTCGAACAGATCCGAAACTTTCAGGTTCCGATGCCGCCCCCCGTGGAGCAAGCGGCCATTTCTGAGGTCCTGTCTGACGTCGATGCCTTGATCTCATCGCTTGGTCAACTCATCACCAAAAAGCGTGACATCAAGCAGGCCACGATGCAGCAATTGCTCACGGGTAAGCAACGTTTGCCGGGGTTTAGTGGGAAGTGGGTGGTGAAGCGCTTGAAAGACGTTGCACCGCTCCAGCGCGGTTTCGATTTACCAACTTCAAAATTGCAACGAGGTGGCTACCCCGTCGTTTACTCTAATGGCATGCTCAACAACCACTCAGACTATCGGGTTACCGGCCCTGGCGTAGTTACTGGTCGGTCCGGAACAATTGGGAACGTTACCTACGTAGAGGGTCACTACTGGCCTCACAACACCGCTCTGTGGGTTACCAATTTCAAGGGGAATGATCCACGATTTATTTTTTATCTGTACAAGCGAATTGGCTTGGATAGGTTTGCAACCGGTTCGGGTGTGCCCACACTAAACCGAAACGATGTTCACGCATTCGAGGCGCAAATCCCGGCGACAAAGGAAGAGCAAGCAGCCATCGCCTCAGCCCTCTCTGACATGGACGCGGAAATCGCAGCGCTCAAACAAAAACAAGACAAAACTCGTGCCCTGAAGCAAGGCATGATGCAGGAACTGCTAACTGGGAAAATTCGCCTCCTATGAGCACTGTCGGCCAAATCGAGAAGAAGACGCAGGAACGTGTCGTTCAGTTGTTCCGGGACTCGCTGGGGTATGAGTATCTCGGCAACTGGATCGACCGTGTCGGTAACCGGAACATCGACCACGCCCTGCTGACTAGCTTCCTCAAGCGGCGTGGCTACGACGACGCCCTCATCGCCCGTGCAATCCATCTTCTCGACAAGGCCGCTGGCGACCAGAGCAAAAGCATCTATGACCGGAACAAGGCTATATACGAGATGCTCCGCTATGGAGTTCAGGTCAAACCAGAAATTGGTGAACAGGTTCAGACGGTATGGCTCATCAACTGGAAGCAGCCTCTCAGCAACGATTTCGCCATTGCCGAGGAAGTGACTGTCAGTGGTGCCGATGCGAAGGCCAGCGCAAAGCGCCCAGACATCGTGCTGTATGTAAACGGCATCGCTCTAGGCGTGCTTGAACTGAAGAGATCCACCGTCTCGGTTTCGGAGGGCATCCGACAAAACCTTGACAACCAGAAGAAGGTCTTCATTCAGCACTTCTTCTCGACCATGCAGTTCGTCATGGCGGGCAACGACACTGAAGGCCTGCGATACGGGACAATCGAAACGCCGGAGAAGTACTACCTCGCCTGGAAGGAAGACAGTCCGATCGACAATTTGCTCGACCGTCACGTCACCCAGGTTTGCAGCAAGGTTCGCTTCCTTGAGTTGATTCACGATTTCATCGTGTACGACGCAGGTATCAAGAAGCTCTCCCGGCAAAACCAGTATTTCGGGGTGAAGGCGGCGCAGAGTCACGTGAAGCGTCGGGAAGGCGGCATCATCTGGCACACACAGGGCTCGGGCAAAAGCCTCACGATGGTCTGGCTGACAAAGTGGATTCGGGAAAACGTCAAGGATGCCCGTGTCCTCGTCATCACCGACCGGACAGAGCTTGATGAACAGATCGAAAAGGTCTTCAAGGGCGTCAACGAGGAAATCTATCGAACGAAGAGCGGCGCCGATCTGATTTCAAAGCTCAATGCTACGACACCTTGGCTGCTCTGCTCGCTGATCCACAAGTTCGGCGGCAAGGAAGATAGTGGCGACATTTCTGCGTACGTCGAAGAGCTAAAGCGAGCGCTTCCGGCCGACTTCCGAGCGAAGGGCGACATCTATGTTTTCGTTGACGAGTGCCACCGTACTCAATCCGGAGAATTGCACAAAGCGATGAAGGCGATCCTGCCGAATGCGATGTTCATCGGCTTTACCGGCACTCCACTGCTCAAGGCCGATAAGGCCACGAGCCTCGAAGTCTTCGGAACGTACATTCATACGTATAAGTTCGACGAAGCCGTTCGTGATGGAGTGGTCCTCGATCTCCGCTATGAAGCCCGCGACGTCGACCAGCACATCACGTCGCCGAAGAAGATCGATCAGTGGTTCGAGTCTAAGACGAAGGAGCTGACGGACCTTGCCAAGGCACAGCTCAAGCAGAAATGGGGAACCATGCAGCGGGTGCTCTCCAGCCAGTCTAGGCTCGAGAAGATCGTTGCCGACATTTTGATGGACATGGCAACGAAAGACAGGCTGATGAGCGGCCACGGCAACGCCATGCTCGTGTCTGGCAGCATCTATCAGGCCTGCAAGTATTATGAGTTGTTCAGCAAGACCGACCTTGCAGGCAAGTGTGCGATCGTTACCAGCTACAAACCATCAACAGCGGACATAAAGGGGGAAAGCACTGAAGGGACGACTGAGAAGCTGCGCCAGTACAAAATCTACAACGAGATGCTGAACGGTCATGATCCTGACTCGCTCGAAAAAGACGTCAAGAAGAAATTTATCGACGAACCGGGACAGATGAAGTTGCTGATCGTCGTCGACAAGCTTTTGACTGGCTTTGACGCGCCTTCTGCAACCTATCTGTACATCGACAAGCAGATGCGGGATCACGGTTTGTTCCAGGCAATCTGCCGTGTGAACCGACTCGATGGCGACGACAAGGAATATGGTTACATCATCGACTACAAGGACCTATTCAAGAGCATCGGTAGCGCTGTTCACGATTACACGGCAGGTGCACTCGACGGCTACGACAAGGACGACGTTGCCGGACTGCTGGAGGATCGCCTGACCAAGGCTCGTGAGCATCTCGAAGAAGGTCGTGAGGCCATCAAGGCTCTTTGCGAACCCGTTGAAACGCCCAAAGACACGGCGGCGTATCTTCGATATTTCTGTGCCAAAGACTCCGGTAACGCCGCGCAGTTGAAAGAGAACGAGCCGAAACGCCTCGCCTTGTACAAATTTGCAGCAGCCTTCATACGCGCTTACTCCGCCGTCGCCAACGATCTCGACGCGGCAGGCTATACATCGACAGAAATTGCCGATTTGAAGGAGGAGACGAGTCACTTCGAAAAGGTTCGCAACGAGGTCAAACTCGCCAGCGGAGACTATATCGATCTCAAGATGTACGAACCGGCCATGCGCCACCTGATTGACACCTACATCCGAGCTGACGACAGCGAGACGATTTCCGCATTCGATGATATGTCCTTGATCCAGCTTATCGTTGAACGCGGCGCCGGGGCTGTAGACAAGCTTCCAAAAGGGATTCGTGAGAGCAAGGATGCGGTGGCAGAAACAATTGAGAACAACGTTCGTAAGCTTATCATCGACGAGCAAGCCATAAATCCAAAGTACTACGAGAAAATGTCCGAGTTACTCGATGCTCTGATCGAGAAACGCAAGGCTGATGCCCTTGCTTATGAGGAGTATCTCGCCGAGTTGGTCAACCTGGCCAAGAAGGCAAAAAACCCGACGTCAGGGTCTGCCTACCCTGCTTCGCTGAAGACCACCGAGCAAAAGGCCCTGTACGACAATCTGGACAAGGACGAAGCTCTCGCAGTGAACGTCGATCACGCGGTTCTGGTTGCCCGTCAGGACGACTGGCGAAGCAACACAATGAAGACCCGGAAGATCCGCAACGCTATTAGGTTGGTCTTGGGCGAAGACGATCAACGGATTGATGCAATTCTCGATCTCGTGAAGAGCCAACATGGTTACTGAGCTTCACCACAAGATAAAGGTGAGCGGACTGTCGGTCGAAATCGTCCGCAAGTCGATCAAGAACTTGCATCTCGGGGTCTACCCCCCGAACGGACGAGTGCGCGTTGCCGCGCCGCTCTCAGTCAGCGACGACGCGATTCGCCTGGCGGTAATCGGAAAGCTCGGGTGGATACGGCGGCAGCGAGAGAAGTTCGACGCCCAGCCACGGCAGTCTAAGCGGGAGATGGTCAGTGGCGAAAGCCATTACTTTCAGGGGCGTCGCTACCGCATCCGAGTTGTCTATCACGACAGCCCAGCAACGGTCGTACTGCGCAACAAAACCACGATGGAGATCCAGGTCCGGCCGGGGACGAACGCCGAACAGCGTCTCAAAGTCGTCGAGCGTTGGTACCGAGAGCAGTTGAAGGCGGAAATTCCCGCGCTGCTGGAAAAATGGCAACCGCTGCTGGGTATCAAGGTTGCTGCGTGGGGCATCAAAAAGATGAAGACGAAGTGGGGTAGCTGCAGCATCGATGCCGGCCGTATTTGGGTGAATCTTGAACTAGCGAAGAAGCTGCCCCAATGTCTCGAATACATTCTCGTTCATGAGATGGTTCACTTGATGGAGCGCCACCACAACGATCGCTTCATGGCGTTGATGGATCGTCATTTGCCGCATTGGAGAGCGCACCGCGAAGAGTTAAATCGAGCGCCATTGGCACACGAAGACTGGTCCCACTAAGCGGACTAGAAAACAAACAGGCACTTATGACCACCCCGTCGAACATCGATCCGGCCACGATCCAAGCATATCGTGAAACACACTTCTGCGTCGAAAGCGCCCCGCCAATTACCTTGCAGGTCGGCCAGAAGAATGAAGCCCTCGCTGCCCTGCACAGAGACGAGGGCGTTGTGTCTAGCGCCTTCATTACTGCGTGGAATCCGTACAGTAGACGGTGTAGTGATGAGGACAATGCCAAACGGCAGGAAGCCCTCTCGCATGAGCTTCGTCAGCTCGGTCTGAAATTCGTTGACGGTCTAGGACAACATCCGACGGACCATTGGGGCGAACCGAGTCTTCTCGTGTTAGGGATTTCGCTTGAAGCTGCGATGGCGCTTGGCGAGCGGTACGAGCAGAATGCGATCGTTTGGTGTGGTGCTGAAGCTGTGCCGGAGTTGGTGTTGCTTCGGTAAGGCGAAGATAAGTGACGCCGGGCTCATGCTTTTTCCGAAGCAGGAGCTCCTGAACAACAAATGCGCTAAACATTGCAGGTGACTTGAGCGATCGGCAGAATAATTTGATACTAGCCACGGTAGAGAAAGATACGCCCGCCCGTAGACAAGTGGTTGGGCCAACCAGACGTCCACACATGACGAGGATGAAGACCATGACAAACGACGCCGTGCGACAAGAGTTGGAAGCGTTGATGAAAGGTATGTCTGAGGAAGAGAAGACGGCGTTCGCACAGAAACTCTATGCTATGGGGTTGGAGAGGTCGGTAGCGGGCAAGACCTAAGTCAAGAAAATATACGCGTCTTAAATAACACCAGAGCGGTAATAAAAAAGAGAACGGAAAGTTGAGTTCCTATCAACGACATTCCATGGACTACATCAATGCTTCCGGTTTTTTGCATGCAGAGGCGATTGCTCTTTGTAGCGTGATGCTCCGTGAGCCACACCCTGCACTTTTAATCCGCACATGCTGAATCACTTCGAGTGAAGTATCCGAGGTGGGAATCTAATTTAATCTCAACGCAAAACCTGTATGAGCTACAACCCGAAAACAATAAGTGAAGTTGTATCCGAATTCGTCAATCGCACTACATTTTTGCCTGCCATGCAGCGAGAGTATGTATGGGATACCGACGGAATCGAGAGATTGTTCGATTCCCTAATGGGAGATTTTCCTATCGGTGTCTTCCTTTTTTGGAAGATTAGGGAAGAGAATAAAAATCAATGGGCCGCTTACGAATTTATTCGGGAATTTGACCAAGAGAATCCGCACAACAAAGAGGCGAATCTTAACGGTATTAACCAGGATATCTATCTGGTCCTTGATGGTCAACAACGATTGACATCTCTTTTTCTTGGGCTAAAGGGCTCGTATCGCTACTTCTATTACAAGTGGAACAAAACTAAGCTTTATCTGAACTTGCTTAAAGCTGCCGAGAAGGGCGACAATCCCGAAGAGCTGACCTATGACTTCAAGTTTAGGAGCAGTTCTGAACCGGATCCGCGGGATCCTTCCCCGCAGCATTGGTATCTAGTGGGCGATATTCTTAATTTTGATGACGCGGAAGATGCCAAGAAGAATGTTAAGACTCAACTCGCCGCATTCTCCGAGGACCAAAGGGATAGCGCTAATGCGTTGATCGGAAGGCTGCACTCAAAGATCCATACTGCACGCCTACTTAACTACTATGAAGAAAAGTCGCAGGACTATGACAAGGTCGTTGAAGTCTTCATTCGGACAAACACTGGCGGCAAGAAGCTAGAATACAGTGATATTTTGCTATCCGCTGCTACTGCAAAATGGCGATATCTTAATGCGCGTGAAGAGCTTCACTCTTTTACAGACGAAATTAACGCTATAAATGGAGGCTACTCTTTCGGCAAGGATTTTGTTCTTAAATCCTGCCTGTACCTGACGGAAGGTCTACCGATTCAATACAAGGTCAAAAATTTCAATAGAATCAATCTTGAAAGAATTGAGGACAATTGGGAAAACATCAAAGCTTGCGTCGGCACGACAGTCAATCTGATTGGCAAATTTGGGTACAGTGATAAGAATTTGGTTTCAAAAATAGCATTGCTTCCAGTTGCTCTATATATCGGCCTGTCGGGAAACAAAGGTTCCGTATCGTCCACGAATGCTACTGATGTCGCTAACCAAGTGCGTATCCAGAAGTGGTTGGCGATGACGTTGTTGAAGAATGTATTTGGTGGATCGTCGGACACGACTCTGAGAAATCTTCAAGAAGTGTTCAGCACAGTCTCCGATCTGAGCACATTCCCGTATGAGGCTCTGAATAGGCGCCTCGGCGTCGAAACTCGCTTCTCAAAAGCTGAAGTCGAGAATTTGCTGGGAATCAATTACTGCACGAAGTACAGCTACTTAATCCTGTCGCTTTTATACCCTGACAGAGATTGGAAAGATAACGCCTACCATGAAGACCATATCTTCCCGAAGTCGGAATTCACCGAGGCGAGGTTGAGACACCGCGGATATGATGAGGCGAAAATAAGGAGCTACCTACAGAGCTTCAATTCGCTCGCAAATCTCCAGCTACTAACAGCGAGTGAAAATCTCGAAAAGAACGCAACACCGTTTGATGAATGGTTGCCAGGCAAGGACGCAAACTTCAAGGCCCGGCATCGCATTCCTCAAATGCAGTCATATAGCTTTGATAATTTCCTTGAATTCATTGAGATGCGATCTGCGTTAATTGCGGAGCGATTGGAACAGGCGTTGTTTTAGCTACATTCGTTGGAAAAAAGTGAATTTACGGGAACCATACGCAATGAACAATCCGTGGTCAGAAACGTTGATCGAGCAAACTCGGGGCGCTCTGCAGTCGTTGCCTGTAACGCTGGATGGCAACCTGCATTTGAAAAATGCCGATGATCGCTTCGGCCACATCGGTTTGAGGGACTTGATGACGGGCACCCTGACAGTGACAGACAAGAGAAGTGGTGAGACACATCTCTACGGGTCCGTTGACGACCTGATCGCCGCCGGCTGGGCTGTTGACTAACGAAGGGAAGAAATATGCAAACCGTTGCGGTTCTGGAACTTCGAAACAACCGGACTCTCACCGAATCAGGGCGACCGGGCCACCGAGATTGCCGTCATTCTTTTGCGTGACGGACAGATCGTCGACCGCTATCAGAGTTTGATGAACGCGGGCAGGCGCATCCCATCCGATGTCGCTAGCCTGACGGGCATCACGAACGAGATGATTGTATTGGCACCTTCCGTGTCGAAGGTGATGCGTGAAGCAGCCCTGTTCGTCGGCAAACATCCCGTCGTGGCTCACAACGCGGGTTTTGATCGAAGGTTTTGGCAGACTGAGCTGGCGCTTCTGGGGATGTCAGCAGAACATTCTTTTGCATGTACGATGCTCGCGGCGAGGCGTATTTACCCCCACGCTCAAAGTCACCGTTTATCAAGCCTGGCGGAGTTGCTGCGATTGCCGAACTCCGGTCGTGCACACCGGGCGATGGTCGACGCTGAGACGACAAGTCACCTATGGTGTCGACTACAAGCCGACATCGCTCAGCAATACGGGCTGGCTCGGGTCGACCACACCGTCATCGCTCGTGTGCAGGTTACCAGTAAGGCGAAGGTTCCGACTTTCCTGCAATCGCTGTGTGGACGACAAGCTCTGACTTAAGCGGCAAACCATAGTAAGCCGCGTTCTTTTGCAGGCGAAAACTGATTCAGGAAAGCAAGGCTGGCTGCTCGGAAATGGCCAAGCAGGTTCTGAAGCACGAAGGTGCCGGACGGGCTGGCGGACAATTTGGAGTATGTGGTGTTTCCGGAGCGGGGAGCGATGCCAGCGAGGGAAGCCCCCAGATCGGAACGAAATGCTATGTGACAGCCGTGTCGGTCGTCAGCCGAAATGTGACGGACTGAATCCTTGCCGCCACGCGGTTGTGACGTTGTGACGCTTGTGACAGTGTTGGAGCTGAATTGGCAAAAGATCGCTGGCACCGATCTCCTTTCGACTTCATCGGAATCGATGGCCTGCAGCATATATTTCTACCCGTCACAACCGTCACATTGTCACAAGCCAATGTCGGCGGGGCTTTCCCGTGCTTGCCATCCGTCACGGCGCTGTCACCGCCGTCACCTCTTTCCGCTGCTTTAGTCGGGATGGCTGGCTAGTCCAGCATCCTGTTGTCGCTCTGAAGCATAGCCCACTATCCGCCCGGAGATCCGATAGGCCCGGATCGGGTTTGGCAGGCCTGGCAGTCGAACAGTCGTCGCTGTGTCAGAGCCGCCAAGTAACAGCCCATATCCACGCAACACTCGAGTGACGAGCTTCAGATTCAGGTCAGCACACACACGATTCCGGAAAGGCTCTGCGAGGACATAGAACTCGTCAGTTGCCTGACGGTAATATCCGGCACGCTGAGGAATCGCACGGTACTCGCTCGCCGACTCGTCGCCCATCATCGGGCTGGACTCGATACGCTGAAAACTTGACTGTCCGTACTGCTCGAAAAAATGCTGCACCTGCCTCAGCGCCTGCGCCTCCTCGCTGGAGCCCACGCCGCCGCGTTCTGCGACCCAAGCGTTGAAGCATACTTGCATCGCTGCAGTGGCATCGCCCGGCGCCCAACCTCCAATTCCTGCCTCATTGGCCATCTCGCCCGCAAGAGCCAGCAATGCGAAACGTCGGGCAGCACGGTTGACCTGACCATCTGCATCCGGACGGGCGAACTGACTTTCGAGATGCGTCAACCGGTTCCGCATCGAGTCACGAAAGGCTTCGTATCCGTGCGCGGTCATCTGGCCAGTCAGATAAGCCAGCCACGAATCGCCAGCGACACCATACGTTACCGACGTCGACGCGTGCAAGTGATCTGCCAGAGTCTTACTGGTTTGGAAGCCATGCAGGGTGTCGAACATACCGTGGCCACACCCCGCGTTTGCCGGGATATTCAACAGCCTGACCTCCATCCCGGCCCGCACGGCCTTTCCTGCCGACTCCAAGTGTTGCTGCAACGGAATCTCTCCAGTCGACATAAACAAGAGCCTCCACTGGAGCAGCCGACCAGCGACGCCGTGACGAGTCATACGGATCTTGCCCTGACCGTTGCCCAACATATAAACAGCTTCCCCCGCCTCCTGTGGAGTTGCCTGGTTCATCTCGTCAATCAGCAATACGCAATCGTTTAGGCCAGCGGCGACCGACTCGAGGCCGTTCGAAGTCGAACGCCACGAACGAATAAAGCCGTCCGGTCGACCGAAGACTGAAGCTGCAACCCGCAGTGCCGTTGTTTTGCCAACGCTGCTCGGTCCGACAAGGTGAAAACCGCCGTTCTCAACACCAACAAGAGGCAACAACGGCCCCGCCAAAGCAGCGCACACGGCCAACATCAACCTAGAGTTACCGATGCACAGTCGACTGATCTGGTTGTTCCAGGTATCTAGGGCACCTTGTTGCCCGAAACCGTTGCAAGCAGGGGCCATACCGTCGAGTGCCAAGGCCTCATCAGGCTTACCATACGTCTTTGATGACTGAACGTATGCGCCACCGTGCCAACCTGGAGTTCGTACAAGTTTGTGCGTCTCCAGCGGCATCGCATGTCCGAGATAGTCCTGAAGTTCCAACCAGTTGTAAATGAGCACTCCGCGGTCCATCAGTTCCGCCTTGAGGCTCTGCGCGTCCGTGAATCGGGATCTCGGCAGGACAATCGTGTTCGACGTTCCGTCCGGAGCATGGATCCGTAGCTCCAAGCTCCAACCAGCCCCTTCCTCGTCACGCAATTGACGGACGATCTCCAGCTTCGAACAGACATTGACCCAAAAACTCTTGCTGTCCGTCTTTTTGAGAACCTGAATGGCGTCAGCGGTTATCCGATACTCCTTCCCCGATCGCCACGTAACGCCAGCGATTGTCGTCTCGTCCGCACGGTCCAAAACGACCGAAGTTTGGGCATCCACCGGAAGAACCTCGATCGCCTGTTCGATGGCAGCGGTGATAACCGACGTGTCAAGGCCCAGCGCAGCAACGTCGGCGGCATCCCAGCCCTTCAGCTCGGCAATCTGGTCGTCATATACCCATCCCTTCATGGCGCACACGGCTCGCAACAGCGCTTCGACATTGACGACAGCTATCGGCGTGGTCGGTTCGACCGCGCGGATCTGTGCAGTCACATCCTGTTGGTACTTCAGCCCCGCTTCATCGTTGTCCCGCCAGATGACTACGTCACATCCTGAAAGCGGCGACCAGTCGGACTTACTTGCAGCCCTTGCTCCGCCTGCCGACGTCAGGACCGGCGATTCAGGAAGCATCTGTTGCAATGCCAACGCAGTCTTCTCCCCCTCAACGACGAAAACGGTGGTGCGCTTCTCTGATCCTTTCAAACCGGACAAACCGAACAGCGGGCGAAGCCCAGCCGGCATCTCCGCCTTCCACAAATACTTGCCGTCCGGTCGCTGCCACGCACTGACGGGCCGGAAGGTTTTACTGGCGTCCGATTTCCGGATGCGGAGTACGGAAAAGTACAGCCGAAGGTCTTGATCCACATAGTCATAGCATGCCGCCAAGCTCTCCCCTTGGTACACGAAGGCCTCCGGATTGAGCGGCGGTGCGGCGGTTGGAATAGGCTGAACGAGAACCTTCTCGTCAGATTGACGGGGAACTGTCGTCGCACGATGCGGCGCAGGAAACGAACGAGCGCCACCCCGTTCCAGGTCCATCTTCGCAAGCTCATCGAGCAACCGCTTTGCTGCTTCAGAATTGCTGCACCCCCAGCAAAACGCTGAGAGCGAAATCAGATCACCGCCCGCGCAGCCGTCCACGGCAAAGTCACCGAAGCGACCGGTCTCCCTATTGATTTTGAACGAGCCGAGGCTGGCGTCGTTGCGCTTCGGGTTGAAGGCGACGAACTCCTTGCCACGATATTCACCGTCAAGGCCAAGAACGCCGACGACCACCGCATCGAAATGGTCGAGCGCAAGAGCGGCGATCTGTTCGAAGGGCGGCGACGAAACTGCTGCCGTCAGGTCCTGAATGTCCTTCAGGGTGACGACCTCGATCTGTTGCTCGCCAGAAGGCGTATCGACCCGTGGAATGGCGATATCGCTCATTGCAGGCCTCCTGCGAGAGCAGACAGAGCATGGCGAGCAAAGTCGTCGCCCGGCGTGCTGCGGCGGACGGACTTATCACCGAAAAGAGAGAGATTTCGCGGATGGACCGCGTTCGGGGCCAACGGCCCGTAAGAGAAAAATGCAGGTTCGATGCTCATTTTGTTGGGTTTCCTTAAGTTGAGCGGCTGCCTTGCGCCTATGCGCAATAGAAGTCGACTCAAGTATTAAAAAAACACCGAACAAAACAGCACGATCAAGATCGGCTGGCGAAGGGCCGTGAAGGCCCTATCAGCGGCTCAGCGTTGTAACTTTTCGTCCCGGACATACATTGGATCCGAAACGAAACCCGCCACCTTCGCGGCAGGCCGAGGAGTATATGAGGCCGGTTGGCGAATTTCAACAGCGGCAAACAAATATTTCTGCAGGCGGGCGGCCACGAGGATTGCCCTAGGAATTGGTCACGCCGTTGCCGCGACGAGACTTTTCGGTTACGGTGTCTGAGGGCAAGCGGGTTTGCTTGTCCAAATTCTGTCCAACTGCGTTGGAAAAAACTCACTGATTGGCTGTGTTGAGGCCGGTGCTGGCGAACCTGATAATCAACAGGGAACCTTGCTGGATAAGCATCTCGACCAGAAGCGCTGACTGCCGTGCAGGTGGCGTTACTGACCGTGTACGACATGTGCAAGGCTGTGGATCGCGGCATGACCATCACCGATGTGAAGGTGATGGAAAAGCATGGCGGGAAATCGGGGGATTGGGTGGCGGGTTGACGACTGCGTGAGTCGTCAACCCGCGCCAACTTTGAAGCCTTGAAGCCTTGAAGCGAACGTAGCGCTCACTCCTCGTCGCTGTCGTCGTCCTCGTTGACGTCGGCTGCTGGTATGCCGTAGCGCTTGACCAGTTCCGCCTTGAAACCGGTCAGCGTTTTCTGCTCGTCGCAAAGCTGGTACACGTAACTCAGTTGCGACGGCCAGTCCTTCAGTTCCGTGGCAAAAATCTTCAGGCGTTCGACAGTATCGAGTGCCCCAGCCTGATCACCGCTCAACGCTTGCAGCACCGCATAGCGACGCAACACGGTTTCGCCCGGCAACAACGCCATGGCCTGTTTGTGCATGGCGAGCTTGTGTGGCAGATCCGTCGAATTCATCGGCAAAAGCGTCGCCAGACCATACTCTCCCCACGCCTGGAACAGGAACGACGGGGCCGCGCGATATTGCTCGGCGGGACGCTGGCCGTAGTACAGCACCTCGGCGCGCGCATAGTCGCGATACACCGGATACAGCGCGGCCAACCCGCCGAACACCACCACGGCAAAGACGCCGAACGACAGCCGTGCAGGCACGAACCGCAGCGGCCGCGTTTCCAGCAGGCCGAACACGAACATGGCCGGCAACAGGAAGAACATGTACTGCTGCGGATATTCGACCAGCGCGTGCATGACCAGCACACCGATCAGCGCAATGCCGAATACGCGTGCCGAACTTTGCGGCGCGCGCACCACGCGCACGAGCCACGTAATCAGACCGAACAGCACGATCGCCAGCCCGACCAAACCGGTCTTCGCGAGCAAATCGATGAAAATGTCGTGCGAATTATTGGCGATCTCGACGCCGCCGAGCGACTTGGCAAACTCGTACTGATAGCTCGGAAATTCGCCCCAACCGACGCCCAGCAGCGGATGCGTCTTGAACATCGTCCAGCCGTATTTCCACAGCGCGAGGCGCGGCGCGATCTGGCCGGCGTCCTGAAAACGCTCCGCCGCGGACTGCCCGAGTTCCAGGTGATAGCGAACGTTGGCCCAACGGATCAGCGCGTTGATCACGAAAAACAGCACGGCCAGCGCAATTGGAATGATCCACTCGCGGTTGCCGCGGCGCACCTGCGACTGGTCGCGCATCTGCGCGAACGCCATCCAGAAACCTGCCACCACGATCACACCCATCTGCAGCCACGGCCCGCGCGACACGGTCAGCGCAAGGCCCACCGCGAAAATCGTCGACACGAGGAACCAGATGCTTACGGCGATCCGACGCGTTTGCACGAGGAACAGCGCGCCCGCCATCGCGAACGCGATGTAGGTGGCGAGGTGGTTGGCCTGAGCCATGTTGCCGAACGGCCGGCGCTCGACGGTCACGTTATAGGCGACCACGAGCGGTGACACGCGCACTTCGAGGTGAAACAACTGGATGACCTGGCAAAACACCGCAAACAGCCCGCCGACGATCAACGCCCCCGCCGCCCAGCGCAGCGCGGTCTCGTTGAGCTTGGCGCGCGTGAAGCCATAACCGGCATGCGTCGCCATGAAGGCCGCCAGCAGATAGCCACCGCCGAGCCAGTTCATCGAAGGCTGCGAGACCGGCAATACCACCGATTGCGCCACCAGCAGCAGCCCAAACAGCAACGGCACCAGCGCGACCACCGGCGAGGCGAACGTCACACGCGGCCTGGCGCTCGCCACCAGCAGCACGACACCCGCGCCGGTCGCCAGATACAAGGCGAGTGCCGTAAATTCAGCGTAAAAGGTCGGAATCGGATACGTATGGTTGACAACTGCATAAGGCAGCACCAACGCGAGAGCCAACAAATTGAAAGACAGATAGCGCGCGAAAGGGGTGGGCATCGAGGAACCGGTGGGCGTCAGCAACCGGCGCACTATACAAAAAAATTCTCCTGCTGTGCGCCGGCCCGGCTGAAATATCCCAAAAATCAGCCTTTTACGTGCGGACGACTGCGACGCCGCCTCACTCGCGCGGTTATCGCGCGCTCATGTCGCATTCGCTCATGAACGGCACTCCGGTGGGGCGAGATTCGACGGCAACGTGGGCGCGTCGGCGGGTGCCGGACCTGCGCCCGGCGCCGGCAGCGAGGACGCCGCCTTGCCGCCCGCGAAACATTCCCACGTGAGCGCGCCCGCCTGCACACTGCCCTTGCTCAACGCGACGCGCGCAGTCGGCGCATCGGCATTGTCGGGCACCGACGGCACAAGCGTGAGCGTGTTCGAACCCACCGCTGCGACGCGCGTCGTGAAGGCGACGGTGATCTGGCCGGTGTCGTCGTCGACCCGAATGGATTCGACGTTGCGGGTGGCGGGCGGCGAGGCATAGCCGCCGCTGAACGTGTTACCGCTCGCGGCATTTTCAGCCACCGCCAGCCGCGCGGACGCCGCCAGCGAGAGCCCTTCGCCGACGCGGCTGCGAGCCAGATAGTCCTGATACGCGGGAATCGCATAAGCGGCGATCACGCCGACGATCGCGAGCACGATCATCAGTTCGATCAGCGTGAAACCGAAGCCGAGGCGTCGGCAGGCGCGCGCGAGCCGCGCTGACCAGGCAGCCCGGCAAGATCGTGAGCGCGTGGCCAGCGAGGACTGGGAGTAAGGTGGATAAGGCAAAGTGAAGATCATCGGCAGGCTCCTGAAACGAAAACGCCTGCCCCACGGATCGGGAACAGGCGTATCAATCGTAGCCAGCGGCGTTCGTGTCAGACAGTCAGCCGAACGGCTAACGTTGCAGCGTGGTTCGACTCATGTCGGCACCGGAGCGCGTCTCAAGCCGCCGCGCGATGGGCGTTGCGGCGCTTGAGCAGATAGCCGAGGACGACGACGAACAACGCCCCCGCGATGCTCATGCCGTATTCGGCCCACGGCGTATCGAGGATCGGCCAACGATCGCCTGCCGGGTCGTTGATGATCAGCCCGCCCGCGATCCAGCCCAGCAGCCCGGCGCCGAGCGTAATGACGATCGGGAAGCGGTCGAGCAGCCTCAGAACAAGCTGGCTGCCCCACACGATCAACGGAATGCTCACCACCAGGCCGAAAATCACCAGCGCGAGACGGTGCTCGGGATCGGCAGCCTCAGCCGCGCCCGCGATCGCGATCACGTTGTCGAGGCTCATCACCGCGTCCGCGACGATGATGGTCTTGATTGCCGACATCAGCTTGTCGGCCGGCTTGACGTTCTCATGCAGGTCGTGCGCGGGCGCCATCAGACGCACGCCGATCCACAACAGCAACAGTCCGCCCGCGAACTTGAGCAGCGGTACATCGAGCAGCGCGACCGCGAACGCGATCAACGCCACGCGCAGCACGATCGCGCCTGCCGTGCCCCACAGCACCCCTTTCGTGCGTTGCGACGGCGGCAAATTGCGGCAGGCCAGCGCGATCACGACCGCGTTATCGCCACCCAGCAGAATGTCGATGACGATGATCTGGATGACGGCGCCCCAGTGAAGCGTGGCGAAGAACTCGAGCATGATTGAAAGAATAAGAAAGAAATGCGGCGAGCGGCCAATAAAAAAGCGGAGGAGTCTACACTCCCCCGCTTTTTGAACCGCATGCTCACGAAAGGACTTCGTAAGCGTATCAAAAAACGCGCCGTGACAGCACGCGAATTTCGATTTACAGCATTGCCTTCAGAAGACGCGCCATTTCCGACGGGTTCTTCGTGACCTTGATGCCGCACGCGTCCATGATTTCCAGCTTCGCTTCAGCCGTATCCGCACCGCCCGAGATCAGCGCGCCGGCGTGGCCCATGCGCTTGCCCGGAGGCGCCGTGACGCCGGCGATGAAGCCGACCACCGGCTTCTTCATGTTGTCCTTGATCCACTCAGCCGCGTTGGCTTCGTCCGGACCGCCGATCTCGCCGATCATGATGACGGCGTCCGTTTCCGGATCGTCGTTGAACATCTTCATCACGTCGATGTGCTTCAGACCGTTGATCGGGTCGCCGCCGATACCGACTGCCGACGACTGGCCGAGGCCGATCGCCGTCAATTGGCCGACTGCCTCGTACGTCAGCGTGCCCGAACGCGACACGACGCCGATGCGGCCCTTGCGGTGAATGTGACCCGGCATGATGCCGATCTTCAGCTCGTCCGGCGTGATCGTGCCCGGGCAGTTCGGTCCGAGCAGCAGCGTCTTGCGGTTTTCGGCGCGCATGCGTGCCTTGAGCTCGATCATGTCACGAACGGGAATGCCTTCCGTGATACAGATCGCCAGATCCAGGTCGGCCTCGACGGCTTCCCAGATCGCAGCCGCAGCGCCTGCCGGCGGCACGTAAATCACCGACACGGTCGCGCCCGTTTCAGCCTTGGCTTCAGCGACGCTAGCGTAGATAGGAATGCCTTCGAAGTCTTCGCCGGCACGCTTCGGGTTCACGCCCGCAACGTACGCTTCGCGGCCGTTTGCATATTCACGGCAAGCACGCGTATGGAACTGACCGGTCTTGCCGGTAATGCCCTGCGTGATGACCTTGGTGTCTTTGTTAATCAGAATCGACATGTATTGACCTCTGTTCGTTTGGCGTCATGCGGCGGCGCCGCGAGGCGGAATGTTCTCGCCCGCAGCGCGTGCACGCCGCCATTCGTAATCCTGGTGAACGCGCTCGGGAACGGCTTACGCCTTGCCCGCAGCAGCCGCGACGACCTTCTGAGCCGCTTCTTCCATGCTGTCCGCCGCGATGATCGGCAGACCGGATTCAGCGAGCATCTTCTTGCCGAGGTCTTCGTTCGTGCCCTTCATGCGGACCACGAGCGGCACCTTCAGCGAGACGGCCTTCGACGCCGCGATCACGCCTTCCGCGATCACGTCGCAGCGCATGATGCCGCCGAAAATGTTGACCAGAATCGCGGTCAGGTTCGGGTTCTTCAGCATGATCTTGAACGCTTCCGTGACCTTCTCGGTCGTGGCGCCACCGCCAACGTCCAGGAAGTTCGCCGGTTCGCCGCCGAACAGCTTGATGGTGTCCATCGTTGCCATCGCGAGGCCGGCGCCGTTCACGAGGCAGCCGATGTTGCCGTCGAGCGAGATGTACGCGAGGTCGAACTTCGACGCTTCGACTTCAGCCGGATCTTCTTCATCCAGATCGCGATACGCGACGATTTCCGGGTGACGGAACAGGGCGTTCGAATCGAAGTTGAACTTGGCATCCAGCGCGATGACCTTGCCGTCGCCGGTCAGGATCAGCGGGTTGATTTCGGCCAGCGATGCGTCGGTTTCCCAGAATGCCTTGTACAGGCCTTGCAGGATCGCGCGCGCTTGCGGCAGCGAAGCGGCGGGCACGCCGATCTTCGTGGCCAGCTCGTCGGCTTCGGCGTCTTTCAGACCGGTCGCCGGGTCGACGGCGATCTTGTGGATCAGCTCAGGGGTCTTTTCCGCGACTTCTTCGACGTCCATGCCGCCTTCGCTCGATGCCATCACGACGATCTTCTGCGAAACGCGATCGATCACGAGGCCGACATACAGTTCCTTCTTGATGTCAGCGCCTTCTTCGATCAGCAGGCGATTCACCTTCTGGCCTTCCGGACCGGTCTGGTGCGTGACGAGCTGCATGCCGAGGATCTGTTCCGAGTACTCGCGAACCTGATCCAGCGACTTGGCGACCTTCACGCCGCCGCCTTTGCCACGGCCACCCGCGTGGATCTGAGCCTTCACGACCCATACCGGGCCGCCGAGCTCTTCCGCGGCCTTGACCGCATCATCCACCGAGAAGACCGGCTTGCCGCGCGGTACCGCGACGCCGAATTTCCGCAGGATTTCCTTACCCTGGTACTCGTGAATCTTCATGCGTGATTCCCTTCAGTCTGAGAGTTGGATTGAACTTCGTTTCCGCTGCCGTCGTTCATGCCGGACGCGTTGCCGCCCGCGCCTGTCTGGCGGACTGCCCCTGCGCCTGACGATGCCGCGCGATCCGCTGTATACGGAGCGCGGCCATACCAGCGCGGATAAAACTGCTGCACCGCCTCGCCGTCGAAACGCAGCGCGTGGCAGCGTCCCAGCTGGAATGGCGGTTTGTCGTTGGAATGCTCGCCTGTGCTGTTAGACGATCCGTCTCCTGAACCTGCGTTCGCGCCCGGCGTGCTGTCACCGGTACTCCAGACTTCACCCGCGAATGCCTGAATCGCAGCGGTCGGCAGGATCGCGCACAGCTCGGTGAGATGCGTGCAACCTGCCGTGCCGCCGAGCAAACGGGCAGACTCACGACGGAAGTTTTGACGGAGATTGAGCCCGATGAGGGCACGGTAGGCGGGATTGCTGGCTTGGCACAAACCTGGATAGGGCACCCAGTCGGACGACGCCTCGGCGTCGACGACATTGAGCTTGCGATCGATGGTGATGCGAAGCCAGAGTTCATGGATCGGCTGACCATTGGGCCGGACGCCCGACGCAAGCATCACGTCGCGCGGTTTCTCGTCAGTCAAGCACGCTTCCACATCCCACAGGCCATCGGCTCGCTCATAGGCTTCCGCTCTGATTGCGCGACGATGGCGCAACTGACGGGACACGGGCTGGGAGAGCGGCATGCGGGAAGGAAAGGCCGGATTGGAAAACCCACGAATTTTAGCATACTGGGTATTTGGGACAGGTCGGATCGCGCACGGCCGCGCCGTGCGCGGCTGGGAGCGGAACGCACCGTCCCAAAGGGTTTGTACGCGAACGACGGACGACGCGGCTACTCGCCGCTCCACTCCTCGTCGATTCCCTTGAGGATTTTGCCGATCGTGGCGCCTGAAAATCCGCGCGAGGCCAGAAAGCGCTGCTGTTTCGCCCGTTCGGCAGGCGTTTCGGGCAGGCGGCCGAACTTCTTTTGCCAAACGGCATGCGCACGGGCGAGTTCGGTTTCGCGCAATTGCGCGCTGGCCTCTTCGACGAGCGTCTGGTCGACCGAATGCTGCTTCAATTCGCCGACGATCCGGCTCGCGCCCAATCGCGACGAGCGGCGATGGATCAGACTTTCGGCAAAGCGCGAATCGGACAGCCAGTTTTCCGCTTCCAGCGCATCGAGCACGGTGTCGAGCGAATCGGTTTCCTCGACGAACGGCTTCAGCTTGCGCGCCAGTTCGGTGCGGCTGTATTCGCGGCGGGATAGATAGCCGAGCGCGCGGCCTTTTAAGGACCGTGCCGGACGTTTGGATTGTTTGGCTTCGTCTTGCCCGGGTTTCGCCTCGCCAGGAACGCGACGTGAGCGGGTGTAGGTGGTTTCGGAAGGATCCGAGCCTGCGGGCGATGGGGATTCAAACTGCGCGCGCTGCGGATTGCGGCCCGCAGCGCGGTCGTGTGCGTCGAACGATTCGAACGGATCGAACGACTCGTCGCCTTCATCACGCGGGCCGTCCGCGTGGCGTCCGGAATCGGACAACGGCCGGCCCTTGCGTATCACGTGATGGTTACTCTTCTTCGTCCGCGACTTCAGCGGCTGCGCCGGTCACGGCTTCAGCCATGGCATTCACGCCCAGCGATTCACGGATACGGTTTTCGATCTCGCGAGCAATATCCGGATTTTCGCGCAGGAATTCACGCGCGTTGTCCTTACCCTGACCGATACGTTCGCCGCTGTAGCTGTACCACGCGCCGGCCTTGTCGACGATCTTGGCCTGCACGCCCAGATCGATAATTTCGCCCTGACGCGAAATGCCTTCGCCGTAAAGAATGTCGAAAATCGCTTCGCGGAACGGCGGAGCCACCTTGTTCTTCACCACCTTCACGCGCGTTTCGTTGCCGATCACTTCGTCGTTCTTCTTGATCGAACCGATACGGCGAATGTCCAGACGCACCGACGCGTAGAACTTCAGCGCGTTACCACCCGTGGTGGTTTCCGGGTTGCCGAACATCACGCCGATCTTCATGCGGATCTGGTTGATGAAGATCACGAGACAGTTCGTGCGCTTGATCGTGCCGGTGAGCTTGCGCAGCGCTTGCGACATGAGACGCGCTTGCAGACCCGGCAGCGAATCGCCCATTTCGCCTTCGATTTCAGCCTTCGGCACGAGTGCCGCGACCGAGTCGATCACGATCATGTCGATCGAGCCCGAGCGTACGAGTGCGTCGGCGATTTCGAGCGCCTGTTCGCCGGTATCCGGCTGCGAAACCAGCAACTCGCTCACGTTCACGCCGAGCTTGCCCGCGTACTGGATGTCCAGCGCGTGTTCCGCGTCGATAAACGCTGCCGTGCCGCCGAGCTTCTGCATTTCGGCGACGACCTGCAACGTCAGCGTGGTTTTACCGGACGATTCCGGGCCATAAATTTCGACCACACGGCCACGCGGCAAACCGCCGACGCCCAGAGCGATGTCAAGGCCGAGCGATCCGGTTGAGACCACCTGGATGTCTTCGACCGCCTCACCCGCGCCGAGTCGCATGACCGACCCTTTGCCGAACTGCTTTTCGATCTGTGCGAGTGCGGCAGCGAGTGCCTTGCTCTTTTCAGCCGTCAGTCCAGCCGAGCCTTTCTTGCTTTCTTCCATGAATCGTCCTTTGCTATGATGAACGGCGTCTGAGGCAGATGTGCAGCCCACTTTGAAAGGACAGCACACGAAACCCAGACACTGTATAAAAAAACAGTAGTTTTGGCAAGCACGATTCTCATGCGAACGCGCATTTTTACCGTCGCGCTGCCCAACTACCCACAATAATTTTCGGAGACCGCTGTGCGCCGGGGGACACCCCACGGTGCCGGCAAGGCCAGGCTGGCGCACCATGCGAATTCTGATTGCCGAAGACGACAGCATACTCGCGGACGGTCTGGTTCGATCACTCCGCCAATCGGCCTATGCCGTCGACCATGTGAAGAGCGGCGTCGAGGCGGATACCGCGCTGTCGATGCAATCTTTCGACCTGCTGATTCTCGATCTGGGCCTGCCGCGCATGTCCGGCCTCGATGTGTTGCGGCGCCTGCGCGCGCGCAATTCCACCCTGCCGGTGCTGATCCTGACCGCCGCGGACAGCGTCGACGAACGCGTCAAAGGTCTCGACCTCGGCGCCGACGACTACATGGCCAAACCCTTCGCGCTGAACGAACTCGAGGCACGCGTGCGCGCACTGACGCGGCGTGGTGCCGGCGGCGGCCCGACGGTCGTGCGGCACGGCTCGCTGTCGTTCGACCAGGTCGGCCGGATCGCCTATGTCAACGAGCAGGTGATCGATCTGTCGGCGCGCGAACTGGGTTTGCTCGAAGTGCTGCTGCAGCGGATCGGCCGGCTGGTTTCGAAGGAGCAACTCGTCGATCATCTGTGCGAATGGGGCGAGGAAGTTAGCAACAACGCGATCGAGGTCTACGTGCATCGCCTGCGCAAGAAAATCGAGCCGAGCGGCGTGCGCATCATCACCGTGCGCGGTCTGGGTTATTGCCTCGAGAAAGCGGCGTCGCCGGCGAGCGTAAGCGCGAGCACGAACGCCATGACCACACCCCCGCCCGCCGAGCCCGAACCGCCCGCCTCGCCGCCGTCCGGCGCGATGCCGGCGAGCCATCACTACAAATAGAGGACGCCCATGTCCGCACGCGCAGACCGCGCTACGGCGCACGCGGCGGACCTCGACGAGGCGCGCGACGAGCGCTACGCCAATCCGTTCGCCCCGCCAGACGAAACCGAAGCCGCCGCCGAGGCCCGCCCGCGCTCGCTGTTCGGCGAGATTCTCGACTGGATGCTGGCGCCGCTGCTGCTGCTTTGGCCGATGAGTCTCGCGGTCACCTATCTGGTCGCCAAGTCGATCGCGAACAGCCCGTTCGACCGTGCACTGGAAACCGACGCTTACGTGCTGGCCCGCCAGATTCATCCGGTGAACGGCGTGGCGGAACTGACGCTGCCCGACTCCACGCGCGACTTTCTGCGCGCGGACAATGTGGACAGCGTGTTCTATCAGGTGCTCGGCACGCGCGGCGAACTGGTGGGCGGCGAGCGCGACATGCCGCTGCCGCACGAGGAAGACCGCCCGCAGCCGGGTCTCGTCGAATTTCGTGACGACGTGCTGCGCGGCAACGATATCCGCGTCGCCTACACGACCGTCGAGTTTCCGCAGACGCCCGGCGCGCAACCCGTGCTGGTGCAGGTCGCCGAAACGCTCGACAAACGCAGCCAGCTCGCCAACGACATCATCAAAGGCGTGATCCTGCCGCAGTTCGTGATTCTGCCGCTCGCCATCCTGCTGGTGTGGTTCGGACTTTCGCGCGGCCTCGCGCCGCTGCACGCGCTGCAAGCGCATATCCGCGCGCGCCGCCCGGACGACCTGTCGCCGCTCGAGGCACGCCGCGCGCCGCCGGAAATCGAGCCGCTCGTGACCTCGTTCAACGATCTGCTGACGCGGCTCGAACAGAACATGGAGCTGCAAAAGCGCTTTATCGCGGACGCCGCGCATCAGATGAAAACGCCGCTTGCCGGCCTGCGCACGCAGGCCGAACTGGCGCTGCGTCAGGACGCCTCAGCGGAAGTGCATCGCTCGCTCGAGCAGATCGCCACCAGTTCGGAGCATGCCGCGCGGCTCGTCACGCAACTGCTCGCGCTTGCGCGCGCGGAGAACCGCATGTCAGGCCAGATTTTCACACCGGTCGAAGTGACGGAGGTCGCGCGCAACGCAGTGCGCGACTGGGTCCAGGCGGCGCTCGCCAAGCAGATGGATCTGGGCTTCGAAGCGCCTGAAGAACCCGTCGAAGTAGACGGCAATCCGGTCATGCTGCGCGAAATGCTGTCCAACCTGATCGACAATGCCATCCGCTATACACCGCCGGGCGGGCGCATTACCGTCAGGGTGCGGCATGACGCGGCAGCGCGGCTCGTGCATCTGGAAGTCGAGGACACCGGGCTCGGCATTCCGGTCGCGGAGCGCTCTCGGGTGATCGAGCGCTTCTACCGGATTCTCGGCCGCGAAGGCGACGGCAGCGGCCTCGGACTTGCGATCGTCCGCGAGATCGCGACCATGCACGGCGGCGAGCTGACAATCGACGACAACGTCTATCAAACTTCGCCGCGGCTTGCCGGCACGCTCGTGCGCGTCAGTTTGCATGTGCATGAACGGGGCGGGACTTACCCTAACGCGACTTGAACGCGCCAGCGTGCCGACTCACTATTGAGATACGTTGAGCGCGAATTAGGACGATTTGCCGCCCGATAGGCGCATGTTTGCCGAAAACCCACAACACAGACATGCTGCAATTTCACCCCGCCACGTCAGTACGCCGTAAGTTTCCACTCCAATAATCCGTTTCACGGGAACGCCGTTACCGGCGAACCGCGTGCATATCAATATTGGAGACGACAATATGGCTACCGTTGGCGGGCAAATCTCGCACGTGCCGATGACGCGCGAAGAGAAGCGGGTGATCTTCGCATCGTCGCTGGGTACGGTGTTCGAGTGGTACGACTTCTATCTGGCCGGCTCGCTAGCGGCCTTCATCAGCAAGAGCTTCTTCTCCGGCGTCAACCCGACTGCCGCCTTCATCTTCACGCTGCTCAGCTTCGCGGCCGGCTTCGCGGTTCGGCCGTTCGGCGCGATCGTGTTCGGGCGGCTCGGCGATATGGTCGGGCGCAAATACACGTTCCTCGTGACCATCGTGATCATGGGCCTGTCGACGTTCCTGGTCGGCTTCCTGCCGGGCTACGCGTCGATCGGCTTCGCGTCGCCGGTGATCTTCATTGCGATGCGGATGCTGCAAGGCCTCGCGCTCGGCGGCGAGTACGGCGGCGCGGCCACCTACGTGGCCGAACACGCGCCGGCGGGACGCCGTGGCTTCTATACGGCCTGGATCCAGACGACCGCCACGCTCGGCCTGTTCCTGTCGCTGCTGGTGATTCTCGGCGTGCGCACGGCAATGGGTGAAGACGCGTTCGGCGCCTGGGGCTGGCGCATTCCGTTCATCGTCTCGATCCTCCTGCTGGCCGTGTCGGTGTGGATTCGTCTGCAACTGCACGAATCGCCGGTGTTCGAGCGCATCAAGTCCGAAGGCAAGACCTCCAAGGCGCCGCTGTCGGAAGCCTTTGGCCAGTGGAAGAACCTGAAGGTCGTGATTCTCGCGCTGATCGGCCTCACCGCCGGCCAGGCCGTGGTCTGGTACACGGGCCAGTTCTACACGCTGTTCTTCCTGACGCAGACGCTGAAGGTGGACGGCAGCAGCGCCAACATCATGATCGCGATCGCGCTCCTGATCGGCACGCCGTTCTTCCTGTTCTTCGGCTCGCTGTCCGATCGCATCGGCCGTAAGCCGATCATCATGGCCGGCCTGCTGATCGCCGCGTGTACGTACTTCCCGCTGTTCAAGGCGCTGGCGCACTACACCAACCCGGCACTGGAAGCGGCGACCGCGAAAGCGCCGATCGTCGTGATCGCGAATCCGGACGAGTGCTCGTTCCAGTTCAACCCGGTCGGCACCGCGAAGTTCACGAGTTCCTGCGACATCGCCAAGAGCGCACTCTCGAAGGCCGGCTTGAACTACGAGAATGTGGCCGCGCCGGCGGGCACGCTCGCGGAGATCAAGGTCGGCGATACGGTGATCAACACGTATGACGGCAAGGCCGCCGACGCCAAGGATCAAGGCAAGGTGTTCGACAAGACTCTCGCGACGACGCTGAAGACCGCCGGTTACGCGCCGAAGGCCGATCCCACGCAGATCAACTGGCCAATGACCGTGGTGATCCTGACCATCATGATGATCTACGTGACGATGGTCTACGGCCCGATCGCGGCGATGCTGGTGGAGATGTTCCCGACGCGTATCCGCTATACCTCGATGTCGCTGCCTTATCACATCGGCAATGGCTGGTTCGGCGGCTTCCTGCCGGCCACCGCCTTCGCGATCGTGGCGGCGAAGGGCAATATCTTTTCCGGGCTGTGGTATCCGATCGTGATCGCGCTCGTCACTTTCGTGGTCGGCATGCTGTTTGTCCGGGAGACCAAGGACTCGGACATCTACGCGAAGGATTGACGCGTGTGATGGACGGAACGGCTTCTTGAAAAAGTTGTGCGCCGGGGGTTGACAGCCTCCGGCGCCGTCCGCATAATCTCGCTTCTTTCGGCGAATTAGCTCAGTTGGTTAGAGCGACGGAATCATAATCCGCAGGTCCGGGGTTCGAGTCCCTGATTCGCCACCAGTTGCAAGAAAAAGCCGCTGATCCGCAAGGTTCAGCGGCTTTTTTGTTTTGGCTTTCCGAACTGCAACTACAGCAACTTCAAGGAGGTTTCTTGATGACGTTCCGCACCGCCGCGCTTGCCGTGGCTACCGCTTCCATCGCGTTTCTCAGCGGCACTGCCGCAGGCGCCGCTCAGGCTCAGACATCGCCCGACAGTCAGTGGCGCACCAGCGCGACCACGCTATCCACGCTGCTCCAGGACGGCTACAAGATCGTCGCCGTCGTGAACGGCGCTCATGGCAACGCGGGGCCGGCCGACACGATTTTCGTCCAGCGCGATCAGAGCGCCTTCAAATGTATCGACCCGCAGCAGACCGACGCAAAAACGAGAACATCCGTTGCGCCGCCGGCGTGTTTCGAGTTGGTGCCGCCGTCGGGAGCGTCGGGGACGCCGGAGTCGAAATAGTCGGCACGCGGCGCGCCGAAGCGCGCCGCCTGTCACCGGTCCTCCACCAACCGGCTCAGGTTCCCCCGCACCCGCTGCAACAACGCGATCAACTGCTTCGCTTCTTCATCGGTGAAGCCGTTCAGCGCTTCGAGCGCGACTTCGTCGCCGACCTTGCGCGCCTTGCCGAGCGTGCGTTCGGCCTTCGGCGTCATGTGCACCTGACGCTCGCGGCGGTCCTGCGGATTGGCGGTCCGCTCGATCCAGCCACCCTCTTCCATTCGATCCAGCAGACGACCCGCCGAGATCGGCGCGACTTCAAGCAGGTCCGCGAGCCGCGCCTGATTGATGTCGCCGTAGTGCGCGAGATAGGCCAGCACGCGGCACTGCGCGCGCGTCAAGTCGACCGACGACTTCGCGAGGTCGTCGAAACGCTTGCCTGTCAGGCGGCCGACGTCGGAAATCAGAAAGCCGAAGCGCTCATCGAGTTGGGTTTTCATGCGCGGATTATACGAAAGACCTTCGTTTTTCAGCGTTGAAACGGGCGTAATTCAGGCTCCGCATAATTCCCGATGGCGGGCACGCGCGCAACCGATATACTAAGCATGCTTAGTATATCGACGACCCGCTCATTCATGTCTTCCGACACCCCGGCGGCCAGCGCCGCCGCGCCGCTCAACCGCCCGATGATCACCGTCTCAATCATGCTGGCGACGTTGATCCAGACGCTCGACAGCACGATCGCCAACGTGGCGCTGCCGCATATGCAGGGCACGCTGTCCGCGTCGCAAGATGAAATCACGTGGGTGCTGACCTCGTACATCGTCGCCGCGGCGATCGCCACGCCGCTCACTGGCTGGCTGTCCGACCGGCTGAGCGTCAAGCGTCTGCTGATCTTCGCGATCGGCGGCTTCACGGTGTCGTCGGCGCTGTGCGGTTTGTCGGAGACGCTCACGCAGATCGTCGCGTCGCGTTTGCTGCAAGGGATTTTCGGCGCGTCGCTGGTGCCGCTGTCGCAGTCCATCCTGCTCGACATCAACCCGCGCGAGAAGCAGGGGCAGGCCATGGCCGTGTGGGGCATGGGCGTGATGGTCGGACCGATTCTCGGGCCGACGCTCGGCGGCTGGCTCACCGACAGCTACAACTGGCGCTGGGTGTTTTTCATCAACGTGCCGATCGGCGCCTTCGCGCTGTTCGGTGTGGCGACCTTCCTGCCCGCGCGCGAACCGAAACACGATGCGAAGTTCGACGCCTTCGGCTTCGCCACGCTGGGTCTCGCGATCGGCGCATTGCAGGCCATGCTCGATCGCGGCGAGCAACTCGACTGGTTCGGCTCGAACGAAATCGTCATCGAGGCGCTGCTCGCGGCCATCAGCTTTGCGTTTTTCCTCGTGCACACGGCCACGGTCGGCAAGAAATCGTTTTTCAAATACGAATTGTTGAAGGACCCGAACTTCGCCACGGGGACGTTTTTCATCTTCGTGATCGGCGCGGTGATGTACGCGACGCGAGCGTTGCTGCCGCCCATGCTGCAGAACCTGATGAACTATCCGGTCGCGACCACCGGCCTCGTCACTGCGCCGAGCGGCGCGGGCACGATGGTCGCCATGCTGTTCGCCGGGCGCCTGCTGAAGCGGATCGACGCACGGCTTCTGCTGCTTACCGGCTTTCTGATCTCGGCGTTCGCGCTTTGGCAGATGATGCATTACACGATCGTGCTGTCGGCGTCGGACATTGTCTGGCCCGGGGTGATTCAGGGCTTCGGGCTTGGGCTCGTGTTCGTGCCGCTGAGCGCGCTGACCTTCTCGACGCTCACGCCGGAACTCCGCGCGGACGGCACCGCGACGTACAGCCTGATGCGCAATATCGGCAGCAGTATCGGCATTTCGATCGTGCAAACGCTGATGACGCGCAACACGCAGGTTTCGCATGCGGACCTCGCGGCCAATATCACGCCCTTCAATCCCGCCGTCCAGCCGATGCTCAACAACGGCTCGAATTACGACATGGCCGCACTGAACGCGTCGATCACGCAGCAGGCATCGATGATCGCGTATCTGAACGACTTCAAGCTGATGTTCATGGCGACGCTGCTGGTCATTCCGCTTCTGCTGTTGATTCGCCCCACGCATAAGGCGGCGGATGCGTCGGTGGCGCATGCCGCGATGGACTAAGACGAGTCGCCGTCGCGGCGGACTGCGCGCGATGCCCGCGTCTAAGCTTCAATCCGCCCGCGCGTCACACCCAACAGCGCCGCCATCGCCGCCCGCGCCGCCGCTGCGTCGCGATCGCGAATCGCTTCGAACACCGCCGTATGCTCGGCCAGCGACGCGTTGAACACCTCCGCGCGTTTTGCATTCAGGCGCAGTTGCGCTTCGAGGGTGCGCTCGATCAGCGTGCCGAGGGGAATCAGCAATTCGTTGCTGCACGCGGTCAGCACGCTCAAATGGAACTGCAGATCGGCTCGCACCCATTCGTCGACATTGCGCGCCGCCACCATCGCTTCGTGAGACGCGGCGAGCGCGTAGAAAGTGTCGTCCGTATAGGAAGCCGCCGCCAGACTCGCGGCATACGGCTCGATCATCTCGCGCATTTCCTGCAGCTTGAGCGCAAAAGCCATCGGCTCGGCGACCCGCGAGTACCAGTCGAGCACGTCGACATCGAGCAGATTCCACGCGCGTTTCGGACGCACGCGCGTTCCCACGCGCGGACGCGATTCGATCAGCCCTTTCGAAGTCAACGTGCGCAATGCCTCGCGCAGCACCGTGCGGCTCACGCCGAACGTTTCCATCAACTCCGCTTCGCGCGGCAGGATCGAATCGGGCGCGTAGTCGCCGCGCAGAATCGCGGTCGCCAGCCGATGGGCGACACGCCCATGCAGATCGTGCTGAATAGCTTTCTCCTGGCGGCCTTGCGGCGCTATTAATAGAGGAACCGAGCCCGGAAACGAGCGCGATTATCCGGCATCTCAACCGTGAGATCACTGCTTCGACAACGCATGCCGAGATGCAGGCCTTGCCACTATCTGGCCAATAATACTATTAATAGTACTTAAATGCGCTTTTGTTGTAGCATGTGAATCCTCGAATAGTTCGCAGACGCCTAAGGCCAATGCTTTGCACGGGGCCGGAGTAGCCGCTAAAGCGCCAACGCCGGCCGACAAAGGAGACGCACACCATGAAAATCACCAAGGTCGAAACCTTCATCGTTCCGCCGCGCTGGTGCTTCCTGAAAATCGAAACCGACGAAGGCATCGTCGGCTGGGGCGAGCCCGTGGTCGAAGGCCGCGCGCACACGGTGGCGGCCGCCGTGGAAGAACTGTCGGACTACCTGATCGGCAAAGACCCGCTTCTGATCGAGGATCACTGGCAGGTCATGTACCGCTCGGGCTTCTATCGCGGCGGCCCGATCACCATGAGCGCGATCGCCGGCGTCGACCAGGCGCTGTGGGACATCAAGGGCAAGCATCATGGCGTGCCGATTCATGCGCTGCTCGGCGGCCAGGTGCGCGACAAGATCAAGGTGTATTCGTGGATCGGCGGCGACCGTCCGAGCGACGTGGCCAATAACGCACGCGCCGTGGTCGAACGCGGCTTCAAGGCCGTGAAGATGAACGGCTCGGAAGAGTTGCAGATCATCGACACCTTCGACAAGGTGCAAGGCGTCATCAACAACGTCGCGGCCGTGCGCGAGGCGGTCGGACCGAACATCGGCATCGGCGTGGATTTCCACGGCCGCGTGCACAAGCCGATGGCCAAGGTGCTGGCGAAAGAACTCGACCCGTACAAGCTGCTCTTCATCGAAGAGCCGGTGCTGTCGGAGAACGCCGAAGCGTTGCGCGACATCGTCAATCAGACCAACACGCCGATCGCACTGGGCGAGCGTCTTTACTCGCGCTGGGACTTCAAGCACATCCTATCGGGCGGCTACGTCGACATCATTCAGCCGGACGCGTCGCACGCGGGCGGCATTACCGAGTGCCGCAAGATCGCGTCGATGGCGGAAGCCTATGACGTCGCGCTCGCGCTGCATTGCCCGCTCGGCCCGATCGCTCTGGCGACCTGTCTGCAGATCGACGCGGTGAGCTACAACGCGTTCATCCAGGAACAGAGCCTCGGCATCCACTACAACCAGGGCAACGATCTGCTCGATTACATCAAGAACCCGGAAGTCTTCAAATACGAAGACGGCTTCGTGTCGATTCCGCAAGGCCCGGGCCTCGGCATCGAGGTCAACGAAGAGAAAGTGCGGGAGATGGCCAAGGTCGGCCATCGCTGGCGCAATCCGGTGTGGCGCCATGAGGATGGCAGCGTCGCCGAATGGTAATTGCGTGAAGGAACGCCGCCTGCGGGCGGCGTTTTTGTTTGCGTCGGCGACCGCATCGCCGATGCGGCCCGCGCGTTACGGTGACGTGACGCGTGGGTCGTCGCAGTAACGTAACATCCCGGACCGAACCGGCTCTAACGCGCGTTTATCGCGCTTCGCCCAGACCCGCGCGCATCCCCGCAAAGCCTTGTCCAGAAAGGTTTTCAAGCCGTCCGTTCGGCATCAGACAGAAACATGGCGCGCTCCTTGCTCAAATGCATTCAAACAACAAATGCATCGGGGAAAATCATGGGCGAATTCCTTCCAGACTATCTGCTTCGCGAACAGGCCGCCGTCGGCGCGCTGGTGGTGTTCGGCGTGCTGCGCATTATCGGCGCGGCGCTCGCATTCGAACGCGGCTGGCGCATCTCGGTCGTCGAGAAATGCTTCATCGGCGCCGCGGTGCTGTACTGCCTGCCGCAACTCTTCGATCTGCTGACGCATATGTACGGCTCGCGCGCCGCGGGCGCCGAACTGGAAGGCAAAGCCGCAGGCTGCGCCATCGCGCTCTTTTGCGCGCCGATCCTCGGCCATCGGCTTGGTTTCGAATAAGCGCAGCTTCGCCATGCAAATGGCCAAGCGGCTCATGAGGCGGCCAAAACCCACGTTTCGCGCGGGCGACGTACTGAAGCTGAAGTCAGGCGGCCGCCCGATGACCGTCACCTGGATCGGCCCGGTGCTGTTCGCGCCGGGCAACTGGCTGATCTGCCAGTGGTTTAGCGATGCCGGCGAGCTGCAGCAGGAGATGTTTCCGGAGGAGACCCTGGAGCGGACGAGCCGCGTGCTCGCCGCCTGAAAAGTGTAGTAACGGATTGCTGGCCACCGCCAGGCGACCGTGTGTATTGCGCCGCACGCTTTTGCCGTGCGGCGCTTTTTTATGTGGCCGACGTCGCGCTTGCGAGACGTTGCGGACCTGAACCCTTGCGGACGCGATTGCGCTTCAGGTGCCGCCGCTCATGTCGCGCGATTCGCCACGACCTCGCGCCATGCCGTCAGCCGAGCCCGAGCGCGGCGAACGCCGGCACGCTATGCGACAGCGCGGCCGCCGCGACGAACACGCCGATCATCGCCAGCGCCTCCAGATACAGCACGTTGACGAAGGTGTGGGCGTCCATAGTCGAGGCCGTGCGGCGCAGGCGCGGCAGCGCCAGAAAGCGGTTGAGTCCGCCGAGCACGAGCGCAAGCGCGACCAGCGCAAGCTTGAGCATCAGCACATGTCCCCACGTGCTGAGTTCAATCGCCTCGAACGAGCCGCCCGAACCCCGCACCGCGTTGAAGATGCCGGAGAGCAGCACGAGCGCAACCGCCACCACCGACACGTTCGACACCTGCGTCGCCGTGCGGATCAACATACCGCGCGCGGTCGAGGCGCCGAGTGCTGGCAGAACCGCGAGCCCCGCCGCCATCGCCAGACCGCCCCACACGCTGGTGACTAGCACGTGCAGCGTTTGCATGGCGATTGCGGCGGATGCCGGGCCGGCATCCGCCGCATGACCCAGCGACGCCTTGCCGGCGGCGATCGCGACCACCGCGAGCCACAGGAGCGCATTGCGCAGCATGCCCGTATGACTTGCCATGGCCGTGCCGAGCAGCACCAGCGCGCCAGCAAACGCAAGGCTCCAGCCGTAACCGACATGGGTTTGCGTCAGTACGGTCGGCACCACGCCGATGGCGGACGGCAACCCGACGCCGCTCATCGACGCGGCCTGATACAGCAGCCAGCCGAGATCCGCGAGCACCAGCACGACGGTGGCCGTCAGCATCGAGCGTTGCGCGCGCAGCCAGGCGAGGCGCGCGGGCGAAATCTTCTGCTGGGCGTCCTTGGCGAGCCACGCGCCGAGCAACGCCGAACCGACGGCAAACGCAAACGCGACGTTCATGAGCGCGGCCATGGCGACCTGCCCGATCCAGAGTCCGTCGATGCTCATTTGACGATAAACGCAAAGTCGCCTTGGGTACGGTGGCCGTCCGTGGCTACCGCGATCCAGTGCACCGCGTAGCGGCCGGCGCTCAACTGCGGTAGCGGCAGATGCATGACCCGGGCGTCCTGCTTGTCGACCTGCGACTCAGCCGGCGCGGCCGCCTTGCCGCTGGCGTCGGCAAGCGCGATCTTGCTGAAAGCCGGTTCGAGCGGCTCGGTGAAATGAATCGTCACTTGGGAGGGCGCGGCGACTTCGGCGTTGGCGGCGGGCTCGCTCGAGCTCAGATGCGCATGGGCGAATGCCGTGGAAGTCACGAGCAGCGCCGCGGCGCCGAGCATCGACGCTCGCAACGCCGGACGGGAAAAATTAAGTAGCTTCATTTAAGGCCGATAGCGGATGATCAGGAAAACAGTGGGCGTCGGACCCAGGCGCGTCGAGACCGGACGAAGTCCGGCGCGCCCGGAAGTGTACGCTTCGATGGTTCGCGCGGGCGTCGGTTCAACCTGGTTTATGGATAGTTCGTGCACGGCCAGGCCTTGCGCCCTTGATCGCTCAGACAAATTTTGGATAACAGTTAGGCAGCGTGAAACGCTTGTGCGCGTCAAACTGTCGCATGGCTGTGACAGCAGGAACCTTCTCTAATGTGCCAAATAGTCATCATCACCCTTCGATGATAGAATGCTGCGTCGCCGCAGCGCCGGCTGCCCTTCACACCGAGCCGCTCGAAGTTCGGTCAGGTCCCCGATTTTGATGGAGTTACGCGTGTCTTCAAGACGCATTTTCCGCCCGTTGCTCGCCCTTCTGCTGATCGGCTCCGCGGGCGTTTATAGCGCTGCGAAAGCGCAGACTCAACCGAAAGCCCCCGATACGATGGAAGCGCGCGTGCAAGGCTGCACGGCCTGCCACGGCACGCATGGCCAAGGTACGGACAACGACTACTTTCCTCGCCTCGCGGGCAAGCCGGCCGACTATCTGTACAACCAGCTGCAAAATTTCCGCGAAGGGCGCCGCAAGTACCCGCCCATGAACTACCTCGTCACGTATCTCTCGGACGACTACCTTCATCAGATCGCCACGTATTTCTCGCAACAACGTCCTCCGTATCCGCCGCCGGCCAAGCCGACGGTATCGTCGAGCACGCTCGCGCGCGGCCAGCAAATCGTGCTGAACGGCGACACCTCGAAGCAGATTCCGGCTTGCGCGGCCTGCCATGGCAAGACATTGACCGGCATGCAGCCCGCTATTCCGGGTCTGGTCGGCCTGCACTCCGACTACATCAGCGCGCAGCTCGGCGCATGGCGCTCGGGCTCGCGCCATGCCATCGCGCCTGATTGCATGCACACCATCGCCACGCGTCTGACCGACGAAGACGTGAACGCCGTTGCCGCCTGGCTTTCCACGCAACAGGCCCCACAAAACCCCGTGCCGGCTCCAGCCCGCTCGATGAAGACTCCGCTTGCCTGCGGCAGCGAACCGCAATAAGGCACCGGGAGAGACACTCAAATGAAACGCAAGTCTTTGTTCGCCCTCTCGGCAGTCGTCGTCGTTGCGGCTGCCGCACTCGTTCCCGTCCTGTGGTCGGGCGGCGACCACCTGCATAACGGCACGGCCATGGCGGCAACGCCCGCCGATCAGGCCGCGCTGATCAAGCAAGGCGAGTACCTCGCCCGTGCCGGCGACTGTATCGCCTGCCACACGGTGCGCGGCGGCAAGCAGTTCGCCGGCGGCCTGCCCATGGCCACGCCGTTCGGCACCATGTTCACGCCGAACATCACGCCTGACGACCAGTACGGTATCGGCAAGTGGACGCAGGACGACTTCTATCGCGCCATGCATACCGGCCGCTCGAAAGACGGCAGCCTGCTGTATCCGGGCTTCCCGTTCACCAGCTACACGAAGGTCACGCGCGCCGACTCGGACGCGATCTACGCGTACCTGCGTTCGGTCGCGCCGGTCAACGTACCGAGTCGTCCGCACGAACTGAAATTCCCGTTCAACCAGCGCAACATGCTGATCGGCTGGCGCACGCTGTTCTTCCGTGAAGGCGAGTACAAGCCGGATCCGACCAAATCGGTCGAATGGAACCGTGGCGCGTACCTGATCGAAGGCCTCGGTCATTGCGGCATGTGCCACACGTCGATCAACGCCATGGGCGGCCCGGTCAGTTCGGCGGCGTTTGCCGGCGGCCTGATCCCGCTGCAGAACTGGTACGCACCGTCGCTCACGTCGAACAAGGAAGCCGGCCTCGGCGACTGGGAAACCAAAGACATCGCCGATCTGCTGAAGACGGGCGTGTCGAACCGCGGCGCGGTGTTTGGCCCGATGGCCGAAGTGGTTCACAACAGCCTGCAGTACATGTCGGACGCGGACATCAACGCGATGGCCACGTACCTCAAGACAATTCCGCAGAAGAGCGAAGCGCCGGAATCGCTGCAGCTCGAAACGTCGGAAAAGTTCGGCGGCGAACTGTTGAAGCAAGGTCAGAAGATCTACGCCGACAACTGCGCGAAGTGTCACGCGGAAAATGGCCTCGGCATGCCGCCGGCCTTCCCGCCGCTCGCGAACAACCAGTCGATTCAGATGCCTTCGGCGGTCAACCCGATCCGTATGGTGCTGAACGGCGGTTACCCGCCGAGCACGGATGCCAACCCGCATCCGTACGGCATGCCGCCGTTCGCACAAGCTCTGTCGAATCAGGAAGTCGCGGCGGTTGTGACGTACATCCGTATGTCGTGGGGCAACCACGGTACGGCCGTCTCGCCGCAGCAAGTGTCCGATCTGCGTTCGGCGCCGCTCGACTAAGCAGCGTTGGTTGCACCCGGGGCGCGGCCTGCGAAATTCGCGGCCGCGCCCTTTGTTTTTGAAGGACCGGTATCATGGGGGCAGTAGTTACCCTGAGAAAACGCCGGCCCGCCCCAAGTTTTCTCGCCTCTGCGGGGGGCCTGGCGCGAAGCGACAGGTCTGGGGCGCTTGTGAAACTGGGCAGGAGATAAGAATCGTGCATGTCGGGGAGCGTTTTAACAGCATTACCCACCTCGTCGGCGCCGTGCTGTCGGTGGCGGGTCTTGCAACGCTCGTAACGATGGGCGCGCTCGACGGCGACGCGTACAAGGTGGTCAGCTTCAGCGTGTACGGTGCGATGCTGTTCGTGCTGTATGCTATCTCGACGCTTTACCACAGTGTGCGCAATCCGCGTGCGAAGGCGGTTCTGCAGAAATGCGACCATTCGGCGATCTACCTGCTGATCGCCGGCAGCTACACTCCGTTCACGCTCGTCACCTTGCGCGGACCGTGGGGCTGGTCGCTATTCGGCGTAAGCTGGGGGCTTGCCGCTCTCGGCATCGTGCAGGAATTGACGCTGGGGCGACGCACCCGCAGCGTTTCGATGGTGCTGTATGTTCTGATGGGATGGCTCGCGCTCGTGGCTGTCCGCCCGCTGGTTGAAGCCTTACCGGCAGCGGGTACCGCCTGGCTCGTGGCCGGCGGAGTCATCTACAGCGTCGGCATCTACTTCTTCATCAACGACGAGCGCATCCGGCATGGACATGGTATCTGGCACCTGTTCGTACTGGCGGGCAGTCTGTGTCAATTCGTCAGTGTCGCGCGCTACGTCGCATGACACCCCACGGCGGCGAAATGCAACTTAAGGCCAGTCAACGTGTCTGCGTAGCGCGTTGAAGCATTCGGCACGCGTTTCCCGCGTGCCGCCGATTTCTCTGCGAACGGATCTGGGCTTCGGCCCCGAACACGCCAAGCGGGTGTGTTCGTGTGGCATTTATGCCTACCGGAGCCCATGTGTGCCGTTCGCGAAACTGCATTGCAAAGATCTTTTATGTCTTTTGATTCCCTCGGCTTGTCCGAACCGTTGGTCCGCGCTGTACACGAACTCGGCTACACCACGCCGACTCCGATCCAGACGCAAGCGATTCCCGCCGTGCTCAATGGCGGCGACCTGCTGGCCGGCGCGCAAACCGGCACCGGCAAGACCGCCGGCTTTACGCTGCCGATCCTGCAACGTCTGAACACCATGCCCGCCGTGACGACCGGCTCGGGCAAGCGCGCGGTGCGCGCACTGATTCTCACGCCTACGCGTGAACTGGCCGCGCAGGTCGAAGAAAGCGTGCGCGCGTATGGCAAGTATCTGAAGCTGAAGTCGACCGTGATGTTCGGCGGCGTCGGCATCAATCCGCAGATCGGCGCGTTGCGCAGCGGCGTGGATATCGTCGTCGCGACGCCGGGCCGTTTGCTCGACCACATGCAGCAGAAGACCATCGACTTGTCACATCTCGAGATTCTCGTGCTCGACGAAGCCGATCGCATGCTCGACATGGGCTTCATCCACGATATCAAGCGCGTGCTGGCGAAGCTGCCGCCGAAGCGGCAGAACCTGCTGTTCTCGGCCACCTTCTCCGACGAGATCAAGACGCTCGCCGACAATCTGCTCGACTCGCCGGCGCTGATCGAAGTCGCCCGCCGCAATACGACGGCCGAAACGGTCGCGCAAAAGATTCACCCGGTGGATCGCGACAAGAAGCGCGAACTGCTCACGCATCTGATCAAGCAGCACAACTGGTTTCAGGTGCTGGTGTTCACGCGCACCAAGCACGGCGCCAACCGTCTTGCCGAGCAACTGACCAAGGACAGCATCAGCGCCCTGGCGATTCACGGCAACAAGAGCCAGTCGGCCCGCACGCGCGCGCTCGCCGAGTTCAAGGACGGCACGCTGCAGGTGCTGGTCGCGACCGACATCGCCGCGCGCGGTATCGATATCGACCAGCTGCCGCACGTGGTCAACTACGATCTGCCGAACGTGCCGGAAGACTACGTGCACCGTATCGGCCGCACGGGCCGTGCAGGCGCGACGGGCGAGGCGATCTCGCTGGTGTGCGTCGACGAACTGCAGTTGTTGAAGGACATCGAGAAGCTGATCAAGCGTCCGGTACCGCAGGAAGTGATCGCCGGTTTCGAACCGGACCCGACTGCGAAGCCAGAACCGATTCTGCGTCGCGGCCAGGGCGGCGGCGGCGGTGGTCGTTCGCCGCGTCAGGGTCAAGGCGCACCGAAACGTGATGGCGCAGGTTCGGCGAAACCGGCGCAGCGCTCGGGTCAACGCCCGGCGAACGGTCAACAGCAGCCGAAGCCGCAAGGTGCGAAGCCGGCCGGCAATGGCGGCCAGCCGCGTCGCGACGGTCAGCGTCACGACGACCGGCCGCGCGCAGTCGCGCATGAGGGCAGCGCCGCGCAGCATGCGCCGCGCAAGCCGCAAGGCGCGAAACCGCAAGGCGGCAATCCGGGTGCGTTGCTGGGCGGCGCCAAGCCGCGCAACGACGCGCCGCGCGGTGGTCAGCCCACGCGCAGCGGTCAGCGCGGCCGTTAGGCTTCAAGGCTTAGCCGACGTCGCCGGCCGGGGTCTCGCATCGAGAACTACCGGCCCGCCGCGGCAGCTGCTTGCTTCAGGTGCCCGATCTGCTGTTCCCATCGATCGAGCACCGCCTTTCCCTCCCCTTCCAGTTCGAACGTAATGCCGCTCGTCAGGCGCGCATAACGGACGCTTTGCGCCTCCGCCGTGTCGATCGAACCGTGCAGATAGACAAGCCCGCTGTCATCGCCCGCGACGCTCGCTAGCGGCGTCATAAGCAACTGCACCTGATAGAACGCCGCGTCGCAGACAAAGGTGAGCGCTGCGCGCCCGCTTTGCGCGATGGCGCGCGTCGCCCTCGCTTGCGGCCACAACGCGATGCATAACGTGCGCGAATCAGGCGCGTACAACTCGCCGACGCCGAGCAGCGACGTGCGCACATGGCCATTCGTATCGACGCTCAGCAGCGACGCGGTAAAACCCGTCTTGCTCGCCAGCGACGAACCGTCGAACAACGCGCGCACGGCATCGGGCCATTCATCGAACACGGTCTGTTCGACTGGACGTTCGGGTGCGGAGGAATCGCTCATGATGTCGATCGGAAGAAAAGTGAGCCAGCCTGCATCATGCCTCGAAACGCAAATGGCCCGCATCAGCGGGCCATTTGCAACGCCGGCGATTCGCGCCAGGCGATCAGCGAAAGAACACATGCTGCGTGATCTTGGCGAGCGGGTAATGCACGCCGGGCTGAATCCGCGCCGGCAGATCGAGCGGCTTGAGCAGCATCTTCACGCACATGTCGGCCGACAGATTGCGCCGCACCAGCGCATTGATACGCGCCGCGCGCTCGCGGTTATAGGTCGAGTCGTGCACGCGCTCCGGATAACGCGTCGCGAACACGTGCCGCAACGCGATCTCCGAGTCTTCGTTCTTGATCTCCATGACGCGGCGCATGAGCGCGCCGAGCACGGCGAGCCTGCCGTTGCCTTCGATCTTGTTGTACTTCTTGAAGTACTTGAAAAAGTGCTTGTAGTGACGGACTTCGTCGGTGCGGATGTTGTCGGTGATCTGCTTGAGCACCGGTTCGTCCGAACATTCGCCGATCGCGCGATACAAGGTCGCCGTGCCGGTTTCCACCACGCAGCGCGCGACCATCTCGAGCGCGCGGGTCTTTTCGAAGTCCTCCACTGAGCAGGTCAGCGAATACTCTTCCATGAAATTACGAAACGCCGTGTCCCAGTCGAATTCGGGCCACACGTAAGCGATATACGTCTTGAGCGCACGGCCATGCTGCAGCTCTTCCGGCTCCCACTCCTGGTTGAGCCAGGCCGAGACTTCAGGATCGCCGTTAAAGAAAGTGCTCAGATTGCTGGTGTACAGATCGGAGCCGCTTTCGATAAACGAAGACGCGCACAGCAACAGCAGCAAATCTTCGTTGGCGACGGCCTTTTGCCGATCAATGCGGGTGAGGTCGATGTCCTCGATCCGCCAGGGCATGACATGGTTCAGCTCAGTGTGCATCGTGTCTTGCTCCGAAAGCTGTATCGACTCGCGGAGCTTGCTCGAAACCGCCCGCTTTCGGCCGGGCCGGTCCGCCGTGTCTGATACAGCGCCTTGAATTAGAGTTAACCCCTTGTATCTTGCATCTTAGTCGGTGTTTCGCAACTCTGCAGATAACCCAGCACAGACCATGCCGAGCCGCCGCAGTTCCAATGGCGTGGTAGTCGAATCATTCGGTCGGACAATGGCGCGGCGCGCGAGGCACAAAAAAAGCCAGCTCGAAGAGCTGGCTTGAGTCTGTGACGATAGCTCGTCAGTCAAGTTTGACGGGCATGGCCGCGCTTTGAATCAGCGGCGCAAGGCTCGCGATCAGGCGATCTGAACGCCCTGCGTCAGACGCACGCGGCGCATGCGCCAAGCCACGACCGCGAGCGAAAGACCCGACAGCACCGCGGCAATCAACACGTAGTAGCTTGGCGCAAGTTTGTCCCCGGTCAAATGAATGAAGGTCTCGACGATCGTGGGCGCGAAGCCGCCGAAGATCGTCACGCCGATGCTGTAACCGATTGAAAGACCGGTCGAGCGCACTTGCGTCGGAAAGATTTCGGACATCAATGCGGGCATCGGCCCGGAATAAGCCGCCTTGAAAATGCCCGCCGTGCCCTGCAACAGGAGCAGCCAGCCGATGGTCGGATGAGACTGCAGCAGCGCGAACATCGGATAGATCAGCGTGCCCATCAGAATGGACGTGGTTAGCATGATGCGAATCCGGCCGATGCGATCGGACAACGCGCCCATCACCGGCGAGAGCAGGAATTGCAGGCCGCCGTTGAGCACCACCACGCCGAACGATGCCGCCGCCGGCATGTGCAACTGCTTGACGGCGTACATCGGCATGTAGAGCTGCAGTACATAGACGCCCACCGTGGACTGCGCGACGATGCCGACCGCGAGCAGCAGGTTGACCCACTGGCTGGCGAACGACGCGTCCTTCTCTTCGCTTGCCGTCGAGCGAGCGCCGGCCGCTTCACGCGCCTCGCGCAGCGCGAGGAACTCCGGCGTCTCGTCGAGGTGCGAACGGATGTAATAGCCCACTGGGCCGACCAGCAAACCGAACACGAACGGCAGGCGCCAGCCCCAGTCATTCAGTTGCGCGGGCGGCATCCATGCGGTCAACAACGAGCCGAACGCGGCGGCCGTAATCGCCGCAAGCCCCTGGCTCGCGAACTGCCAGCTCGCGTAATAACCGCGGCGCGACGCGCTATGTTCGACCATGAAAGCGGTCGCGCTGCCGAACTCACCGCCCACCGCGAATCCTTGCACGAGCCGTGCGAGCAGAATCAGGATCGGTGCGGCGATTCCAATCGACGCATACGGCGGCATCACCGCCATCGTGAAGGTGCCGACCATCATCAGCGCGATGGCGAGCGTCAGCGCCGCCTTGCGGCCCTTGCGGTCGCCGTAGATGCCGAGCACGACCGCGCCCAGCGGGCGCATCAGGAACGAGATGCCGAAGGTGGCGATGGCAAGCAGCGTGGAGAGCCACTCGTCCTGCATCGGGAAAAACTCTTTGGCGATGATGGTCGCGAAGTAGCCATAGACCAGAAAATCGAACCACTCGAGCGCATTGCCGACCGACGACGAAAACACGATCCGCCGCACCATCGCTTTGGAAAGCGGCGCGTGCGCGGAATGAGGGGAAGCTGTCGCCGAAGGCGACGCGTGGGTCTGCATGATGTCTCCTGCTCTGTCTGATGCTCGATGCCTGATGCCGGACGCCTGGCGCGCGGGAAGCGAGCGCCGCCGGCAACCGGTGTATTTGATCTATGCGATGCGTTTAGCGCGCAGCGGGCGATGCCCGCGGAATCGCCCGTGCATGCAGCGAAGCGTAGCCTTGAGCGGCGCCTCGCCTTGCGCATGAGTGCTGGCCTAAAACCCAGCAGCCAACCCGTCACGGCGGCTATCGCTTGCCGCCACATAGCCGCGCTCCGGATCGTCGCGATCGAGCTTCCAGATGTACTGGCCGGAGCCGAAGTCCATGTACGGATCGTCGACCGACTTGATCGTGTGGCCGAGCTTCTGCAGCGCCTCGGCGGTCTTCGGATCGAGCGTCGATTCGATGTCGATCGTAAAATCGCGATTGACCTTCCAGCGCGGCGCATCGCAAGCGGCCTGCGGCTGCTGACCGTAGTCGAGCATTCGCACGATGGATTGCAGATGGCCTTGCGGCTGCATGTCGCCGCCCATCACGCCGAAGCTCATCACCGCTTCCTGCTGGCCGTTCACCTGCTGCGTGAGGAACGACGGGATGATGGTGTGGAACGGCCGCTTGCCGCCTTCCACCACGTTCGGCGACTTCGGGTCCATCGAGAAACCGCAGCCGCGGTTCTGCATGGCGATGCCGCTATCCGGCACCACGATGCCCGAGCCGAAGCCCATGTAGTTCGACTGGATGAAGCTGACCATCATGCCGCGCTCGTCCGCCACCGACATGTAGATCGTCCCGCCGGCCTTCGGCATGCCGAAGTCGAACTGCGTGGCGCGCTTGTGATCGATCAGTTTGGCGCGCGAGGTGAGGTAGGCGTCGTCGAGCATCTGTTCCGGCGTGACTTCCATGGAGCGCGGATCGGCGACGTAGCGGTAGACGTCGGCGAAGGCCAGCTTCATGGCTTCGATCTGCAAGTGCTGCGATTCGACGTTGTCGACCGCCAGTTCCTTCACATCGAATTTTTCGAGGATGCCCAGCGCGATAAGCGCCGCGATGCCCTGCCCGTTCGGCGGAATCTCGTGCACCGTGTAGCCGCGATAATCCTTGCCGATCGGCTCGACCCAATCCGCTTTGTAGCTACGCAGATCGTCGAGCGTCAGCGCGCCGCCGCCTTCACGGGCGAACGCGGCGATCTGCTCGGCGATCTCGCCTTCGTAGTACGCGCGCGGGCCCTGTTCGGCGAGCTTGCGCAGCGTCTTCGCGTGGCCGGGAAAGCGCACCAGTTCGCTCACTTCCGGCGCGCGGCCGCGCGGCATGAAGGTTTGCGCAAAGCCCGGCAGGTCCTTCAGTTCCGGCACGGCGGCCGCCCACTTATAAGCGACGATGCTCGCCACCGCGTGACCGCGCTCGGCGATTTCGATGGCCGGCTCCATCAGGTCGGCGAACGGCAGCGAGCCGAATTTCTGATGCAGCGCTTCCCAGCCGGCGATCACGCCGGGCACCGTCACCGCGTCCCAGCCGCGTTTCGGTTGCTTCGCCAGACCGTTTTCCTCGCCGTATTTGCGCTTGAAGTAGTCGACATTCCACGCCGCCGGCGACACGCCCGACGCGTTCAGACCATGCAGCTTTTTGCCGTCCCACACCAGCGCGAACGCGTCGCCGCCCAGTCCGCACGAGACCGGCTCGACCACGGTGATGGCGGCGGCGGCCGCGATCGCCGCATCGACGGCATTGCCGCCCTTCCACAGCATGCGCAGCCCGGCTTGCGCCGCGAGCGGATGCGAAGTCGAAACGATGTTGCGCGCGAATACAGGCAGACGCGGCGTCGGATAAGGGTTTTGCCAGTTGAAGCCAGTCATGTCGAACACTCTCGAAAGCGCGGCCCGGCTTGCGGAAAACGCCGGAAACCATTGGAAGACAGATCGAACGCGGGGTGAGACGGGATGACGCATGAATCAGCCGCGGAACCTCGGATTGCATCGTGATCCGGCCCAAAAAACAAATTCATTTATCAAATGAATAAATGCGTAAACAGGCTGAATAGATCGACGCGCAGTCGTCCTCTATCTTATGCACGTCGCACGAGTTGGCAGACAAGGCGCGTGGAGGTCTTACAATACGCTCACGCCATTCACGCATCACTCGCTTACCGGTTCAGCCTGGCGTGCCGGCGGCGGGCAGCGCGGACAAAAACCCACGAAACCGAGACACATGACCCGAGACCCCCGCCTGACTCTCAATGCCCGGCAACAGGAACTGCTGGAGTGGGTGCAACGCGACGGCTTCGTGACCGTGGACGACCTCGCGGCCCACTTCGACGTGACGCCGCAGACGATCCGCCGCGACGTCAACTGGCTCGCCGATATGAACCTGCTGCGCCGTTATCACGGTGGCGCAAGTCTGCCGACCAGTTCCGAAAACGTATCCTATACGGCGCGTCAGCGCATGTTCCATGACGAGAAGCGGCGCATCGCGGCGTTAGTGGCCACTCACATTCCCGATCAGGCCTCGCTCTTCATCAATCTCGGCACCACCACCGAAGAAGTGGCGCGCGCACTCAATCGGCACCGCGGCCTGCGCGTGATCACCAACAACCTGAACGTCGCCAGCATGATGAGCGGCTATCCGGATTGCGAGGTGTTGGTGACGGGCGGCATTGTGCGGCCGTGGGATAAAGGGATCGTCGGCGAACTGGCGATCGATTTCATCCGGCAATTCAAGGTGGACTTCGCGATCATCGGCACGTCGAGCATTGAAACTGACGGCACGCTGCGCGATTTCGATACGCGCGAAGTGCGGGTGGCCGAGGCGATCATCCAGCACGCGCGCACCGTTTTCCTCGCCGCCGACAACTCGAAATTCGGCCGCCCGGCGCTAGTCCGCCAAGGCCATCTCGATCAGATCGACGCCTTGTTTACGGACATTGCACCGCCAGCCGAGATGACCGAAACGCTCGCAGCCGCCAATTGCCAGGTGTATATCGCCGAGTGACGCCAGGCGTTTTTCGCCATGTTGCAGCGCACGCGAAACTTCGAGTGAAATCAAGGATCTGGCCGCGGCTCCTAACCGCCGCTCACGCACACAATTGTCAAAGGGAGAATTTACTGGGGACGATTTGGTGTTTAACGTGCGGTTGACTACACTCCAGTTCCCCGGCGTACTTTCCGCATTCTGCGTAGCGCCGGTTGCGTGAAACTGTCGTTTGGGCCGCACCTCCCGCCTGATTCTTTGCGGACTTCACTGGCAAGAGCCAGTCGCCGGCAAGGCCGTCCGCGTTTGCTTGACATGGAGAGAACAATGCTAAGTCCGCATGAATTCGCCACGTTGTTGCTCGTCAAGGATGCTCCGAACCAGGTCGATATGGAGCGAGAAGAACTCGACGCACTGCTGGAACGCCAGCTGGTGCAACTCGAACGGCTCGCATCGGGCAACGAACAATGGCGCGTGACTGAAAGCGGCGACAGCGCATTGCGGGCCATCAAGCGTCTTTCCTAGTTGTGTTGCTTTCATTGCGTCTTGCGGCCGGACGGGGTGGTTGACGTCCGGCGTCGTGACGGCGCACGCGCGGTGCTTTCATGGCACGCGCTTTTGCTACTTTGAATCTCTCTTCGTTTGAAAAGCAGGACGCCGTCCGGCGTCCGCTTTGTTGTGCCCAAATCATTTACACAGTAAATTGACGCGACGGACTTTCTGCCCTCGCGCATGCCCAAAACGCTCTCCCCCGACGACATCCAGCAATTCCGCGAAGCCATGCGGCGCGTGGCCGAGAATGCATTCGCGACGCGCGGCGCCGAAGGCGTGACGATGCGTGAACTGGCGCGAGAACTGGGTTGCAGCGCCATGACGCCCTATCGCTACTTCCGCGACAAGGACGAGATTCTCGCGATGGTGCGCGCCGCGGCGTTCAATCGCTTCGCGGCGCGCCTCGAAGCGGCGGCACGGACCGCCCCGGAAACGGATCACTCGGTAGTAAGCGAAGCCTACGTGGCGTTCGCACTCGACGAACCGCACGCCTATCGGTTGATGTTCGATCTGTCTCAGCACGCAAGTGTTTATCCGGAACTGGCCGCCGCCTCACAGCGCGCGTGGCGCATGCTCGGCGAGCACTTCGAGAAGCTCGTAGCCGCGGGCATTCTGGAAGGCGATCCGCAGCTGATCGGTTACGCGTACTGGGCGAGTCTGCACGGCTTCACCATGCTGGCGCTGGCTAATCAGTTGCCGCTGCCGCAGGCGCAGCAACCTGCGGGCGCCGTTAATGCGCTCACGCGCGAAGCCGTGTTCGCGCAAATTCGCCGCATGTTATGGCGCGGCGCGCAGGCGCAGCACAGCTAGCGCTGACTGCGCGCGAAGCGAGCCGGTTAAACAAATAGAAATAAGCGAGCGGAAAGACAGCGCTCGCGTTCAGGTTCAACCGTTGCGCAACGTCGGATCGACGGCCGCGCGCCAACTCAGCGCCCTGGCCCGCTGATCGGTGAAGAACGCCACCCACTGATTGCGCACCTGCGGATCGCTGCTCACGCCCTGGCTCGCGTGACGCTGCGCGATCGCCGTCTGGAACGCGCAGAAATCTTCCTTCGACAGCTTGCCGCTCCGGTTCGCCACGTACGCGTCGAACATCGCGGCGTAGACGCCTTGTGCGTCGTTGCCGTAGTCGACCGTTTGGGCGCTGCACATCTGCTGCAACGACGCGAACGACGGCGCGCCCCTCGTTCCGCTCAGGCTCGGCGAGCTCACACACCCCGCGAGAAGCACTGCGGTGCCGATCATCAAAAGTCCACGCATGAATTCACCTCGAAATGGCTGCTGCCGAGAGTATCGTCCGTGGCCGCGCGTTGCGCCACTACCCGGACAACCGTTAGAGGGGCGTCCAAACAAACCGAACTTTACTTTTTCGAATATGTTCATTAAAGTTCGAAAACGAACACTATCAGTTCGATAGACTTTCTAAACAATTTCCGGATACCACGCAGGGGACACAGCAGGTGACGCAAGGCTCGAGATACGATTTGCTCGTCGTGGGCGGCGGGATCAATGGCGCAGGCATTGCTCGCGATGCGGCGGGCCGCGGCCTGTCGGTGCTGCTCTGCGAACAGGACGATCTGGCGGCGCACACGTCGTCGGCCAGCACGAAGCTGATCCACGGCGGCTTGCGCTACCTCGAATACCGCGAGTTCGGGCTAGTGCGAAAAGCGCTGCAGGAGCGCGAGACATTGCTGCGCGCCGCGCCGCACATCATGTGGCCGCTGCGCTTCGTGATGCCGCACATGCCCGATCTGCGCCCTGCCTGGCTGATCCGCGCCGGTCTCTTTCTCTACGACCATCTCGCCAGGCGCGAGCTGCTGCCCGGCTCGCGCGGTATCGTGATGCGCAATCATCCGGCGGGGGCGCCGCTCGTCGATTCGATCAAGCGCGGCTTCGTGTACTCAGACGGTTGGGTCAACGACGCGCGCCTCGTCGTGCTGAACGCACTGGATGCGCAGGAGCACGGCGCGAAAATTCTCACACGCACGAAGCTGCTGAGCGCCGTGCGCGCGGGCGGCGAATGGCGGGCGCAGCTCAAGCGCGCGGACGGCACGCTTCTGGACGTGCGCGCCGGGTCGATTGCGAACGCCGCGGGTCCGTGGGTCGGCGAACTGCTGCAAGGCGCGCTCGGCCGCGCCGCGTCGCACAGCGTGCGGCTCGTGAAAGGCAGCCATATCGTTACGCGGCGTCTGTTCGAACACGACCACGCGTACATTTTCCAGAATCCGGACAAGCGCATCATCTTCGCGATTCCGTACGAGCACGACTACACGCTGATCGGCACGACGGACCTCGAATATCGCGGCGACCCGTCGCAAGTGGCGATCAACGCCGACGAAACGCAGTACCTGTGCGACTCGATCAACCGCTACTTCAAGCAGAAGATTTCGCCGGCCGACGTGCGCTGGACTTATTCAGGCGTGCGTCCGCTGCTCGAGGAAGAAGGCGCGGACAACCCCTCGGCGGTCACGCGCGACTACTCGCTCGAACTCGACGCGCCCGCCGGCGAAGCGCCGCTGCTGTCGGTGTTCGGCGGCAAGATCACCACCTTCCGCAAACTGGCGGAAGAAGCCGTCGACAAACTCGCGCAAGCACTGCATAACGGCGCGTCTTCGTGGACGGCCGGCGCGCCGTTGCCCGGCGGCGATATTCCGAACGCCAACTTCGAGCGCTTTCTGAGCGAATTCAAACAGCAGCATGCATGGCTGCCGGCCGATCTGGCGCATCGCCTCGCCCGCGCCTACGGCACGCGCGTCAAGCATGTGCTCGGCAATGCGCGTTCCGTGGCCGATCTTGGCCGCGCCTTCGCGCCGGGTTTTTACGAAGCGGAACTGACGTACCTGCGCGACACCGAATGGGCGCGCAGCGCGCAAGACGTGCTGTGGCGCCGTTCGAAACTCGGCTTGCACGTCGAACCCGGCACGCTCGATTCGATCACACGCGATATCGACGCGTGGTTCGCCCGCGAACCCGCGCGCGAAAGCGCATAGTCGGATATCGCCACGCAGCGTGTGCGCGGCATGCAAGAGCACCGAACCGTATCGATTCACCCCTCGGCTGAACGAAGCCGGGCGGCTTCATCACACGTGTTGCTGCCCGCTTAAAACTACAAGCCGTTCCCGTCGCCGGCTTTGCGCACGGCGATTCATAAAACGCATGGAGAAGAGACAATGCAGGACCAGTACATCCTCGCGCTTGACCAAGGCACCACCAGCTCGCGCGCGATGCTGTTCGACCGGCTCGGCAATATCGTGTCGACCGCTCAGAAGGAATTCCAGCAGATCTATCCGCGTCCGGGCTGGGTCGAACACGATCCGCAGGAAATCTGGTCGACTCAGGCCGGCGTCGCCGCCGAAGCCGTGACGCGCGCCGGCATGAACGGCACCTCGATCGCCGCGATCGGCATCACCAATCAGCGCGAAACCACCATCGTGTGGGATCGCGAAACCGGCCATCCGATCTACAACGCGATCGTCTGGCAAGACCGCCGCACCGCCGATTTCTGCGACCAACTCAAAGAGCAAGGCCTCGAAGACAAAGTCCGCGCCAAAACCGGCCTGCCGATCGATTCGTACTTCTCGGCGACCAAGATCCGCTGGATTCTCGATAACGTCGAAGGCGCGCGAGAAAAGGCCAAACAGGGCCGACTCGCGTTCGGAACCGTCGACAGCTGGCTGGTGTGGAATTTCACCAAGGGCGGCCTGCACGTCACCGACGTCACCAACGCGTCGCGCACGATGCTCTTCAACATCCACTCGCTGAAGTGGGACGATGAACTGCTCGAAGCGCTCGACATTCCGCGCAGCATGCTGCCGGAGGTGCGGGCTTCGTCGGAAGTGTACGGGCCGACCAAGACCACCGTGTTCGCTTCGAAGATTCCGCTCGCGGGTATCGCCGGCGATCAGCACGCCGCCCTCTTCGGGCAGATGTGCACGGAGTCGGGCATGGTGAAGAACACCTACGGCACCGGTTGCTTCCTCGTGATGAACACCGGCGACAAGCCGATCGAATCGAAAAACAATCTCGTCACCACGATTGCGTGGCAGATCGGCGATCAGATCAATTACGCGCTCGAAGGCAGCATCTTCATCGGCGGCGCCGTGGTGCAATGGCTGCGCGACGGCCTTGGCATCATCAAGAATGCCGCCGAGATCGAAACGCTGGCGCGCAGCGTGTCCCATTCCGACGGCGTGTATCTGGTGCCCGCCTTCGCCGGCCTCGGCGCGCCGCATTGGAATGCGCGTGCTCGCGGCACGCTGTTCGGCGTGACGCGCGGCACGTCCTCGGCGCATATTGCGCGCGCCGCGCTCGACTCGATCGCCTATCAATCACTCGATGTCTTGAAAGCGATGGAAGCCGACTCCGGTATTCGCATCGGCGAATTGCGGGTGGACGGCGGCGCCTGCGCGAACAATCTGCTGATGCAATTCCAGGCGGACATTCTCGGCGTCGACGCGGTGCGCCCCAAGGTGGCGGAAACCACCGCATTGGGCGCGGCTTACCTGGCCGGTCTCGCGGTGGGTTACTGGAAAGACGTCGACGAACTGCAAAGCCAGTGGAAGCTCGACCGCCGCTTCACGCCCGCGCTGCCGCACGCCGAAGTCAAGCAATGCCTCGACGGCTGGCAGCGCGCGATCCGCGCCGCGAAGGCTTGGGCCGACACGCCCTAAGCACGTTTCTCAACCCTTCTCTTTTCATCGATAAAGAAGCCGCTCATCCCGCGGCTTCCCTGACAACAATATTTCGGATACCAAACAATGTCACCTTACATTGCTGAATTCATCGGCACGGCGCTCGTGGTACTGCTCGGCGACGGGGCCGTCGCCAACGTGCTGCTCGCGCGCACCAAAGGCAAAGGCGCGGACCTGATCGTGATCGTCATGGGCTGGGCAATGGCCGTGTTCATCGCCGTCTATGTCACCGCGTCGTTCAGCGGCGCTCATCTGAATCCTGTCGTGACGATCAGCCTCGCGCTGGCCGGCAAGTTCGCCTGGGCCAAGGTGCCCGGCTATATCGCGGCGCAAATGCTCGGCGGCATGGCCGGCGCGCTGCTCGTATGGATCGCATATCGGCAGCACTTCGCCAAAGAGGGCGATGCCGATGTGAAGCTCGGCGTATTCTGCACCTCGCCGGCAATACGCAGCGTGCCGCACAACCTGCTCACGGAAATGATCGCTACGTTCGTGCTGATTCTGGGCGTGCTGTATCTGGCTTCGCCGCAAGTCGGTCTCGGCGCGCTCGACGCGCTCCCGGTCGGCCTGCTGGTTCTCGGCATCGGCATCTCGCTCGGCGGCCCGACCGGTTACGCGATGAGTCCCGCTCGTGATCTGTCGCCGCGTTTAATGCACGCGTTACTGCCGATTCCGGGCAAACGCGACAGCGACTGGCACTATGCGTGGATTCCGGTTTGCGGTCCGCTGCTGGGCGGCGCGGCGGCAGCATGTCTGTATCTGTATTTGCACGTCCATTGACCTGCGCGCTGTAGGCAGGACTCGCTCAGGCGTACGTCGTCTCGTGCGCCTAAGCGGAGAAGTCACGGAAAGCAGCGGCGCCGCTCAGGCGCCGCCAAAGCACGTATCATGACGCTTTCACTTACCGCGCATGAACTTGCAATTGCCTTGCTCATGCGCTTCGCTTTCCGTTTTCAGGCATGATCGACCACCTCATCTGTGACTGCGACGGCGTGCTCGTCGACAGTGAAATCATCGCTGACCGCGTGATGCTCGAAACGCTGAGCGCCACGTTCCCCAGCCTCGACTTCGAACCCATCGTCAAGACGGCCTTTGGTCAGCAAACGTCGCGCTTTCTCGAAGGCATCGAGAAGTCGTTCGATATCACGTTGCCCGCGAATTTTTTCGACACCATCGAACACAACGTCGAACTCGAACTCGCGGCTTCGCTCAGCCCGATCAACGGCGTGCGCGACGCGTTGCAACGCGTCACGTTGCCGGCCGCCGTCGTATCGAACAGCCGGATGGCGCGCGTGAATGCGTCGGTGCGGCGCGCGGGTTTGCAGCAGATTTTCGGCGAACGCATTTTCAGCGCGGAACAGGTGGCGCGGCCGAAGCCGTATCCCGATGTGTATCTGTTCGCCGCGAAAACGCTGGGCGTGGAGCCGTCACGATGCGTGGTGGTGGAAGACAGCGTGGCGGGTTTGAATGCCGCGCGCGCCGCGGGCATGAAGACGATCGCTTTTGTCGGCGCGAGCCATATTCCCGATGGCTACGCGGACGCGCTGCGCAAGATGGGCATGACGCGGATCATGCAGCATATGGATGAATTGCCCGCGTTGGTCGAAGCGGGTGTACGCGGAGAATTTGGCGACGTGCAGTCGTAGGCGTTCGCGGCATTCGCAAAAGCCGGCTGCGCGAGCCGGCTTTTTCACATCACCACTGCAAGCGAGCGAGCGCGTGGTGTCACGCGTTCGCACTCCCCGCGCATCAAGCCTCGTCAGCCACGCATTCGCGCGCCTGCGCCAGCGCCTGACGAAACTCCACCAGCTCGGCGATGGTCAGCATCGGCAAATTGTGTTGCGCGGCGAAGCGCTCCACATCGGCGCCGCGCGTCATCGTGCCGTCCGGGTTCATCAGTTCGCACAGCACGCCAGCCGGCTTCAGACCCGCCAGAATCGCGAGGTCGACCGTGCCTTCGGTGTGGCCGCGGCGAGCCAGCACGCCGCCGGGTTGCGCACGCAACGGGAACACGTGACCAGGACGCACGATATCGGCAGGCTTCGCCGTGTCGGCGATCGCGGCGCGAATCGTCGTCACGCGATCGAGCGCGGACACGCCGGTGGTCACGCCGTCGCGTGCTTCGATCGAGACCGTGAACGCGGTGCCGTGCCGGCTTTCGTTGTTGACGGCCATGGGCGGCAATTCGAGCGCGCGAATCTTCTCGTCGGGCAAACACAGGCACACGATGCCGCTGCATTCGCGGATCAGCAACGCCATGGTTTCGACGGACAGACGCTCGGCGGACACGATCAGATCGGCCTCGTTCTCACGGTCGTGATCGTCTTGCAAAACGACTGCGCGGCCGTCGCGCATGGCTTGCAAGGCGGCCGCGATACGCGGCGGAACGGCTTCGGTGTCGAGCAGCGGGAGGTCGAGGAATGCGCTATCCGCAATCGTCGACGGAGCAGGGAAAGTAGCAAAGGTCATGATTGAAACGCTCATCGCAAAAGTTGGGCGAGAAACGTTTCAGGGCATTGCAAACAGACAAAGACGCGCCGTCGAACGCCGCGCAAAGCGACGCTCGCGCACCGCCTCGACCTGCAGGCGGCGCCACGGAAACGAACATGACTATCTGCACATCTTCTTCCATCCGGACTCTAACCGTCGGCTCTGGCTTCTCACCAGATCTGCTGACCCCACTTCAGTCTTTCCTGTTTGGAAGACCGCACGACGTGGGCGCTCGCGGGCTCGCCGGCTCACGCTTTCGCGTTGCCGGCATACCGCCGGTGGGGAATTTCGCCCCGCCCTGAAGACGCACTGATTGCCGGATCGACCGGCTGGCAAAGCATACAACAGCCGCGCCGCACGTGCAGCGCAACCCTACTGATCAGACGGAGATCGCTCACTCGGAGCACATGCGTGCGCAAAGATGCCGATCAAACCGGTGCGACTTCGCGCGCCGGCTCGTGGTGCGCGGGCACGTCCCAGCGCGGCGGCGTCTCCGCCTTCAACGTCACGCGAAACGCGCGCGCTTCCGTGTCGCCGGGATTGCGCAGGCTATGCGGCTGGTCGGCGTCGAACACGATCGCGTCGCCGGTGGCCAGCAACTGGCGTTGATCGTGGACGCTGACTTCCAGCGTGCCTTCGCTCACCACCAGATTCACCGTCGTGCCCGGCGCGCGGCGCGTGCCGGCTTCGGTGTGCAACGGCGCGATACGCAACTCGTGAAACTCGGCGGCAGTCGGTTCGGCGTCGGGATAAAGCGGCCGGGCCGAATAGCGGCCGTTCGAACTGACGACACGCGACGAGCGCTCCGCCGGCAAATGCTCGAAGCCGTTAGTCGCGTGACGCCGTAAGAAAGCCGCCACCGACACCTTCAACGCCGCCGCCACCTTGCACAGCACCTTGATGGACGGCACGCTGCGCGCCGATTCGATCTGCGCGAGCATGGCGCGCGAGACGCCGGACGCGCGGGCCAAAGCGTCGAGCGACAGTTGCCGCTCGGCGCGCAAACGGGCGAGATTCACACCGACCAGATGTTCAAGTGCATCGAAAGGTTCAGGTGAACGGGGCGACGTATCGGTGTCAGCCGTGGGATCGCGAACCAGCGCAAGCGGGGAATGCATGATTGCCTCCAGGAGCGCCGCCGGACGGCGGGCAAACGGTTAGTGGAAACAAGATAGCATCGCGCCCCGCCACGCCCAACGAAGTTATCTTCACACTGTTATCAGCATTGCGGAGGACGTTTTCCGCAATGCTTGTGCGAATCTTTCATAAGGGCGTGACGGCGGACAGTTCGCGGACCGGAGCGTGCTTATGCCCCTTGCGCAACCGCCGACGCCGGTGCATCCATACGCGCCGCGAACCAGGTCAGCAGCAACGCCGCCACGCTGACCGCGGCGGCCACCCAAGGCAAGGTATCGAGCGCATGGCCGTGATTGATCACCAGACCGCCAAGCCAAGCGCCGCCCGCATTGCCGACGTTGAACGCACCGATATTCAGCGTCGAAGCCAGATTCGGCGCCGCGGCCGCTTTCTCGACTACGCGCATCTGCAACGGCGGCACCGTGGCGAACGCGGCAATGCCCCACACGAAGATCGTGATCGCCGCGGCCACTTGCGAATGGCTGGTGCGCGCGAAGATCGCCATCACCACCGCGAGCGCGACCAGAATGCCCATCAGCGACGGCATCAGCGCACGGTCTGCCAATTTGCCGCCGACCGTATTGCCGATCGTGAGGCCCACGCCGAACAGCACCAGAATCAGCGTGACGCCGCGCGGCGAGAAGCCGCTTACCTGCTCGAGAATCGGCGCTATGTAGGTGAACACGACGAACACGCCGCCAAAGCCGAGCACCGTCATCGCGAGCGCGGTCCAGACTTGCGGATCCTTCAACACGCGCACTTCATGACCGAGTCCGACCGGACCGGCGTCATGACGATTCGGCACCAGCGCCGTGACGCCCGCGAGCGACAGCACGCCGAACGCGCTGACGATCCAGAACGCCGCACGCCAGCCAAACTCCTGGCCGACGAACGTGCCGAACGGCACGCCGAGCACGTTCGCCAGCGTCAGGCCGGTGAACATGAGCGCAATCGCGCTGGCGCGCTTTTCGGCCGGCACGAGCGAAGCCGCCACCACCGCGCCAATACCGAAGAACGAGCCATGCGCGAACGACGTCACCACGCGCGCGATCATCAGCACGGAATAACTGGACGCGATCGCGCACAGCGTATTGCCGACGATGAACACGCCCATCAGCAGTTGCAGCGCCAATTTGCGGGGCATCTTGCTGGTCACCACCGCGAGCAACGGTGCACCGACAGCGACGCCGAGCGCGTAACCGCTCACCAGCAAACCCGCCGACGGAATCGACACCGCCAGATCGCGCGCCACCTCGGGCAGCAAGCCCATGATCACGAACTCCGTCGTGCCGATCGCGAACGCGCTGATCGCCAGCGCGAGTAAAGGAATGGGCATTTCTCTTCTCCAAAATTTAAATTTCAGCGTGATGCAGCGCCGTCACGAATTCGATGACGACGCCCGGCGCGAGCGCCACGAACAGTTGCGCCTGTGCCTCTTGCGGTCCCATTTGCGGCACGCGCGCGGTTTGAAAGTCGACGCCATGCGCATGCAGGCGACCGAGCAGCGCCTGCCATTCGGCGGCGCTCTCCAGCCGGAACGCGATGTGGTCGATGCGCGGCGCCGTCCGGCCGGCCGCGGCGGGCACCGTCGCGTCGATCAGATGAATCAGCGGCCGGCCGTTCGCGTACAGCCAGTAGCCGTCAACCGAAAATGCCGGCCGTGCACCTTGCATCAGCCCGGCGACATCGGCGAAAAAACGCCGAGCCGTGTCGAGGTCGGCAGTGACGATGGTGGCGTGATCGAGTTGCATGGCGTGAGCGGCCTCAGGGTTTTCCATGAGCGCCATTGTCGAGGCTGGGCGTCAATTTGATAATTGGCGTAGCATTTGAAGCATTTTCAAATCTCATTTGAAAGATTCGCCATGGACAATCTCGGTGATATCCGTCTGTTCGTCGAAGCGGCGCAGCAGGGCAGCCTGTCGGCGGCGGGCCGCAAGATGGGGCTGACGCCGGCGGCCGCCAGTGCGCGCCTTGCCAAGCTCGAAGCCGGCCTCAAAGCGCGCCTGTTCGAACGCACCACCCGTCAACTCAGGCTCACCGACGAAGGCCGCCTATACCTGAACTGCTGCCGCCAGGCGCTGCAATCGCTCGACGACGCCGAAGCCGCCCTGCAAGCCGGCCAGGGCGTCGTGCGCGGCAAGGTGCGGGTGTCGGCGACCTCGGACTTCGGCCGCAATCTGCTGATGCACTGGCTCGACGAATTCAACGCGCTGTATCCGGAGGTGACCTTCGCGCTCACGCTGTCGGACTCGCTGGCAAATCTCGTGCAGGAGGACATCGATCTGGCGATCCGCTTCGGCGTGCCGCAGGACAGCTCGCTGGTCGCCCGCAAGCTGGCGCCGAACCGGCGTGTGCTGTGCGCGTCGCCGGACTACATCGCGCGCAAGGGCGAACCGAAGGATCCGCACGATCTGGCCAATTTCGACTGCATCGTGCTGGCGACCGCCACCGGGCTGGCGAACGAGTGGCGCTTCACGCGCGGCGACGAGGTGCAGCACTACACCGTGCCGTTCGAAACCGCCCGCGAGACCAACGACGGCGCCGTCGCCCGCGAATGGGCGCTGCGCGGCTACGGCATCGCGATCAAGTCGATGTGGGACGTGGAGGCCGACCTGCGCGCCGACGGTCTGAAGATCCTGCTGCCGGAATGGCGTTATCCGGACGCGCCGCTGCACGCGCTCTACCATCGCAACCGCTTCATGGCGCCGCGCGTGCGCGTGTTGCTGGATTTCCTGAGCGAGCGTTTCGCGCAGGTGTCGGATGAACTGGAAGGTTTGCTGGGCTTGCCTCCGGAGCGTCCGCGCCGCCGGCCGGCCGGGGAAACCGCATCGCGCGAAGGGCTATAATGTTGAGCTACGCTGCAAACGTGCACTGAAAGCGGCCCACAGCGGCGGCCCGCAGCGGCCCATGACGGTAAATATGCGCCGCCCCACGGCCCGCTCGCACGTTTCGCCCTCTTCACCTTTTAAACGACGCCCCCAGGTTAACCACTGCGACCGGCGAAATTCGATGACCAAGAAAGTTTATGTAAAGACCTTTGGCTGCCAGATGAACGAGTACGACTCCGACAAAATGGTCGACGTACTCGGCGCGGCTGAAGGACTCGTCAAGACCGACACGCCGGAAGACGCGGACGTCATTCTGTTCAACACGTGCTCGGTGCGCGAAAAGGCGCAAGAAAAAGTGTTCTCCGACCTCGGCCGCGTGCGCGAGCTGAAGGAAGCGAATCCGAATCTGATCATCGGTGTGGGTGGTTGCGTGGCGAGCCAGGAAGGCGCGGCGATCGTGTCGCGCGCGCCGTACGTCGATCTCGTGTTCGGCCCGCAAACGCTGCACCGTCTGCCGCAAATGATCGACAAGCGCCGTGAAAGCGGCCGCGCGCAAGTGGACATCTCGTTCCCGGAAATCGAAAAGTTCGATCACCTGCCGCCGGCGCGCGTCGACGGCCCGAGCGCGTTCGTATCGATCATGGAAGGCTGCAGCAAGTACTGCAGCTATTGCGTCGTGCCGTACACGCGCGGCGAAGAAGTGTCGCGTCCGCTGGACGACGTGCTGACCGAAATCGCCGGTCTCGCCGATCAGGGCGTGCGCGAAGTCACGCTGCTCGGCCAGAACGTGAACGCCTATCGCGCCGGCCTCACGCTGGGTTCGACGGAAATCGCCGACTTCGCTCAATTGATCGAATACGTCGCGGATATTCCGGGCATCGAACGGATTCGCTACACCACGTCGCATCCGAAGGAATTCACTCAGCGTCTGATCGACACCTACGCGAAGGTGCCGAAGCTCGTCAGCCACCTGCATCTGCCGGTGCAGCACGGCTCGGATCGCATCCTGATGGCCATGAAGCGCGGCTACACGGTGCTCGAATACAAGTCCGTGATCCGCAAACTGCGCGCGATCCGCCCCGACCTGTCGCTTTCCACGGACATGATCGTCGGCTTCCCCGGCGAGACGCAAGAAGACTTCGACAAGATGATGGCGCTCGTGCACGAGATGAAGTACGACACCAGCTTCTCGTTCATCTACAGCCCGCGTCCCGGCACGCCGGCCGCGAATCTGCACGACGACACGCCGCGCGAAGTGAAGCTCGAGCGTTTGCAACATTTGCAGGCCACCATCGAGGAAAACGTGCAGCGCATCAGCGATTCGATGGTCGGCAAGATCGAGCGCATACTGGTCGAGCGCCCAGCCCGCAAGGATCCGAACGAACTCGCCGGCCGCACCGAGAACAACCGGGTGGTGAATTTCCCGGCGCCGGTCGCGTCGCACGCAAGGCTGATCGGCCAGATGGTCGACGTGAAAATCGTCAAAGCGTACCCACATTCGCTGCGTGGCGAACTCGTGCTGGTTCATGACGACGCCCCGGCCACGACCCACTAAGCGACGCAAACCCGCGTATCGAAACCGACAGGATCGACTCACCGCCTTGAAGACCACTCAGCAGCATCTGGAATTCACCGCACCGCGCGAAGACAACGCGCGGCTCGCCAACCTCTGCGGCCCGCTCGACGAAAACCTGCGCCAGATCGAGCAGGCGCTCGATGTAACGCTGCAGCGCCGTGGCCACCGCATCACGATTCGCGGGCGCGGCGCGAAACTCGCGCTCACCGCGCTCGAAAAGTTCTACGACAACTCGCAGAAGCCACTGTCGGTCGACGACATCCAGCTCGCGCTCGTCGAAGTGCGTCAGCCGGCACGGCATCGCGCGAACGGCAACGGCCATGGCACGCAAGCGCTAGACCCGCGCTTCCCCGGCAACCCGGACCACCCGTTCGACCAGCCCGCCGACGCCGGCGACGACGACCTCGAAGAACTCGGCCCGAAGCTGTACACGCGCCGCGCGGATCTGCGCGGCCGCACGCCGGCGCAGCGCGAGTATCTGAAGCAGATCATCTCGCACGACGTGACCTTCGGCATCGGGCCGGCCGGCACGGGCAAGACCTATCTCGCGGTGGCCTGCGCGGTAGATGCGCTCGAGCGCGACCAGGTCAAGCGCATCGTGCTGACGCGTCCGGCGGTCGAAGCAGGCGAGCGTCTCGGCTTCTTGCCGGGCGACCTGGCGCAGAAGGTCGATCCGTATCTGCGTCCTTTGTATGACGCGCTGTACGACCTGCTCGGCTTCGACAAGACCGCCAAGATGTTCGAGCGGCAGATGATCGAAATCGCGCCGCTCGCCTACATGCGCGGCCGCACGCTGAACCACGCGTTCATCATTCTCGACGAGGCGCAGAACACCACGCCCGAACAGATGAAAATGTTCCTCACGCGGATCGGCTTCGGCTCGAAGGCGGTGGTAACCGGCGACACGACCCAGGTCGACTTGCCGCGCGGCCACAAGAGCGGGCTGATCGAAGCACAGCAGGTGCTGGCCGACGTGCGCGGCATCGCGCTCACGCGCTTTACCAGTGCCGACGTGGTGCGGCATCCGCTGGTCGCGCGAATTGTGGAGGCGTACGATGCGCATTCGCAGAAAACCGCCGGTCTGGCGGATTCGCGCTGAGCGCCCGCAGCCGCAACGAACGTAAAAACGCATCACAACGAAACCGCATGAGCCGCGCCCCGAAACTGACGTTGAATCTGCAATTCCCCGCCGCCAGGAGCTGGCCGGAACACAAGGCGCTGCTGCCGCGCGCCACCGTGGCCGGCTGGATCAAGGCGGCGCTCTTCGCGGACGGCGAACTGACCGTGCGTTTCGTCGATGCCGAAGAAGGCCGCACGCTGAACCGCACCTATCGCGGCAAGGATTATTCGACCAACGTGCTGACCTTCGCCTACGCCGAATCGGAAGACGATCCGGTGACGGGCGACCTGATCCTGTGCTGTCCGGTGGTCGAGAAGGAAGCCGCCGAACAGGGCAAGCCGCTTATCGCACACTACGCGCATCTGCTCGTGCACGGCACGCTCCACGCGCAGGGCTACGACCACGAAGTCGAGGAAGAAGCCGAGGAAATGGAAGCAATCGAAACGGAAATCCTCGCCAAGCTCGGCTTTCCCGATCCTTACCAGTAGGCGTCGATCACCCACGCGTCGCCAACGTCCAATCCGTTCAAAACCATCGTGAGCACCTCCTCTCCTGAAGCCGACACTCGCACGCCCTGCCCGGACTATCCGCCGGCGCTCGGCGAATCGCGGCTGCTGACGGACGAGGAATTGCGCGCGTCGCTCGAATGCACGTTGCGCGACTGGGACCGCAAGAGCGATCTGTGGCTGTTCGGCTATGGTTCGCTGATCTGGAACCCCGGCCTGCCCACCGTCGAAGCCGCCCGATCCAAGGTCCACGGCTATCACCGGGGGCTCTACCTGTGGTCGCGCGTAAATCGCGGCACGCCCGAACAGCCGGGCCTCGTGCTCGCGCTCGATCGCGGCGGTTCGTGCGCCGGCATCGCATTCCGGCTCGCGGCCGAAGGCTCGATGCCGCATCTCGAAGCGCTCTGGCGCCGCGAAATGGCGATGGGTTCATACCGCCCGGCGTGGCTGCCGTGCGTGCTCGCCGACGGCCGGCGCGTCGACGCACTCGCTTTCGTCATGCGCCGCGACGTGCCGAGCTACACCGGAAAGTTGCGCGACGACATCGTCAAAACCGTGTTCGGCTGCGCGAGCGGGCGCTATGGCACCACGCTCGACTACGTCAGCCGGACGGTCCATGCGCTGCGTGAGAGCGGCATGCCCGACCGCGCACTCGAGGCGTTGCTCGAACGCTGCCGCGAGGAAAGCCGCGACGCAAGCGTGAAAGCCGACCAGAAATAACCGTGGCGAGCGGCGCTTTTTTTCCCGAAAACGCTTTTCGGCGCGTAATCAGTTAGGATTGACCCACGCCCGCCCTCACGGCGGAGCCGCTTCACCCCAGCTTCACTCATCGCCCAGCCGGGCGGGACACGGTCCTGCCATGTGCCTGGTGTATCCTTAATGCTCTGCAACAGCGCGCCCAGTCTTGCCGGGCGCACTACCATGAACGACACGTATCCCAGTCGACGCCAACTCGACAAACCGCAGGAAAAGCGCTCACTCCTCGAGCGTCTGACCGACTTCATCTCGCCCGAGCCCGACTCGCGCGCCGAACTTCTGGAAATTTTGCAGGACGCGCACGAGCGCAACCTGATCGACGCCGACTCGCTGTCGATGATCGAAGGCGTGTTCCAGGTGTCCGAACTCAGCGCGCGCGACATCATGGTGCCGCGGGCGCAAATGGACGCGATCAACATCGCCGATAATCCCGCCGAATTCATTCCGTACGTGCTGGAAAAAGCGCACTCGCGCTATCCGGTCTACGAAGGCAACCGCGACAACATCATCGGCGTGCTGCTGGCCAAAGACCTGCTGCGCTACTACGCCGAAGAAGAATTCGACGTGCGCGGCATGCTGCGCCCCGCCGTGTTCATCCCCGAATCGAAGCGTCTGAACGTGCTGCTGCACGACTTCCGTGTGAATCGCAATCACCTCGCGGTGGTGGTCGACGAATACGGCGGCGTGGCCGGCCTGATCACGATCGAAGACGTGCTGGAACAGATCGTCGGCGACATTGAAGACGAATACGATTTCGACGAGGAAAGCGGCAATATCATCGCCTCGCCGGACGGCCGTTTCCGCGTGCGCGCGCTGACCGAGATCGAACAGTTCAACGAGGCCTTCGGCACGCACTATTCGGACGATGAAGTCGACACGATCGGCGGCCTCGTCACGCATCATTTCGGACGGGTGCCGCATCGTGGCGAAAAAGTCCGCCTCGACGATCTGATCTTCGAGATTCTGCGCGGCGATGCCCGACAGATTCACATGCTGCTGGTGCGCCGCGATCCGCTCGCGGGCCAGCGCGAGCGCGAAGCGCAGCACGTGCAGACCTGATCCGGCTTTTCGCCGGGTCTTTTCCCGCTTCTTCAACTCTCACGCCGACCGCGCAACAATGGCCGACCCGATGACTTCCCGTTCGCGCCGCGGCGTGAGCGCTTCTGCCGCCCAGCAAACCCGCGGCCGCACGCTGCCGCGCTGGCACTACCTCGTCGCGCTGGCCGCGGGCGCGGCCAACACGCTCTCGTTCGCGCCGACGCCGCACGGCGGCTGGCTCGAACTCGCAATCTTCGCGTTCTTCTTTGCCTGGCTCACGCGCAGCACCGGCTGGAAAAGCGCGGCGCTGACGGGCGGCGCGTTCGGCTTCGGTAATTTCGTGACCGGCGTGTGGTGGCTCTACGTCAGCATGCATTTTTACGGCGGCATGGCGGCGCCGCTCGCCGGCGCGGCCGTCGTGCTGTTCTCGCTGTATCTGGCGATTTATCCGGCGCTGGCGGCCGGCGTCTGGTCGTTCTGCGCGGGTCACGCGCGCAACGGCGTGGCCATGGACGACGACACGCCGTTCTCCCCAACCTGGCACGGCGCCCTGGCGTTCGCGAGCGCGTGGGCGATCGGCGAATGGTTGCGCGGCACGGTGTTCACAGGCTTTCCGTGGCTGGCGAGCGGTTACGCTCAAGTGGACGGTCCGTTTGCCGGCTTTGCGCCGGTGGCGGGCGTGTACGGCGTCGGCTGGATGCTGGCGCTGGTGGCCGCGCTGATCGTGCAGGCGGTGCTGGCGCTGCTCTCTTCGCGCAAAGCGGCTCGCAACGGCGGCGTCGACCTCAGCAACAGCGGCAAGAGCGACAGAAACGGCAGCGACCGCAATACCGCCGCGAAACCCGGCTTAGCGCGGGTAGCCGTGCCGGCGATCATCGCCTTGGCGCTGATCGCCGCCGGTCTGCTGCTGCCGCTCGTCCAATGGACCGTGCCGGCCAACGCGCCGCTGACCGTGCGTCTGCTGCAGGGCAATGTCAAACAGGAAATGAAGTTCGAGGAATCCGGCATGCGCGCCGCGATCGATCAGTTTCAGCAGATGATCACGTCGAAACCGGCCGATCTGATCGTCACGCCGGAAACCGCCATCCCCGTGCTCGCGCAGCAATTGCCGGCGCCGTTCGCCTCGGCGGTGCGCAACTTCTCGGACTCGACCGGCAGCGCGATCCTGTTCGGCGCGATCGGCGGCACGATCACGCCGGAGGGCCAGGTGATCGACTATACGAACAGCCTGTTCGGCGTCACGCCCGGCACGCGCGACGTGTATCGCTACGACAAGCATCACCTCGTGCCGTTCGGCGAATTCGTGCCGTGGGGCTTCCGCTGGTTCGTCAATCTGATGAGCATTCCGCTCGGCGATTTCTTCCGTGGCGCGCCGGTGCAGAAGCCGTTCATGGTGCACAACCAGCCGGTCGCGGTGGACATCTGCTACGAAGACATTTTCGGCGAAGAGATCGCGCGGACCATCCGCGAAAGCGCTACGCCCGCCGGCGTGCTGGTCAACTCGACCAACCTGGCCTGGTTCGGCGACACGATCGCACTCGACCAGCATTTGCAGATTGCACGCATGCGCTCGCTGGAAACCGGCCGCCCGATGCTGCGCGCGACCAACACCGGCATGACCGCCGCGATCGACGCACATGGCAAAGTGATCGGGCGTCTGACGCCGTACACGATCGGCTCGCTCGATGTCACCGTGCAAGGCACTACGGGCAACACGCCTTATATTACGAGCGGCAATAACACCGTGCTGGCGGTTTCGTTGCTGCTGCTGGCATTTGGCTTTGCGTTCGGGCCGGGCATTACGCGGCGCCGCAACGGTAAGCAATAAGCCGCGTCATTAAACCGCATCAATTCTGCGCGCCGCCTATTTGAAAGCGGCGCGCGCGAATCAAACCACCCCAAAAACACCGCAATAAAAAACGCGCGCCGCGGAATACCGCGAGCGAGCGTTTTTAGCCCAATCAAACTTTACTGGTTCGAAGCAATGCGCTGCTGAATATGCTGCGCCCGCGCCGGCGACGCCGGATGCGAACTCAACATACTCGATTTACCGCCATCCAATGCGGCGAGCTTGTTGAACGCCGTCACCAATCCCGACGGATCGAGATTCTTCTTTTTCTGCAGGTCGAACGAATAATCGTCCGCTGCGCTTTCCTGGGTTTGCGAGAATTGCGCGTTAATCAGCTTCTCGGAAAAGTCGCCGAGTTGCGAACCGGACAGCGCGCCCGCCACGCCGCCCGCCGACGACGCCACCGAGCGCGCCGCCGAAGTCGCATACGCGACCTGCATCGCCTTCTTCGTGTGGCCGAGCGCAACGTGGCCCATTTCATGGCCGACCACGCCGCGCACTTCGTTGTCGTTCATCATGTCCATCAGACCGCTGTAGACGCGCACGCAGCCGTTCGCCATGGCCCACGCGTTGACGTCCTTGGTCATGTACACCTTGTAGTTCACCGGCGTGCCGTTGATGTTGTCGCCCAGTTGCGCGGCGATCTTGTTCAGGCGCTTCTGGTAATTGCTGTTCGCGGCGGCAATCTTGTTTTCGCTGTCCAGCTGCGTGCACGACTTGTCGGTCAGAGCACGCACGTCGGTGTCGCTGAGCGTGGCAGCCTGGGTGGCCATCTGGCCGGACTTGATCAGCGCGGACGGATCGACGTTGCTGATATTCGAGCACGCTGCGAATAAAGCGCAGGCGGAAGCGGCAATGGCAAAGCGGTACGATTTCATGGTGGAAGTCTCTCTGCGATGTTATTCATTTCAGCGGCGCGCTTTTAATGCACCGCCTGTTCGCAACAGGTTGCATATCGGCAGAAAAAGAAACCGATATGTAAATTGCATAAACCTGCATGAACGCATTTACGCCCTGTGACAGACAAAAAAATGCGCCTGACGGGCAGGCGCATTTTTACCACAAATGTAAGCTTCAATTCATGATTCTGGAAGCTTGAATGACACTATTTTGCAAACTTCGCGAGATGGCAGACCACCTTATTCAAAACCAACTATTCAGTCGGAAGGCACCGTGTCGATGAACGACTGACGCAGCGAGAGCTTCTGGAAATGTTTGTCCAGATTTGGATACGGTTCGCGCCAGTTCAATTCCGGCATGCGGAAATCCAGATAACCCAATGCACAACCCAGCGCGATATCGGCAAGCGTGTAGTGATTGCCCGCGCACCACGTCTTGCTGCCTAGTCCCTGCGCCATCGCGATCAGGGCTTCGTCGATCTTGCGTTGCTGCCGCGCCACCCACGCGTCCACGCGCTGCTCCGGCGCGCGCTGCGTGCTTTCAAGGCGAATCAGCACTGCCGCGTCCAGCACGCCGTCGGCGAGCGCTTCCCAGCAGCGAACCTCGACGCGCTCGCGTCCCGACTGTGGAATCAGCTTGCCGACCGGCGAAAGCGTATCCACGTATTCACAGATCACCCGCGAGTCGAACACCGCTTCGCCATCTTCCATCACGAGGCACGGCACCTTGCCGAGCGGATTGAAAGTGTGAATGCGAGTGTCCGGCGCCCAGACATTCTCGGGCACCAGTTCGTAGTCGATCTTCTTGTCGGCCAGCACGATCCGCGCTTTACGCGCGAACGGACTAGCGAGCGAACCGATGAGTTTCATCATTACCATCTGCCTTTATCTGAATCCGGCGAAAGTATAAGTGCTTGGCGTCGTTCACGAGCGTTCAGAAGCGTCGCGCCGACGCTTCGCGAGCCGCACGGGGGCTTGCTGTGGACGGATTGCAACAGCGCTGCGGGCGCGTCAGCCGCCGCTTCCATGAGTATCCCGCGCAAAATAACTCCGCGCATGGGCGCTACAATCGCACGATGAACCAGCCGACCGAACCCACCATCGCCATCGACGTCTACCGCACGCGCCGTGAGCGCGTACTCGCCGCGCTGCGGGCAGCGGGCGGCGGCGTCGCCATCGTCCCCACCGCGCCGGAAGCGCTACGCAACCGCGACGCCGATTATCCCTATCGGCACGACAGCTACTTCTATTACCTGACCGGTTTCACCGAACCCGAGGCGCTGCTGGTGCTCGACGCCAGCGCCGCGCCCGGCGAACCGGCTTCGGTGCTGTTCTGCCGCGAGAAAAACGTCGAGCGCGAAACGTGGGAAGGCTTCCGCTTCGGCCCTGACGGCGCGCGCGAAGCCTTCGGTTTCGACGCCGCGTTCGCCATCGTCGAAATCGATACGCAACTGCCGCGCCTACTGGCCGACAAGCCGTCGCTGCATTACGCGCTCGGCGCCTCGGCGCAACTGGACGAACGGGTACGCGGCTGGCTCGACGCGGTGCGCGCGCAAAGCCGCGGCGGCGTCGCCGCGCCCGCGACCGCGCGCGACCTCATCCCGTTACTCGACGAGATGCGGCTTATCAAAGACGATCACGAACTCGCCATCATGCGCCGGGCCGGGCAGATTTCCGCCCAGGCGCATCGTCGCGCCATGGCCGCGTGCCATCCGGGCGTGCGCGAGTACGAACTCGAAGCCGAGCTGCTCTACACGTTCCGCAAGTTCGGCACGCAGGCGCCGGCTTACACGTCGATCGTCGCGGCCGGCGCGAACGCCTGCGTGCTGCACTACCCGGCCGGCAACGCGATTGCCCACGACGGCGACCTGATCCTGATCGACGCGGCCTGCGAACTCGACGGCTACGCATCCGACATCACCCGCACCTTCCCCGCGAGCGGCCGCTTCACGCCGGCGCAGCGCGAGCTGTACGACATCGTGCTGGCCGCGCAGCAGGCCGCGATCGACGCCACCCGCGCCGGCGCCACCTTCGACGACCCGCACCAGGCCGCCGTGCGCGTGCTGTCGCAGGGCCTGCTGGACACCGGCATCATCGAGCGCGCGAAATTCGCCTCCGTCGACGACGTGATCGCGGAACGCGCCTACGCGCCCTTCTATATGCACCGCACCGGCCACTGGCTCGGCATGGACGTGCACGATGTCGGCGACTACCGCGAACGCGGCGCGCCGCGCGACGAAGCGGGCGCGCTGCCGTGGCGCACGCTGCAAACGTCGATGACGCTGACGATCGAGCCCGGCCTGTATATCCGGCCGGCCGAAGGCGTACCCGAGCGTTACTGGAACATCGGCATCCGCATCGAGGACGACGCGATTGTCACGCCGACCGGTTGCGAACTCATGACGCGCGACGTGCCGGTCGCCGCTGGCGAGATCGAGGCGCTGATGCAGGAAGCCCGCGCGGCACATCGCGGCACATGAAACAAGGAAGTGACTCGCAATGAACGACGTTTCCCAGTCGACGGTGATCCTGAAGCCCGCCAAGGCCGGCCCGCCCTTCGATTTCGACGTGACGATCGTCGGCGCCGGTCCGGTCGGGCTGGCGCTGGCCGGCTGGCTGGCGCGCCGCAGCGCGACGCGGGAGTTGAAGATCGCGCTCGTCGACGCGCGCGAGCCGGAGGATTCGATTGCCGATCCGCGCGCCATCGCTGTGTCGCACGGCAGCCGGATGATCCTGGAGCCGTTGCGCTGGCCCGCCGACGCCACCGCGATCCAGCGTATTCATGTCTCGCAGCGCGGCCACTTCGGCCGTACGCTGATCGATCACGGCGAGCACGGCTTGCCGGCGCTCGGCTACGTGCTGCGCTACGGTTCGATCGTGCATGGTCTCGCCGAGGCGGTGCACTCGAGCCCGGTGCATTGGTTCCGCTCCACTTCCGCTGCGGCGCCGACGCAGGAACTCGACGGCGTCACGCTGCCGATCGAAACCGCGGGCGTCACGCGTCGGTTGCGCACGCGCATTCTGGTGAATGCCGAAGGCGGGCTGTTCGGCGATCAGAAGTCAGCTAAACGCGTGGGAAAACGCGCCGGCAGGAACACCAGCATGAGTGCGGACGAGCAAGCCGGCCACGACGGCGATAGCGACAGCGCCGACTGCCGGGCCGCGAACAGCGCGGCAAAAAGCAGCGATCAGCGCGACGGCCGGAACGACGACGCAGCACGTCGCGCGGCGGGCCGAGGCGCCGTCGAGCCCGGCTCGCGTGACTATGGACAAACCGCGCTGGTCGGCACGGTGACGGTATCCGCGCCGCAACCGCATGTGGCGTGGGAGCGCTTCACGTCGCAAGGGCCGATCGCATTGCTGCCGATGGGCGGCGTGCGCGGCGCCGACTACGCGCTGGTCTGGTGTTGCGCGCCCGAAGAAGCCGCGCGCCGCGCGCAACTCTCCGACGAAGATTTCCTGCGCGAACTCGGCGCCGCATTTGGCGACCGCATGGGCCGCTTCACGCACATCAAGGGACGCGCGTCGTTCCCGCTGGGACTGAACGCAGTGGAAACGCTGGTGAATGGCCACGTCGTCGCGATCGGCAATGCGGCGCAGACGCTGCATCCGGTCGCGGGCCAAGGTCTGAATCTGGGTCTGCGCGACGCGCACGCACTCGCCGACGCCCTGTCGGCGGAAGGTCCGACCCCGCTCGCGCTGGCCACCTTCGCGCAACGCCGCGCGCTCGACCGGCGCATGACGATCGGCGCCACCGACACGCTCGCGCGTCTCTTCACCATCGACTTCGCGCCGCTCGCCGTCATGCGTGGTCTCGCTCTTACCGCGCTCGAATTCCTGCCGCCGGTAAAAACCGCGCTGGCACGGCAAATGATGTTCGGACAGCGCCGCTAGGCGCGCCGCCCGCTCGCGCCGCACAGCCTTTTCGCTCAGCGCGCAAGGGTTCGCGCGAGTAGCGCCGGTTCTATGAATCGGCGCACTTTCATAGAAGATTTAATGGGTTACGACAGGCACATGTCGGGTACCGGCTATCCGTTAACGCTAAAATAGCGGTTTTCTCTCGCATTTCGCGAACGCTCCGATTGACAGAAATTGTGCAATCGGCCGCGCGCGCGTTCACCGCGTCTCACGTTATGCCCACTCTCGGCTCCCACAATCTGCGTAATAACCTGTTCGTCGCGCCTATGGCCGGCGTGACCGACCGGCCGTTCCGGCAACTGTGCAAACGGCTGGGCGCGGGCTATGCGGTGTCGGAAATGGTCGCCTCGAACGCGCAGTTGTGGAAGAGCGAGAAGACCATGCGCCGCGCCAACCACGCGGGCGAGGTCGAGCCGATCTCCGTGCAGATCGCCGGCGCCGATCCGGCCATGATGGCCGAAGCGGCTCGCTACAACGTGGCGAACGGCGCGCAGATCATCGACATCAACATGGGCTGTCCGGCCAAGAAGGTGTGCAACGTGGCGGCGGGTTCGGCGCTGCTGCAGAACGAGCCGCTGGTGCAGCGCATTGTCGAGGCGGTGGTGGGCGCGGTGGGCGTCGGCCCGGACGCGGTACCCGTCACGCTCAAGATCCGCACCGGCTGGAATCGCGACAATAAAAATGCGCTGAGCGTGGCGCATCTGGCTCAGGAAGCCGGCATTTCCATGCTGACCGTGCATGGCCGCACGCGCGCCGACCTGTATCACGGCGACGCCGAATACGAAACCATCGCCGCGGTGAAAGCCGCTGTGCGCATTCCCGTGGTCGCCAACGGCGACATCACCTCGCCGCACAAGGCGCGCGAAGTGCTCGCCGCCACCGGCGCGGACGCCATCATGATCGGCCGCGCGGCGCAGGGGCGCCCGTGGCTGTTCCGCGAGATCGAGTATTTCCTGCAAACGGGCGAGTTGCTGCCGCCGCCGCGCATCGACGAAATCCAGCAGGTGATGAACGAGCATCTGGAAGACCACTACGCGTTCTACGGGGAATTTACCGGTGTCCGCACTGCGCGTAAGCACATCGGCTGGTACACTCGCGGCCTTTCTGGCGCCAACGTGTTCCGGCATCGCATGAATACGCTGGACACCACGCGCGAACAACTCCTCGCCGTCAACGAATTCTTCGACGCCCAAAAGGCGATCTCAGACCGTCTCGTCTACGTCGACGAGACGCTCAGCGAAAACGGCGAGCCGGACCAAACCGACCGACTAGCAGCATGAGCAAGAACAATATCGAACAATCTGTCCGCGACAGCCTGGGCATGTATTTCCAGGATCTCGACGGCTCCAATCCGCACGACGTCTACGACATGGTGATTTCCTGCGTAGAAAAACCTTTGCTCGAAGTGGTGCTCGAGCAGGCCGGCGGCAATCAGTCGCTGGCCGCCGAGTATCTCGGCATCAACCGCAATACGCTGCGCAAGAAACTGCAACAACACGGTTTGCTGTAGCCCGTTGTAATTCGTCGTAGTTTCTTGCGCCCTGCCACGTTTCCCTTCGGCTTTTCGTCTTCATCATGATCAAGCAAGCGCTCATCTCCGTTTCCGACAAGTCCGGCATCGTCGACTTCGCCAAGTCGCTGTCCGACCTCGGCGTTAAGATCCTGTCGACCGGCGGCACCGCGAAACTGCTCGCGGACGCGGGTCTCTCCGTCACCGAAGTCGCCGATTACACCGGCTTCCCGGAAATGCTGGACGGGCGCGTGAAAACGCTGCATCCGAAGGTGCACGGCGGCATTCTCGCGCGCCGCGACCTGCCGGAGCACATGGCGGCGCTTGAGAAGCACGACATTCCGACCATCGACCTGCTGGTCGTGAATCTGTACCCGTTCGTGCAGACCGTGGCGAAAGAAGAATGCTCGCTGGAAGACGCGATCGAGAATATCGACATTGGCGGCCCGACCATGCTGCGTTCGGCCGCGAAAAATCATCGCGACGTGACGGTGGTGGTCGATCCGGCCGATTACGCGGTCGTGCTCGACGAGATGCGCGCGAACAGCAATGCCGTGTCGTACAAGACGAACTTTCGCCTCGCCACCAAGGTGTTCGCGCACACGGCGCAATACGACGGCGCGATCACGAACTACCTGACGAGCCTGACCGACGAACTGCAACATTCGTCACGCAACACGTATCCGGCAACGCTCAACCTCGCGTTCGACAAGGTGCAGGATCTGCGCTACGGCGAAAACCCGCATCAGAGCGCGGCGTTCTACCGCGACCTGAGCGTGCCGGCCGGCGCGCTGGCGAACTACAACCAGTTGCAGGGCAAGGAACTGTCGTACAACAACATCGCGGATTCCGACGCGGCGTGGGAATGCGTGAAGACCTTCGACGTGCCGGCCTGCGTGATCGTCAAACATGCGAATCCGTGCGGCGTGGCGCTCGGTGCGGATGCGCACGACGCATACGCCAAGGCGCTGCAGACCGATCCGACCTCGGCATTCGGCGGCATCATCGCCTTCAACCGCGAAGTGGACGAAGCGGCGGCGCAAGCCGTGGCCAAGCAGTTCGTCGAAGTGCTGATCGCGCCGTCGTTCAGCGCCGAAGCGCGCCAGGTATTCGCGGCCAAGCAGAATGTGCGTCTGCTGGAAATCGCGCTGGGCGAAGGCCATAACGCGTTCGATCTGAAGCGCGTGGGCGGCGGGCTGCTGGTGCAATCGCTCGACTCGAAGAACGTGCAGCCGCGCGAGTTGCGCGTGGTCACGAAGCGTCATCCGACGCCGAAGGAAATGGACGACCTGCTGTTCGCGTGGCGTGTGGCGAAGTTCGTGAAGTCGAATGCGATCGTGTTTTGCGGCAACGGCATGACGCTCGGCGTCGGTGCGGGCCAGATGAGCCGGGTGGACTCGGCGCGCATTGCGAGCATCAAGGCGCAGAACGCCGGTTTGACACTGGCCGGTTCGGCGGTGGCGTCGGATGCGTTCTTCCCGTTCCGCGATGGCCTCGACGTGGTGGTGGCGGCAGGCGCGACCTGCGTGATCCAGCCGGGCGGTTCGATGCGCGATGACGAAGTGGTCGGCGCGGCGGATGAGCACAATATCGCGATGGTGCTGACGGGTGTGCGTCACTTCCGGCATTGATTTGGGTTTGGCAGCGGCGCCTGATTCTTGTTGAAATCGGGTTGCTGGCGAGGGTTGAGGTTTAGAGATGCGGCCTGGTGAAATTATTCGCCGGGCCGTTTTCTTTGGTGCCGGCTTGGTGCGGGCTTCGGTTCGGCGCTTGCGCCGTGTGTGCCGTGTGTGCCACTTGCTTCGGTCCTGCCGTGCTCGCGCCGAGCGCCGTTCAGTCGTCCGGTTCCTTTCTCGCATAGCCGCCGCTCACATCAGCGTGCTGGCTGATATAAGTGCTGAGCCCCTGCCCGCGTTGCGCGAGACGTTTTAACGCAGCGACGTGCCATGCGCCGACGCTCGCCTCGGTGTACCAATACACCGGGCCGTGCCTGAAGCGGACCGCGACGAAATCGTCGCCGATTTCATAAGCCTCGACGCCCGAGTCGCCGCTGAGATTCCGATAGCGCTCCATGTGCAAATGCCTCCTTGCAGCACACCCAGCAGTTTTTATTCCGCCGATATCGCCGCGCGCCGGCCGCCACGCGGCGCGCGTGTTGTAGTATCGCAAGCACCTGGTTTTTACCGCCTTTGCGGCACCTCATGAGAATTCTCGGCATCGACCCCGGCCTGCGCGTGACCGGCTTCGGCGTGATCGAACAAAGCGGCCATACGCTCAGCTATGTCGCGAGCGGCGTCATCAAAACCGCCGACGCCGATTTGCCGTCGCGCCTGGGCACCATCTTCGATGGTATCTCCACATTGATCCGCCAGCATTCACCGGATCAATCGGCGATTGAAAAAGTTTTCGTCAACGTCAATCCGCAATCCACCTTGCTGCTCGGCCAGGCGCGCGGCGCGGCGATCTGTGGACTGGTTGCGGGCGGCGTGCCGGTCGCCGAATATACGGCCCTGCAATTGAAGCAGGCCGTGGTGGGTTACGGCCGCGCAACCAAGGAACAGATGCAACAGATGGTGGTGCGTCTGCTCAACCTCTCCGGCGTACCCGGCACCGATGCCGCCGACGCGCTCGGCATGGCAATCTGCCACGCGCACGGCGGCACGACGTTGAGCACGTTGGGCGGCATCGCGCCTTCGCTGGCGAAGAAGGGGCTGCGGGTGAGGCGCGGACGTTTGGTCGGATAGTTTTACGCGTAACCCGCTGTCCACTCGACGCTCACGCGCTGCGCTACACTCGCCCTTTCTCTCGAGATTGAATTCGCCATGATCGGTCGCATTGCCGGCGTTCTGCTGGAAAAAAACCCGCCGCATCTGCTCATCGACTGCAACGGCGTCGGTTACGAAGTCGATGTGCCAATGAGCACGTTCTACAACCTGCCCTCCACCGGCGAACGCGTCGTGTTGCTCACACAGATGATCGTCCGCGAAGACGCACATCTGCTGTACGGCTTCGGCACCGCGGAGGAACGCTCGACGTTCCGCGAACTGCTGAAAATCTCCGGCATCGGCGCGCGCATGGCGTTGGCGGTGCTCTCCGGCATGAGCGTGCACGAACTCGCGCAGACCGTCACCATGCAGGACGCGGCGCGTCTGACGCGCGTGCCGGGCATCGGCAAGAAGACGGCGGAGCGCCTGCTCCTTGAACTGAAGGGCAAGATCGGCGCCGACCTGGGCGCGATGGCGGGCGCGGCATCGGCATCCGACCATGCCTCCGATATCCTGAACGCACTGCTCGCATTGGGTTACTCCGAAAAAGAAGCATTGGCCGCCGTCAAAAACGTGCCGGCCGGCACTGGTGTTTCCGAGGGCATCAAGCTCGCATTGAAGGCGCTCTCCAAGGGCTGACGCTCAACCCGTGGTGGCGACGACATGCAGGCGATGGATGAAGCTTCGCACACGCCTGTGCGCCGCGCACCCTGGCCATTCGGCCGAGTTTCGCGGCAGGCGGCTCGCGGTACAATGAACGCATGATCGAAACCGACAAACTCGCCGCCGAGCGCATCATCGCGGCCACGCCCGTCTCGCCGAACGAAGAAGCGTTCGAGCGCGCGTTGCGTCCGCGCCAGCTCGAAGAATATGTCGGGCAGGAAAAGGTGCGCGGCCAGCTCGAAATCTTCATTGAAGCCGCCAAGCGCCGCTCTGAATCGCTCGATCACGTCCTGCTGTTCGGACCGCCGGGCCTCGGCAAAACCACGCTCGCGCACATCATCGCGCGGGAAATGGGCGTGAATTTGCGGCAAACGTCCGGACCGGTGCTAGAACGCGCCGGCGACCTCGCCGCGCTGCTCACCAATCTCGAAGCCAACGACGTTTTGTTCATCGACGAAATCCACCGGCTCTCGCCGGTCGTCGAAGAAATTCTGTACCCGGCGTTGGAGGATTATCAGATCGACATCATGATCGGCGAAGGGCCGGCCGCGCGCAGCGTGAAGCTCGATCTGCAACCGTTCACGCTGGTCGGCGCGACCACGCGCGCGGGCATGCTGACCAACCCGCTGCGCGACCGCTTCGGCATCGTGGCGCGGCTCGAGTTTTATAACGCCGAGGAACTGGCGCGTATCGTCACGCGTTCGGCGTCGCTGCTCCATGCGCAGATCCATCCGGACGGCGCGTTGGAAATCGCCAAGCGCGCGCGGGGCACGCCGCGAATCGCGAACCGTCTGCTGCGGCGCGTGCGCGACTTCGCCGAAGTGAAGGCCGACGGCAACATCACCGCGCAAGTGGCCGACGCCGCGCTCAAAATGCTCGACGTGGATGCAGTCGGCTTCGACCTGATGGACCGTAAGCTGCTCGAAGCAATTCTGCACAAATTCGACGGCGGCCCGGTCGGCGTCGACAATCTGGCGGCGGCAATCGGCGAAGAACGCGACACGATCGAAGACGTGCTCGAGCCGTATCTGATCCAGCAAGGCTTCCTGCAACGCACACCGCGCGGCCGCGTCGCCACGATGCTCACGTACCGGCATTTCGGCCTCGCCGCGCCGGATTCGTCGAGCGGCCTGCCGGGTCTGTGGGATTCGGCCGCGACCTGAGCGGCACACGTCACGCCCCACGAGACCGAATCAGGATGTCCGACCAAACCAGGCAGCCCAACTCGTCCAACGGTCTCGCGCAACTTCTCACCGGCAAGCTCCGCTCGAAACTGGCCGCCGGCGTCACGCATCTGACAAGCGGCAGCGGTCCCACGCTCGACTACTCGTCGCCTCCGGGCGACCCCGGCCTGTTCGGCCCAGATTCCGTATGCTGGAAAGTCCACGCCGATTTCACATCCATGATGACGGGCGGCATCAGCGCGCTTCTGCTTCAGGCGCTGCACCCGCTGGCCCTCGCCGGCGTGTGGGACCATTCGACGTTTCGCACCGATATTCTCGGCCGCCTGCGCCGCACCGCGACTTTTATCGCGGGCACGACCTTCGGCAGCCGGCACGACGCGCTGGCACTGATCGAACGTGTGAAGCGCATTCATCTTGGCGTGAACGGCGTCACGCCTGACGGCCAGCCCTACCGCGCGAGCGAACCCGAGTTGTTGACGTGGGTGCATGTCGCCGAAGTGTCGAGCTTCATGACCGCGCACCTGCGCTATGTGAACCCGGCACTGCCGATTGCCGCGCAGGATCAGTACTTCGCCGAGACCGCGCGCATTGCCGAGATGCTCGGCGCGTCGAACATTCCGCGCTCGCGAGCCGAGATCGACGCTTACTTGCTCGCGATGCAGCCCGGGCTCGTCGCCGGCGAACGCACGCGTGAAGTCGTGAGGGTTCTGCTGAACGCGCCCGCCCCGAGCCTATCGATGCGCCCGGCCGGTGTGTTGATGTTCAACGCCGGCGTCGACCTTCTGCCTGATTGGGCACAGTCGATGTTGGGATTCGAGCGCTATGCCGTACTTCGCCGCGCGGTGGCCAGGCCCGGCGTGCGGCTGGTGGCGCCGGTCATTCGCTGGGCGCTCGTGAATGGTGTGTCGAAACGGGCGCGCCGACGCGTGGCCGCGGGCGTACGCGAACCGGAATAACGCGAGTGGCGGCGCTCGAACGCGCACAAACTGCGCAATCAAACGTCAGCGATAACAACCGCATGAATATGCGCGTAAATCGCGACATCGATCTTCGGCGGCCCGAATTCGCGGGACGCGCGCGAACCGTTCGAATCAGCCGCGCCAGATCACGCCGTCCTGTCGCCCCACGCCAATCATCGCCCCGGCTCCGGCACCTTCTTGAAACTGTCGTCCGCGCTCGGCGCATCGAGATGCGAGACGTCCGCCCACGACACGATCGTCGCCTTGCCATTGTCGAAATCCACGGCGTTCACGCTCGTGTTCAGCAACGGATAGTTACGTGGTGCATCGAGCGCCAGACCGCAAGCAAAGCGTCGCACGCAATCGAGCACGCCGCCATGCGCGACGCAGGCAATCCGCCCACCAGGATGCGCGGCGACCAGCGGTTCGATCGCGTGCAGCACGCGATGGTAGAGCGTGCGCAGCGACTCGCCTTCCGGCGGCGCGAAGCCCGCATCGCGGGTCTGCCAGTGCGCGTATTCATCGGGGAAACGCAGGGCGATCTCGTCGCTATCGTGGCCTTGGAACGCGCCGTATGAACGCTCGCGCAGACCTTCGCGCAACTGCAGCGGCAAGCCGAGCGCATCGGCGATCGGCTGCGCGGTTTGCTGCGCGCGTTGCAGGTCGCTCGAATAGATCGCGTCGAGCCGCGCGCCCTGCTTCGCCTCATCGGCCATGCGGCGCGCGAGGCGCTGCGCCTGCGCCAGCCCCGTCGTAGCGAGCGGAATGTCGATGTGACCTTGAATGCGCTTGATGCGGTTCCAGTCGGTCTCGCCGTGCCGGATGAACAGAATCTGCGTCGTCATGGGATGAAAGTGGGCGCCTTGGCCGGTGTTGCCGAGCCGCTATTGTCGCAAAAGCGGCTGGAGGATGGATGCGCACACCAAGGTGCGCATTGAAGGACAAAGCTCAGGCGTTCGTCTGCAGCCAGAACGTGACCGGCCCGTCGTTGACGAGCGAGACCTGCATGTCGGCGCCGAACTCGCCGGTCTCAACGATCGGATGCTTCGCCCGCGCCGCCGCGACGAAGTAATCGAAGAGGCGCTTGCCTTCATCCGGCGGCGCGGCCGGCGTAAAGCTCGGGCGCAGGCCGCTGTTGGTGTCCGCGGCCAGCGTGAATTGCGACACGAGCAGCAAGCCGCCCGCGCGCCCGGCGCCATCGAGATTTTGCACGGAAAGATTCATCTTGCCGGCGGCATCGCTAAACACCCGATAGCCGAGCACCTTGGCCAGCAGCCGGTCGGCAGCCGCCTCGGTGTCGCCGCGTTCGGCGCACACGAGCGCGAGCAGGCCAGCCTCGATCGCGCCCGTCACGCGGTCGGCCACGCGCACTTCCGCGCGCCGCACACGCTGGATCAGCGCGATCACCGGCGCGACTCCGTTTGCGACACGCTGAACATCAGGCTGTCAGCGTAACGCGTGCAAAGCGGCGCTTGCCGACCTGCACGACGTATTCGCCGGCTTCGACCTTCAGGCCCTTGTCGGACACGGTCGCGCCATCGATCTTCACGCCGCCCTGCTCGATGTTGCGCAGCGCTTCGCTAGTAGACGGTACGAGGTTGGCCTGCTTGAGCAACTGGCCGATCGCGAGCGGCGCGCCCGCAAGCGTCACGGCCGGGATATCGTCCGGCACGCCGCCCTTCGCGCGATGGTTGAAGTCTTCGAGCGCGCGCTCGGCATCGGCTTGCGAGTGGAAGCGCGCGACGATTTCCTGACCGAGCATCACCTTGAAATCGCGCGGATTGCGGCCCGCTTCGATTTCCTTTCTGAAGCCGGCGATTTCGTCCATCGGACGGAACGACAGCAGTTCGAAGTAACGCCACATCAGCACGTCGGAAATGCTCATCAGCTTGCCGAACATGTCGGTCGGCTTTTCGCTGATGCCAATGTAATTGTTCTTCGACTTCGACATCTTCTCGACGCCGTCCAGCCCTTCGAGCAGCGGCATCGTCAAGATGCATTGCTGTTCCTGGCCGTATTGCTTCTGCAGCTCGCGGCCCACCAGCAGGTTGAACTTCTGGTCCGTGCCGCCGAGTTCGAGGTCCGCGTTCAACGCGACCGAGTCATAGCCTTGCATCAGCGGATACAGGAACTCGTGGATCGAGATCGGCACGCCGCCCTGAAAACGCTTGGTGAAGTCTTCGCGCTCGAGGATCCGCGCCACCGTGTAGCGCGACGCGAGCTTGATCATGCCATCGGCGCCGAGCGGCATCGACCATTCGCTGTTGTAGCGGATCTCGGTCTTTTCGCGGTCGAGCACGAGCGCGGCCTGATCGAAATACGTCTTCGCGTTGGATTCGATCTGCTCGCGCGTGAGCGGCGGACGCGTGGCGTTGCGGCCCGACGGATCGCCGATCAGCGACGTGAAATCGCCGATCAGGAAAATCACGGTATGACCGAGATCCTGCAACTGGCGCATCTTGTTCAACACGACCGTGTGGCCGATGTGGATGTCCGGCGCGGTCGGATCGAGCCCGAGCTTGATACGCAGCGGCTTGCCCGTAGCCGCGCTCTTCGCGAGTTTTTGCGCGAATTCGTCTTCGATCAGCAGTTCGTCGACACCGCGCTTGGTGACGGCGAGGGCGTGACGGACTTCGTCGGTGATCGGGAAAGCGGCAGCGGGGTTAGGCTTGGTGGACTCGGTGCTCATGCTGGAAACGTGAAGTCGCGAAAAAAGGAGATTGTCCCATAGATGCGCGCCGCCGCGCCCACTGACGCAGCCACAAGCGCGCCGCCAGCGCGCGATTTCCGCATTCGACGTCGTGCCGCCGGCGTCGCGACGCTTCATATTCGACCGCGCTTCGCCCGATAATCTGCTACAACGGATCGCAACGAACCATCGAGAGGAGCAGCAACGTGGCGCAAGACCCCGCAGACGGCGTCTATTTTGGATTGATGTCCGGCACCAGCATGGACGGCGTGGACGGCGTGGCCGTCAGGTTCGCGCAAGGCAAGCCGCCGGTGGTGCTGGCCGAGGCGTTTGTTGGCTTTGCCGCGGGTCTGCGCGACGCATTGTTCGCGCTCCAGCAACCCGGCGACAACGAGATCGAACGCGAGGCTCTGGCCGCCAATGCGCTCGCCACGCGTTACGCCGTTTGCTGCCACGAACTATTGCACGGCAGCCGCGTGCCGGCTGCGGAGGTGCGCGCGATCGGCGTGCATGGGCAGACGGTCCGGCATCGGCCGGAAAAAGGCTATACGCGGCAGATCAACAACCCGGCGCTGCTCGCGGAAATGATGCATATCGACGTAATCGCCGATTTCCGCAGCCGCGACGTCGCGGCCGGCGGCCAAGGCGCGCCGCTCGTGCCGGCTTTTCACGCCACGGTGTTCGGCGCAAAAAACGAAACGCGGGTGGTCTGCAATCTTGGCGGCATCAGCAATATCACGATTCTGAATGCGACCGGCAGCGTGCGCGGCTTCGACTGCGGCCCGGCCAACGCGCTGCTCGACGAGTGGGCGCAGCGCCATCTCGGCAAACCGTTCGACGAGAACGGCCATTTCGCGGCGGGTGGCCAGGTGGATCGCGCGCTGCTGAATGCATTGCTCGACGAACCGTTTTTCAGCCAACAGCCGCCGAAGAGCACCGGCCGTGACCTGTTCAACGCGGAATGGCTCGATGCGAAGCTGCAGCCGTTCGCCGGGCTCGATCCCGCCGATGTGCAAGCAACACTGGTTGCGCTCACCGCGGTGACGGTCGCGCGCGAGATCGAGCGGCACGCGTCGGACGCGAGGGCCGTCTATGTCTGCGGCGGTGGCGCGCGCAACCCGGAGATTCTGAAGGCTCTTCAGCAGGCGTTGGAGGACAGCGGCGTCAGCGGCGTTCCCGTCATGACCACCGATGCGCTCGGCGTACCGCCAAGCCAGGTCGAGCCGCTTGCTTTTGCCTGGCTTGCGATGCGCTGCGTGGCGCGTCTGCCCGGCAATCTGCCGGCGGTGACAGGCGCGTCAGCCGAGCGCGTGCTCGGGGCGATCTATCCGCGTTGAGCGCCGCGCGAGATTCGGGTGCAGAAAACAAGAAACGGGGCCGAAGCCCCGTTTCTTGTTTCAACCAGTCATTCAGCGAGCCATTACACCGAGAACGACGAGCCACAACCGCACGTGGTCGTTGCATTCGGGTTCTTGATAACGAACTGCGCGCCGTTGATGTCGTCCTTGTAGTCGATCTCAGCGCCCACCAGGTACTGGTAGCTCATCGAATCGATCAGCAGCTGGACGCCGCTCTTGTTCATGACGGTGTCGTCTTCGTTGACGGCTTCGTCGAAGGTAAAACCGTACTGAAAGCCCGAGCAGCCGCCGCCCTGCACGAAAACGCGCAGTTTGAGGTCCGCATTGCCTTCTTCTTCGATCAGTTGCTTGACCTTGTCAGCCGCTGCGTCGGTAAAAACGAAGGGGGCGGGCATCTCGGTCACGGGTGTATCGGTGACTGCGTTCATTCGAACTCTCCAAAAAGCTTCTAACCGCTATTGTAGGGCTGATCTCGATATCGTGCTGAAGCCCACAAAATCAATAGGTTCTTACTGAGAATCAGTGGACTGCACGTTCTGCCGCCGCCAGCCTGACTAAGCGTGATGAATCGCCGCGCTGGTGACGAATTCGCTGCTCCGGCACCGCACCGACCCGCGAGTCCATGAAAAAAGCCGCCTTCGCGAACGCGTTGGCGGCTTTTGCAGCACACCGGCCCGAAAGCCGGTTTGCACCCGAAACGATTAGCGCTTCGAGAATTGCTTCCGGCGACGTGCCTTGTGGAAACCGACTTTCTTACGTTCCACTTCACGTGCGTCACGCGTAACGAAGCCAGCCTTCGACAGTTCCGGCTTCAGCGTTGCGTCGTAGTCCATCAGCGCGCGGGTGATGCCGTGGCGAACCGCACCGGCTTGACCCGTTTCACCGCCACCCGTCACGTTGACCTTGATGTCGAACGTAACGCCGTGGTTCGTGAGTTCCAGCGGCTGACGCACGATCATCAGCGACGTTTCGCGCGAGAAGTAATCGGCGATAGGCTTGCCGTTCACAACGATATCGCCCTTGCCTGCCTTGATGAAGACGCGTGCGACGGCGCTCTTGCGGCGGCCCGTGCCGTAATTCCAGTTACCGATCATGTGGGCTCCCCTTAGATCTCGAGCGCTTTCGGCTGTTGTGCCGAATGCGGATGCGTTGCTTCAGCGTAGACCTTCAGCTTCTTGATCATCGCGTAGCCGAGCGGGCCCTTCGGCAGCATGCCCTTGACCGCTTTCTCGAGCGCACGGCCCGGGAAGCGTTCTTGCATCTTGCCGAACGTCGTTTCATAGATACCGCCCGGGTAGCCCGAGTGGCGATAGTACTTCTTGTCAGTAGCCTTGTTGCCCGTGACCTTCAGCTTGCCGGCGTTGATAACGATGATGAAATCACCGGTGTCGACGTGCGGAGTGAATTCAGGCTTGTGCTTGCCGCGAAGACGGTGTGCCACTTCGCTGGCGACACGCCCGAGAACCTTATCCGTCGCGTCAATCACGTACCATTCACGCGTAACCTCATGGGCTTTTGCGGAAAACGTCTTCATGATCGATCCAAAAAAATTGCTGCGCCCAATGTGTTTTTTCCTGCTTGTAGTGTGCGCATCGAGGCGCGTGCAGGCTCTCCCTGGTTCTTCCTCCGCGGGCGCGGATGCGGAAAAGCCTTGAATTATAATGGAATTTGCTACGGCAAGTCAAAACGTACAGGAGTGTGCGTGAGATTGCGCGGGAATCCGGTAGTTGAAAGCGTGATTTAGCGAGCTATCGCGCTCTAACCGGCTGGTCGTCGCGCAGCACGCGGGCGAAAAAAAACCCGAACGAGCGGTTCGGGTTTAATCCACCAAAGGAGGAGGTGGAGGAGACAAAAACGATTATATGAGCCGACCTTGTGCGACGCAAGAACATTTGCAATGCGAAATACGATTTCATAATGTGGAAACTTGGTTATTTGGCTCGTAGACGAGAAATTTCCTTTAAAATCAAACACTAAATGGCAACTTGGTGGCCGCATCGACGGACATCGTCTAGAGTAAAAACCCTAAATCTGTCAGGGCATTCCCGAATCGCTTGAACATGCCGCGGCGCAACACGCAAGCCGTCATCGGGCATAACTTGAGGCAAACGTCGCCTCGGGCAGATACGCAAACACCGGGCTACAATGCCCTCTCGATAAGGCAAAAGCGCGGTGGAGCACAGCATGGAATGCAAAGTGAGCTGGATGGGGCAGGACGGGATGGCGTTCGCAGCCGAAACGGGCAGCGGCCACCTGGTGGCAATGGACGGCGCGCCTGAAGGCGGCGGCCGCAACCTCGCGCCGCGTCCAATGGAAATGGTTTTGCTCGGTACGGGCGGCTGCACCGCCTACGACGTCGTGATGATCCTGAAGAAAAGCCGTCAGGAAATCAGCGATTGCTCGGTGACGCTGAAGGCCGAGCGCGCCAGCGAAGACCCGAAAGTGTTCACCAAGATCCACTTTCACTTCACCGTGACGGGCAAGAATCTGAACCCGGCCACCGTGGAACGCGCGATCAATCTGTCGCACGACAAATACTGCTCGGCCTCGATCATGATCGCCAAGACCGCCGAGCTGACGCACTCGTTCGACATCGTCGCGGACTGAACGCTACCTGTCGGCGGCTGCGCGGCGCGAGCCTGAGCGCTCGCCGCCGAACGCGCGCACAAAAGAAAAATGCCGGCGTCCATCTGGACGCCGGCATTTTTTTGTCAGGTGGCAAAGCAAGCCGATAAGCCGGATTCTGTGCACGCGCAACGTCCGAAGACGCGACGCGCGTGGCAGCCATTCCTCTAGGCGCGCCATTGCTGACGCGCTCAAGCTTCCTACCCGCAGACGTGACAGGGGCCCCGTCCTGCATCTCGAAGATGCTAGCCTGCCTACTTGGAATTGCTCCGGGTGGAGGTTACCGTGCCGGTCTGCCTTGCAGCAGCCGCGGTGCGCTCTTACCGCACCGTTTCACCCTTACCTGATCCCGGCTTGCGCCGGGCCATCGGCGGTTTGCTTTCTGTTGCCCTGTTCCGCGTGTTGCCACGGATGGCCGTTAGCCATCACCCTGCCCTGTGGAGTCCGGACTTTCCTCGCCCTCTTTGGCCGAAGCCGCCAAGGCCGCGACTGCCTGGCCTGCTTTGCTGGGGCGGATTTTAACACCTGAGGGAACGGCAGGCCGGTTCTACGGGTGAAATAGCCGAATGGCCAAGGAGTCCGGCGACAACCTCGACGCGCTCAACGCGCGCGCCGCCCCGAGCGGAACACAGAGGTATCGTCGTAAAACGCGGGAGAATCGTTCTCCGGCCACCAGCCTGGAACGCCCAGCACGGGCAACGGCGCGAACATGCGGCTTGTCAGCGCATCGGTGGTCAGCAGCGCAGTCGCGATGGATTCGTCCAGCCAGGCGTCTCGCTTCGCAGCGTCCCATTCGAAATACACGGCCGGCACTTCGACGATCCACGCATGCCCCGTGCAAGCCTTGAACGGCACAATCAGCTTTTCCATCAGCGCATGGCCGAAACAGCGCACTTCGCAACGGGTCCCCCATGCGTCGCGCCGGGCCACCAGCAGCGTATGCCAGTCGAACCCACGCAATGCCGCGCTCAAGGCAGGATCCGCACAGGCGAACAGCAATGCGTTCTCGTCGAACAAGGTCAGCGTGTCGCGCGCGCCGCCTCGCGTCGGACCGACACCCAACACCTCGATAGCCGCCGACTGCCGCGCGTTCAGCGCTGCCTTGATGCGCGGAAACGCAAACCACATCGACGCATTGAAGAAGTCGTGCAGATTGTGGCGCGTCGGTACGCAGCCGGTCGACGCGATATGTGCTTCGTACGCCGCGCCGGCGGGCAGATCGTCCTGGGCGATGAACGCGAGGCGCTGGCCGCGCCCGGTGATCTGCCGCATCTCACCGGCGTCGGCGTTCATTTCCGCGAGCAATGCCGCGTAGCTCGTCAAGGCCGCTTGCTGCCACCGCTTGCCGCGCTCGGCAAAAGGCGCGAGCCACGGCCTGGTCCAGTCGATGGCAGCGAAGCCTGGCGGCTGCGCCTCATGCGCCTGCATCTTGCTGATGACTTAAACCAGCCGCCAGCCAATCGACTCGCCGCCGCGCAGCGGCACGACCGGCGCATCACCGACCGGCAACTCGGCCGGCAGCGTCCATTCCTCACGACGCAGCGTGACCTTCTCTTCGCTGCGCGGCAGACCGTAGAAGTCCGCGCCGAAAAAGCTCGCGAAGCCTTCGAGCTTATCGAGCGCGTTGGCGTTGTCGAACGCTTCCGTGTACAGCTCCAAAGCGTGCAATGCCGTATAGCAACCCGCGCAGCCACACGCGTGCTCTTTCAACCCCTTCGGATGCGGCGCACTATCCGTGCCGAGGAAGAAACGCGGATTGCCCGACGTCGCCGCCTCGACCAGCGCCACGCGATGCGTCTCCCGCTTCAACACCGGCAGACAGTAGTAATGCGGACGAATACCGCCCTGGAAGATCGCGTTGCGGTTGTAGAGCAGGTGGTGCGCCGTGATCGTCGCGCCCAGCAGCTCAGGCGCCGCGCCGGCTTCGCGAATATAGTCGACCGCGTCTTTCGTGGTGATGTGCTCGAACACCACTTTCAGCGCCGGAAACGCACGGCGCAGCGGCGTCATGACCCGGTCGATAAACACCTTCTCGCGGTCGAACAGATCGATCGACGAATCGGTCACTTCGCCGTGCACGAGCAGCGGCATACCGACTTCCTGCATCACTTCGAGCGTTTTGGCGCACTTCATGATGTCGGTGACGCCCGCGTCCGAGTTGGTCGTCGCGCCCGCCGGATACAGCTTCACGCCATGCACGAAGCCGCTTTCGCGCGCGCGGCGGATCTCGTCGGGCGGCGTGTTGTCGGTCAGGTACAGCGTCATCAACGGTTCGAACTTCGCGCCTTCGGGAATCGCGGCGACGATCCGCTCGCGATACGCCTGCGCCATCGCGGTGGTCGTGACCGGCGGCTTCAGGTTCGGCATGATGATCGCGCGGCCGAACTGGCGCGCGGTGTCCGGCAACACGGCGGCCAGCATTTCGCCGTCGCGGACGTGCAGGTGCCAGTCGTCCGGACGGGCGAGTGTGATGGAGTCGAGCGAAGCGTTGGAAGCAGTCATGGCGGCGGGGGACGAGATTCGACGACAAAAGCCAATCTATGCGGTCAAACCGCAACGTTGCGGCGTAAACACACGTCAATTTTGCTATTTGGCGTTTCTGGCTCGGTGATATGCTTGGAAAATCATCATTGTAACGGCTCGCCCCGTTCACAGGCTTACCCGCAACATGTGCCAACTTCTCGGAATGAACTGCGCCGCGCCAACGGACGTCACGTTCTCGTTCACCGGCTTTGCGGCGCGCGGCGGCGTCACCGATCACCACGCCGACGGCTGGGGCATCGCCTTCTTCGAAGACAAAGCCTGCCGCCTGTTCATCGACCATCAATCGTCGGCGACCTCGCCGATCGCCGAAATGGTCAAGCGCTATCCGATCAAATCGAAGAACACGATCGCGCATATTCGCAAGGCGACGCAAGGGCACATCCTGCTGGAAAACTGCCACCCGTTCATGCGCGAATTGTGGGGACGCCACTGGATTTTCGCGCACAACGGCGATCTCAAGGATTATTCGCCCGTGCTATCGGGCGTGTATCAGCCTGTCGGCACGACTGACAGCGAACTCGCTTTCTGCGCGTTGCTCGAAGGCCTGCGCAAGGCGTTTCCCGGCGCGCAGCAGCCGCCGCTCGACGAACTGTTTGCCGCGCTCGAAACCCTCACGCGTGAAATCACGCAGTTCGGCGTGTTCAATTTCCTGATGTCGAATGGCCAGGCGCTGTTCGCGCATTGCTCCACGCATCTGCATTACATCGTGCGGCGCTGGCCGTTTTCCACCGCGCATCTCGTCGACGCGGACGTGTCGATCGATTTCGCCAAATACACCACGCCCGAAGACCGCGTCGCGGTGATCGCCACCAAGCCGCTGACCGACAACGAAGTGTGGACCGCCTTCGAACCGGGCGATCTGATGATGTTCCAGCACGGCGAAGTGATCGGGCGCGTCAACGTGCCGGTGCCGGATTCGGTGCTGGAAAAGCTGCGCAATCCGGCTTTGGATGCGTCGGCCTCGGCAACCACGATCGCCGCTTCGGCCGAAGCGTTAGCGCAGCCGGAAGCCGAGCTCGACCTCGAAGCGGCCGACGACACCGCCGCGTTCGAATCCTGATCACTTGACCATCCGCTCAAAAGAGAGCCGCCACAAACGAAAAAGCCGCTTCTCCCGAAGCGGCTTTTTTCTGCCCACGCCGCGCCGCGCCGCATGAACGACGCGACGCGACGCCACAACAAACTCAGTGCAGAATCTTCGCCAGAAAGTCCTTCGCGCGATCCGACTTCGGATTCGCGAAGAAGTCTTCCTTGCGGTCGTCTTCCACGATCAAGCCCTTGTCCATGAAGATCACGCGGTGCGCGACCTTCTTCGCGAAACCCATTTCGTGCGTCACGCACATCATGGTCATGCCTTCCTGCGCGAGTTCGACCATCACGTCGAGCACTTCGTTGATCATTTCCGGATCGAGAGCCGAGGTCGGCTCGTCGAACAGCATGGCGATCGGATCCATCGACAACGCGCGCGCAATCGCCACGCGCTGTTGCTGACCGCCCGACAATTGCCCCGGAAACTTGTCCGCATGCGCACGCAGGCCGACGCGATCGAGCAGCTTCAACCCTTTCGCCGTGGCTTCGTCGTTCGAACGGCCGAGCACCTTCACCTGCGCAAGCGTGAGGTTCTGCACGATCGACAGATGCGGGAACAGCTCGAAGTGCTGGAACACCATGCCGACCTTGGCCCGCAGCTTCGACAAATTGGTTTTCTTGTCGGTGAGCGACTGCCCGTTGATGACGATCTCGCCCTTCTGGAACGGCTCGAGGCCGTTGACGGTTTTGATCAGCGTGGACTTGCCCGAGCCCGACGGCCCGCACACCACCACCACTTCACCCTTTTTGACTTCCGTCGTGCAGTCGGTCAGCACTTGAAACTGGCCGTACCACTTCGAAACATTCTTGATAGAGATCATCTTGCGACCTTTTTCTGAAGACCTTTGACGAGGCTCGACGCGACCACACAGATCACGAAATAACACGCGCCCGCGAACAGTACCATCTCGACATTCGTACCGTCACGGTCGCCAATATTCGTGGCCGTGCGGAAGAAGTCGGCGAGGCTGATCACGTAGACGAGCGACGTATCCTGAAACAGCACGATACCTTGCGTGAGCAGCAGCGGGACCATGGCGCGGAACGCCTGCGGCAACACGATCAGACGCATGGACTGTGCGTACGTCATGCCGAGCGCGAACGACGCGTTGACCTGCCCGCGTGCCACCGACTGAATGCCGGCGCGGATGATCTCCGAATAGTAAGCCGCCTCGAAAAGCGAGAACGCGACCATGGCCGACGCGAGGCGAATGTCGATATCCGGCGACAAACCGAGCACGTTTTGCAGCACCTGCGGCACGATCAGGAAGAACCACAGCAGCACCATCACCAGCGGGATGGAGCGGAAGATCGTCACGTAGCCCTTCGCGAACCACTCGAAGGGTTTGAACGACGACAGCCGCAACATGGCGAGAATGGTGCCCCAGACGATGCCGAACACGATCGCGATCAGCGTGATCTTGAGCGTGACGATAGCGCCGGTCCACAACGTAGGCAATGCGCCCGGAATACCGCTCCAGTCGAAATGGTGCATTACTTGCCTCCGATATAGCCGGGCAACCGGGTCTTGGCTTCGACCCAGCGCATGAGCTGCATCACGACCAGATTGAGCAGCATGTACGCCAGCGTGACCGCGATGAACGACTCATAGGTCTGCGACGTGTAGTCGACCAGTTGGCGCGCTTGAGCGGACAGGTCCAGCAGGCCGATCGTCGACGCCACCGCCGAATTCTTGAAGATATTCAGAAACTCGGACGTAAGCGGCGGCACGATGATCCGGTACGCGACCGGCAGCAGCACATAGCGGTACGTCTGCCATTGCGTGAAACCCATGGCCAGGCCCGCGGCGCGCTGCCCCTTCGGCAGCGCGTTGATACCCGAGCGCACCTGCTCGCACACGCGCGCAGCCGTGAAAAGCCCGAGACAGATGATCGACGAGGAGAAAAACTGTGCGCTGGGCGGCAGTTGCTTGAACCAGTTGCCCATGGAGGCGGGCAGCAACTCCGGTATCACCAGATACCAGATGAAGAACTGCACGATCAGCGGGATGTTGCGGAAAATCGCGACATACAGCGTGCCGATGCCCGACGCCCATTTGTTCGGCACCGTGCGCAGCACGCCGAACAACGAACCGACGATCAGCGCGATCACCCACGCCGACAGCGACACGGTAATCGTCACCCAGAAGCCCGACAGCAGCCAGCCCAGATAAGTGGTCGGCTCGCCGGTGGAGACGGGACTCAGCAGAATGCCCCAGTTCCAGTGATATGACATGACCAAGACTCCAGCAAAAAGAAACGGAAGAAGCGCGTGGCCCCTTCCGTCTCGTTCAGCGTTTCAAAAAAACAGCTAAGGTTTAATCGATTGCCTTGTCATTCGGGCTCTTGTAGAGCGCCTTCATGTCGTCGCTTTCCGGGAAGTTCAGGTTCAGGCCCTTCGGCGGAATCGGCGATTCGAACCACTTCTTGTAGATCGCATCGGCTTCGCCCGAGGTTTCGACCTTGGCGATCGCGTCGTCCACCACCTTCTTGAATTCCGGATCGTTCTTGCGAATCATGCAGCCGTACGCTTCATGCGATTGCGGCGTGCCGACAATCACGAAATCGCCCGGATTGTTCGACTTGGCGCGCTCGCCCGCGAGCAGCGCGTCGTCCATCATGAAGGCAGCGGCGCGGCCCGTGGAGAGCGTCAGGAACGACTCGCCGTGGTCCTTCGCGCTGATGATGTTCATGCCCATGCTCTTGTCCTGGTTCATCTTGCGAAGCAGGCGCTCGGACGTGGTGCCGGCGGTCGTGACGACCGTCTTGCCCTTCAGGTCCGCCCAGTCCTTGATGCCGGAGTCTTTCTTGGTCATCAGGCGCGTGCCGATCACAAAGATCGTGTTCGAGAAAGCAGCCTGTTGCTGGCGTTCAGCATTGTTCGTGGTCGAGCCGCATTCCATGTCGACGGTGCCGTTTTGCACCAGCGGAATACGGTTTTGCGACGTGACCGGCGTGAGCTTCACCTTCAGGTTCGGCATGTTCAGCTTCTGCTTCACTGCCTCAACGACCTTCAGAGCGAATTCCTGCGAGTAGCCGATAACGTTCTGCTTGTCGTCGTAATACGAAAACGGGATCGACGATTCGCGATGACCCAGCGAAATGACACCCGTGTCCTTGATCTTTTTCAGCGTACCAGCGTCTTGCGCATGCGCGCCAACCGTAAACAGTCCGAGAGTCGCGAGCAGCAGCGCAGCTTTTTTAACCTTCATGTGTGATCTCCTTGGCAAGAACCGGCGCCAGTTTAGCAAAGTAATTATTCTGAAAGTATCGCTATAAACCATGTTGTTGCGTGTGCGCCGCTACTGGTTTGCGGCGCTTCGGGCCGGCCGGTCAACCTTTTTTGCATATGCAAAGGCGGGCGGCATCGATACGATGCCGCCCGCCGGGTCGAACACGCCGTCTTGTGGACCGCGCTGAAGCTAGGATTCGCGGCGAATCCGCAGGGTAGCGGAAGCGCCGTTCGAAGCGGAAAAGGAGCGGGAAGAAGCCGAAAGATCAGGGATACAGGCCGCGCAGTTCACGCGCTTCCAGGATCCGCTTACACGCGACGATAAACGCCGCCGTCCGCACGGACACCTTCTGCTCGCTCGACACTTGCCACACTGCGGCAAACGCTTCACGCATCACGCGCTCGAGGCGCTGGTTGATCTCGTCTTCCGTCCAGAAGAAGCTCGAGAAGTCCTGCACCCATTCGAAGTACGACACGGTCACGCCGCCGGCGTTGGCCACCACGTCCGGAATCACGAGGATGCCGCGATCGTGCAGGATGTCGTCCGCCGCGGTGGTGGTCGGGCCGTTGGCGCCTTCCACGACGATCTTCGTCTTGATCTTGCTGGCGTTCTTTTCGGTGATCTGGTTTTCCAGCGCCGCCGGGATCAGGATGTCCGATTCGACGGTCCAGAATTCCTCGTTCGTCACCGAATCGGCTTCGGGGAAACCACCCACGCCGCCCGTTCTGGCCACGTGTTCGAGGAGTGCGACCGCGTCGATACCGGTCGACTTGTACAGCGAGCCGGTGTGATCCTGCACCGCGACCAGCTTCGAACCGGCTTCCTGGAACAGACGCGCCGCGATGCCGCCGACGTTGCCAAAACCTTGAACCGCAATGCGTGCGCCTTCGATGTCGACGCCGATACGGCGTGCTGCTTCCGAAGCCGTCACGAACACGCCACGGCCCGTCGCCTCGCGGCGGCCGAGCGAACCGCCCAGCGTGATCGGCTTGCCCGTCACGACGCCGGTGGCCGTTTGGCCCTGGTTCATGGAGTACGTGTCCATCATCCACGCCATGATCTGCTCGTTCGTGTTCACGTCCGGCGCGGGAATGTCGGTATTCGGTCCGATGATGATGCCGATTTCGCTGGTGTAGCGGCGCGTCACGCGCTCCAGCTCACCACGCGACAAGGTGCGCGGATCGACACGGATGCCGCCCTTCGCACCGCCGTACGGCACATTCACGGCCGCGTTCTTCACCGACATCCACGCCGACAGGGCCATCACTTCCGACAACGTCACGTCCTGGTGGTAGCGCACACCGCCCTTGCCCGGACCGCGCGACACATTGTGCTGCACGCGATAGCCTTCGAAGTGAGCGACCGTGCCGTTATCGAGTTCGATAGGCACGTCGACGATCAGAATGCGCTTCGGGCGCTTCAGGGTTTCGAGCCAGCGGGACAGGGAGCCGAGATACGGCGCGACGCGATCGACCTGACGCAGGTAGTTGCCCCACGGACCGAGGTCGTCTTTATTCAGGTAGGAAGGAACCGACTGCAACGTTGATGCGGATTGGACTGCTTGTTGCTGGGATGACATGAACGCTCCGGCGTTGAACGAATGACAGCATTGTCGAAAAACGCCGTTTTGAAATCCAATGCCGTTTCCTTATCCGATTATGTTTTTTTTGCATAACCATTGAGAAGCCGCAACTTGGTGTCGTCGGGAGGCAGGATTTTCAGGCCGTGCCTTGCGCCAGTTCCTCCGACACCACTTCCCACAATTGACGCGCGAGAATTTGCCGCGCGTCATCGCTCTTCGCCGCGAGCTTGTCGCGATAGAGACGAATCTCCATGGTCAACGTGAGCTGGCCTTCCGGCGTACCGCGCGTGGCGCGGTCGAGGCGGATCAGCTTGCCGTCGGCGACCGCGTCTTCCACCGCGCTGTGCGGCAGGAAGGCGATGCCGTGCCCGGCCAGCGCCATCGCCTTGAGTCCCTCGGCCATATCGGTTTCGTAGAGGCGGTCGAGGTACAGGCGCTCCGGCGCATTGGCCAGGATCACTTCGGTCATGCGTCCCAGATAGGCGTTCGGCGTGTACGACAGGTAAGGCGTGGGCGCCTCGCCCGTGCCCGGCAACGTGTGACGCGGCCGGCCGGCGCGGCCCGGTGCCGAAAACGGACTGATTGGTTCGTTGCCGAGCGTCAGCATGTCGTAGCGGCCCGGATCGAGCGCGACCGGATGGCTGGGATGATGATAGCCCATCATCAGATCGCAGCCGCCTTCCACCAGCGACAACGCCGCGTCGTGCACGTTCAGGGCTCGCAGACGCGTGTGGATCGGACCCAGATGCGCTTCGATCCGCTGCAGCCAGCGTGGGAAGTACGTCAGCGACAACGTGTGCGGCACGGCGAACTCGATGGTCGCCTGCGGCGTCGCCGTGTGGCCGCGCAGCAGCGCGCGCGCTTCGTGGAACTGCGAGAGCATCGCGAGCGCCTGCTCGTTGAACACCTGGCCGGCCGCCGTGAGCCGCGTCGGATAGACCGAGCGGTCGATCAGCTCCGTGCCGAGCCATGCTTCGAGCGCCTGAATCCGCCGGGAGAATGCCGGCTGCGTGACGTGGCGCAATTCAGCCGAGCGGCTGAAACTACGCGTTTCCGCGAGCGAAACGAAGTCTTCGAGCCATTTCAGTTCCATGCGGGGCCTGCTGCCGACGGGAGAGAGGAAGTCAGCATTCTAGTGGGTGCCGTGAAAGCGGCGCGCACGGCCGTGCGCGAGAACGCGTGATAACCCTTCACAAGGAAATCGGATTGCGCCGATGGCGCAGGCTGGCCGCGAGCCGCTATCTTGCTGCGCGCACACCTCGGCGGCCAACGCGCCGCGCCCTCCATCAACTCTCTTTGACAACGCGCCTTTCCACGCGCGAGACCCGCCATGCCCCCACTCGTCTCCATCATCACGCCGACGGCCAACCGCGAGCGCTTCCTGCCGGCCATTGCGCGTTGCGTGGTTCGCCAGCAAGTCGACTGGGAATGGCTGGTGCTCGACGATAGCCCCGAGCCGAGCGCGTACTTGCAGGCGCTGGCCTTGCAGGACACGCGCATTCGCTACTTTCATTGCGCCTCGCGCATGTCGATCGGCGCCAAGCGCAATGCGCTGATCGCGGAAGCGCGCGGTTCGGTGATCGCCCATTTCGACGATGACGACCACTACGCGCCGCACTACCTCGCCCACATGGTCAAAACGATGCAGGAGAACCGCGCGGACCTCATCAAGCTGTCGGGCTTCTTCATGTACGCGCCGCACACGCAATTCTTCGGCTACATGGACCTGAACGCGAAAGTGGGCCTGCATTACGAGCTGAGCGGCCGCTCGGTCAGCCCCATCGAATTCCACGAGAAAATGCAGATCGGCGCGGACTTCATCCTGTTCTACGGCTTCTCTTATGTGTACGACAAAGCGCTTGCCGCGATCTCAGCCTTCGACGACATCGACCTGTGCGACGACGAGAGCTTCATCCGGCGCGTAGTCGAAGCGGGTCGCAATGTGATCGCGGTGGACGATCCGCAGGCGAGCTGCCTGCATCTGGTGCATCCCGCGTCCACCTCGCGCTGTTTTTCGCGCTACTCGATGCCGTCGTTCACGCTGCCTACCCTGTTTCCCGGCTACGACGGTTACCCTGGCTAGCCGCTGCGCGGCCCGTTATGCCGGCGCCGCGTGGCGCCGCATCGAAATCAGGCCGGTCAGCGTCCGGTGGTAAAATTCGCGGTTCCCGCAGTTTCCTCCGCGTTTTCATCCTTGCGCCACGCCCCCATCATGTCCGACACCCGCCCCGACACCCTGTTCGCGCTGAACGCGCTCTCCCCGCTCGACGGCCGCTACGCCTCGAAAACCGAAGCCCTGCGCGACTGGCTCTCGGAAGCCGCTTTCATGCGCAATCGCGTGACGGTCGAAATCCATTGGCTGATCGCGCTCTCGCGCGCCGGTTTCGCCGAAGTGCCGCGCTTTTCCGAAGCGTCCGAGCAATTCCTGCTGCAGCTGGCCGAGCGCTTCACCGCGCACGACGCCGCGCGCATCAAGGAAATCGAGCGCGTGACGAATCACGACGTGAAAGCGGTCGAGTACTGGCTGAAGGAATCGGTGAAGGGTCAGGCGGAACTGGAGCGCGCGAGCGAGTTCATTCACTTCGCCTGCACGTCGGAAGACATCAACAACACGTCGCACGGCCTGATGCTCGCGGGCGCCCGCGAACACGTGATTCTGCCGGCGCTGCGCTCGGTGCATCAGCGTCTCGTCGCTCTGGCCCACGCGCACGCCGAACAGCCGATGCTGTCGCGCACGCACGGCCAGCCGGCTAGCCCGACCACGCTCGGCAAGGAACTCGCCAACGTCGCGGCCCGCCTGGAACGCGCGATCGATCGTATCGCCAAGGTCGAACTGCTCGGCAAGATGAACGGCGCGGTCGGCAACTTCAACGCGCACCTGTCGGCCTATCCGGAGTTCGACTGGGAAGCGTTCTCGCGCGAAGTGGTCGAGCAACGCCTGAAGCTCACGTTCAATCCGTACACGATCCAGATCGAGCCGCACGACTACATGGCCGAACTGTTCGACGCGGTCTCGCGCGCCAACACGATCCTGCTGGATCTGGACCGCGACGTGTGGGGCTACATCTCGGTCGGTTACTTCAAGCAGCGCACCAAGGCCGGCGAAATCGGTTCGTCGACCATGCCGCACAAGGTCAACCCGATCGACTTCGAAAACTCGGAAGGCAATCTCGGCCTGGCTAACGCCACGCTGCGCCATCTCGCCGACAAGCTGCCGGTCTCGCGCTGGCAGCGCGACCTGACCGATTCGACGGTGCTGCGCAATATCGGCGTCGCGTTCGGTTACTCGCTGCTCGCGTACGACTCGCTGATTCGCGGCCTGGACAAGCTCGAAGTGAACGCGCAGCGTCTGAACGAAGACCTCGACAATTGCTGGGAAGTGCTGGCCGAGCCGGTGCAAACGGTAATGCGCCGTTACGGCATCGAGAATCCGTACGAGCAGTTGAAGGAACTGACGCGCGGCAAGGGCATCACGCGTGAAGCGCTGCAAACGTTCGTCAACGGCCTCGCGATTCCGCAGGATGCGAAAGACCGCTTGCTCGCGATGACGCCGGGTTCGTATATCGGCAAGGCCGTCGAATTGGCCAAGCGGATCGCTTGAGCGGTCTCGATTGCTGATTGCCTCGTCAAAGTCGAGGCGTAAAAAAACCGCTCCATGGAGCGGTTTTTTATTTGCAGCAGCGAAACAAACTCACTGACGCGCTTCGACCTGCTTCAGCACTTCAACGACGATCTCTTCCGGCGACAGCTCGATGCTCACCGTGATCGCTTCGTCCGCGCCCGGCTCTTCGAGTGTGTCGAGCTGGCTTTGCAGCAGCGACGGATCGAAGAAATGCCCGGTGCGCGTGGTTAGCCGCTGCTCCAGCACTTCACGCGAGCCCTTCAGATACACGAAGCACACGTCCCTGTCGCCGTCGCGCAAAACGTCGCGGTACGAGCGTTTCAGCGAAGAGCACGTGAACACCGCCGTTTCGCCCGCCTTCTGCTTCTCGACGATCGCCACGCGGATGGTTTGCAGCCACGGCCACCGGTCTTCGTCGGTAAGCGGAATGCCGTGGTGCATTTTCTCCTTGTTGGCGGCGCTGTGAAACGCGTCGCCATCGGTGAACGCGCAATGCAGGCGTTCCGCCAGCATTTCGCCAATTCTCGTCTTGCCGGCGCCCGACACGCCCATTGCGATCAGAATCATCAAAAACTCCTTACACGACCGCCGCGAGTGCGAAGGTCAAACCCAAGCCCATCAGCGAAATGATGGTTTCGAGGAGCGACCATGTCTTGAAGGTCTGCCCCACTGTCATACCGAAGTATTCCTTGATCAGCCAGAAACCGCCGTCGTTCACGTGCGAGAAGATCAGCGAGCCCGAACCGGTGGCGAGCACCAGCAGCTCCGGCTCGACATGCACGCCGCTAGCCGAAGCGATCGGCGCGACGATGCCGCACGCGGTGGTCATGGCGACCGTCGCCGAACCCGTGGCCAGACGAATCAACGCGGCCACCAGCCAGCCGAACAATAGCGGCGACAGATGCATGGCCGTTGCCACATTGACGATTTCCTTCGAAATGCCACTATCCATCAGCACGCGCCCGAAACCGCCGCCCGCGCCGACGATCAGCGTGATGCCCGCGATCGGCGCCAGACAGTCGCCGCAGAATTTCTGAATCTGCTCGCGAGTGAAACCGCGGCTCGCACCGAAAGTCCAGAAGCTCACCAGCACCGCGATCAGCAGCGCGACGTCCGAATTGCCGGCGAAATGCAGCAGATCGTTCGGCAAGGTTTTCGGCGTGGTGAAGAGATCGGCCCAGCTTCCGATCAACATCAGAATCACCGGCAGCAGAATCGTGAGCAGCGTGATGCCGAAGCTCGGCAGTTCGCGCTTAGGTGCTGCGTTTTGCGCTGCGTTCTGCGCGCCGTTTTTGGTTTCGTCGCCGTGACCGAGGAATTGCGCGGCGAGCGCGTTCTCTTTCGGCAGCTTGATATAGCGGCTGATCATCAACGCGAACAGCGGACCCGCGACGATCGCGGTCGGCACACCGACGATCAGCCCATAAGCGATAGTCCTGCCGATATCCGCGTGATACGCCTGCACCGCGAGCATCGCGGCCGGATGCGGCGGAAGCAGGCCGTGCACGACGGACAGACCCGCGACCATCGGCAAGCCGACCAGCAGCAACGACTTGTTGGTGCGCTTCGCGACGTTGAACGCGATCGGAATCAGCAGCACAAACCCGACTTCGAAGAACACCGGCAAGCCGACGATGATCGCCACGATCATCATCGCCCAGTGGATGTTCTTTTCGCCGAAGAAGTTGATCAACGTGGTGGCGATGCGCTCGGCGCCGCCCGATTCGGCCATCATCTTGCCGAGCATCGTGCCGAGACCGACCACGATGGCGATATGCCCAAGGGTATTGCCATTACCTGTTTCGAACGATTTGACGATGGTCGCCATCGGCATGCCGGATGCAAGACCCAGCAGCAGCGACACGATGATCAGAACGAGGAACGGATAGACCTTGTAGCGTGTGATCAGCAGGATCAGCAATGCGATGGCGATCACCGCGAAGACCAGCAGCGTGCTGCCGTGGACAGCTTCCATGAAGCCCCTCCTTTTTGCGTTATTGATTTCAGTGCGTGCGGAACACAGCCAGCACCGTGTCTCACGGCGACCTGTGCGGCACCTTGAAACCGGGCTGACCGCGCGGACGCTGAATTTTACTGTTTGTTATCTGCAAACGTGCGCCAATTCTGCGCGCATATCGCAAAGGAGCCTCGCCAGGACAGCCGGAACAGCTGTATCGACGAGGCTCCTTTGTGTCGGACCTGATAAAGGGTTAACGAGCGCGCGGCTTGAACTTAGTGAGCCGGCGCCGCCAACTGGCTCGCGGCACGCGCCAGACGCGTGACTTCGTCCCAGTTTTGCGCGGCGAGCGCGGCTTTCGGCGTGAGCCACGAGCCGCCCACGCACACCACGTTCGGCAGCGACAGGAAATGCGTCGCGGTTTCCGCCGTGATGCCGCCGGTCGGGCAGAACTTCAGATTCGGGAACGGGCCGTGGAACGCTTGCAGCATCGGCACGCCGCCGGCTTGCTGCGCCGGGAAAAACTTCACGATCTCATAGCCGAGTTCCAGCGCCGCGATGATGTCCGAGGGCGTCATCACGCCCGGCAGCAGCGGCAAGCCCGCATCCTGCGCGGCCTTGTGCATGTCTCTCGTCAGGCCAGGGGAGACGCCGAACTGCGCGCCCGCCTTCTTGGCCTGAGCGCAATGCTCCGGCTTTGTAATCGTGCCGACACCGACCACGATATCTTCGGCCAACTGGCTCGCGCGTTCGATCGCTTCGAGGCCTGCTGCGGTGCGCAAAGTGATTTCCAGCACCTTCACGCCGCCCGCGTGCAGCGCGCGCGACACGTGCTCACCCTGTTCGACAGAGTCGAACGCGAGCACCGGAATCACCGGGCCGAGGCGCACGATATCGCTTACTGTTTTCGACGTCATAGTCAGACTCCTTGTTCTGCAGCGCTTAGCTGGCGTGAGTGGTGCTTGTGTGTTTTGCCGTGTGAGCTTTGGCTGCTTCGCCGTGATGCGCCGAACGCTCGCCCACCATCGCGCCGAATACCGACGCACCCTGCTCCGCCGGCGCCGCCGCCGCACGGAATACACCGAACAGTTCGCGGCCAAAGCCGACTTCGTTTTCCGCCTGATGCTGCGGCACGGCGTTAGGCCGGGCTGCCCACTCGGCTGCGTCGATCTCGATGTCGAGCACACCGGCTTCGGCGTCGATCACCAGCATGTCGCCGGTGCGCACCTTGCCGATCGGCCCTTGCAGCAACGCTTCCGGCGACAGATGAATCACCGCCGGCACCTTGCCCGACGCGCCGGACATGCGGCCGTCCGTGACCAGTGCAACGTGGAAACCTTGATCCTGCAACACACCGAGCAGCGGCGTCAAACGATGCAGCTCAGGCATGCCGTTTGCCCGCGCGCCCTGGAAGCGCACCACGGCGATGAAGTCGCGCTTCAGCTCGCCTTTGTCGAATGCTTCCTGCACGGCTTCCTGCGAATCGAACACGATCGCCGGCGCCTTCACCTTGCGATGCTGCGCCGCGACCGCCGAAATCTTGATCACGCCGCGGCCGAGCTTGCCTTGCATCAGACGCAAACCGCCGTCCGGCTGGAACGGTTCCTTGATGCCGCGCAGCACCGCCGTGTCTTCGCTGGCTTGCGCGCCCGGCACCCATTGCAGCTTGCCGTCGATCAGCTTCGGCTCTTCGGTGTAGTGCTTCAGGCCCTTGCCAGCGACTGTGTTCACGTCTTCGTGCAGCAAGCCGCCTTCCAGCAGATTGCGCACCAGGAAGGCCACGCCGCCGGCCGCGTGGAAGTGGTTCACGTCGGCCTTGCCGTTCGGATAAATCTTCGCGAGCAGCGGCACGGCTTGCGACAGCGTGTCGAAGTCATCCCAATCGATCACGATGCCCGCCGCGCGTGCAATCGCGACCAGGTGCAGCGTGTGGTTGGTCGAGCCGCCCGTCGCCAGCAAGGCGACGATGCCGTTGACGATCGCTTTTTCATCGACCACGTGGCCGATCGGCATGTAGTTACCGCGTTCCACCGTCAGATCGAGCACACGGCGCGCGGCTTGCGCGGTCAGCGCGTCGCGCAGCGGCGTATGCGGATGCACGAAAGCCGAACTCGGCAGATGCAGGCCCATCACTTCCATCAGCATCTGGTTGCTGTTCGCGGTGCCGTAGAACGTGCAGGTGCCATGGCTGTGATACGCGGCGGCTTCCGCTTCGAGCAACGCGCCGCGGTCGCACTGACCGGTCGCGAAGAGCTGACGCGTCTTGGCTTTGTCGTCGTTGGACAGGCCACTGCCCATCGGGCCGGCCGGCACGAAGATGGTCGGGATGTGGCCGAACTGCAGCGCGCCGATCAGCAGGCCCGGCACGATCTTGTCGCAGATGCCGAGACACAGCGCCGCGTCGAACATGTTGTGCGTGAGCGCGACCGCCGTGCTCATCGCGATGACTTCGCGCGAGAACAGCGACAGTTCCATGCCGGCATTGCCTTGCGTGACGCCGTCGCACATGGCCGGCACACCGCCCGCGAATTGCGCGACGCCGCCGTTTTCACGTGCGGCCTGCTTGATGATGTCCGGGTAGTTTTTGTACGGCGCATGGGCCGACAGCATTTCGTTGTACGAGGACACGATGCCAATGTTCGGCTCGCGGATCTGCTTGATGACGAGCTTGTCGTTGCCCTCGAGGCCGGCGAAACCGTGAGCGAGATTGGCGCAGGAAAGCGCACCGCGCGCCGGAAACTTGCCCTGCGCCTGGTGGATGCGGGCGAGATACGCCTCACGCGTCGGCTTGCTGCGCTCGACAACACGTTGCGTGACCTTCAACAATTGCGAATGCGGGGAAACCATCGGAGCTCCTTCGTCGCTGGCTGAAGAGATGCGTATGCGCACTGTGCCAGGTAGGTATCGCGGGGATGTCGAATCAGTTGACGACGCCATCTTAGTAGAAAAACTACACGATCGCAATGTTCATTGCTGCTGCGCTGCCGCATAATCAAACTGCCCGGAATCCCCATGGGCTTTGACTTCACAGGTTTCACGCAAAACCTAGGGATTACACCTACGAGGCGATATGTAGTTTTTGTACCTTTCCGGCAATCGGTATATAGTCCACGCATTCTTCAGCATAGTGCGAGTTTTCCGATGATGCTGTCTCAGGTGGAAGAGATGCGCGAGCAGTTGCGGCCCTCCGAGCGCAAACTCGCCGACTACGTGATCGAGGCGCCGCGCGAGGTGCTCGATCTGTCGATGACGGAAGTGGCCGCCCGTGCGGGCGTGAGCCAACCGACCATCGCGCGGTTTTGTCACGCGCTCGGGTTTTCGGGGTTCCGCGAGTTCAAGATCCGGCTGGCGCAGGGGATTGCGTCGGGCGTGCCGACCGTCTATCGGGATGTGCGGCCGGATGAAGGCGCGCCTGGACTGATCGCCAAAGTGTTTGATCGGACCATCGGCACGCTGATCGAGGTGCGCAATAGCCTGTCGCCGGATAGCGTGGAAGCGGCCGTTGAGTTGCTCGCGAACGCGGCACGTATCGAATTCTATGGGGCGGGCGGATCGGGCATCGCCGCGCAGGATATCCAGCACAAGTTTTTTCGGCTCGGCATGCCGAGCGTCGCGTACTCCGATCCGCATACTTACTCGATGTCGGCGGCGCTGCTTGGCCCCGGCGATGTCGTCGTCACGGTATCGAATACCGGCCGGACCCGCGACATCATCGAAGCGGCGCGTTCCGCGCTCGCTCGCGGCGCGAAGGTGATCGCCATCACGCATGGCAGTTCACCGCTTGCGCGTGTCGCGTCGATTTGTCTGTTCTCGAACGTGGTCGAAGAAAACGATGTGTTTTCGCCAATGACATCGCGCATGTCGCATCTGGCAATCGGCGATATTCTCGCGGTGGGCGTCGCGCTCAAGCGCGGGCCTGAACTGGTGGAGCGGGTCGGGCAGGCGAAAGGGGTGATCGGCCGGCTGAGGATCGACGGCGAAGGTTGAAGTGGTGTGGGTAAAAAGGCCTGCGCGATGGCAGGCCTTTGGGTCGAACATCAAACGATGCGTGTCGCTGCTTACTCGGCGAACACGCGGACGTCGACGCGGCGGTTCTGCATGCGGCCTTCGGCCGTCGCATTCGGCGCCACCGGATCAGCGCTGCCGAGACCACGCGCGACGAACTGATCGGCGTGGAGACCGCCGTCTCGCAGATATTGCACGACAGCCGCAGCGCGCGCTTGCGACAGTTTCAGGTTATGCGCTTCCGAACCCGTCTTATCGGTATAACCCATCACCGTGACGCGATGCAGGTTGACGCCCTGGTTCACGTTCATGAAGCGGTCGAGGTTTTCCTTTGCAACCGAGCTAAGCGCCGCGCTGTCAGTGGCGAAGTTGGCGTTGCCTTGCAGCAGTAGACGAACCTGCGGAACCACCGGCTTTGCTTGCGGCTGCAGGGCCGGTTGTTGCGGCGCTCCCTGCGGAGCAGGCTGTTGCGCAACCGGCTGCGGGGTCGGCTGTTGCACGACCGGCTTGCCACACATGAAGGTCAATTCGCGCGGATCTTTCTTCGGCGCGCCGTCGCTTACGCGATCGACTGCTTGCATCCACGTCACAGGCTGGGCTTTACAGGTTTCCTCAGCGACCCGCACACAGTTCTGCGAGCTTTCGAAGAGTCCTGAGCAACTCACCCGGTAGATCGGCGCCTGCTGATTCGGCACGCTGATCGTGCGAAGCGTATAAGTCGCCCCCGACTGCGCGGTACATGCAGCAAGGAATGTCACAAACGCGCCGAGCAACGGCGCGCGCAAGGATTTGAAAAGAGTTACGTTCATTTTCACGGATTCAGTCAATTGAAGCGGCGCCCTTGCCGCGTGCTTTGCGAACAAGGGTGCGCTTGCATTTAAGTCAGAGCAGACTCGGCTGCCAGGACGAGGCTTGCGCCTCGTCCGCCACGCCACTTACCACTGGTACGAAGCACCAAGGCCCACCGTCGTGCCTTGCGAGCTCGTACCCGCACCGGCCTTCATCTTCAGGTTCTCGGTGATACGTGCTGACACGCCGAGCGCGACAGCCTGCGAACCCTTGTACGTGCCGCCGCCGACGCCGACCGCGAACGTCTTGCCTTGATCGACATCCGGAATCATCGTCAGCGCGGTAGCTGCTGCGATACCTGCGTAGGCGCTCTTCGCGACCTGGCTGACGCTGTTCTGCACCGAATTGATCTGCTTATCGGTGTAGTCCTTTGCCGTCATGCCGGCCGGCAGATTGCCGAGCGACGAGCCGATTGCGTCGTTCAACTGGCCGACGTTGACTGCGTCGGTCGTTGCCGTACCGGCTGCCACGTTGGTGACCTGGCGTTCGCTACCCGCCGAGCCCACCGACACCGTGTTGTCACGGTCCGCCACCGAACCCGCACCCAGTGCCACCGAGTTGGCCCCCGTCGCCTTCGCGTTCGCACCCATCGCCGTGGAATGCGTGCCGCTGGCGACTGCTGCTTCCGTGTCACGGTTGCCGGCTGCTGCGAACATCGGGTTGCTCGCCGCGGTGACAATGTTCGTGACGGTGGAGATCGCCGCGTTCATCTGGTTGACGTTGACTGCGTCGTCACCGGCCGTGCCTGCTGCCACGTTGTGGATCGTCGTACCGCCTGCAGCGCCGTTACCCATCGTGACGCTGTTGTAGTTGGTCGTACCGTCCGCCTTGCGGTCATACGTCACGGCAGCGTTGGTCGTGCCATCCGGATTGATCACACCCGAGGCCTTCAACTGCGCGACGTTCACCGCATCCGTATCCGCCGTACCAGCCGCCACGTTGGTGATCTGGCGTTCGTTACCCGCCGAACCGACCGACAACGTGTTGCTGCGGTCAGCCACCGAATTCGAACCCAATGCAACCGAGTTCGCCGCCAGCGACTGGGCGTTACCGCCGATCGCCACCGATTCCATGCCCGTTGCCTGCGAATCAGCCAGGTTCGAATTGGCGTGGAAGTACCTGACACCAGCACCGCTGCTGATGTTATTGAGCGTGTTGTTGATGTTGGTGATGTCAGTGGTGTTCTGCGTCACACGGCCATCAAGGTTGGTGATCGCGTCACCTACATTGTTGACAGTGGTGCCATCCACTACGTACGACGGAGGCGTGATCGTCCCGTCTGGGTTCACCGTCGAACCGCCGCCCATGGCATCGGCCGTCGAGCTGGCCAACGCGTACAGTTGCGAACCGTTCACCGCATCCACGCTCGTCGCGTTCACGTCACCGGCCGACACGCCGGTCAGTTTGCGCGTGCCTGCCTTGCCCGTGAAGTCCACCGCCGCACCGTCGGTGTCCTTCGCAACAGTGATGTTGCGTGTGGCCGCGTCCTGCTGCACCAGACCCACCGAACCGTTGTTCATGTTGTTCGTCAGGTTGGAAATGTCCGCGGTGTTCTGCGTCACCTGCTGATTGGTTGCAAACAGTTCGCTTCCGTTGACCGCATCCGTGCTCGTTGCGCTGAGACGGCCAGCCGCGACGTTCGTGATCGTCCGCTCGTTGCCCACCGAGCCCACGCTCACCGTGCTCGTCGGAGCCGAGCCAGCGAATGTGTAGGTGATACCGCCGATCGTCGTGCCGCTTGTCGTCACCGCCGTCGTGGTGGTCGAGCCTGCGCCCAGTGCGACTGCGCCAGCGTTACCTGCATTCGCGCCGTTGCCCAGTGCGACTGCGTTGGTTGCGCTTGCCACTGCTGCCGGACCAGCCGCGAGGCTGTTCGTGCCCGTTGCCGACGAGTCCGCCAGCGTCGAGTTCGCGTGGAAATACTTGATGCCGCCACCGTTGGTGATGTTGTTCACCGTGTTGCTGATGTTGGTGACATTGCCCGCGATGTTGCTCACGTTGTTGCTGACGTTATTCACCTTCGCATCTTCCGACTGCAACTGGCTCACGTTCACTGCATCTGTAGCGGCCGAGCCGGCTGCCACGTTCGTGATGCGGCGTTCCTTGCCTGCCGAACCCATCGACACTTCGCCGTTCGCTGCTGAAGCTGTACCCGACAACGTGCTGCTGCCCGGGTTGTAGCCTGCTGCCGACAGGTTTGCCGTCGTCGTCGAGTTCGAACCGAGTGCCACCGAGTTCACTGCCGTCGCCGATGCGTTGCCACCGATCGCCACTGCGTCCGTGCCCGTTGCCGACGAGTCCGCCAGCGTCGAGTTCGCGTGGAAATACTTGATGCCGCCACCGTTGATGACGATGTTGTTGACGGTGGTGCTCAGGTTCGACACGTTGTTCGAGACGTTATTCACCTTCGCGTCTTCCGACTGCAGCTGGCTCACGTTCACTGCATCGGTCGCGTTCAGGCCCGCTGCCACATTCGTGATGCGACGCTCCTTGCCCGCCGCGCCAACCGACACTTCACCACCGGCTGCCGTCGCGGCCGAGATTGCCGTGCCGC
>NZ_JBHUFR010000022.1:0-317710 GCF_042680985.1 Paraburkholderia dipogonis | reverse complement strand
CGCCCACACTTATCGGCTGTTAATTTTTAAAGATCGGTTACGCATTCACCACCAAACCGGCACCGCGCGCCGCTGACTTCAACCATCAGCATCACAACCACCCGGTACCGCTTCGTTCTGCGTCGCTGCATCAGCAGCAGAGAAACGAGATTATGGAGAGCGAGCGACGCATCGTCAACCCCCTTCGCGCAATATTTTTCAGAAAGTTGGGAGGCACGGAAACAGACACCATCACCACGCCGTCAAATTAGTTAGCCATCCGATTTAATTGTGCGCTCATGAGGCAATCGTACTCGTGACGGTCAGCCAAGTGATCAGCGGCCATACCTCACCGCTGCCAAATCAACAGAACGAGCCTCTCTACTATATAGAGCCACGACACACATCCCGCGCACACCCGGCAACGGCATCGAAAGAAATGGAAAACCGGCATCGCCGCAAAAAACTAAAGTTTCCCTTACGTCAGCCGTCAACCAAGATATCCCGCCACTTAAATCGCCGCCGACCATGGACAATCCAGTCGAGGAACACGTCGAGGACGCCTCATCCGCAGCCCAAACACCAACCCTGAATCCGGAAACAGTGCCGGTAGGCACGCCTCTCGACTGGCCGATCGTCGACGCCGACGGCACGCTGCTGTTCGCCAGCGGCACCATCCTGGCGACGACGGACGAGCGCAACTTCCTGTTCGCGCACTTCCGTCCGCAGCGCGGCGACTTACTGGACGCGGCCACGCAACCGCTGCTGCAGACAGAGCCGCAAGCGGACCCCAACGGCGAACTGACGCTCAAGGACATGCATCTGGAAATCGGTGCATTGATCGGTGTGCGCTCGCAGCTTGGCAGCGGCGCGCCCATGCATCCGTGCCGCATCATCGGTTTCGCGCCGAATCATTCGCTTTTCGTCACTCCGCCGATGCACGAAGGCCGCATCTTCCCGCTCGGCATCGGTGAAAACATCGAAATCGTCGCGATCGCGAGCCATGCGGTGTTCCGTTTCGTCTGCACGATCGAAGCGATCTGCCGCACGCCGTTCGATTACGCCGTGCTGTCGAAGCCCGGTGTGATCCGCCGGCTGCGCGAACGCAAATCGATCCGCGTCCGCGCGCACCTCGCGGTGCGCTTCGGCATCGGCGAAACCGGCCAATCTTATGAAGGCCTCGGACTCGCGAAAGGCATCAGCGCGCTCGGCATGTCGCTGACGGCATCATGGACTCTCGGCGCCGTCGGCGACCGGTTGCGCGTTGCGTTTCGCCTGAAGTCGAAAGATCTCGACACGGAGATCGAAACCACGGCGGTGATCCGCAACGTGCAGAAAGGCAGCGGCCCCGGCGAGCCTTCGACGCACGGGCTCGAACTCGATCAACTCGATGCTGCCCAGCAGATGGCGATGAAAGTCTTCGTGTTCGACCGTCAGGACGATGTGGTGTATTGGTCGAACGGCCTGAAATAAGCGCTCGCCCGTGAGCGGCACGTCCCGCGCGCCGCTCAGCCCATCAGCATCAGCTCTTCCGGCGTGAAACGCCGCGCGCCCCAAGCATCGGCGAGTATTTCGCAGCGGCCCAGCCGGATCGATTCGCGCTCGAAATCGACGAACACCACCTCGTGCGCATCCAGCGGCCGCGCCGGCATGTCACGCGTGCGGCCATCGGTCAGAATCCACAACCAGCGTTGCTGGCCGGGCTTGCGCCGCGCGCTGCGATCCAGCAGCTCGGATGCACGCCGAACGCCCGCCGTCAGCGGCGTGCCGCCTCCGCCGCCCACTGGGCTCAGCCACCGCTCGTTCCACCAGCGCGGCACGGCGGGACCGAAACGCACGTCCGCAGCAGCGCCGCCGAAACAGACCAGCGCCGCCTCGGCCCGCGCGGCGCTTGCACGGTCGAACAGGGCGATCAGCAATCCCTTGGCGAGCGCGAGGCGCTGCCCCGCCAGCATGGAACCGGAGCAATCGAGTACGAAGCAGTGCAGCACGCCGCCGCGCGGCGCCTCGCGCGCGAAGCGCAGATGCCCGGCGCGCAGCGCATCCTGGCGCTTCGCGGCGAGTGTGCGCAGCCAATCGATGCGTTTGCCCGGTTCGCCGCGCAAGGGCCCGCGCGTACCGGGGCCCGCGCCTTGCAGCCATCGAAAACCGCTGCGCGAGTCAGCGGCGGCGCCCTTCCGATGGCTCAGCGTTTTTTTACGTTGAGCGGAATGACGCCCTTGACCTGCGTGGTCGCGGCCGGCTCGGGCGCGAGATAGCCCCAATCCGAATCGGCAGCGGCGGCAGCGGCGGCCGGCGGCGGTCCATTGCCTTCCGCGGATGAGGACCGGCTATCGGAAGAAGCCGCACGTTCGGCGTCGCCCTCACGCGGGTCACCTTCGGCCGGCGACTCGCGAACATGCCGCCGATGCGCCAACACCGCCTCAGCCACTCGATCGACATGCTCCGCCGTCACCGCGGCCGCCTGTTCGAGCGCCGCCAACGCACGCGCCGCGCGCAGCATCACGAGATCGGCGCGCAAACCGTCCACGGCGGCGTCGATGCACAGCTCGCTTACATGCGCATGCACGGCGTCATCGAACGCGAGTTGCGGCAGTGCTTCGCGCGCCACTCGAATCCGCTCGACATAAGCGGCCTGCTGCTGCGCATAGCCCGCGCGAAAGCCCTGTGGATCAAGATCGAACGCGAGCCGCGCCTTCACGATCGCCTGACGCACGCGCGGCTCGAAACAGTTCTGCAACTCGACCATCAAGCCGAAACGGTCGATTAATTGCGGCCGCAGCTCGCCCTCTTCAGGATTCATCGTGCCGATCAGCACGAAGCTAGCGTCGTGGCTGTGCGATACGCCGTCGCGTTCAACGGTATTCACGCCGCTCGCGGCCGCGTCGAGCAAGGCATCGACGAGCGCGTCGGGCAGCAGATTGACTTCATCCACATACAGCACGCCGCGGTGCGCCTTCGCGAGCAGACCGGGCGAGAAGCGCACCGATCCGTCGCGCAACACGGTTTCGAGATCGAGCGTGCCGATCAGGCGATCTTCGCTCGCGCCAAGCGGCAGATTCACCAGTTGCCCTTCCGGCAACAACTCGGCCAGCGCGCGCGCCGCGGTCGACTTCGCCGTGCCACGCGGCCCGGTGACCAGCACGCCGCCCAATCCCGGATCGATGGCGGCCAGCAGCAGCGCTTGCTGCAACGGCGCCTGGCCGATCAGCGCGGCAAAGGGAAAAACGGGCCGCGCGGCGCTCGCACTCATCGCTGAACTCATGTTTGCATTCCTTCGATCTGCTGCTCGCTCGCAAGCAGATGCTGTTCGACCTGCGCGCGATAGTCGCCGGGCGCCTGCCACAAACCGCGCTGCATGGCTTCGAGCAGACGCTCGCAGATCGAATGCAACGCGTGCGGGTTATGCCGCTGCAAGAACTCGCGGGTGTCGGTGTCGTTCAGATAGGCGTCGGTCACGAGCGCATATTGATGATCCGCGATCACGCGCGCGGTCGCATCGTAGCCATACAGATAATCGACGGTCGCGGCGATTTCAGCCGCGCCCTTGTACCCATGACGCTTCACGCCATCGAGCCATTTCGGATTGACCACGCGCGAGCGGATCACGCGTGCGATCTCCTCGTGCAGCGTACGCACGCGCGGCGCGGCCGGATTGCTGTGGTCGGCGTGATACACGCTCGGCTGATCGCCGGCCAGATGGCGCACCGCGGCAACCATGCCGCCCTGGAACTGGTAGTAATCGTTCGAATCGAGCAGGTCGTGCTCGCGGTTGTCCTGGTTCTGCAGCACCACGTCCATTGCGGCGAGACGCGCGCCGAACGCGTGGCGCGCTTCTTCGCCCGCGCTCTTTTGCGTGTACGCGTAGCCGCCCCACGCCTGAAATGCGTTCGCGAGATCGGCGTCGGTCTGCCACTGCTGCGAGTCGATCATGTCCTGCAGGCCCGCGCCGTAGGCGCCGGGCCGCGCGCTGAACACGCGCCAGCCGGCGCGCTTGCGCGCTTCGGCGGCGCCCATGCCGCGCGCGATCAGCGCATCGCGTTCGCGCAGCACGCGAGCGCGAATCGGATTCAGGTCCTCGGGTTCGTCGAGTTCGGCGACGGCCTGCACGGCGGCGTCGAATAAATGCATGACATTGGCGAAGGCATCGCGGAAGAATCCGGACACCCGCAAGGTGACGTCGATTCGCGGCCGGTCGAATGCCTCGATCGGCATGATTTCAAAATCGGTCACGCGGTGGCTGCCCGGCGCCCACTTCGGCCGCACGCCGAGCAATGCGAGCGCCTGGGCGATATCGTCGCCGCCCGTGCGCATGGTCGCGGTGCCCCAAACGGACAGACCGATGGCGCGCGGATAGTCGCCTTTCTCCTGCAAATGCCGTTCGATCAACTGCTGGGCGGATTTCAAACCGAGCGACCAGGCGGCTTGCGTGGGCACCGCGCGCGTGTCGACCGAATAGAAGTTGCGGCCGGTGGGCAGCACGTCGGGCCGGCCACGCGACGGCGAACCGCTCGGCCCCGGCGGCACGAAACGGCCTTCGAGGCCGCGCTTTAGCTGAAGCATTTCCTGCGGGCCGCAGGCGTCGAGCCGCGGCAGCACGTCGTTACGCAGGCGTACGATCACTTGCTCCGCTTGCGGCAAGCTCACCGCGAGCGGCAACGCCGTTGCTGACGCGTCCTTTCGATCGCCGCACACGCCACGCAATAACTCAGCCGCCAGCAATTCCAGCCGTTCACGCGTATCGCCGCAGTGCCGCCATGGCGCATCGCTCACGCATTGCAGCACCTCGGGACGCGGACCGTCCCACACCGCCGACCAATCCACCGACAACGGATCGAACAGATGATCCATCTGCAGATCACGCGCCAGCGCATCGATCAAACCGGCCTTGCCGCCTTGCCCGTCGCCGACTGGAAAACGTCCCAGCGCCAGCAACGTATCGCGCCGCTGCACGCCATCAGGCGATTGCCCGAACGTATGCAAGCCATCGCGAATCTGCGCTTCCTTCAACTCGCACAGCCACGCGTCGACGCGCGTGAGCAGCGCGTCTTCATCGTCCTGCCCGTTCGGCGCCGCGAGACTCAATTCCTCATGCAGTTTATGTTCGACGATGGTCGCCAGAATCGTGCGCCGCAATAGCTTCGAGCGGCGCGGGTCGACCATCAGCGCTTCATAGTATTCGTCGACCTGCCGCTCCAGATCCTGCAAAGGTCCGTAACTTTCGGCACGCGTGAGCGGCGGCATCAAATGATCGATGATGACAGCCTGCGCGCGGCGCTTGGCCTGGCTGCCCTCGCCCGGATCGTTGACGATGAACGGATACAGATGCGGCATCGGCCCGAGAATCAGATCGGGCCAGCACGTATCGCTCAACGCGACGCTCTTGCCGGGCAGCCATTCCAGATTGCCGTGCTTGCCGACATGCACGATTGCGTCGATGCCGAACTGGTGACGCAACCAGAAATAGAACGCCAGATACGCATGCGGCGGCACGAGTTCGGCGTCGTGATAGCTCGCGTAATCGCCCTGCTCGCGCGAGCGCGACGGTTGAATGCCGACGAACACCTGTCCGCAACGCCAGCCCGCGATCATGAAGCGGCCGCGCCGCAGCGTCGGGTCCTGGTCTGGCGCGCCCCAACGCGCGTTCAGCGCGTTGCGTGCTTCAAGAGGTAAGGCGTTGAAATACAGCAGATAGTCGTCGAGCGCGAGGCTTTGCAGCGCGGGACGCAGATCGCGCACGACCGGATCGTTGGTCACGCCTTCGGTGAGCTTTTTCAGCAGCGCGTCGCCGTCCGTGGGCAAATCCGCGAGACGGTAGCCTTCGTCGCGCAGCATCGACAGAATACCGACCACCGAGGCCGGCGTATCGAGCCCCACACCGTTGCCGATGCGCCCTTCGCTCATCGGATAGTTGGCGAGGATCAGCGCGAGTTTCTTGTCCGCGTTATCGAGTGAACGCAGACGGCACCAGCGCCGGCTCAATTCGGCGAGAAAACCTACCCGCCCGGCGTCCGGCTGATAACGCACCACGTCGACCTGTGTGTGCGGACAACGGTACGCGAGTCCCTTAAAGCTGATCGCACGCGTGATGATGCGGCCGTCCACTTCCGGCAGCGCGATATGCATGGCGATATCGCGCGAATTGAGACCCTGATTGTCCTTGACCCAATCCTCGCGATTGCCGCCGCTCAGGATCACCTGGAACACCGGCGCGTCGCCGGCGAGCGCCAGCGGCTCGGGGTCGTCGATCGCGGACGCTGCGAACGCGGTCGTATTCAGCACCAGCGCCACCTCGTGCTGCGCGCACAGCGATTGCACGACGTCGCGGCTCATCGCATCTTTCAGCGAGGTAATCGCGATCGGCAGCGGATTCAGACCTTGCGATTCGAGCGCGTCGATCAGCGCATCGAACACCGCCGTGTTGGCGGCCTGCAGATGCGCCTTGTAAAACAGGACCGCCGCGACCGGCGCTCCCTGTTTCCAGCGCGACTGCCAGTCGGCCACGGTCGGCGTATCGCGCTCGGGATGGTAGAGCGTGGCGGCGGGCAACGCGCGCGGCGGCGCGGGTTCGCGCCCCCAGCCGAAGGCGCGCTGCGCAATACAGCGCAGAAACGCCTCGGCATTTTGCGGGCCGCCTTCACGCAGATAGCGCCACAGTTGATGACACAGATCCGCACTCGCGGTGCTGCGCGCGAGCAGGTTCGGATCTTCCTGCAGATCGCCGGAGAACATGGCGAGCGTCTGCTGCTTGCGCTCGGCGAGCGCCACCACCTGCTCGATGCCGTAAGGCCAATACGCTTCGCCGCCAAGGTGATCGACCACCACCACGCGCGCATGCTGCAAGACGTCTTCGAGATAAAAATCCACCGACGCCGGTTGCCGCAAATACGTGACGTTCGCGAGCCGCACGCTTGGAAAGCCTTCACCCAGGCGCGGAAAAACGCTCGCCAGCAGTGACAGCGTGGTGTCGGCGGAACTGAGCACCACGATATCCGCGGGCTGCTGATCGATCCGGATCACGCCTTGCGTGTCGTCGACAAAACCGCCCGGCGTGGTGCGCAGCAGATGCATATGCGCTTACGCCTGTTGCGTTGCGGCGCTCGACGGCACGCCCAGCGCCGCGTCGAACGCACGCTGCAACGCGGGCTGATCGAGGTCTTCGCCGATCAGCACGAAGCGGCTCGGGCCGCTTTCGCCGGCCTGCCAGCGTCGATCGAAATAGCTGTCGAAGCGGCGCCCAACGCCTTGAATCACCAGACGCATCGCGGCGCCCGGCAGCGCCGCAAAACCTTTGACGCGATAGATCGTGTTGGTTTCGACCAGTTGCTGCAACGCGGCGATCACCGCCTCGCGCGACGACGCGTTCGCCTGCACGACCACGGAGTCGAATTCGTCGTGATGGTGGTCGGCGTCGTCGGCCGAACCGTGGTGATCGTGGCGCAAGTGGATCGTGTCTTCCGACGCCGCTTCGAGGCCCAGCAACGTATGCAGATCGAGCTGGCCCATGTGTGCGCGAACGATTTTCACCTGCGGCGGAATCTCTTCGCGAATCGCAACTTCAACCGCGCTTTGCTGCGCGCCGTCGAGCAGATCCGTTTTGTTCAGAATCACCAGATCGGCCGCCGACAACTGGTCTTCGAACAATTCGTGCAACGGCGACTCGTGATCGAGATTCGGATCGGCCTTGCGCTGCGCATCCACGGCGACAGGGTTGTCCGCGAACTGACCGCTTGCCGCGGCCGGGCCGTCGACTACGGTGACCACGGCATCCACGGTGAAGCTGTTCTTGATTTGCGGCCAGTTGAACGCCTGCACCAGCGGCTTCGGTAACGCGAGGCCCGAGGTCTCGATCAGCACGTGATCGATCTGATCGCGGCGCTCCACGAGCTTTTCCATTACCGGGAAAAACTCTTCCTGCACGGTGCAGCACAGGCAGCCGTTCGCCAGTTCATACAATTGGCCTTCGGTCTCGACGCCGTTTTCGTCGCAACCGATGCCGCAACCCTTGAGGATTTCCCCGTCGATACCGAGCTCGCCGAATTCGTTGACGATCACGGCGATGCGCTTGCCGCCCGCATGCTGAAGAATGTGCCGCAGCAGCGTGGTCTTGCCGCTGCCGAGAAAGCCCGTGACGATGGTGACGGGGATCTTGCGCATTTGAGTTTGCATCGTGAGGTCCATCCGTAGGAGTTGCACGTGCACGCCGGCGTGTTTTTCAGCTCATGCCGAGGCAAACGGAGCACACGCCCGGTCAGCCACGACAGTATCAAAACACGGGGACGAACGACGGCGTTGCCGCGACAACAGAAAACAGAAAGCGGGAATGAGGTCATGAACGCAGCGCCGCATCCCCGCGGCGTTCGTCCTTCGTTATCTGGCCGGTATCCGGGCTGGCGAAAGCGCCGCTTCCCCTTCCCGGGCGAGTGATTTCTCGCCCAGTGGTGATATGCCGACGCGGCCTTGCGCGTGGACATCGAAGCCGGCTCCGCGGTGCTGGTCGACTGCGTTGAACCCTGCATTCAACACTGCATTTAACGCTGCAGTCAGCACCACTATTCGCTTACCGTTGCGGGGGCAGCACAGGTTGGCCCGATCCATGGCAGGCGGGCACCCTGTTTCCCGTTTAACTGCATGCGCACGAGCGCGCACACGAGCACCAAAGTGCGTGCGAGTGTAGGCCCGCAGCCCGGTGCCGTCAAGGAAACACAAGCCGCAAGCGCTTATCGGACGGGGCGCCATGTGCTATCGTATGCGCGCGTTTGGTGCCCGCACATGCATTCGCGTGTGCAGTTAAACGGGAAACAGGCAGCGCGCCATGCGCTCAACCTGTGCTGTCCCCGCAACGGTAAGCGACCTGCGGCGCGATGTTGAATCGACTTGCGCCGCGCATGCGTTTTTTTAAGCCACTGTCCGGCAATTTCCAGCGAATGCGGACGGGAAGGCAAAGCGCGTGAGGCCGCCAGCCCGGATACCGGCCAGACGCGGAGGCGGCGAACCTCAGTGCAACATCGCGCCGCCGGCCGCCGGAATCCGCGAGGGACGGATGTGAAGGCGCTGAAGCACGACGCAGTGTGTCCGTGTCGGCGAGTTTCGTGTGAAATTCGCGACGAACCACGCAATGCGCCGTGCCTGAATCCGTAGCACTGCATGACCCCAACGTCCGCCGTCTGGCTACCCTTCGCGTTTTATTCTTTCCCGCTTGTCACGACATGGCGCCCGCCATGCACGCCGCGATGACCCGCGCCTGGCTGATCGGCGCCGGCCCCGGCGACGTCGAACTGATGACCATCAAGGCCACCCGTGCATTGGCGCAAGCCGATGTCGTGCTGGTCGACGATCTGGTGAATCCCGAGGTGCTGCAGTTCGCCCGCGCCGACGCGCTGGTCGTCTACGTAGGCAAACGCGGCGGCCATCCGTCCACACCGCAGGAAGGCATCGTCGCGCAGATGCTTGAACATGTGCGGGCCGGGCGTAGCGTCGCGCGTTTGAAAGGCGGCGACCCGTTCGTATTCGGCCGTGGCGGCGAAGAACAGCAGGCGCTGCATGCGGCGGGTATCGAGGTGGAAGTCATCAACGGCATCACGGCGGGGATCGCGGCGCCCGCAGCGATCGGGATTCCGGTCACGCATCGCGATCACGCGCAGGGCGTGGTGTTCGTCACCGGGCACGGCGCGGGCAGCGGCGAGCCGGACTGGGCCGCGCTCGTGGCCACGCGCATGACACTCGTGATCTATATGGGCATGCGGCGACTCAACGATATCGTCGGCGCGCTGCTCGCGGCCGGCATGAGCGCCGACACGCCGTGCGCGGCGATCGAATCGGCCACGCGTCCCGAACAACGCCATGCGCTCGCGCGGCTCGGTGAATTTGCCGACACCGTTGCGCGTGCCGGGCTCGGGTCGCCGGCGATCGTGGTGATCGGCGGGGTGGCGTCGCTCGCGTTGGCGCGAGAGGTGGCGCATGAGGCGGCGCATGTGGAACGCGGGGCGACACCGCGCACGGACGGAACGGATCCGCGATGAAAACGCTGAGCGTCGGCATCGGTTGCCGCTTGCACAGCCCGGCTGAGCAGATCGAAGCCGCTGTGCGCGCCGCGCTCGGCGCACTTTCGTTCGACGAAATCCGTACCGTCGCCTCGCTCGATACCAAAGCCCGCGAAGCGGGCCTGCTCGAATTCTGCACGCGGCATGCGCTGCCGCTGAGATTCTTCAGCCTTGAACAGATCGCGGCGATGCCCGTGGCAGCGCCTTCGGCGGCAGCGCGCGAGCACCTCGGCGTGGACGGCGTCTGCGAGCCGTGCGCGCTGCTTGGCGCGCGGGCTGACGCCGGGGGCGGGCTCGGTGAATCTGTCATAGGCAATGCACCTCGCGCCACACTCCTCGTGCGCAAAACCGTTTATGCGGGCGTGACCGTGGCGATCGCCTCAACCACCGCTCACGCCGCTCACGCCGAGCACTCAGACAACGACACACAGAACCAGGACCTGCCATGAAGACCGATCCCGAATCGCATCAACGTATGACCGAGCGCCGCCGCGAGGGCCACGAGAAAAAACAGGCCAACGCCACTGTCGAAAAAGGCCTGCTGATCGTCAACACCGGCACGGGCAAAGGCAAAACCACCGCTGCGTTCGGCATGGCCGTACGCGTGCTCGGCCACGGCATGCGTCTTGGCGTCGTGCAGTTCATCAAGGGCGCGTTGCACACTTCTGAGCGCGACTTTCTCGGCGCGATCGCCAACTGCGATTTCGTCACGATGGGCGACGGCTACACCTGGAACACGCAGAACCGCGACGCCGACATCGCGACCGCGCGCAAAGGCTGGGACGAAGCGCGCCGCATGATCGAAAGCGGCGAGTACCAGATGGTGATCCTCGACGAGCTGAACACGGTGCTCAAATACGAATACCTGCCGCTCGACGAAGTCCTGTCGGTAATCAACGCGCGCGCGCCGATGCTCCATGTGGTGGTGACCGGCCGTCATGCGCCGGACGCATTGATCGAGGCCGCCGACCTCGTCACCGAAATGCGCATCGTCAAGCATCCGTATCGCGAGCAAGGCGTGAAAGCGCAGCGCGGCGTGGAGTTCTGAGCGATGGCCGCGTGTCCCGCCCTGTTCATCAGCGCGCCCGCGTCGGGTCAAGGCAAGACCACGATCACCGCGGGTCTCGCGCGCTACCATCGGCGGCTGGGGCGACGCGTGCGCGTCTTCAAGACCGGACCGGACTTTCTCGACCCGATGATTCTGTCGCGCGCGAGCGGCGCGCCGGTCCTCTCGCTCGATCTATGGATGGTGGGCGAAGCCGCCTGCCGCACGCTGCTTGCGCAAGCGGCCGCCGAGGCCGACCTGATCCTGATCGAAGGCGTGATGGGTCTGTTCGACGGCACGCCGAGCAGCGCCGATCTCGCCACCGCGTTCGGCGTGCCGGTGCTCGCGGTGATTTCGGCGAAGGCGATGGCGCAGACCTTCGGCGCGGTCGCTTTCGGTCTCGCGCAGTTCCGGCCGCAGGTGCCGTTTTACGGCGTGCTGGCCAATCGCGTCGGTTCCGCGCGGCATGCGCAGATGCTCGAAGAAGCGTTGCCGCCGGATTTGCGCTGGTGCGGACACATCGCCGTCAGCGATGAAATCACGCTGCCCGATCGCCACCTCGGCTTGCATCAGGCGGACGAAATCGACGACCTCGACGCGCGCCTCGAGCACGCCGCCGACACGTTAGGCCGCACCGCGCTCGCCGAATTGCCACCGCCTATCGAGTTCGGCGCGCCCACGCCCGAGGTCCTGCCGCGCCTGCTGGACGGCAAGACGATCGCCGTTGCGCGCGACGCCGCGTTTTCCTTCATCTATCCGGCCAACCTCGCGCTCCTGGAAGCACTCGGCGCCCAAGTCGCCTTCTTCTCGCCGCTCGCGGACGAAGCACTGCCCGAACACGCCGACGCTGCGTATCTTCCTGGCGGTTACCCGGAACTGCATGCCGCAGCGCTTGCGAACAACACCCGCAGCGCCGCGAGCATTCACGCGCACGCGGCCGCCGGCAAACCGCTCGTCGCCGAATGCGGCGGCATGCTCTACCTGCTCGACCAGCTCACCGACACGCATAGCGTGACCACACCGATGCTCGGCCTGCTGCCCGGCCACGCGACGATGCAAACGCGCTTCACCGCGCTCGGCATGCAACGGATCGACAGCCTGCACGGGCCGATGACCGGCCACACGTTTCACTATTCGAAGCTGAACACTTCGCTCACGCCGCTGCGCTCGGCCACAAGGCCGCAGGGCGACGCACCCGGCGAGGCCATTTATCGCGCCGGCTCGATCGTGGCGACTTACATGCACGCTTATTGGCCCTCCAACCCGGCCTTCACGGCCGCCCTGTTCCATGGCGAAGCCTTTTAACGATTCCGAGCGCGACGCCGTCTACCGCGCGATTTACGAACGCCGCGACATGCGCCATTTCGTGCGCGATCCGGTCGATCCGGCCGTGTTGCAGCGCCTGCTCGACGCCGCACATCACGCGCCGAGCGTCGGCTTCATGCAGCCGTGGCGGATCGCGCGGATCACCGATCCCGCGCTGCGCACGGCCCTGCACGACGCGGTGGAAAACGAACGGCTCGCCACCGCCGACGCGCTCGGCAAACGCCGCGAAGAGTTCATGAAGCTGAAAGTGGAAGGCATGCTGGATTGCGGCGAACTGCTGGTGATGGCGCTGATGGACGGCCGCGAGCGTCACATCTTCGGCCGCCGCACCTTGCCGGAGATGGACCTCGCGTCGGTGGCCTGCGCGATCCAGAACATGTGGCTCGCCGCGCGCGCCGAAGGTCTCGGCATGGGCTGGGTATCGCTATTCGACGTCGACGCGGTTCGCCAACTGCTGCGCATGCCCGAGGGCGCGCGTCCGGTGGCGATTCTGTGTCTCGGCCACGTCGACCGGTTTTATAGCGAGCCGATGCTGGAAACCGAACGCTGGGCGAGCCGTGTGCCGCTCGCCGATTGCGTGTTCGAAAACCGCTGGCCCGAAGACAACGATGCGCCGGATTGAACTCGACGCGCGTTACGGCTGAAGCGGCTTCACCGACGTCACCGTCGGCACGCCGCCAGTTTCGTCGGCGTGCAGTTTCACGCGCCAATCCGGCGGTGCATCGAAGGGAAATCTGGCGAGCGCGCTTTTGACGAGCGTCGGCATGGCGTGCAGTGGGTCCGCGTCGCGATCGCTGCTCACCGCGCTGACTTTGTAGACTTCGTGTCCGCTCGCGCGTTCGAAAAACCGCAGCGTCAGCGCATGCTGGTACACGGGACCGCCGAACAGCGAGAATGGCGCGGCGGGCCCGCGTCGGCAGTCGCCTGACGTGCAGCCGTTTTCATTGACGACGATCGTCGCCGGCCGCGTGTCGTAGGCGATTGACAGCAGGTAACGCACGCTTTCCGGCGTCGCCGCGACAAAGCCCTGCTTCGCCAACTCGTTCACCAACACGCTCTCGAATTGCGGATGATCCGCGCCGGCTTCCTGCGACGGCATGCGCGCGATCGTGTAAGTCCGCTCGCCTTGCAGCGCGGCGGCCGCGTTGACGGCGTCGGCGGTATGCACATCGGCGCTCAGGCCCGCGCAACCGGTGAGACTCGCCGCGGCCAGCGCGGCACAGATCAGGATCGCTTTCACCATCTTCTCGCTTCGATAAGGTGCTTGGTCATATGTCATGGGCGCGGGTTGAAGGAGGCGCCCGATTGTGCGTCTTCGAGCACCGGCAGGCAGATCGTGAATGCCGTGCCCTGGCCGGGTTCGCTGGCCACCTCGACATCGCCGCCATGACGCGTGACGACCGTCTTGACGAAGGCCATGCCCAGGCCCGCGCCGCCCACTTCCGGCCGCTCGGTTTCGTGAAACCGCCGGAAGCGCTCGAACAGCCCCGCCTGCTGGTCTTTCGGAATGCCGTAGCCCTGATCGCGAATCGTGCACGACACGCGCCTCGCCGCGCCCGGCACGCCCTTCGGCGTCAGGCTCGCGAGGCTGCATACGATCCGCGTATCCGGCGGACTGTACTTGACCGCGTTGTTCAGAATGTTGACGAGCGCGCGCGTCATCAGCGAACGGTCGGCGCAGATCCAGTGTCCGTCGTCGGCAGCGTCGGCAGCGCCCGTCTCCGTGTGCAGCGTAATGCGCTTGGCGTGTGCCTGCGGCCAGACTTCGTCGCTCGCGTCGATCAGCAACTCGGCGAGACTCACCGGTTCGAGCACATAGGTTTGCGATTCGGCGCGCGCCAGTTGCACGAAGTCGTCGGCTAGCGTCAACGCGCGCTGCGCGTAGCGTTCGATGCGCTCGAGCAAGCCGCGCGCGAGCAACGGCTCGCGGCGGGCACGCTCGATCTCCACCAGCGCGAGAATCGACGCCTGCGGCGAACGCATGTCGTGCGAGAGGAGCCGCAGCGCGTCTTCGCGCTGACGCTCGGCCGCATGCAAGGCCGACACGTCCACAAGGCCCGCGATCCAGCCGGTGGTCTCGCCCTGCGCGTTGGTGCAGTTCGCGTAGCGCAGCAGATGGTCGCGCTCGTCGGCGTCGCGCACCTCGACGCCGTGCGCCATCAGCGCGGCGAATTCGTGGCGCGTGGGATCGAGCGGCGCCGGCCAGTGCGTGCGGGCGAGCAGATTGTTTTCGGCGTCCGACGCGGCATCGGTGTCGATCGTCTTCACGAGCGTCAGGCCGCCCAACACGGCCTGCATCGGACGGCCTTCAGGCAGCGGCGCGCCGAGGCGCGCGAAACGCGCCTTGGCGGCATGATTCGCGATCAGCACGACGCCGCGCACGTCGCTCACGAGGATCGGCTCGGGCATGCTGTCGAGGCTGTCCCACACGAAACGCTTCATGTCCTGCACGCGCTGCGCGGCCTGCGCCATCAGCGCCATGTGCTGCTCCAGCACGTCGCCACCGAACTCGCGGCGGCGCTGCGGCGTTTCCGGCAGCAGATGCGGTTCGTCGGCGAGACGCTCCAGTTCTCCGCGCAGATAGGCCATCGTCATTTCGAGGCGCCGCCAGTTCCAGATCGGATACACGGCCACCAGACCGACGATTGCCGGCACCGGCGACATCCAGAGCCGCGCGCCGTACAGCAAGGCGGCACTACCGGCCGCTGCGAGCAAACACAAGGCGCCGGTCAGCAGCAACGAACGGCGCGGCGACAACACCAGAAATCCGGCCAGCAACGCGGCAAGCGGCGCGAGCGACACGGCGAACAGAATCCACGGATAGACCGGTTCGATCTCGCGGCCGGTGAGCAGCGTGTCGAGCACGTTCGCGTGGATGTACACGCCGGGCAGCGGGCCGAGTTTGCCGGACACCGGCGTCGCGAAACGGTCGTACAAGCCGGACGCGGTCACGCCGATCAGCACGATGCGGCCGCGCAACTGCTCCGGCGCCACGTCGCCGGCGAGCACGCGCGCGAAACTCAGCTTCGTGTAGTTCTGCGCGTTCGGACCGAATGGGATCAGGAAACGGCCTTCGCCGCCGTCGTCGGCGGCCGGGTCGGTTTCGGCTGCGGGCAAAGCGGCGCCGCGCTGCGAGCCGTTCAGATGGAGCGAGCCGTGTTCCACCGCCTGGGCGACCGGCACCATCAACTGCGCCCAGCGTGAATCGGCGTCGCCCTCGTAGCGCGCGACGCTGCGCACGATGCCGTCGCTGTCGACTTCGAGATTGATATGGCCGAGCCCCGCCGCCGCATGCGCGAACGGCGCCACCGGCTCGACCACGACGCGGCGCCCGCTGTCATCGGGCGCGGAGAGCAAGATCGGCAGATAGGTCGGACTCAGCGCGACGGCTCGCGCGAGTTCGGCGTCTTGCGGATTGGCTTCGGTAAACAGCACGTCGTAGATCACCGCGGCGGGCTGCGCGCCGGCGATCTGTTCCAGCAGCTTCGCGTGAACACTGCGCGGCCATGGCCAGCGGCCGAGTTGCGCGATGCTCGCGTTGTCGATTTCGACCACCACGATATCGCGCAGCAGAGGTTGCGCACGCAGGCTCAGCAAGCGGTCGTAGACCAGATGATCGACGCTCGCGCTCAGACGCCCGAGCGAACTGAGCAGAATCACCACGATGCCGAGACAGCCGATGCCCACCCATTCGATCAGGAAGCGGCGGCCGGCGCGCCGTCCGAGACGGGCGCGCGGATCGAGGCTCAGGCGCGTAGGTGTGGTCGGCAAAGGGTGGCGTGGTTCGAAAACAGGAAGCGGGCTGACGCATGGCTCAGCCCCGTGAATCTACCAGCGTCAGCGCGCAAGCGTAAATGAGCGCACCGCGCTGCTCTTTTCATAGAAGCGGCCGTTCTCGAACTGCTCGGCGACGATCGTCCAGTAATAGACACCGGCCGGCAGGTCGCTCACGATCAGTTGACCGCCCGACAGATCGGTGCGGTCCACGAGCGGATGGCGCAGATCGGCCGTGCCCGCCAGCACGAAACGGAAGCGCGTCTCGACCGTGGCACGGCTGACGAACCAGCGGAATTCATAGTCGCGGCTACCGGCCCGCTGCTTCGCCGACGCGGCCAAACCGAGCTGGCGCCGTTCGAACGCGTACACCTGCGGCAAGCCTTCGAGGCCGTGGGTGTCGATCGCGGCGATGCGGACGAAATAGGTGCCGTCGGCCAGGTCGCCGAAATCCGCGTGCGGCTCGCGCACGCGCTGGTCGCGGATCAGGTCGAGCTGGTCGGCGTCGCGCGCGATCTGCACGCGGTAGGCCACCGCGCGGTCGGCCGGCGCGAGGTCGAATGCCACCGTTTTGCCGTCCTGCACCCTGGCCGGCTGCGTGAGCGCCGGCGCTGGCAGCAATTCGACCGGATCGCCGATTGTGCCGCCCGCCCGCGTCACGCTGCCGAAGCGCGCCTTCACGAGTTGCGAGGAGGCCAGCAGCGGCGCGCCGGGCGGCGGCGTGAAAGCGCGACCGCCCGGCGCGGCAGGGTCGACGCCGACCGCGCCGTCCAGCACTTCCACCGCGGTGGTTTGCGCGCCGCCGTCGTAGGCGACCTTGAAGCGCGTGCCGCGCACGCCCGCCACAACGGACGGCGAGCGGATCTGGAAGCGGTCGTCCTTTTTGGTCGCATGCGTGACCTGGCTTTCCACTTCGCCGTTGCGCAGTTCGAGCAGGCGGTCGCCGGCGCCGGTCAGCGTGGTGCGCCGCAGCGTGCCGATATCCAGCAAGCCGTTCTGCCCCACCGTGACGTGCGAGCCGTCCGGCAATTCCAACGTCACAAAACCGTTGTCGCCGGTGCGCACGCGGTCGCCTTCGCCGAGCTTTGTACCTTCGGCGAGTGGCACGTAGGGGTTCTTGCCGAATGCATGCTCGGCCGGTCCGCTGGTCGCGATCACGCGAGCGGATTCCTGTTCCTGTTTGAGCTTGTCGGCGGGCAGAAGCAACGCGATGCCGGCCGGCATGCGGCGTGGCGCGGGCACATGATTCAGGCGGCTCAGCACGGCCCAATCGCTCGGATCGCGCATATAGCGTCCGGCGATCTCGTAGAGCGTATCGCCTTCGTGGGTCAGATACGAGACGTAGGCCGGCGCGGCGGCTTTCGCGCGCGGCTTCGGCGCGCGCGACGTTTGCGCTGACGCCTGCACCGGCGCGAAACAGGTTATTGCGAGCAGCCCGGCGGCCGCGAGCCACGCGCCGCTACGGCGGCCCGGCGATATCAGGTAACCACGCGCTGCCCCAGCGACGGAAAGCGTCACGCCTCCCCCGCTTCAGGGCGTTCGCCGGCCGCTGCCGGCGGTGTGGCGGAATCGATTCGCTCCAGCCGGTAGCCATAGCCGTAAATCGGCGTCAGCCGATAGCCCTGCTCCGGGCGCAGGCCGAGCTTGCTGCGCAGCATCGACACGTGGGTGTCCATGGTGCGCGACGGAATGTCGGTCGCCTGCTTCCAGATCACGTCGAGAATGTGCGCGCGCGACAGCGGCCGGCTCAGATGCTGGAACAGCAGAAGCGCGAGTTCGAATTCCTTCTGCGTGACGGCGACCGTCGTGCCGCGCGCCACCACGTGCTTTGCGCCCAGATCGAATTCGAATTCGCCGAAGACTTCCTTCGCCGCGGCCGGCTTGAGGTGATACGCGCGGCGCAGCAGTGAACCGACGCGCGCCAGCAAGACCGCCGCGGACACCGGTTTGACGACGTAGTCGTCCGCGCCTGTGTTGAGAATCGACGTGATGTCGGTTTCGCGGCCGCGGCTCGTCATGAACAGAACCGGCAGACGCTCGGAGAGGCTTTCGCGCACCCAGCGCAGCACCTCTTCGCCCGACATGTCGGGCACGTTCCAGTCGAGCACCAGCAGATCGAACGTCTGGCGCCGCAACTGCCGCACCAGTTCGCGGCCCGCGCCGTATGCGTGACAGATATGGCCCGCCGCCGACAGCGTTTGGCAAACCAGGTCGGCCTGAGCCGAATCGTCATCCAGGACAGCAATTCTCATAACACCCCGCAACGCGACATCATTCGTAACTGGTGGCCGGCTAGCCGGCAGATGACCGGGATGACGGCGTAAGCACCGACGATCCGGCTTCCAATTTCATCTTCGGCTGCACATTTTTCTAGTGGTCCTTTGCCTTGCGCCCTGTTCAGGCCTTCCGCCGCCATCTCGATATTAGGACGCGCGATTCGCTTTATCGCGCGAGGTATCGAGGGGGAAGGCCATCATAATCGAAAACAGCTGCTGTTTTCCGGATGCGATTAGGCCGCTATCCGGTCCGGCTATGCGACGTCATTTATTGGTATCGACCACTTGGGTCGTGGTTCGGATCGGCTGGTCTCGCCTGCGCGGTGATTGGCCCCGTTCGCCGTTGTCTTTTCTGGCCGCGTGCTGCATTCAGCTCGTGGCGATTTGACAATTTGCGAGTCAGTATAGGAACAGTCTCAAAATAAATCGTTTAAGAATTGTTAAACCGAGCGGCTCGCGATCCGGACAAAAAAATGCGGCGCGGCCTCAATCCAAGGCCGGCGCCGCTCAAACATCACACGCTCGCGGGGGGTCTAGCCGCACGAGTGAAATCAAATTAGCCGGTCATAAAATCGAGCTCAAGATGAAAAAACTGCGTTTGTAACCAGCAGCGAGGTAGTTATTACGTCGGACGTAATTCGTTCCGAACGCAGACCTTGCGTCATATGCGCCGAAAATCGTATGAATTGAAGTGCCTGCATCGAGAAATTTACATACGCAGCCGTTTTGTTACAGTCGACGCCGGTTGTCTGATTCTTACGGCAGCCGTCAATCAACCAATCGGCCTTCTGGCCGGCTTTGACTTTTCCGTAATCGCGATCGGCATCAGGCGCTGTTACCCAGGCAGTGGCGTGCCGTCGCGACACGTTCCAGCATGACCTGCGCGTTGCCCTTCGAACCAAGGCCGAGCGCCTGCGCGGCGCCATACGACAAATCGATGATCCGGCCACGCACGAACGGTCCGCGATCGTTGATACGAACGATCACCGAATGCGCGCCGTTGAGCGCCGTTACCCGTACGCAGGCGCCCAGCGGAAAGGTGCGATGCGCTGCCGTGAGCGCGTGCATGTCGTAGCGCTCGCCGCTGGCGGTGCGGCGCCCCTGGAACGGCTTGCCGTACCACGTCGCCATACCCGTTTGCCGGAAGGTGTTGCCGCAGGCGCAGGCGGGTGTGGACGATGCGGCATCGTCGTTCAGCGATGGATTGGGCGGCGGCTCGTAGCTCACGCGGTCCGCTGTGTGCGCTACGTGCGATGCACCGCGGTCGCCGCGGTCGCCGAATTCGCCGGCTTGCGCCGCGTGCAGCGCCGCACCGTGAACCAAGCGGTCGACGGCGGCACTGCCGCTCAGCGAATCGCGACCGGCGTCCGGCTGCGCGCATCCGGCAAGCGCGAGCAGTGCGCCGAGCAACAGGACCGCCGAGGCGCGCCGGCCCGCCGCAAAGCAATGTGGAGAGGAAATCATAGGCATCATTTCACGCGACGCGCCGCCTGCGGCAGGCTGCGCGTCGCGTTCGAGTTCAAGGTCACTGCGGATGAGCGGCGAGGCCGCGAGCGCGCCGCGTTACTGGCGTTTCGGAAGGTACTTGAGCGGATCGACCGGTTTGCCGTCCGCGCGCACTTCGAAGCGCAGCGACGCCTGGCCTTTGTCATCCGCGCCCATTTCGGCGATCACCTCGCCTGCCTTGACGTCCGCGCCTTCCTTGACGAGCAGCGCGCGGTTGTTGCCGTACGCCGTCAGCAGGTGGGCGTCGTGCTTGATGATGATCAGCTTGCCGTATGCCGCGATGCGCCCGCCCGCGTACACAACGCGGCCGCCAGCCGACGCCCGCACGGATTCGCCGACGCGCCCGCCTATCGAGATTCCCTTCGTCTTGCCCGACACGAAAGGCGCGCTCACCTGACCGCTCGCCGGCCATGCGAGTCGAGCCTTGGCGGACGCGGGTTCGCTCGGGCTATCCGCAAAGATGGCGCGTGCCTGTTCAAGCGAATTCGAAGGCGCGCCGGTTGCGGCCGGTGCGCCGGCAACTAGCGGTGGCGCGACGCGCAGCACCTGGTCGACGCGCAGGCCGTCGGTGGGCGACAAGTGGTTCCATTGCGCGAGCGCCGAAGGCTCGCGACCGAACGCCTTGGCGACGCCGATCTGCGTGTCGCCGGGATTGACGCGGTAGAAGCCCGCCGGAACTTGCGAAGTAGGCACCGGCGTCGGCGCGTTCGAGAACGCGGCCGCGGGCGGCGGCGCCTCGTCGGCATGGGTCGGACGTGCCGGCGACGCGAGCAACGCACAACTTGTCAACGACGCGGCCAGCAACAACGCGAACAGTATGGAAGAGCCCGATCTGGCAAAACGGGACGAACAGGTTTTCATCGGGGAGATCCGGGTCAATCGAACCGGGCCGGCGACCTGCGCCGGCCCGCATCGTCACATCGTCGGGCGATGCTTACGGCTTAGCCGGCGCTGCGTCGTCGTTCGACGGCGCGTCTTGCGCACCGCTGGCAGCGGACGCCGCCTTATGGTGATGCGCGTGCTTGTGATGCTTCTTCTTGTGGTGATGCTGCGCGGCCGGCGCCGAGGCTTCCTGGGTAGCGACGCCTGCCGACGACGATGCGACGACCGGCGAGGATGCCTGGGCGAATGCGCCGATCGAGAACAGACCCGCGACGGTAACGGCGAAAATGTGCTTCTTCATGGACGGTTTTTCCTTAACGAACTGCGTTGACTGACCGCTTTACGGTCGCGTGTTCAACGAGTGTCAGGACAAAGCGTTGACGGCATCGCCGGGAACAGCCCCTTCCTTGACGATTTGTCACGATTGCGCTCATGGCAGCGTCAAATCTGGAGATATTTGAGCGCCCACGAACGGGCGCAACGTCGCGCGGCGCGATGAGTGCGCCGCACGTTTCGAGATGGTTTGCTGGACGGCCGGTTCCTACCGGCCACTTTCGATTTCCGGCATCGGCGCGAACAGCGCGTCGAGATCGTCGTCCGAGAACTTGGCGGCGCCGGCGGCGTCTTCGGAAAGAATGCTGTCGGCGAGCCCGGCCTTCTGCTCCTGCAACTCGACGATCTTTTCCTCGATGCTGCCCGCCGCGATCAGCTTGTAGACGAACACCGGCTTGTCCTGTCCCAGCCGATGCGCGCGATCGGTCGCCTGATTCTCGGCGGCCGGGTTCCACCAAGGGTCGTAGTGGATCACCGTGTCGGCGGCGGTCAGGTTCAGGCCGACGCCGCCCGCCTTCAGGCTGATGAGGAACAGCGGCACCTCGCCCTTCTGAAAACGCTCGACCGGCGTGACGCGATCCGTCGTGTCGCCGGTGAGCATCACGTAGGGGATCTCGGATTCTTCGAGCGCCTGCGCGATCAGCGACAACATGCCGGTGAACTGCGAGAACAGCAGCACGCGGCGGCCTTCCTCGATCAGTTCCGGCAGCATCGACAGAAGCAGGTCGAGCTTGGCCGAGCGCATGGCGCGCGCGCCCTTCTCGATCTTGCCCGTCCTGTCGGATTTTTCAGGAACGTCGCCCGCCTCGCCGGCTGCCTTGAGCGTTCTGACGAGTCGCGGATCGCAGCACACCTGGCGCAGCTTCAGCAAAGCGTCGAGCACGATGATGTGACTGCGCGCGAGACCCTGCGCGCTGACAGCGGCGCGGACTTTCTCCTGCATCGCCGTGCGCACAGTTTCGTAGAGGTCGCGCTGCGCGCCTTCCAGATCCACCGAGCACAGGATCGTGGTCTTGGCCGGCAACTCCTTGGCGACCTCGTCCTTGCGACGGCGCAGCATGAACGGCCGGATGCGCCGCGCCAGCAAAGCGCGGCGCACGCCGTCGCCGTTCTTCTCGATCGGATTGCGCCAGCGCTTGGTGAAGTCTTTCTGGCTGCCGAGAAAACCGGGCAACAGAAAGTCGAACTGCGACCACAGCTCGCCCAGATGATTTTCCAGCGGCGTACCCGTCAAACACAGCCGATGCCGCGCGCGCAGCCCGCGAATCGCCTGCGCGGCTTTGGTAGTGGCGTTCTTCACGTACTGCGCTTCGTCGAGTATCAGCAAGTGATACTCATGCTCGGCGAGCACCTTCTGGTCGCGCCACAGCAGCGCGTACGTGGTCAGAATCAGTTCGTGCTCGCCAATCTGCTCGAAGCGCTCCTTGCGCTGCGGACCGTTGAGAAGCAGCACCTTCAATTCGGGTGCGAAGCGGCGCGCCTCCTCGCGCCAGTTGTGCACGAGCGTGGTCGGCACGACGATCAGCGCAGGCCGAGTCAGCCGCCCCGCTTCTTTTTCCGCGAGGATATGCGCGAGCGTCTGCACGGTTTTGCCCAGACCCATGTCGTCGGCGAGCACGCCGGCGAGGTTCTGCTCGCGCAGAAACTGCATCCAGTTCAGACCTTGGTGCTGATAGGTTCGCAGTTCGGCCTTCAGGCCGCGCGGCACCTGGACTTCGCGCAGACCCGGCCCGGCTTGCAGACGCTGCGCGAGTTGGCGGATCGAATCGTCGCCACGGAATTGCCAGCGGCCCGTGCCGTTCAGCGCTTCAAGGCGGCCGGCGTCGACGGATGCCACGCGCAGCGGCGCGCCGTCCGCGAGCGAGCCGCCGAGTGCGTCGAACAGATCGACCAGCACGCGCACCACCGGCTTCAGTCGATCGGCACGCAAACGCAGACGTTTGTTCTCCTCGGTCTTCAGCTCGATCGGTTCATCGTCGGCGATGGCTTCGAGCGCGCCGCCCAGCCAGCGCTTGTCGCGCCGGAACAGATCGGCGAGCAGCGGTTCGAGCCGCACGTTGCGCTCGCCGATGCGGATGCCCATCTCCAGATCGAACCAGCCGTCGCCGGCCTGATGCGCGGTGCCTTCGATCGCGTCGATCTCGATCACGTTGTAGCGGAACTCGGGCGCCATCGTCACACGCCAGCCTTTGCTCACGAGCTCCGGCACGGCGTCGTTGACGAACGCGGACCACGCCTCGGCATCGGGCAAGCCGAGCATGGTGTCGGGCAACAGACGCGATGCGTAGACGCGGCTGGTCGGCACCTTCTGCAAACCGGTCTTGCGCAGTTCGAGCAGACGCTTTTTCTCGGCCTCGTAACGGCGGCGGATATGAATGACATCGCCGCCCGGCATCGGCACGAGCGTCACGCTGCTGTCCACGTTGATGCTCACGCCGTCGTAATCGAAACTCACGCCGGCCAGCTCGACCGCTCCGGATTGACGCAGCCCCGCCTTGCTCGTCGAAGACGGCAGCGCGTGACTATTGAGCAACAGCACCGGCACCGGCTCGACGTCGAGCACGCGAATCGCGGACGCGTCCTGCGTGGGCGGCAGCGGCAACTCGGGCGCGATCTCGCGCAGCACCGAGGCGACCAGCGGCGCTTCGGCGAGCGAGATGGGCGGCATGGCGAGGTAATCCGGCAACTGCTGGAACGGCAGCGACGACCGGACGACGCCCGCCTCGTTCGCGACGCCGTCCACATACCACACCGGCTCGGTCGGCAGCACCATGCTGGCGCGCGGCTCGGTGCACAGCACGGGCCGCAGACGCTCGTCCGCGAGCGGCTCCCATTCGATCCGGCCGGGCCGCTCGGCGCCGCGCGACAGTGCGGCCGGTCCGGCCTCGCCGGGCGCGGGCTTGAAGTCGAAGAACAGCCGCCCGGTCGCGATCAGTTTCTGCAGCATCTCCGCGCCGCTCGTGCCGCGCAGAATGAACTGGCCGAAATCTTCACGGGAGCGGCCGAGCCAGAGACCGCGCAGGATCGACAGGTCTTCGTCGGAGACGAACTTCGGCTGCTTGAGCAGCGCCGCTTCCACGTTGCCCCAGGCTTCGTCGATCGCGACGACCTCGCCGGCGGCATTGCAGCGCGCGCGGTACAGCACCACTTCGTGGCGCTTGTGGAAGCTGGACCAGTTCAGCTGGTATGCGAGCGTCTGCGTGCGTGGGGCGCTCGCCTTCTGCGCGTCGGCATCCGCGGCCTCGGCTCGGGCGCGAAAGCGTTCGAGCCAGCTGACCAGTTCGGGCCGCACGCCTGACGGCTGCCCCATGTGCCCCATGTGTGCAATCCGCTTCGGCGGCAGATCGCCCGTGGTCTCGCTGTCGTCCAGTTCGACCTCGGTGATGTGGTCCATCTCGTCGTGGTACTCGAGCTCGGCAAACAGCAGCGCGGCGACGTGCTTGCAGTTGCGGCCGACCGGACACGTGCAGTCGCCTTGCGCCCAAGGCGAACCGCCATCGGTACGGAACCGCACCCGCGTTCTGTAGGGTGTCGGCTGGGTGCCTTGCACGTCGCCGCTGAGCGTGGCGCCGTGCCATTTCACGTTGGCGACGGGGCCGACCGAGCGCGCCTTGGCGACGGTGTGGTCCCCGAGCCATTCTGCAATCCGTTCCCGATCAAAGAAAACTGACGACATCAGCGTCCAATCCTATTCAAGCCGGCTTGGGCAAGCGCGCGGAGAGAATCAGCCCGGCAGCGCGCGGATGGCGCCGGCCGGTGAAAATCTGTGCGGCATCGATTGCCTGTGGTAACCGGCCATTTTACGCGTTGGACGAAATGGGCTGTGTGCTCACCTCCACATCCACACCGGCCGCCGCGAACACCTGAGCCAGTGCGTGCGCCGGTGCTTCATCCGTTACCAGCAGATCGAAGGCGTCCGCGCCGAACGCGTGCACCAGTGCGCTGTGGCCGAATTTCGCGTGATCGGCCGCGACCACGCACCGTTCGGCCTGGGCGAAGGCCGCCTGCGAAAACGCCGCATCGGCGGGCAGCGCGTCCATGAAACGCCCCTGCGTGTCGATCGCGGTGACCGAGACGATCGCGTAGCGCACGTGAAACTGCCGCAGAAAAGCCAGCGCGTTGTCGCCGACCGCCGCGCAATCGTCCGGCCGCAACTCGCCGCCCGTAATGAACACCCGGTTGCCATTACGCGGCGCCAGCACGCGCGCGACTTCGATGGAAGGGGTCACGACCGTGAGCCGCGAGCGGGCGGCGAGCGCCTGCGCAATATGCAGACAGGTCGTGCCGCCCTCCAGGATCAGCGAATCGCCGTCCCGCACCAGTTCGCCGATGCGCGCGCCGATTGCCCGCTTGCCCTGCTGGCTTGCCGTCATGCGTCGCTGGAACGGCGGCTCGTCGAGTCGCTCGGGCAGCATGATGCCGCCGTGGACCTTGATCAGCAGGCCGTCCGCGATGAGCGGCTTGATGTTGCGGCGGATGGTCTCGTCGGAGACGTCGAAACGGCCGGCGAGATCCGTGATGGTGCAGGTGCGCTGCTCGCGGACGAGTCGCAGGATTTCGGCTTGGCGCTGGTTGGAAAACATGGCGATTGGGCGGTGGTGGTTCAGTGGAGTCTAGCAAAAGACACAGTTCGGCGGGTTGGATAGCCACACGTTTCCAACCAAAACCACATGCTCACGGCGATGACGGCCCCGGCTATTCTGCTGAAACAGGCTGGCGCGAAATCGCTCTCTTCCAAAGAGCACGATCGAGTGACCGTTGCATGACGCCGCGGAAATCACACAACGGGGTTTTGCGTTCGTTGCATTTTGTGTTTTTTTACGGCAATCTACACACATTTCATCCACGCATTTCCACATATGTCCACACACCTTCCCACTCATGCGCGCGTTGTCATCGTCGGCGGCGGGATCATTGGCTGCTCGGTCGCCTACCATCTGACCAAGCTGGGCTGGACCGATGTGGTGCTGCTCGAACAGGGCCAACTCTCGTGCGGTACGACCTGGCACGCTGCCGGGCTCGTCGGCCAGTTGCGCGCGCAGGAAAGCATGACGAAGCTGATCCGCTATTCGACCGCGCTCTACGCCGAACTCGAAGCCGATACCGGCCTCGCCACCGGCTGGAAGCAATGCGGCTCGCTCTCGGTGGCGCGCACGGCCGAGCGGATGACGCAACTCAAACGCACCGCCGCCGTCGCGCGCGCCTACGGCGTGGCCTGCGAAGTGATCAGCCCGCGCGAAGCCGGCGAACTATGGCCGGTCATGCGCACCGACGACCTGCTCGGCGCGGTCTGGCTGCCCGGCGACGGCAAGGCGAATCCCACCGACCTGACCCAGGCTCTCGCCCGCGGCGCCCGCCAGCGCGGCGCGCGCATCGTCGAAAATACCCGCGTCACGGCGATCCACACGCGCACCGCGCAAGACGGCAAGGCGAACGGCGCGCGTGAAGTCAGTGGCCTCGCGTGGCGCAACAAGGACGGCGAAGAAGGCACGCTCGGCGCGGACATCGTCGTGAATTGCGCGGGCCAGTGGGCCAAGGCCGTTGGGCGCTTGTGCGGCGTGACCGCGCCGCTGCATTCGGCCGAGCACTACTACATCGTCACGGAACGGATTGCCGGCGTGCATCCGGATCTGCCGGTGATGCGCGACCCGGACGGCTTCATTTATTTCAAGGAAGAAGTGGGCGGCCTCGTGATGGGCGGCTTCGAGCCGGATGCGAAACCGTGGGGCATGAACGGCATCCCCGAGAATTTCGAGTTTCAACTGCTGCCGGACGATTGGGATCAGTTCGAAATCCTGATGGAAAACGCGCTGCAGCGCGTGCCCGCTCTCGAAACCGCTCAGGTGAAGCAGTTCTATAACGGCCCCGAATCGTTCACGCCGGACAACAACTTCATGCTGGGCGAAGCGCCCGAACTGCGGCGCTTTTTCGTCGGCGCGGGTTTCAATTCGATGGGGATCGCGTCGGCGGGCGGCGCCGGGATGGCGCTCGCGGAATGGATCGTCGCGGGCGAGCCGACCATGGATCTGTGGCCGGTCGATATTCGCCGCTTTGCGCGCTTCAACGGCAACGACACGTGGCTGCACGATCGCGTGAAGGAAACGCTCGGCCTGCATTACGCGATGCCCCGGCCGAATCGCGAACTCGACAGCGCGCGCCCGTTTCGCCGCTCGCCGCTGTATTCGCTGCTGCGTGACGAAGGCGCATGTTTCGGCAGCAAGATGGGCTGGGAGCGCGCCAACTTTTTCGCGCCCTCGCCTGAAGAGGCCAGAATCGAGTACGCGTTCGGCCAGCAGAACTGGTTGCCCTGGAGCGGCGCCGAACATCGCGCGTGCCGCGAAGGCGTCGCGCTGTTCGACATGACTTCGTTCTCCAAATTTCTCATCAAGGGACGCGACGCGCAAAGCGTGTTGCAAGGCCTCGTCGCCAACGACGTGGACGTGCCGAACGGCACCACCGTCTACACCGCGATGCTTAACGAGCGCGGCGGCTATGAATCGGACTTCACGCTCACACGCCTCGCCGACGATCAATACCTGCTCGTCACCGGCACCGCGCAAACCACGCGCGACTTCGACAGCATCGAAAAATTGATTCCGCACGACAGGCACTGCACGCTCGTCGACGTGACCGGCCAATATGCGGTGCTCGCCGTGATGGGCCCGCGTTCGCGCGAACTGCTGCAAAGCGTGTCAAAAGCGGATTGGAGCAACGAGGCGTTCGCATTCGGCCAGAGCCGCGAGGTCGATCTCGGCTACGCGACGGTGCGGGCCACGCGTCTCACCTATGTCGGCGAACTCGGTTGGGAGTTGTACGTGCCGGCGGAATTCGCGGTCGGCATGTACGAGACGCTGCACGCAGCAGGTAAAGCGTTCGGCCTCGTCAACGCGGGCTACTACGCGATCGACTCCTTGCGCATCGAGAAAGGTTATCGCGCATGGGGCCGCGAGCTCACGCCGGATACGAACCCGTTCGAAGCGGGCCTCTCGTTCGCCTGCAAGCTCGATAAGGACATTGCGTTTCGCGGCCGCGACGCGCTCCTGAAATTGCGCGCCGAACCGCTGCGCAGACGCATGGTCGTGCTGACCGCCGACGGCGCAACGGACCGCATGCTATGGGGCGGCGAAGCGATTCTGCGCGACGGCAAACCGGTGGGCTTCGTGAGTTCGGCGGCGTTCGGCCACACGCTGGGCTGTCCGGTGGCAATGGGCTACGTGAACAATCCCGACGGCGCAGCGGACGCCGCGTATCTGAACAGCGGCAGCTATGCGATCGACGTCGCCGGCGAACTGTTGCCGGCAACGCTGCATCTGAAGGCGCCTTACGATCCGCGCTCGGAACGCGTGAAGCGTTAAACAAACACTAGCGCTCGCCGCGGGCCATGCTGGAAAACACGCCGTCGCGCCGGATCAGTCCATGAAACAACGCGGCCGCGAGATGCAGCAGCACGGTGGCGAACAACGCGAATGCGAACCACGTGTGCAATGCGCGCAGCAACGCGAACAGCTCGACGTTATGCGGCGCGATCGGCGGCAGATGCAGCGGACCGTAGAGCGTGACCGGATAACCGGCGGCGGACAGCATCGCCCAACCGATCAACGGCATGGCCGCCATCAACGCATACAGCACCAGATGCGAGGCCTTCGCCGCGAAGCGCTGCGGCGCGGGCATATCGTCGGGCAACGGCGGGCTGCCGCGTGTGATGCGCACGCCCATGCGCAGCACCACCAGCAGCAGCAACGCAATGCCGAGCGGCCGGTGAATCGCGATCAGCGTGTCGTGCGCGCGCGAGACGGTGGCGACCATGCCCACGCCGATGAACAGCATCGCGATGATCAAAGGCGCCATCGTCCAGTGCAACAGGCGCGCGAGCGGACTGAAATGGGTGCGCGTCGGTCTCATGAGTGATCTCCGTTTGGCTGGGTTTGATGAAGCGCGGGGTGCAGGGCTTCCTCGCGCGTGCGGCGCTTTTACGACAGCGCATAGGCCGCCGAACGCGCGGCGAGCAAGGGATCGTCCGACGGCGCGATGCCCGCGGGCAGGATCGTCGGATCGAAGTTGACGTCGCGGCACGTGCCGTTTGCCCGCGACGTCGTGTGATCGATTACGAGCGTGCCCGCGTCGATATGCTGACGATCGTCGGGCCATTGCAGCGTGGCGTCGTTGGTCGGGTCGCCGGGCATCGCAACCGTCAGGATCAGATGCCAACGCAGAGGTCCGTTCTGCAGGCGCTGATCGAGGTCGGCTGCGAGGAAATTCTTCTCGGCTTTTTCGGCATCCGTGATCGGCGCATACGGCGTTTCGGGCACCATCGCCCAGCGCACCGCGCGCGTGTTGCCGGCGCCGTCGGTAAAACGAAACGCGTTGATGCTGTAGTACGCGGCATTCGCCAGACTAGACGAAGGCGGATGCGCCTTCACCCATGCCTGAAACGGCTGGGTCTCGGGATTCGCGGCGTAGAACGCCTTGAGTCTGGCCGGGTCCGGTTTGCCGGTCGCCGGGTCGGGCTTCGCCGCATTCAGTTGCTGATAGAACTGCTCGGGCGTGTGCACCGCGAACACCGGCGTCGAATTCATGCCGGTGCGCCACTGCTCGCCGTTTTGCAACTGGAACAGCAACGCGAGACTGCGTACCGGCGAACTCGTATCCGGCGCGGAAGGATTGCCGCCGGGCACCGCGAAGCGTCCCGTGACCGGCGTGCGGCCGGCCGCGAACACCGCCGCGCTCGAGAGCGCCGCGCCCTCGCCGTTGCTGTCGAAATAACCTTCGATGCACAGACCCTTCGCATGATTGCGCCGATAACCGGGATGCTGACCCGCCACGGCTTCGAAGGTGTCGATGATGCGCGGTGCGGTGAGACGCGCCGGCGTCAGCCAGCCTGCCGTGTAAGCGAAGCCGCCGGCGAGCACCAGCACGGCCGCGCCGATCACGGCAAGTCGGCAAGGCACGCAGGCAGGCGCCGGATTGGGAACGGATGGTTTTGCCACGAAAACTCCTCTGTCGGATAGATGCGCTTACCGGGCAAACACACGATGCAGCGATCTATTCCATTCGATATCCGGCGCGCCCGTTCCGGTTGCGCGCCGGGTATCGCCACTTCAATTGACGCTGCCTGCCTGCGCGTCGTGGCTTGCGACGCGGTTGGTGGCCGCCGCGTCTTTGGCGAGTGCTTCCTTGTGCTGCGCGACCTGCTGCGCGAATACCGGGCTCACGTCGGGATACGACGCATCGGTGACGTAATTCAGGCCGTTCTGCTGGGCCTGAATCAATTCCTGGTACACCTCAGCACGCGTCTTGCCTTGCGCGAAAGCGCTCGACGAAGCAGCGAGAACAACGACGGACAATGCGGCGAAAGCGATCTTCTTCATGATGAACTCCAATGAGTTTTGTGCGGGTTTGCATGAGGGAGAACCACGGGTCCGCGGCTTTTATTCCTGCCTCGAAGCGAGAGAAAAAACATATTCGAAAGCGGGAATAAACGGATGCGCAACCGGGTTAGCTCGCGCGTGAGCGGCGCGGTGATGGTTGCGTCAAAGTGCGCTCGCGCGCGGCCGGCAAGCGTAAAAATTGGCGTGCGAACATATGGAATAAACTGGGGTGTGTGCGTGTTCGCCCATCGACAGCCGAACTCCGACGCACGCCGACACCATGACCACTGACGCCCCTTCCGATTCGCCGCTTTCCGAAGCGGATATTCAGGCCTACGCCGACGGCACGCTGACGCCGGAGCGCGCCGCGTTTTTGCGGGAATATCTGGGCAAGGATCCGGCGGAGGCGCGCCGCGTGGCGTTTTACGGCAGGCTGAACGCGCAGATCCAGCAGGCTTTTCAAACAACTGACGAACCCGCGCCAGGCCGCGTTACCGGGTGGCGCCGTGCAATCGGGCGCATCGGCATGTCAAAACGCACGCGCAAGTGGCTCAACGCGCTGGCGGCGCTCGCGCTGACCTTGGCGGTGGCAAGCGGCTGGCTCGCCGCTACCCAGGTGTCCGCCCAGGCGTTGAACAACGCCGCGGTGATGGCGCTCGCGGAAAGTGCCGCCGGCCAGGTTTCGGCTGCATCGCCCACGCGCGTCGATGCGTCCGCGCCGAATCTCTCGGCGATCGGCTTGCGCCTCGTGGACCGACGCGTGGTGGCGCTGGGTCCGCTGCAGCGGGTCAGCGAATTCATCTATCTGAACGGCGACAATCAACCGGTCGTGCTGCTGTCGGCTTTGGCGCTGTTCGCGCCGGCGCAGCCGCAGTGGTCCGCGAGACGCATCGGCGAGATTCGCCTGTTGCTGTGGACCGCGCAGCGGCAGCGATTCGTGGTCGCCGGCGACGCCCGCACGCACGGCCTGATGCGTGCCGCCGACGCAATGACCATGCGATAACGACGTGATGAATACAGCACGCGATTCACGACCTCGGACACTGCGGCGGAATAAAGTGCGAGTAACCGTGTTCACATCTCAAATGCGTCTTTTCGCGCGGCAGGAGCACGCCGGCCTGCCTGCGGAAAACCCCACGATTGGGATAAAAAATGGATGTCCGTGACGAGTTGATGGAGCATGTGCCGCGATTACGGCGCTATGCGCGAGCGCTGATCAACAATCGCGACCTCGCCGACGACCTGGTGCAGGACACGCTCGAGCGCGCGCTCGGCCGCACCGGCATGTTCCAGCCGGGCACCGACCTGCGCGCGTGGCTGTTTACGATCATGCACAACGTGTTCGCCAATCAGGCGCGCAAGGCTTCCGCGCGCGCCGTCCACGTAGCGGTCGACGACGAAAGCGTGTCCGAGAGCGAATTCGCCGTGCCCTCCGAGCAGACCCGCTCGCTGGAAATGCGCGACCTCGACTACGCGTTGCAGCGCCTGCCCATGGAGCAGCGCGAAGTCGTACTGCTGGTGGGCCTCGAGGAAATGAGCTATGCCGACGTGGCGCTTGCGCTGAACATTCCGCTCGGCACGGTGATGTCGCGGCTGTCGCGCGGACGCGAACGCTTGCGGGCGTTGATGGCGGGCACGCAGCCCGGCGCAAAATTACAGGTGGTGCGATGAGTGACCAGACTATGCCGATCGGCGAAGAAGACCTGCATGCATACGTGGACGGCACGCTGTCCGACGAACGCCGTGCCGATGTGGAGCGCGCGCTCGAACAGAATCCCGAGCTGGCCGCGCGCGTCAGCGATTATTTTTCGCTGAACAGCATGTTCCATGAGCGCTACGACCGCGTGCTGAACGAGCCCGTGCCGAAGCGCCTGCAGGCGCCCGCCCCGCGCCGCTGGCGGATTGCCGCCAACTGGCCGCAATTCGCCGGGATGGCGGCGGCGCTGGTGATGGGCGTGGGCATCGGCGTGGGCACGCATATGGGACAGGACGTGATCGCGCCGGTCGCGGGCGGCCACTCGGACACGCGCCCTGTCAGCGCGGACAGCTCGGAAATGTTCGCGCGGCAGGCGGCCGTGGCGCATGTGGTCTACATGCCCGCCGTCGACCGGCCAACCGAGCTGAGCACCGGCGACCACGAGCAGGACTTCGTGCAGTGGCTCGCCAACCGGCTCGGCACCAACGTGCATCCGCCGATTCTCTCGAAGAGCGGCTTCAATCTCTCGGGCGGGCGTCTGCTGCCGGGCGCCGATGGGCCGACCGCGCAGTTCATGTATCGCGGGCCGAACGGCGAGCGGGTCACGCTGTGCATTTCGCGTCGTCAGCAGAATTCGAACACGACGGCGTTCAAGCTGTATCAGGACGGTCCGGTGAACGTGTTCTACTGGATCGACGGCGACTTTGGCTATGCGGTGTCGGGAGGCATCGAGCGCAAGGAGCTGCTGCAACTTTCACATGACGTGTATTCGCAGTTGACGGGCGCGGCGCCGGGTTGATCGCGGGGCTGCGGGATTGCGATTTGCGTTTCAGCTTGCGGGCACGCGGCCTCGAACGAGGTGAGGCCGCGTGCATCGCCTGGTTTCGTGGCTTTATCGCTGTATGGCGATGCCGCGGACCTGGTTCGAATCGAACTCGACAATATTGCCCGCATTCGCGCCTGATCTGATCAGCTCGCGCGGCGTCACGCCCAACAGGCGGCCCATCCAATGCGCCATGTGACTCTGATGCGCGAAGCCCGTATCGAGCGCAATCTGACTCGCGTTGAGCTTGCCCTGCAGCAGCAGCGTTCGCGCGCGCTCCACGCGCCGCTGCACCACGTACTGATGCACCGGCATGCCGAGCGTCTCGCGAAACAGCACCTTGAAATGCGGCACGCTCAACTCGACGAGCGCGGCCAGTTCGCTTAGCGTGAGACGCTGGTCGAGATGCGCCTCGATGAACTCGATCACGCGCGCGGCCGTTTTCGGCGCGAGCGTGCGCCGCTTGTTCTCGAGCGTCGGCGCACCGCCGATCAGGCGCACCACCATCGCCGTACACAGGCTTTCGGCGTAGAGCGGATCGGATGTCTCGTCCGCTTCGAGTTCGGCGCGCAAGGCCCAGGCGAGATGCTGGAAGCGCGGATCGCGCATCTGGAATTGCGGACGCAATTGCGCATCGCCCGATTTCAACGAGAGTTGCTCGACGGTCCGCTGCGCGAACGCCTCGCTGATCCACACGCTGAAAATCGTGCACGCGGCCTCGTCGCTCCACTGCCCGTCGAGTCCGGCGGGAATCACGTCGGCGTCGCCATGCGCCTGGATTCGCGAGTGGCGGCGCTCGTTGCACAGGCAGCGCGCCCTGACCGGTGCGCCGACATGCACGCCCACCCGGTGATACTTGAACGCGGGAATACGATGCAGCCCGGCCGACACGTTGACCAGTTCCGCGCCGAAGCCCTGCCAGCCGAGCAATCCGCTCGAGCGCAACGTGAGGCGGGAACCGCTATGCGGCAGCGGTTGCGGAAGCGGTTTCGGTTGCCCGGCCGGTATCGGTGTCACTGCATTCATTGCTTCCCTCGTGGATGACGGCAAGTGAGTCTGCATTGTGCGGCGTTTTGCGCGGCTTCGCTCGACTCTACGTGATTCAACGTTTTCGCTGCGACGCGGCAAGTGAAAAACCGTCATCCAAATCTGCGCGGCGCGATCCTTGCCCGCGCGTTTTCGCGCCGCTGCGTCTCTATGATGAGGTCGTACCGAGTCAACCAGGGAGTGCAACGTGTTCGTGATTTTTGGAGCTGCCGGCAATGTCGGCAAAGTAAGCGCGGCGGCATTGCGCCGGGCGGGCCGCCATGTGCGCGCGGTCGTCCGTGATAGGCAACAGGGCGAATTCCTCGCCGGGCTCGGCTGCGAGATCGTCGTCGCCGATCTGCTCGACGCCGCGACCGTGGCGCGAGCCATCGAAGGCGCGCATGCGGTGCAGCTGCTCTGTCCGTTGCCGAACGGGCACGCCGATCCCGCGCAGCCGATGCGCCGCATGATCGACGTGAGCGTCGCCGCGCTGCGTGCCGATCCGCCGCCGCGCCTCCTCGCGCTCTCGGACTACGGCGCGGAACATGCTGCCGGCACCGGCATCACCACGCTGTTTCACGAGCTTGAAACGCAGCTGCGAACCGTCGATTCTCAGTTGACGTTTCTACGCGCCGCCGAACATATGCACAACTGGGCGCGCGTGCTGCCGGTCGCGCTCGCGAGCGGCGCGCTGCCGAGTTTGCATCATCCGTTGAGCAAGCGCTTTCCGACTGTCGCCGCGCAGGACGTGGGCGTGCTCGCCGCCGAGTTGCTGCTCGACGATGGCGCGCGGCCGGCCTCGCCGCGCGTGGTGAGCATAGAAAGCGACGAGCGTGTCAGCGCATTGGACGTGGCGCGCACGATCGGCGAACTGGCGGGCCGTGCCGTCGTGGCACGCGAAGTGCCACGTGGCGAATGGGCCGCGATGCTGCAAGGCGCGGGGCTTGGTGTTCACCATGCGCGTTTGATCACCGATCTCTACGATGCGCACAACGCGGGCCGTATCGATGTCGAAGCGGACATTAGCGAACGGCGCTTCGGCGCGACGACGTTAGCTGAAGTAATCGCGGCGCTTCTGCCGCGCGTGGCCACGGCTGCGGCGACTGCCACCGGCACCGCTCGATAAACAGGAGAGGCCGCATGCACACCTGCCCTTTGCTGCGCGCATCGATCGACTCGCGCAAGGTCGCGCCTGAACAGCGTCGAGCGCAGTCCACACGCACGAGCACGCACTCGCACCGCTGGCTGGCGATATCGGCAAGTCTCGCGGCATGGCTAGGCTGGCGCGCGCTGCGGGACGTGCTCAACGCCATCCCCGACAGCAACGACGACTTCAGCCTGTTCTGACCGACCGCGCTTTAATCCACGGAAGGCGCAAAGCAAAACGCCCGGCATGCCGGGCGCAACATATCGACGAATCCGCCGCCACAGCACCGCCCGCCATGCAGCACACACGGCGGCCGATGCGTGCGCGTGGCTTATTCGTTTTCGTCGAAGTAGTGACCGAACTTCACCTGCTTGGTGCGGATATAGCGCTCGTTTTCCTCGCGCATTGGAATCGCCAGCGCGACCCGCTCGCACACCGGAATGCCGTGCTTGGACAGCGTGTCGAACTTCTCCGGATTGTTGCTCATCAGACGCACCGACGTCACCTTCAGCGTGCGCAGAATGCCGGCGGCCGAATCGTATTCGCGCGAGTCGTCCGGCAAGCCGAGATCGAGATTGGCCTCGACCGTGTCGCGCCCCTGCTCCTGCAGCGCATACGCGCGAATCTTGTTCGACAGGCCGATGCCGCGCCCCTCGTGGCCGCGCAGGTACAGCAGCACGCCGCAGCCTTCCGCCGCGATATAGCGCAGCGCGAGGTCGAGTTGCTCGCCGCAATCGCAGCGGTACGAGCCGAGCACGTCGCCGGTGAGACATTCGGAATGCAGGCGCGTCAATACGGACGACTGGTTGGCGACGTCGCCCATCACGAGCGCGAGATGTTCGGCGCCGCTTTCGCATACGCGGAACACGTAGGAAGTGAACGTGCCGTAGCGCGTGGGAAGCGTGGCGGTGGCGTCGAGAATGACGCATTCGCCGTTGGTTGCGCCGTCTACTGCGGGCGACGGATCGTGAGACGTGAGCATGGCGTTAGACAATGGTGCTGACATGAACCCGATCAAACCGGGAATAAGGTACGGACTGGGAGTTTACCGCTAATCGGCGTCCCGCACCCGTATGCCCTTGCATGCGGCACGGAACCGCTGTCGCGACGCGGCGCTACCCGAGTTAAACGTCCGGCGCGCCACAGGTATTCCCGAAGTACCCCGGTGCCGCGCGTCACGCCTATACTGGAATCGCCTGTCCCTCACGACAGCGCGCCGCGCCGGCGTGCTGCACTGCGAAACGGAGCCGCTCCATGACAAGCGTTGCACAGCTTCTTAAAACGAAACCGAACAACACCACCGTTTTTACTGTCGGGGCCGACGACTCAGTCTATGAGGCAATCAAGCTGATGGCCGAAAAAGGCATCGGCGCGCTGGTCGTGACAGACGGCGACAGCATCGCCGGCATCGTCACGGAGCGCGACTACGCGCGCAAGGTCGTGCTGATGGACCGTTCGTCCAAGGCCACGCCGGTGCGCGACATCATGAGCAAGGCGGTGCGCTTCGTGCGTCCCGATCAGACCACCGACGACTGCATGGCCCTCATGACGGAACGGCGCATGCGCCACTTGCCGGTGATCGAAAATGACCGGCTGGTCGGCATGGTATCGATCGGCGACCTGGTGAAGAACATCATCGCCGAACAGCAGTTCACCATTCAGCAACTCGAGTTCTATATTCACGGCGAGCGGCCCTGACGGAAGGCGCACGGCGCACGCCGCTGGACCGGACGCGCAAAAAAAGCCCAATCGGTCAAACGGTTGGGCGAAGCTACCTTGCGGCAGCGGAGGTTTCTTGACTGGTGCGCCGCTCGCGCGGCACGGCGGTCTTTTGGCGCTCGCAGCACTGTTAGCACATTGCGCGCTCAACCGATTCAACGTTTGCAACCGTACGCGTCATGACTGGACGCGCATGTTGTTCTCAACTTCAGACCGCTTGCTGCGGTTTCCATTTCAATTCGCAGGCAGCGCAACGTTTGTGGAAGCGCGGTTCGACTGATCCGCGTGGCTCCGTGTCGTTCCGTGCTTCGCCGGGCAAGCCAGCCGCTAAGCGCCGAATCCGCTTGCCCGGCTACCTCGCTTAATTACCGAAGTAGACCGACTTCGGGCCCGACATTGGCTGAACCACGCCGCCGGCTTGCGACGAACCACTCACCGCGCCACCGTAACCGCTGGTATCGGCAACCGGCTCCTGCGCCTGCGCAACGGCCGGGTTTTGCGCCTCAACGCGCTGTTCGGCAGCCTGGATGTCCGACGGGTAAGTCGGATCGTTCGACGCCGCCGGGTTATACCCCGCCTGTTCCACCCGGATCAGATCGGCGCGAACATCCGCGCGGGTCACGGGCTGCTGGCTCGACTGAGCGAACGAAGCGATCGGAGCGGCGAGAACGGCTGCAATGGCAACTGCCTTGATGAGCGATTTCATGATGATTTACCTCCAGACCTGGTTTTATTTGCGACGCTTGCCACACCATGTGACAAGCGGGTGAATTTAGTCTAGTCATCACGTCGCCAAGGGAAAACCCTTGATTAAGAGATAGATAATTGTTGGAATCGCAAGAATGGTCCGGAAATTACCGTAGGCTCGCATTCAAATCGCATCTTTGGCGTAATAATTGTCGGGAACGTAACCCTTTGTGTCTGAAGTTTCAAAAATACGTCTGATCTGAGCGTGTTCTGCCGTCAGACGCAGGATTGCCGGGCAAATTTACGCCCGCTTCGGCGCACCGGACTGGGGCGTCACCAGAAGCTTGCGCGGCCCGCTGACAAACGCGCTGCCGGGTTCGAAAAATCTGAGCGGTTGATGCATTTCGCGCGACAAGCCAATGCGCGTTGTCACACCGACCGGCACCTCGCCCCGCTCGCTGACGCCGATCCACAAACCCTGCCCCGAGCACAGATCCCAGCCGTCGAACGACGGTCCGACGCCGAACGCCATCGTGAGCCGGCCGGGGCCGCGCGCGAGGTCGCGCAACGGCACGCCGGGGCGCCGCGCTTCGATCAGCGGCAGGCCTTCGAGCGGTTCGATCGCGCGCAACAGAATGCCGGCGCCGACTTCCTCGGCTTCGGCGGACATATTGAGCATGTACGACAGCCCATAGGTCAACCGCACATACGCGTGACCCGGCGCGAGAAACATCGAGCCGTTATGCGGCCGGCGGCCCATGAATGCATGACTCGTCGAATCGCCGAGCGGATACGCCTCGGTCTCGACGATGCGTCCGCTCATGCGGCCTTCGGGCAGATCGTGCACGAGGTATTTGCCGATCATGAAGCGCGCGAGTTCGACGGTATCGAGCGGCAAATCGTCACGAACCAATGGCAGGATGGGGAGTTGATGTTTCCGCATGCGTCAGGCCTTATTTTTAAAGCGCATGGTGTGGGGCTTAAGAAAAAATGCGAACGGCATGAAAAGGCATGCAATGGGGCCGTCGCGCGAGCCGTGAACGGTGCAATGCGCGCATCGGTTCCAGCGATTGAACGCCATCGGTCAGTTCTCATCGGCCCATTCGTTGTACCAAAACCTCACTTCTGTGCAGCGCTGCCATCACCATGGCACTAATTGGAGTATCGTGTGTTTCCGGCCTGCAGCACAGCCTTTGCCGGCTCGCGTGTGTTTCGGCCCGCCCGAATCAACATACAGATGGATAGCATTCGCACGATCCGCAGCACCGTTCCATTCAGTTTTGATCCCGATGTACCCGCTGGTGTAGCGCACTGCCTCATTCGGGGGCGGTTGTACCCATGACAATAGGAGAGAGTTGAATGAAAGCATTCCCGGCAATCAAGATGATCGGCGGCGCGCTGATCGTTCTCGCGTCCCTCAACGCATATGCACAGAGCAGCGATGCAGCCCCGGCAGCGGCAGCGCCGACGGCCAAGCAGACCAAAGCGACCGACCGCGCTTTGGGACGCAAGGTCCGCTCGGCCCTGTCGAAGACGAAAGGCCTGAGCGTGGCGAACATCACCGTGCGCGCACGTGGCGGCGCAGTGACGCTGGCCGGCTCCGTGCCCGAACAACCGCAAGTCGATCTGGCCACCCAGACGGCACAAGGCGTGGCAGGCGTGACGTCGGTCAAGAACGCGCTGACGATTCGTCCGGTCGGCCAGTAATCGAGTGAACCTGCTGTAGCAATATAGCCGGACGCCAATGCCTTCTCGCAAGGCATTGGCGTTACCGGAGCGGATTCGAGCAGTTCGCTGGGCGCCGCGCACCCGTAGTATGCTCGGCACACCGAGATTCGCCCTGCATCCCGCATCTAACCGGCGGAACTCAATGCATACCGGTCGCCTTCGCCGCCGCGCATTATCCACGCACCTGCGACGCACCAGCCACGCCCGCCACGCGTTATCCGCGCAATTCTGCGTGACCCGATCCCTTTCTCCAGCAGTCGCCGTTTGCGCTACAGCATGCCGGACGCACGCCGTCGTCATGCGCCCCTGAGAATCGACATAGCCTCGCACACGAACAACTATCCTTTATAATTTAAAGCGTTAGAGCGTGTTGTTTAGAAGATGCATGAACCTGCGCGCTCGCTTGGAGCCAGGGCGGATGCCATCCGCGTCCCCGCCGGGCCATTCACGACAAGCATGAAAAGGAAGCCCGAATGACCACGCCCGCGATCGTTCTGCCCCGCTGGACCATTGCAGTGCCGTTCCTTGCGTGGATCGTGCTCGGTATCGGGTATGCCATGCCGGACAGCGGGCTGCTGCTCGTGCTGGTCGGCGTCGCGCTGTGCGCGGCGGTCTTCACCGCCGTGCACCATGCGGAAGTGGTCGCGCATCGCGTCGGTGAGCCATTCGGCACGTTGGTGCTGGCGGTGGCTGTCACCGTGATCGAGGTCGCACTGATCGTCTCGGTCATGCTCACGTCCGGTCCGGAAAAGGCAGGCCTCGCGCGCGACACGGTTTTCGCCGCGGTGATGATCGTTTGCAACGGCATTGTCGGCATTTGCCTGCTGGTCGGCGGCATTCGCCATCGCGAGCAGGATTTCCAGAGTCGCGGCGCCGCTGCGGCGCTGGCCGTGCTCGCATCGCTCTCCGTGCTGACGCTGGTCATGCCGAACTACACGACCACCAGCGTTGGACCGATCCTGTCGTCTTCACAACTGGCGTTTGCCGGGGTGTCGTCGCTGGTGCTGTACGGCGTGTTCGTGTTCGTGCAAACCGTTCGCCATCGCGATTACTTCCTGGCCGCCACGCCGGATGAGGACGTCCACGCCGCGCCGCCGAGCGCCCGTCAGGCGCTGGCGGCCGGCGGTTTGCTGCTGGTATGCCTAGTCGCGGTGGTGTTGCTTGCGAAGGTGCTTTCGCCGGTGGTCGAAACCGCGGTCGAGAATGCGGGTGCGCCGCCGGCGGTGGTCGGCATTATCATTGCCGCGCTCGTGCTGTTGCCTGAAGGGCTGGCCGCGGTGCGCGCGGCGCGCGCCGACCGCTTGCAGAACAGCCTGAATCTCGCGCTCGGCTCGGCGCTGGCCAGTATCGGGCTGACGATCCCGACGGTCGCCTGCGTGTTTTTGTATACCGGCCAGCCGCTGGTGTTGGGCATCGACGGCAAGGAGACCGTGCTGCTCGTCCTCACGCTGATCGTCGGCACGCTTACGCTCAGCTCCGGCCGCACGACGATTCTTCAGGGCGCCGTGCATTTGTCGCTGTTCGCGGCGTATCTGTTTCTGTCGTTCGCGCCTTGAGCCTGCGGACCTGATCCATAAACAGGAGCCCCAAGCCGCCCAGACGGCGCGCCTACTCTTCCCAATGCGCCGCGATCCAGTCGCGGAACAGATTCAGCTTCTGCTGATGCGCAACCGAGTCCGGATAAACGAAGTAATAGCGCCAACCGGTCTTGAGCACCGTATCGAACGGGCGCACGAGACGCTTGGCCGCCACGTCCTCGTCGATCAGCGCGAGGTCGCTGATCGCCACACCGAAACCCTGTAGCGCGGCATTGGTCGCCATATCCAGCGTATCGAAGCTCGGGCCGTGTTCGGCGTCGATCGCCGCGGCGTTCGCGGCATCGATCTCGGTTACTTTGGCGAGCCACATCTTCCAGTCGCGATGATCGCGCGTGGGGTGCAGCAGCGTATGACGCGCGAGGTCGGCCACTTCGGCGAGCGGCTTGTCCTTCAGAAGATCGGGCGCGCACACCGGCGTCAGACGCTCCTCGAACAACGGCACCGCCTGCACGCCCGCCCCCGGCGACGAACCGTAGATGATCGCGGCGTCGAACGGTTCGAGCTGGAAATCGACCTCGTGCTGCCACGTGGTCGTGATCTGCACGTGCAGTTCGGGATATTCGGCCTGAAAGCGCATGATCTTCGGCAACATCCAGCGCATGACACAGGTCGGCACTTTCAACGCGAGATCGGTGCGCTGCCGGGTGAGGCGCAGCGAAATTTCCTCGATGCGCGCGAAGCTCTCCTTCACGGCCGGCAGCAACAATTCCCCTTCGGCGGTGAGCGTCAGGCCTTTCGCATGGCGCTTGAAGAGCGGAAACTTGTAGTAATCCTCGAGCGCGATGATTTGCCGGCTGACCGCGCCCTGTGTCAGGCATAAATGATCGGCGGCACGCGTGAAGCTGCGATGCCGCGCCACGGTTTCGAAAATCTGCAGAGCGTTGAGCGGCGGTAGGCGTCGCATCGTGAGTGTCCAGTACGATCAGGAAAAGTCATTACGCGGGCGTGGCGGCGCGGCTCGTTGCGGCCGCCGGAACGCCACGCCCGAGCCTACAGGATACGCGATCACAAATTTCCGCACGACAGGCGTGCAATGTGGCCTCATGCATTCGGCTCATGCCGCCGCCAAACTTGGCGATGCGGCAAGCCACAATGCACCGGCATAGGGCAAAACGCGTCCACCATCGCACCAGAACCGAGCTTTCCTCATACCTCCGCGAGGGCGGAAAGTGTCCGCGAAACATGGACGTTAACCCGCATGCGCTACTGCCTCGGCGCTCCCGCCGTCCGACGGCCTTGCGCCGCGGCAATCGCGAAACAGCCGCCGCATGAGTTTGTGTCATGCCGTCCATGCGCATATTTCGTTTGTTGAGGGATTTTGGCAAACCTAGAGTGCTTCAACACGCAGCGCGGGCAGACAACGCCAATCAGCGAGGCGACGGCGGCAATCACAGCGGCATCATCGGGCAACAAGGCGTTCAACACAGGAGACCGCCATGCAAGAGATCAAACGGGGTAGAAGGCAGGCCATCAAGACGCTCGGCGCCGCACTCGCGGCATCGAGCTTGCCGATGCCGTTCATCAATCTGCGCGCGCAGGAACACAACTTCAGCGGCAAGACGTTGCGCCTGTTGACCTGGTCGGACGACACCGGCGCGGCCGCGCTGCGCAATATCGCCGCCACCTTCACCGCGAAAACCGGCGCCAAAGTCATCGCCGACCGCGCCGACGGCACCTCCGGCATGGTCGCGAAGGTCAAGGCCGCGGGCGACCGCCCGACCTACGACGTCATCACCCTGGCCGGCGTCGGTGCCTCCGGTCTCGGCGACGCAGGTCTGCTGATGAAGCCCGATCTCGACAAACTGCCGAACCTGAAAGACGTCGCGCCGCAGTACCGCACGGGCGCGAACGGCTTCGGCGTCGGCTATCTGCTGTGGTCGGACGGCTTGATCTACAACACGTCGACGGTCAAGACCGCGCCCGCATCTTACGAAGCCTTGTGGGATCCCAAATACGCCGGACGCCTGTTCCTGCCGCCGCCCGAGTGGGCCGAAGCGGTCGACCTCGCGATCATCGCCGCGAAGATGAACGGCGGCTCGCAGCAGAACATCGAGCCGGGCTTCAAGAAACTGATGCAACTGAAAGATCGCGTGATGACGCTCGGCGAGAACCCGAACCAGGTGGCGGATCTGTTCCGCACCGGCTCGCTGGATATCGGCGGCATCTATTCACCGGCGTTCTTCCCCGACCAGATCCGCAAGCCCGAGTACAAGATGGGCGTGACCTACGGCATGAAAGAAGGCTTCGCCACGCAGCTGATGTTCACCGTGATCCCGAAAGCGCATCCGGGCGACAGCGATCTGATCCACGCCTTCATCAACCACTCGCTCGACGCCGGCGTGCAAGGCCGCATGGCCGCGGACGTGCTGAACGGCCCGGTGAATTCGAAAGCGGTGATTCCCGCCGAGAGCCGCGCGTTCGTGCCGAGCCCGCAGCAGATCGCCGAGAAAGCCGTGCTGCATGACGACAAGGCGCTCGCCGTGGTTCAGCCGGCGTGGATCAAGCGTTACACCGAAATCTTCGCGGCATGACGACGATGCTCGCGCGCTTCTCGCGGCGTGTTGCTTCGTCCGGGCCGGCGTCGGACGCGGCGTCGGGCGTGTCCGGTCTCGGACCGGACACGCCTGCCGCCACCGCGATGACAAAGGCGCGGCCATGGCTGCTGCTTGCGCCGATCCTGCTGTTTCTCGCCATCCTCGGCGCGGCGGCGCTGGTCGTGCTGCGTATGAGCTTCGGCACGCAAGGCAACGAGTGGCGCGGCTTCACGCTGCAAAACTACGCGGACCTGCTCGACGGCTACTTCATGAAGTCGCTGTGGCTCACCTTGAAGCTCGCGTTCCAAAGCATGATCTGCGCTGTGCTGCTGGCGATTCCGGTCGCGCTGGCCATGGCGCGCACGAAGTCGCGGCTCGCGCGGCGGCTTCTGCTGGCCGGCGTGCTGCTGCCGCTGCTCGTCAATCTGCTGCTGCAAGGCTATGGCTGGCTGATCATTCTCGGACCGGCCGGCCTGCTCAATCACGCGCTGCTCGGCAGCGGCCTCGTGCAACGTCCACTGATGTGGCTGTATCGCGAAAACGGCGTACTGCTCGGCCTGATCCAGACGGCCTTTCCGCTCGCCGTGCTGCCGCTTTCGAGCGCGATGCGCGCGGTCTCGAGTTCCTACGAAGAAGCCGCCGCCACGCTCGGCGCGACACGCTGGCAAACGCTGCGTCACGTGCTGTTGCCATTGGCGATGCCCGGCCTCGTATCCGGCGCGCTACTGGTGTTCGCCTACAACGCGAGCGCGTTCGCCGTGCCGCTGCTGCTCGGCGGACGCCGCGTGCCGATGCTCGCCGTACTGGTCCACGATCAGGTCGCGCCGTTGCTGAACTGGCCGGCGGCCTCCGCGTCGGGTGTCGTATTGATGATCGCCACGTTGACGGTGATGGCGCTGTCGCAGCGTCTCGTGCGCCGCACGCAAAAACTTGCCGAGGAGCCGCACGCATGAGCACGCCCGTTCAAACCGCTCCCTCGCGCATGCCGGGCTCGCCGCGCCCGCCACGGCTCGCGGCCGTCATGCCCGGCCAGCTCGGCAAGGCCACCGCCCTGCTCGCGGCGATCGTTCTGTTCCTCGCCGCGCTGCCGATCCTCACGATGATCACCATGTCGTTCAGCGCGGCCGACACGCTCGAATTCCCGCCACACGCCTATGGCCTGCACTGGTATCACGCCGCGTGGCACAGCTTCGTGTCGCCGGACGCGAGCGACACGCTCTCGATGGGCGCCGCCTTGCGCACGAGCCTGGTCGTCGCGCTGTCGACCATGGCGATCGCCACGCTCGTCTCGGTGCCCGCCGCTTACGCGCTGAGCCGCTACCGCTTTCGCGGCAAACCCGTGGTCGAGCAACTGGTCGCGTTGCCGCTCGTCTATCCGCTCGTCATGCTCGGCCTGTCTCTGCTGCTGGTGTTCAACGTGCTGCCGGTCGAACTCGGCGTGTTCCGCCTGATCATCGCGCACGTGATTCTGGCGCTGCCGTTCACCGTGAAAAATTGCGCGGCGTCGGTCGCCTCGATCGGCCCGGAATTCGAAGAGGCCGCCTGCGTGATGGGCGCGAGTCCCGGCCGTGCGCTCGTCGACGTGATCCTGCCGCTGATGCGCCCCGGCATTCTCGCCGGCATGCTGTTCGCGTTCATCATCTCGTTCAACGAATTTACAGTCACGTTCTTCCTCTACGGCATCGATACGATGACGCTGCCGGTGTGGCTCTACAGCCGCACGGTGTCGTCGCTCGATCCGACCGTGTTCTGTTTCGCCGTGTTCATCGTCGCGATCGACTTCGCGCTGATCTGGCTGCTCGAAAAGCTGATCGGCGACGAAGGCGTCGCCTTGTGACCCCGCGCTCATGACGCCCAACTGCTGGAGCATCCGATGACCCATTTAACGTTGCAGGCCGTGACCCGGCGTTTCGGCGCGGCGCATGCCGTGGACAATGTCGATCTGAGCGTCCCCGACGGCAAGCTGGTGTGCTTCCTCGGCCCGTCCGGCTGCGGCAAGACCACGCTGCTGCGCATGATCGCCGGGCTGGAAACGCCGACCTCGGGCAGCATCCATTTCGCCGGGCGCGACATCACGCGTCTGCCGGCCAATCAGCGTGACTTCGGCATGGTGTTTCAGTCGCTCGCGCTGTTTCCGCACATGACGGTCGCGCAAAACGTCGCGTATCCGCTGAAGCTGCGCAAGACCGCGAAAGACCAGCAGACGCGCCGCGTGGCCGAATTGCTGGAACTGATCCAGTTGCCGCACATGGCGAACCGGCCGGTTACCCAACTCTCCGGCGGCCAGCGCCAACGCGTGGCGATTGCGCGCGCGATCGCGTCGCAGCCGAAACTGCTGCTGCTCGACGAACCGCTCTCCGCGCTCGACGCCAAACTGCGCGAGGCCATGCAGGTGGAAATCCGCCTGCTGCAGCAGCGCCTCGGGATCACCACGATCATGGTCACGCACGACCAGCGCGAAGCGATGACGATGGCCGACGAAATCGTCGTGATGGAGAAAGGCCGCATCGCGCAGGTCGGCAAGCCGCTCGACATCTATCGCGATCCGGTCAGCGAGTTCGTCGCCGACTTTATCGGCCTCGGCAATATCCTGCCGGTCACCTACGACGGCGCGGGCGGCGTAAGCCTGCCGGGCGGCCGGCGCATCAGCGTCGTGCAATCGGCGCGCGTGCCGGAGTCGAGCAGCGATATCCGCCTGCTGATCCGCCCGGAAGACGTGTGCGTGAAAGCAGCGTCCGACTCGGCGGGCCCGAACCGGCTGCTGGGTACGGTGACGTTTATCCGCGACGTGGGCGCGTCGCTCGAAGCAACCATCGATTGCGCTGGCTTCACGTTGACCGCCGCCACCACACCACGCGAAACGCCGGGGCTTGCGCTCGGCATGCCGGTGCTCGCGGAATTGCCGCCGCACGCGTGCAAACTGATCGCCGCGCGCGCCGCGCATTGAGTTGCACGCCACTCGAACCCATTCCAATACCGACACTTTTCGACAGAGGACAGACCATGAACCACCGCCGCGCTACCCCAACCCGCACCCGCCGCGTGTTCGCCACACTCGCCGCGACGCTGGCCTTCACCGCCCTCGGTGCGCTGTGCGCGTTGCCGTCGGCCGCGCATGCGGACGCGCTCGACAATATCGCCAAGTCCGGCACGGTACGCATCGGCGTGTTCGAGGACTATCCGCCGTTCGGCTCGATCGGTCCGGACATGAAGCCGATGGGCTACGACATCGACGTCGCCAACCTGATCGGTAAGGCGCTCAACGCCAAGGTCGAACTCGTACAGGTGACGGGCGACAACCGCATGGCCTATCTCGCCGACCACAAGGCGGACATGCTGCTGTCAGTCGGCCAGACGCCGGAACGCGAAAAGGTGATTGACTTCTCGCAGCCGTACGCGCCGTACTACCTCGCCGTGTTCGGCCCGAAAGCCCTGCCCGTGAAGAACGCCGCCGATCTCGCCGGCAAGTCGATTTCAGTCGCGCGCGGCACGCTGGAAGATCTGAGCGTGACCAAGATCGCGCCGCCCACGGCGAACATCAAAAGATTCGACGATCCTAACGGCGCAATTTCGGCGTTTCTTTCTGGTCAGGTACAGTTGATGGTAGTCGGCAACGACGTCGGCGCCACGATTCTCGCGCGTCATCCCGCTAACGATCCCGAGCAGAAATTCTCGCTGTTCAGCTCGCCCGATCACGTCGGTTTGAACAAGAACGAGCCGCGTCTGAAGCAGAAGGTCGACGAAACGATTGCCAGGGCCCGCAAGGACGGCACCATGAACGCGATTTCGCAGAAGTGGCTGCGTGCGCCGCTGCCGGCCGACCTCTGAACCTTTTTTGCGCGGACCGCGAAGCGTGGTCCGCGCCGGAGTTTGACCTCACGATGAGCGCCACGCCATGACCTATGCGTTCGACTTCAGCGGCTTCGGCCTCTATGCGGGGATGCTCGCGCGCGGCGTCGCCGTGACCCTGGGGCTGACGGCGGTCTCGACTTTGCTCGGTGGGATCGTCGGCATTGCCGGTGCGAGCGTGGCCGTGGCGGGGCCGAAATGGGCGCGCTGGGTGGTGGCGAGTTATGTGGAGCTGATCCGCAACACGCCGTTCATCGTGCAGTTGTTCTTCGTGTTCTTCGGCTTGCCGAGCCTCGGCATTCATATCGACGAAGTGCAGGCCGCGATTCTCGCCATGACGGTCAATCTCGGCGCTTACGCCATCGAGATCGTGCGCGCCGGCATCGATTCGATTTCGCGTGGCCAGATCCAGGCGGCGCAAGCGCTCGGCCTGCACGGGCGGCAAGTGTTTCGCTTCATCGTGTTGCCGCAGGCTATCGCCAATGTGTTTCCCGCGCTGCTGAGCCAGGTGCTGATCGTCATGCTCGGCTCGGCGGTGGTCTCGCAAATTTCCGTGCCCGATCTCACCTACGCGGCCAACTTCATCCAGTCGCGCAACTTCCGCTCGTTCGAGAGCTACCTGATCATCACCGCGACGTATCTGGTGCTGTCGATCGTGTTGCGGCAAATCCTCAACCGGCTCGGCCGCGGTCTATTCGCGGGCCGTGCGGCGCGCGGTAACGAGAGCGCGCCGCGTAACTGGCGCAACCGCCTGATGTGGCGCGGCGCCCGCACCCTGCCCACGGAGCGTTGATCATGGTCGAATTCACGCTGTGGGACATTGCCCGCAATCTGTTGCTCGCCGCGCGCTGGACGGTGTTGCTGTCGCTGATCGCGTTTGTCGGCGGCGGTATCGTCGGGCTGATTCTGCTCGCGATGCGCGTGTCGCCGATCGCCTGGCTGCGGCGTATCGTCGTGCTCTATGTGGAGGTGTTTCAGGGCACGCCGCTGCTGATGCAACTCTTCCTCGCGTTTTTCGGCTTGCCGCTGCTCGGCGTCGATGTGTCGCCGTGGGTTGCCGCCACTGTCACCCTGACGCTTTACACGAGCGCGTATCTGGTCGATATCTGGCGCGGCTGTGTGGAAGCCGTGCCGCGCGGCCAGTGGTCCGCGGGCGCGAGTCTCGGCATGACGTTCGGCCAGCAGTTGCGTTACATCGTGTGGCCGCAGGCGCGCAAAATCGCGGTGGCGCCGACGGTCGGTTTTCTCGTGCAGGTGGTGAAAAGCACGGCGCTCGCGTCGATCATCGGCTTCACCGAATTGACCAAGACCGGCACCATGATCACCAACGCCGCGTTCCGTCCGTTCCCGATCTACGGCATGGTCGCGATGATTTACTTCGCGATGTGCTTCCCGCTAACCTGGTACGCGCGGGTGCTGGAGAAACGGCAGAAGGTAGGGCAACATCGTTGATGCCTGGCTCCAGCACATGAACGAAAAAACGGCAACCGTGTGAAGCGGTTGCCGTTTTTTTATTGCCAGCCTCGCAGAACTAGCGGGCCGCGTGCGTCGACTTGCGCAGCTTCGCCACGTCGCCAGCCGTCACCGCCGGCGCGCCGTTGTTCCACCCGGCGCGCACGAAAGTCAGCACATCGGCGATCTGCTGGTCGTTGAGCACCGGCGCGTACTTCGGCATCGGATACGGCGCGGGAATGCCGCCGATCACCAGGTCCTCGGTGCCGTTCAGCGTCACGTTGATCAGCGACGACGGATCCTTCTCCAGCACGTTCGGATTGCCGGACAGGGGCGCGAGCATCGGCGCGAAGCCGCGTCCATCGACACCGTGGCAGTGCATGCAGTACGCCGTATAGACGCGCGCGCCGGCATCGCTCGCGGGACGGTTCAGCGACACCTTCGTCGCCTGCGGATCGTACGTGTAAGGCGGCGCGCCGCTGCCCCCTGCCGGCGGCAGCGACTTCAGATACGTCGACATAGCGGCGATGTCGGTATCGTTCAAGCCCTGCGTGCTGTTGTTGATCACGCTGGTCATCGAACCGAATGCCGAGGCATGGCGATTCGCGCCGGTCTTCAGGAACGCCTGCAAGTCCTGATCGTTCCAGCGGCCCAGACCGACGTTGTGCTCGCCGGTGAGGTTCGCCGCGAACCAGCCGTCGAGCACGCCGCCGGTCAGGAACGCGCTGCCGCTTTCATCGAGCGCCTTTTCCTGGAACGCGATGCCACGCGGCGTATGGCACGACCCGCAATGCCCGAGCCCCTGAATCAGATATGCGCCGCGATTCCACGCCACGTCCTTGCCCGGCTTGTCCTGATAGACGCCTTTATCGAGGAACACCATGTTCCAGAACTTCAACGGCCAGCGCATGTTCAACGGCCACTTGATGTCCGGTTCGCGATTCGCCTGCTGCACCGGCGCCACGCCGCTCATGAAATACGCGTACAGCGCTTTCATGTCGTCGTCGTTGACCTTGGCATACGACGGATACGGCATCGCCGGATAGAGGTTGTGGCCGTCTTTCGCGACGCCTTCACGCATCGCCCGCGCGAAGTCTTCTTCCGTATAGCCGCCGATGCCGGTCTGCGGGTCGGGCGTGATATTGGTGGTGTAGATCTGGCCCATCGGCGTTGTCATCGGCAGGCCGCCCGCGAACGGCTTGCCCTTGGGCGCCGTATGACAGGCGACGCAATCGCCGGCCTTCGCCAGATAAGCGCCGCGTTGCACCAACGCCTGATCCGCCGCTCGCGCCGGAGTCTGCGCGAACAACGGCAGCGTCACGCACAACGCCGCGCCAAAACCCTTCAGAGTGTTTTTCATGTCGGGCTCCGCTCAGACGGTTTGCAGTTGGCTGCCGACCGGCAATTGCCGCAGCCGCTTGCCGGTGGCCGCGTAAATCGCGTTGGTCAGCGCGGGCGCGAGCGCGGCCGTGCCAGGTTCGCCGATGCCGCCGGGCGCCTCGCTGCTCTTCACGATATGCACCTCGATAGGCGGTGTCTGATCGATCCGCAGCATCCGGTAGTCGGTGAAGTTGTTCTGCTCGACGCGGCCGTCCTTGATCGTGATCTCGCTGTAGAGCGCCGCCGTGATGCCGAAGATGATGCCACCCTGCACCTGCGCTTCGATTGTGTTCGGGTTGACCACCATGCCGCAATCGACCGCGCAGACCACGTGCTTGACGGCCACCTCGCCCTGCTCCACCGCGACGTCGACGACGATCGCGAAGAAGCTGCCGAACGCATGCATGACCGACACGCCGCGCCCCTGGCCCTTCGGCAGCGCGCTGCCCCAGTTCGCCGCTTGCGTGGCGACGTTGAGCACGTTCAGCGCGCGCGGAGTCTTGCCGAGCAGGTCCTGACGATATTTGACAGGATCGACCTTGGCCTGCGCCGCGAGTTCGTCGATGAAACTCTCCACCACGAAGGTGCCGCGCGTCGGTCCCACGCCGCGCCAGAATGCGGTGGGCACCGCGTGCGGCTCCTGGCGGACGTAGTCGATCAACTGGTTGGGCAGGTCGTACGGCAAGTCCGACGCGACCTCGACCGCGTCCGGATCGATGCCGTTCTTGAACGCGGGAGGCGCGAACCGCGCCAGTATCGAGGAGCCGACAATGCGGTGCTGCCATGCGACCGGTTTGCCATTCGCATCGAGCCCGGCCGAAATCTTGTCGTAGTAATACGGGCGGTACATGTCGTGCTGAATGTCTTCTTCGCGAGTCCAGACCACCTTCACCGGCGTCGAGACCTGCTTCGCGACCTTGACAGCTTGCGTGACCATGTCGAACTCGAGCCGCCGGCCGAAGCCGCCGCCGATCAGATGGTTGTGCACGACGATCTTGTCGGCGGGCAAACCCGTGACCGCCGCGGCGGCATCCACCACGCGCGTCGGCACCTGCGAACCGAGCCAGACATCGCAACCGTCGGGGCGCACATGCACCGTGCAGTTGATCGGCTCCATGGTGGCGTGCGCGAGAAACGGCTGCTGATACACGGCGTCGACGCGCGTCTTCGCATTGGAGAACGCGTTGCCGACGTCGCCGTCTTTGCGCGCCACCGCGCCGTCGCGCTGCGAGGCATTGGCGAGATCGTCGACGATCTGCTTCATCGACAGGTTCGCGCCCGCGCCTTCGTTCCACTTGATGACGAGCGCCTGCACGCCGCGTTTGGCGGCCCACGTGTGGTCGCCGATCACCGCGACCGCGTTGTCGATCTTGATGACCTGGCGCACGCCGGGAATTTTCTTCGCATTGGTATCGTCGACGCTCGCGAGCGTGCCGCCGAACACCGGGCAGTTCGCGATCGCCGCGTAGACCATGTCGGGCACGCGCACGTCGAGCCCGAACAGTGCGGTGCCGTCCACTTTCTCCGGCGAGTCGAGGCGTTTGACCGCCGTGCCGATCAGCTTGAAGTCCTTCGGGTCCTTCAGTTTGACGTTCTGCGGCGCGGGAAGACCGGCGGCGGCGGTCACCAGTTCACCATAGCTGACACTGCGCTTGCTGGCCTCGTGAATCACCTGTCCGGACTGTGCATGGCAGCTTGCGGGATCGACCTGCCATTGCTGCGCCGCCGCGCTGATCAGCATGGTGCGCGCGGTGGCGCCCGCTTTGCGCATCGGCTCCCACGCATAGCGGATCGAGGTCGAGCCGCCCGTGAGCTGGCCGCCGAGCAGCGGGTCCATGAAGAGCTTTTCGTTCGGCGGCGCGTGATCGATGGTGACCGCATCGAGCGGCACTTCGAGTTCTTCGGCGATCAGCATCGGAATCGACGTGTAGACGCCCTGGCCCATCTCGACCTTCGGAATCACGAGCGTGACCTTGCCCGCGGTATCGATCTGAATGAACGCGTTCGGCGCGAACACGCCGCTTTGCGGCGCTTCGACACCGTCGCCGCCGATCACCGACTTGCCGGCCTTCTGATCCTGACTGGCGGCCGGCATGCTGAAGCCGAGCAACAGCCCCCCGCCCGCCGCTGCGCCGACCGTCACGCCGAGTTTCAGAAAGCCACGGCGCGACAAGCCACCTGCGACGCGCGCGCCGCCCTTCGACGCTTGCGCGCCATTGTGTGAATCAAGCAAACCTTGGGACATATCAAGCCCCCTTGGCGGCTTGCTTGATCGCCGCGCGGATGCGGTTGTAGGTTCCACAGCGGCAGATATTGCCGGCCATGGCGGCGTCGATGTCCGCGTCGGTAGGATTGGGATTGCCGGCCAGCAGTGAAGCCGCCGACATGACCTGACCCGACTGACAGTAGCCGCATTGCACCACGTCCAGTTGACGCCAGGCCTGCTGCACCTTCTGACCGGCCGGCGTGCTGCCCACCGCTTCGATCGTCGTGATCTTTTTATCGCCGACGGCCGCTGCCGGCAGTACGCACGAGCGCACCGCCACGCCGTCGAGGTGCACGGTGCACGCGCCGCATTGCGCGATGCCGCAACCGAACTTCGTGCCGGTCAGACCGACGATATCGCGCAGCACCCACAGAAGAGGCATGTCGGGTGGCGCGTCGACGGTGTGCGTCTGGCCATTGATATTCAGCGTTGTCATTGAGCGGCTCCGAGTGGGGATTATTGTTTATCAGGCTGTTTAGACAGAGACGTCGAACCAAAACGTAAAGGCTCGCCGCGTTTATTCCACTGACTGGACTAATACGTGTAACGTTTTTCCGGTCGTTGCAAACGGCGATAAATGCGCAGGCGCGAGCGCGCCGATACTGACCGGCGAATTGTAGACGCGACTTAAAAAGTTCGCTTCGTGACTGCACACCGGTGGCCGGCTCGAAGCATTTCGCGGATGATAATGGCGCGTTTGAAAGCTGTTGTTAATCGTCGGGAGACGATCCGCGCATCGGCCTGAACGACCGGCCTTTATGCGACCCGTGAATCTTGTTGAATCAATAGCGGGCGATTTTGTTAGCATGGTCCGGTCTGACTGACTATCCGAAGGAGCAGCACACATGAACGACTCGCAATGCACTCAATTCCTCTCGGACATTCGCCGACCGCTGTTGGCGCTGCACAAGGCCATTCTCGACCACGAGCGTGCCGTGTATGAAAAGGAATTCGGACCGGTCACGCCGGCGGCTTTCCTGCAGGTGCTCATCAACGGATCGGGGTTCCGCTGGCTCACGCCGCTCTCGACGGTCATTGCGAACGTCGACGAAATTCTCGACGATAAGGAAGCCGAGGCCACTGACCGCACCGCCGCGGCCGAAGCGGTGACGGGACTCTTCTCGCCCGACCAGCCGAACAATGCTTTTCTGCCGCGCTATCTGCCGCTGTTGCAGGCCGATCCGGCAATCCTGCATCAGCATGGCCAGGTGTCGCAGCTGTTGCGCGGGATCGAATCGAAGTAGCCGGTTGCGCGCGGCCTGGTGTGCTCGCGTGGTGCGAGTTCGGGCCGCGCGTTGGTTGCGATTTGCTTGCGCGATGGTTGCGATTTGTTGTCGGCATGATCGCAGGTGTGGCGCGTGGCGTTCAACCCGCCTCGCCTCCCGAATTTCCTCACCATCGAAAGCACGCGTTTCGATCGATCGCGACTTGTCCGCTCGACGGCGGCATGCGTGCGTCGCCGAGCGATTACCAGGCTTTTCAAACACGGCCAACACAACGAAGCCTTATTTCAGGCCAATTTGTGCGCGATTCGTAAGAGTGCGTGTTGCCGGCCCCACCCGTTTTCGATTGAAACGAGTGCGCGATCGAGTCCTGGCCGAATTTGCCTGGCTTTGCTGAATAAAACAAAGGTGAGCTTCTGCGGGAGATGTTCAGCGGGAGCTACGGAAAGCCGCTCAGCATGCTTTGTGAAGCTTTGCTAAGGTAGGCAAACTTCCTCGCGACGTTCATCGCCATGCAAACCTGGCCGCTCCCCGAAAGCTATACCTTCCGCGATCAAGCCGTGCGTTTCAACGTGAGCGGCAATGGTCCGCCGCTGGTGCTGGTGCACGGCACGCCGTTTTCTTCGTATGTGTGGCATCGCATTGCTCCGCATCTCGCCCGGACGCGCACGGTCTATTACTACGACCTGCTCGGCTACGGGCAATCCGAACAGCGCGACGGCCAGGACGTCTCGCTCGGCGTGCAGAACGCTTTGCTGGCGGAATTGCTCGCGCATTGGCGACTGACAAGCCCGGATGTCATCGCTCATGATTTCGGCGGCGCGACTTCATTGCGCGCGCATCTGATCGATGGCTGCGACTACCGGAGCCTCACGCTGATCGATCCGGTGGCGGTCGCGCCATGGGGTTCGCCGTTCGTGCGGCACGTGCGCGACCACGGCGACGCGTTCGCCGGACTGCCGCCGTATATCCACGAAGCGGTGGTGAAAGCGTACCTGCGCGGCGCGATAGCGCGCGAGATTCCGGGCGACGAACTCGCGCCCTATGTGAAGCCATGGCTCGGCGCAACCGGCCAGGCCGCGTTCTACCGGCAGATCGCGCAAATGGATCAGCGCTACACCGACGAAGTCGAAGCGCGCTATTCGCAGTTACGCTGCCCGGTGCAGATCTTGTGGGGCGAAGAGGACCAGTGGATTCCACTGGCGCGCGGCCGGCAACTGGCCGCGGCCATACCGGAAGCGCGCTTTCAGGCGGTGCCGAAAGCCGGCCACCTGATGCAGGAAGATGCGCCGGAGGCGATCGTCGCCGCGGTGCTGCTGTGGCTGGATTGAAGCCGCGCTTCTAGCCGCGTCCTTGCGGCAGGTACGGCATCGGATCGATCGGTTTGCCGTCACGGCGCAACTCAAAGCCCACGGAAACGCGCGAGTTGTTTTCGTCGCCCATCTCGGCGATCTGCTGTCCCTGCGCGACGATATCGCCGGTTTTGACCAGCAGCTTGCGGTTGTGCGAATAGGCGGTCAGAAAGTCCTTGTTGTGCTGGACGATGATCAGACTGCCGTAGCTGTTCAGACCCGTGCCGGCATACATCACCTTGCCGTCGGCGGCTGCGCGTACCGGATCACCCGGCTTGCCACCGATTTCGATGCCGCGTGTCTCGCCCGGCTGGAATCCTTCGACCACACGTCCGCCCGCGGGCCAGGCCAGCGCTACGGCGTTCGCGTGCCGCGCGGTTTGGTGCGCCACTTCGCGTGCTTCGGCGGCACTGAGCGCCGGCGACTGCGCGGACTGCGCCGATTGGACAGCTTGCGCGGCTTGCACGACTTGCGCGCCTTGCGACGGTGACTGCGCGGCGCCCGCCGCGCTTGCCGCCGCCTGCCGCGCCGCGACCGGCGTGGATGCCGCCGCGGCTTTCGCCGCCGCATTGGCCGCATCCACCGCTCGCACTGTTTCCGGCGACGCGACGTGCAAGACCTGTCCCAACTTCAAGCGCGAGGACGCCTTCAATCCATTCCAGGTTAGCAACTGCTTTACGCTGCAATGATGATGCTGCGCGATGCGCGCCAGGCTGTCGCCACGTTTGACGCGATACACGAGCGGCGGCGATTTCCTGAGCAGCGCGCTCTGCTCGGCGCTGATGCCGGGCGGCGCGGCCGCCGTCACATCAGATGCAGGCGCGCTTGCTACCGGCACACTGGACGCAGGCGCCGCTGCCGCGCCTGTCTGGGCGCCCTGCTGCCCCACATTCGCACAACCGCCGACCGCGAGCGCGACCCATACGCCGGCCAGACTGGCCATCATTGTTCTGTCGAAGCGCTTTCCCATCTTGTTCGACTCCTGCCTCGTTCATTGGCGAGCCGGATGCCGCCTTGCCGCAGCGATGCGCACGCCAGGACGGCGCGCTGCTTTCCCTGCGACATGGCAAAGCCGCCTCGTGCGGCGCTCACCCATGCCTTTGCCGACCAACCCAACCCCTCGCCCTCACAAGCTGCCGGATGCCGCCAGAACAGCCGATCTTCCGCGAAAAGGGCCAGATTGCCGATTAAAATTCAAGCGGAATTGTAAAGTGCGTTTTAACAAAACGCGTCAACCCACATACTTTGATACAAACCTTACGCAGCGTATTGCGGTCATCGTTGCGCATGCAACGTGTACGGCGGCGGCGCGAGCCCGTCAGGCATCCGCGTGACCGCCGCAAGTCCGGGTGTTGTCGGACCGCATTTCGTGCGTCGCCGGCGAATCGGGTGCGGGTTTGCAAGTCATGTCAAGCGCACCCATGGCGATGCCTCGGCAAGCGCACGGTAACGTTTGCATTAACGGCAAAGTGGCATGGAAACTTGAATCGCCGGCTTCGGCAGGCGGGACGCGGGAGGAAGAGTCGCGTCGGCGCGCGGGCGGCACGGAGGCCTTCCGGTTCGATGGAATGCGAACAGCGGGATTGACGTGCGTGAGTGGCCCCGACGGCTTTTGTCCAGGTATCCTTCGCAAGACCACCGTGCATTAAAAAACCGACGCCCTTAACCAGAGAGCGTCGGTTTCTTTAAATGCCTGCACCTGGTGCCTGATACAAAGCGCCAGAAATACAGCAACGGTTCAACGCAGCGCTTTCACCGCGTCCGCCGTCACATCGGCAGGCTGACCGCCCCACGTCGCACGCAGATAGTTGGCGAGTTGTGCGAGTTCCGCATCGCTGAGCTGCGTGGCAAAGCCCGGCATCTCCTGCATCCGTTCGAGGCCCGGAAAATCCTGCGCGCCGATGCCGTCGAGCATCGCCACGATCAGGTTGTGGGCATCGCGTTGACGCAGCGTCGAATTGCCGTGCATCGGCACCGCGACATGCGGCTTGCCTTCGCCGTTCAGACCATGACAGCCCGCGCACACGGCGAGATACACGTTGCGCCCTGCTTCGAGCTGAGCGGCGTCAGCGGAAACGGACTGCAGCGGTTGCGGCGCGGGCGCCTGGTCGCCGAGCAGATAGGTCGACATGGCGCGCAGGTCGTCGTGCGTCAGGTACTGGCTGCTCAGATGCACCACCGGGTACATTTCGCCGAATGCCGAGCCCTGCGGCGCGATGCCGGTGGCGAAGAAGGTCTGCAGATCGGCGGCGGTCCAGCCACGCGCCGCGAGACCGTGCGGCGTGATGTCCGGCGCCGCGATCCGGCCGAGCGCCGCGCCGGTCAGCGGCTTCGCGCCGTCGAGCTGGCCGAACGTGCCGCGCGGCGTATGACACTCGGCGCAATGGCCGAGCGCGCTCGCCAGATAGCGGCCGCGATTCCACTCCGCTGTCTGTCCCGTCGACGCATCCGGCAACGCGTCTTTCAGGAACACCCAGTTCCAGAAACGCACGCCGAAACGCAGGTTGAACGGGAACGACAGTTCGGGCTCGTGGTTCGCCACCGCAGCCGGCTTCTGCGCCATCAGGTACTTGTAGATCGCATCGCTGTCCGCGCGCGACAACTGACGGTACGACGTATACGGCATCGCCGGATAGAGCTGCTTGTCCGGCGTGACGCCGTCGTGCAGCGCCTTGTACAGATCGTCCGCGCTCCAGTTGCCGATGCCGTGGTCCTTGTCCGGCGTGATGTTGGTGCCGTAGAAGGTGCCGAATGGCGAAGCCAGCTTCACGCCGCCGGCGAACGGCGCGCCGTCGGCCGTGGTGTGACAGGCGGCGCAGTCGGCGGCTTTGACAAGGTAGCGGCCGCGCGCGAGTGGGTCGGCGGCGGTGGATTGTGGTCCCAATGCGGCGGCCGCGGCAAGCGCGCCGGTGTCGTCGTGCTTGCCGCCGCACGCGCTCAGCGTGAGCATCGCACCGAGCAGCAACAGCGCGCGGCGCAAGGTGATCGGTCGAATCATCATGCGGCGTCCTTTACGAGGCCCGGCGTCGTCAGCACGACTTCCTTCACGGCTTCGTAGTAGCGCACGTAGCCCGTACAGCGGCAGATGTGATCGTTCAGCGCTTCGGTGATGGTCGCCTCGACTTTGTCTTTGGCGACCGGCTGACGCTTCAGGCGTTCGATCAACACGATCGCCGCATTGACGAAGCCCGGCGTGCAGTAGCCGCACTGAAAACTGAAGTGCTCGAGAAACTTCTGCTGGATCGGCGCCAATTCGACGACCTCGCCCGCTTCGTTGCGCTTCGCGTGGCCTTCGATCGTGCGGATGGATTTGCCGTGGAAAAAATTCGCGCCGGTGATGCAGGTGCGCACTTCTTCGCTGGTGCCGTCCGGTTTGTCGACGATCACCACGCACGCGTGGCAGATGCCCTGGCCGCAGCCGAGGCGCGAGCCGGTGAGGTGCAGATACTCATGCAGGTAATCGATCATCATCAGCCCGGCGGGCACATCGGTCGGGCCGACGATCTCGCCGTTCACCTTGATCGACAGCGGCATCGAGCGGAAATGCGTCAGCGGTCGCTCGACCACGGCGGCAGCGGACGCGCCCGCAGGCGCGCTCGCGGCGACGGGAGCCGAAGCCCCGGCGACGCCGCTCGCGGGAGCAGCAGGCGAGCCGCTCGCAGAAGCTACGGAAGCGCTGCTAGCGGGAGCCGTGCCGAGCGCCGCGGAAGCGCCGCTTGCCGCGGCGGCGCTCACCGCGCCACTAGCGGCATTAGCGTTGGTTTGATTAAGTGCCGTCATGCGAGCACCTCCTGAATACGTTGCGGGGTGACCGGCAGGTCGGTAAAGCGATGTCCGATCGCGTGCGCGATCCCGTTCACGATGGCGCCGACCACCGGAATCATCACCACTTCGGCGATGCCCTTCGGCGGATCGGTCTCGGTCAGCGGCGGCAGCACTTCGCCGGTCTGGGTCCAGACGGCGACATCCGTGGCGCGCGGCAAGTGGTAGCGATTGAAATTCCACGTGCCGTTGCCGGGACCGTCTTCGTAGAGCGGCAAATATTCATGCAGCGCGTGGCCGATGCCCATCGCCAGCCCGCCTTGCAACTGGCCCGACACGAGTTGCGGCGAGATCTGATTGCCGCACTCCATGATCGAGTGATGCGCGAGCAGATCGACCTTGCCGCTCGCTTCATGCACCGACAGTTCAACCAGCGTGCCGACCGCGCTGTAATACGTCACGGCCGCGTTGTTGCGCTGGACCGGCGGAATGAACACGCGCTGACGATCCAGCACGCGGTAGCGATTCGACGTGGTCTGCGTCTTCTGCTTATCGGTCGGAGCGCTGTCGCCGTAGCGCACGGCGAGTCCGTCGAGCGGCCAACGCTCGACGCTGCCGTCGATCTCGAAGTCCGCTTCGGTCCACTGCCAGCGGTTGAACACGTGCACGGTCGCGCCGGTCACGAGTCCGAGTTCGTGCGCCTTCTTTGCGAGCTGTTCGAACGGCAGCGCTTCGAGGCCGGCCGCGGAAAGCTTGCCGTCGACCCAGCGCGCGTCTTCGATACGCACCACCAGGGGCGCGGCCTGGCCGCCGCCGATGCCCAGGCTCCAGATCGACATCGCCGCCGGCCACAGGCCATGCGTGAACACGACGCGCGCCGCTTCGCGCGTGCTGTGCGTGAAGTAGTAAGCGGAATTCGTCGCGCTCGAGGGCGACGCGTAACCCGGCGACCAGCGCGGATTCGCCGCGAGCTTGTCCTGATCCGCTTGCGACATCATGTACGGATCGCCGCTCGTCACCACCGGCAGATCGGGCCAGTCGGTGATGGCGACATGCACGTCGGTGGCCGGCTTGCCGAGCCACTTCGCCACCGCGACGGCCTGCGAGGTCGACATGCCGGTGCCGATTTCAGCGGCGGTATGTTGCAGGCTGATCTTGCCGTCGGCGCTGAATTCGACCTTCGCGAACGAGGTTTCCGCGCCCGTGCCGAAGTCCTTCTGCACGCACGCAAAGCCGACGCCGTAGCGCTTGCCCGGATGCGCCGCCTCGAACTCGGCCTTGCGCTTCGCGCGGTTCGTCCACAGCGGGTGCAGCTTCGCCTTGTTCAGCACGTCGTCGACGCGAATCGCGCCGGCCGGCACCGCGCCTTGCGTATTCTTCATGCCAGAACGCAGCGCATTTTTCAGGCGGAACTCGATCGGATCGAGTTCGAGCTGCGCGGCGATTTCGTCGATCATCATCTCGGTGGCGGCCATGCTCTGCAGCGTGCCGTAGCCGCGCGCGGAACCCGCGTCGATCGCGCGCGAAGCAATCGCCACCGCCGACAGATCGTTCTTCGGGAAGTAATAGATCGACTGCGCGGCCGTCGCGCCGACCATCGCCACCGACGGCGAAAAGTTGCAGCGTCCGCCGCCGTTCGCTTCCATCTCCGCCTTGAACGATTGCAAAAGACCGCTCTTTTTATCGACGGCGATGCGGTAGTGCATCTTGAACGCGTGGCGCTTCAACGAAGTCTGGAACTGCTCGTAGCGATCGTTGGCGAGGCGCACGGGACGGCCGTCCGAATACATCGCGCAGACGAGGCCGTAGAACGGCACGTTGAAGTGATCCTTGGAACCGTAGCCCACCGTGTAGCACGGGTGGATGAACAGATGCTTCACCGGGAACGCGCACTTCGCAACCATCCCGGCGGCGCTCTCGGCGACCTCGGACGGCGCCTGGGTCGGCACGACCATATGCAGCGATTGCGTCGCCGCGTCGTACCAGCAGTTCGCGTTGTCGGGCTCGAGCGCGGCCGTGTCGATCGACTGCGTGTTGTACTCGCGCTCCATCACCAGCCAGTCCGGCGACGGCTGATCGAGTTCCTGCTGGATGCGCGCGGCGTGGAACATGCCCTGCTCGTCGAGTTTGCCGTGTTCGACGCCGTCCGGCCACACCGGTTGATGCTTGCGCATCATGCTCGGGAAAACAGGGGCGTCTTTCAGACTGGAGAAGGTGTCTTCGTCGTACGGCGTCTTGCCGCCGACGCGCACGAAGCGGAACGTGCCCCACGGATCGCGTTCGAGCGCGCCGGTCGGCGCGCCGTAACGGATGATCTGATCCTGGAACTTCAGCTTGTCTTTCGCGAAACGGAAGCGCGCGAAGTCGTGATAGATCAGGATCGCCACCGCCTGGCCGAGATACGCGGGCGTCTTGCCCGGCGGCAACAGCATGTCGTCGCCATAGAAGGCCGGGAAGATCAGGCCGTCGCGCGCGAGATCGGCGGCGGTAATTACGCGGTCCGGCTTCAGTTCGTCGCCGAGCAGCGACAGGTCGAAGCCTTCGTAGCTGCGGTCGGCTTGCGTCGTGCGCAGAATGAACGCGTGCGATTGCTGCTGCGGCCAGTGCGGCATGTCGGCGGCGCGAATGTCGCGGGCGAACACTTTCGAGCCGGTCACTTTGGCAATCCCGTCGATGCGGAATTTCGCCTGGCCGTTGGCCGCATCCCACTGCACGGGCGTCAGGATTTTTTCTTCGAACAACGCAGCGAATGCGCGGCTGCCCATCGGCGCGATATATACCGACACACCCGCCAACACGCTGGCCTTCAGAAAACTGCGACGCGAAAGGTCGAGTTTCCCCATGGACTTCTCCTTTAGTGAATACGGCGGCAACCCGGCCTCGCGGGGGCTTGCTTCGAGGCGTTGTCCAAAGGACTTGCATCGAGGCGGCCCGCAACGTAACTGCCTGACGGCGGCGTCAGAAGTATGCAGCATCGCGCGCGAGCGTCCGCGTGCGTGCTGGCACAGCACTAACTTGCGTTGGACGGCTGTCACCACGAGGGGAGGTATTCGAACCGCGGACGCTATCCAACGTCCGGGCGTACCGGCGACCAGCGACAACCGTCACTTCGGTCGTGCCGCAGTCGATCTGATTGACCTTGAACTACCGTGAGTTGCCTTTCCTCGCCCCACAGAGGGCAAGGGGCGGGATTATCGCGTTGATTCGCCACAGCGTGCGTCAAATTTTGTTCGCTATCTCGCAAATAACGGATCTGGTATGAAGCGCTATATTCGCAGGTTTACAGCGGTTTTCGGCGATTTTTCGATCTTTTAATCGGCATGCCAAACTATGCGCGCACGACGCTAATACCCAAGGCTTCGAACGGCGAGGTCAACGCCTCATCCGTGTTCCGCTCGACGACGATCGTACCGGCCGCTGTCACATCCGCGATCTTGTACGCCGAGGCCGCATTGAGTTTTTCCGCCGACGCCAGCACCACCGTCTCCGCCGCGTGTTCTGCGAACGCGCGTTTCACGTAGGCCTCTTCCCTATCGCCGGTGCTTAGGCCCGCTTGCGGATGCACGCCGGTCACGCCCATGAAATACAGGTCCGCGCGAATGTGGCTGAGCGTTTCGATGGCCGCGGCGCCGACGTTGACCATCGAATGCCGGAACAGGCGGCCGCCGATCATGACGACCTCGAGCCCGGCATGTTCCACGAGTTCGACGGCGACGCTCGGGCTATGCGTGACGATCGTCGCGTGCAAATCCCGCGGCAGATGGCGCGCCAACTGCACGGCCGTCGTGCCACCGTCGACGAACGCAATCTGGCCGTGCGCGATCATGGCCGCCGCCGCCCGCCCAATCGCCGCCTTCGACGCCGATTCGATCCGCTCGCGCCCGGCAAAATCCACCGCTGCCGGCGACGCCGGCAGTGCGCCGCCATGTACGCGCTGAAGCAGGCCTTCGGCGGCGAGTTCGCGCAGATCGCGGCGAATCGTGTCCTCGGAGACTTCGAATTCAGCGCTCAAGCTTTTGGCGATCACTTGCCCGTTGCGCTTGAGCGCGTCGAGTATCAGCTGCTTTCTTTGCGATGTAAGCACGGCGATTGGTCCTTGGCGGATTCCGCAGAGTTGCACGAAATTACTTGTTTTTGCACGATATCGCACGATACCATGATTCGCATGCGGAGCGAACCGCGTTTCCACGGGACAGGATGCAAGCCATGAACGAAACCGCCGAAAGAGTCAGGATTGTCGACGTCGAGGTGCTGTCAGACGACTGGTACGTGCTGAAAAAAACCACCTTCGACTACCGGCGCGCCGACGGCAGCTGGCAGCGGCAGAGCCGCGAAACCTACGACCGCGGCAACGGCGCGACGCTGCTGCTTTACGAACCGCACCGGCGCACGGTCGTGCTGACGCGGCAGTTCCGGCTGCCGGCGTTCGTCAACGGTCATCACGGCATGCTGATCGAAACGCCGGCCGGGCTGCTGGAGACCGCGTCGCCGGAAGAGCGGATTCGCGCCGAAGTCGAGGAAGAAACCGGCTACCGCGTGCACGACGTCCGCAAGGTCTTCGAGGCCTTCATGAGTCCGGGTTCGGTCACGGAGAAACTGCACTTTTTCGTCGCCGAATACGATGCGGTGGCCAAAGTCGGCGCGGGCGGCGGCCTCGCCGAAGAAGGCGAAGACATCGAGGTGCTGGAACTGCCGGTGGATGAAGCGCTGGCGATGATCGAGCGCGGTGAAATTGTCGATGGAAAAACCATCATGCTGTTGCAGTACGCCAGGTTGAACCTGTTCGGCACTTAGCTGGAACGTGCCGACCTTCCTCGCTTTTGGGATTCATCCTATCGGGCATTAGGAAAAGGACGATAGGTTGGGCCCGGCAATAAAAATATTCTTACGCATCCCATTGAGGTCGAGCGGCGTCGCAGTCACGGCAGCGCCGATTTACCGAATGGAACCCTTTCCGTCAGAATATTTTTTGATTCGCCGCTTTTATCAAGGCGGCGTATAAAGCCGAGGTTCAAATGGATTCTCTCAGTTCAGCAAGCCGATTCATGAGCGGCTTTTTCTTCGGCACTCTGATTGCCGCCGTCATCATGGTGCTCCTGTGCAATGCCGGCGAATTTTCGCCGTTCATGGCCAAACTGCATGCGCTGGAACAGGTTATCGTGACCGCGCTGATTTCCATCGTAATCGTCGACGCTAAACCTCTGGCCTATAAGACCGTGTGGCGCGAGCGCCGCTGCAGTTTCGTCCTCGATGAAGATATCAACGCCACGCTTCGCGGCCGGACCTTCGGCATTCCGTTCGGCGTGATCGTCGGTATTCTGTTTCAGAATTACGTCATGAATTGAGCGTTAATCCGGTTTAATACGCTGCTCGATATTCATCATCTTCAATTCGCGCGCCTTGTGATAATCCGTTATTCAAGGCGCGCGATTCGTTTACCCCTTCCCTTTTCGCTTTTTCAAAGCTTTTTCAAAAGCGGAATGATCGGCTAGCCGATCAATGCCCGCTGCGTTCGCTGTCCAGATGCGCCATCTGCACCTCGTTGTAGCGCGAGCCCGCCACCGCTTCAGGCGGAATCGCCGCTTCGATGCGCGCCAGTTCATCGGCGTTCAGTTTCAAGCCGGTGGCGGCGAGCGCATCCGTCAACTGGCCGCGGCGCCGTGCGCCGACCAGCGGCACGATGTCGTCGCCACGTGACAGCGCCCAAGCGATCGCCAATTGCGCCGGATTGGTGCCGCGCGCGTCGGCGATCCCGCGCAACGTTTCGACCAGCGCCAGGTTGCGCTCCAGGTTCTCACCCTGAAAGCGCGGACTCACGCTGCGAAAATCCTTCTGCGCGCCACGCTCTTTCGACCACGCGCCGCTCAGCAAACCACGCGACAACACGCCGTACGCGGTGATGCCGATGCCGAGTTCACGGCACACCGGCAAGATTTCGGCCTCGATGCCACGCGACATCAGCGAGTATTCGATCTGCAGATCGGCAATCGGCGCGACGGCCCGCGCCCGGCGCAGCGTGTGCGCGCCGACCTCCGACAAGCCGATCTGGCGCACGTAGCCTTCCTTCACCAGATCCGCGATGGCGCCGACGGTCTCCTCGACCGGCACCGCCGGGTCGAGCCGCGCGGGACGGTAAATGTCGATATAGTCGGTGCCGAGCCGCCGCAGCGTGTACGCGAGGAAGTTGCGCACCGCGACCGGCCGCGCGTCGAAGCCGATCCAGCCGCCGGCCGGATCGCGCATTCCGCCGAATTTCACGCTGACCACCACGTTCTCGCGCTGACGCCCTTGCAGCGCGTCGCGGATCAGCATTTCGTTGTGGCCCATGCCGTAGAAGTCGCCGGTGTCGAGCAGCGTGATGCCGGCGTCGAGCGCCGCGTGAATCGTGGCGATGCCTTCGTCGCGGTCGGCCGGGCCGTACAGATCGGACATGCCCATGCAGCCGAGGCCGATGGCGGAAACGCGCGGGCCTTGCTGGCCCAGTTGACGTGTGTTCATGGCGTGCCTTCCTGAAGTCGTTTGATCGCATTGAGGATGACGGCGAACCGGCCTGCGTGAAGCCGCGCCTGGAGTTGCATTTGCAACCGCGTTTGCAGCCGCGTTGAAGCCGCGTTTAAGCCCGATTCGCCAAGTCTGAACGGCATTCTGCGCCAGGCCGGTGTAGCGATAAAGGCGCGGCGCTCGATCAGATTGGTCGAAAACAGATAACAATCGGCACAATGGAAACCCACCGAACCCCGCCCGAGCGGGCTCAGACGGAGAGCATCGTCGATGGATCATTTGCAGGCCATGAAAGTCTTCGCGCGCGTCGCGCAACTCGGCAGCTTCACCAAAGCCGCCGAGCAGATGCAACTGCCGCGCCCCACCGTCAGTAACGCGATCCAATACCTGGAAAGCCATCTGCGCGTGCGGCTGCTCCAGCGCACCACGCGGCGCGTTGCGCTCACACCCGAAGGCGCCGCCTATCACGAGCGCTGCGTCCAGGTGCTGGCCGATATCGACGACGCCGAGGCGCTCTTCGCCGATGTCGCCGCCGGCCCGCGCGGCGCGGTCCGCGTCGATTTGCCGGAGCGGCTGGCGCTGCACGTGGTGATTCCCGCGCTGCCGGACTTCTTCGCGCGCTATCCGGACATTCGCGTCGTGCTGAGCGCGACCGACCGCATGATCGATCTGATCGAGGACGGCGTCGATTGCGCGGTGCGGGTCGGCAGCATGGGCGACACGACGCTGGTCGCGCGGCGCATCGGCGAGTTCGAACAGGTCAATTGCGCGTCGCGCGGCTACATCGAGAAATATGGCCTGCCGCGTACGCCCGCCGATCTGGGCGGCCATGTCGCCGTCGGCTTTTTCTCGAGCCGCAGCGGGCGCGATCTCGACTGGGAATATCTGGAGCAAGGCGAACTGAAGACCGTGGCGATGCGCAGCGCCGTCTCGGTCAACAGCGCGCATGCCTATATCGGCTGTTGCCTCGCCGGACTCGGCATGATTCAGGGGCCGGTCGGCAGCGTGGATGCGCTGCTGTTCGAGAGCGGTGAACTCGTCGAAGTGCTGAAGGACTGGAAAGCGCCGCCGCTGCCGGTTTCGGTGGTGTTTCCGCACGGCCGGCATCTGGCGCCGCGCGTGCGGATTTTCGTCGACTGGGTGGCGGAATTGATCGGCAAGCGAACGCCCGCCGCCGCAGCGCCCAAAGACAGACGGCCGCGTGGCACGACCAGGTAAGGCGACTCAGAACTTATGCCGGATCGCCGCGCGCACCACGACCTGCTTCGAGGTCGATGACGGCGACTGCGTGCCGACGTTGAAGGCATCGTCCAGAATCGAATAGGTCGAGTCGCCGGTCACCTGCTGATACTCGCCCTGAATGTAGACGTCGGTGCGTTTGGACAGGTTGTAATCCGCCATCAGGCCGAACGAGTGAATTTTCGGCTTCACGCCGCCGCTCGATGCGTCGTAGGTTTCCATCGTGTACACGTATTGCGCGCCGACGAACAGCATCGGCGAAATCTGATACTTGCCGTTCACCTCGAAGTTCTGATACTTCAGCGAGTTCAGCAAGACGCCCGGCGGCACGAGCGGCGTCACGCCGAGATAGCCGTTGCCGGTCGGGTCCAGATAATTCGAATTGGTATAGACGAAGCCGGCCGTCGTCGGACCGAACGTGTACGTGATGCCGCCGCCGAACACGCGCATGCGGGCGGCGATGAAGCTGGCGTCGTTCGCCGTGATCGCCCCGTTCGCGCCATTGCCGGGATTGTCGGCCTGCAGATACGCCGCGGCCACCAGCAGGCCGCCATAGGAATACTGGCCGCCGAAACTGTACGCGCGATTGTTGGCGAAGCTGGTGTCGTTGCTGAAGCTATACACCCCGCCGAACTGGAAGCCGGACAGCGACGGACTCGTGTATTTGACCGAGTTGTCGAGCCTGAACGAATTGTCGGTATTGTCGTTGTCGTACGGGTGCGAGAAGAGCGAGCCGGCCCAGTTGCCGTTGGCCGTGGTCTGGGCCAGATAGTCGACCACCGAATCGTACTGGCGGCCGAACGTCAAGGTGCCGAACTGATTCGCGCTCAAGCCGACAAAGGCCTGACGGCCGAACATGCGGCCGCCCTGATTGAGCCGCCCGGAACTTACGTCGAAACCGTTTTCCAGCTGGAAGATCGCCTTCAGGCCGCCGCCCAGTTCCTCGGCGCCTTTCAGCCCCCAGCGGCTGCCTTGCGCATAGCCGCTCGCGAGCTCATAGACATGACCGCGGCCGACATTGTTGGTGTAGTTGATGCCTTCGTCGAGCACGCCGTACAGCGTGACGCTCGTCTGCGCCGAGGCGGGCGCGGCAAAAGCGGCGGACAAAGCGGTGGAGACAGCTAGCGCGAACACTTGCTTGTTCATGACGATCTCCCTGCACTCGAGCAATGGGACAACTCGATCCGGCCGCTTTGTTCTTGGCGCCTCACAAGGTGCTGCACCCACCCTGGCGCGCTTTACGGAAATCCTCACACGCCGTTAGGCCGCCGTCCATTGGGTGTCGTGTCGATATCTGAAAACGTTGCGAAATCTCCACTTGGTGCGGTGGGCCCTTTTGTCGCGGCGCTCATTCAGGTAAACGGCGCAGCGCCACGCGGACTTGATAGCCGCGGCGCGTCACCCGCGCTGCCTTGCCTTGCCTCAAGCCGATTTGTCACGAAAAGAAATATAATCGCGAACTTCTTGCGGCGGCGCAGCGGAACTCCACGCCAGCACGCGGGTCACTTTTACTGCCTCCTGCAACCGTGCCACGTTCGGCCGGTTGGAAAGCGGCGACGCGGGTCGCGTATCCGCCGCAGCATCCCAATCCAATTTCTAAAGCCTTGTGAGACGCCTGCCGCGCTGCACCAGCGCGCCGTCGCACGGGGTTTGCTTTTGGCGAACACAATGCAAAAGTCGCAATCCCGCCTGATCGAACTCGATTTTTTTCGGGGGCTGGTCCTTCTGATCATCGTCGTCGACCACATCGGCGGCAGCATTCTGTCGCGCGTCACGCTGCACGCCTACGCGCTATGCGATGCCGCCGAGGTGTTCGTGTTCCTCGGCGGCTTTGCGACCGCCACGGCGTACGCCGCGCTGGCCGAACGGCGCAACGAGACGATCGCGCGCAGCCGCTTCCTGCGGCGCTCGCTGGAAATTTATCGCGCGTTCCTCGTCACCGCCGCGCTGATGCTGCTGGTCAGCGCCGTGCTCAGCGCATTCAGCATTGACGGGCCGAATCTCGCCATCACCGATCTCGACGATCTGATGGACACCCCGCTCGCGGCGCTCGGCGACATTCTGCTGTTCCGCCGCCAGCCGTATCTGGCTTCGGTGCTGCCCATGTACGCGTTCTTCGCGCTGCTGGTGCCGATGATCCTGCCGCTCGCGCGCAGCAAGCCCTGGCTGCTGCTGGCCGGCAGCGTCGCGCTGTGGGCCAGCGCGCCGGCCATCGTCGCCTACCTGCCCGCCGCGCCGGACATGCGCTGGGATTTCAATCCGTTCGCCTGGCAACTGCTGTTCGTGCTCGGCGTGCTGGCCCGTTGCCAGCCGGTTTATCAGCGCGCGAGCGCACACCGTCTGGGTTGGCTCGTCAGCCTGCTGGCGCTTGCAGTGGTCGCGGCCGGCGCTTACTACAAGCTGTTTATCGAGCACGAACCGCTCGATGCCAGCCTCAAGCAAAACCTCTCGTACCTGCGAGCTGTGAATTTTCTCGCCATCGCGTGGCTGGTCGCGAATCTGATTCAGCTCGGCTGGGCAAGGAAGCTCGCGCAATGGGCACCATGGGTCGGCGTGATCGGGCGCAAAGGGTTGCTGTGCTTTATCGCCGGCGCAGTGATTTCGCTCGTGGTCGACTCCGTGCTGTACGCGGCGACGGACGGCTATCTGAACTATCCGCTCGGACTGCTCGCGGACGCGATCGCGATCGGCGCGCTGTTCGCGGTCGCGCTGGGGGCGGAGCCGCTCAAGCGTGTGGCCGGCCGCTTGTATGGCGGATGGTTGCGCACATCGCCCTGAACGGCGTCCATGCGTAAAGGCATGGGATTACCCGCTTGACGGCGGCCACAGGCTATTTCTCCGCCACTCAGTCACGTCCCTGCCGCCGTCCGCTGAACTTGCCAACGGTCAAAATGTTCTGCCGATCCTGATAGCATGACGGCCGCGCGCAAGCTGCGCGGCGGCCTCCTACTCCGACATGCGTCTATTCCTACGTTCAGCCCTCGTTGCGCTCTGCGCGGCTTCGATCAGCGCGCCGGCGCTCGCCAGCACCGTGATCAGCCGCAGCTTCCATTCCGACGCCCTCGGCCGCGACTGGGCCTACACGATCTATCTGCCGAGCGGCTATCGTCATGACGGCAGCCGCCTGCCCGTGCTGTATCTCCTGCACGGCAATAACGGCGACGCCAACGACTGGATCACACAAGGCCATCTGCAGAGCGCGGCCGACGCCTTGATCGAGCATAAGGACATGCCGCCCGTCGTGATCGTGATGCCGCAAGGCGGCACGGATTGGTATGTCGATCGCAAGGAGAAGATGGAGACCGCCTTCTTCGACGATCTGCTGCCCGAGATCGAAACGCGCTACGCGGTCTCGACGCAACGCGGCGCACGCATGATTGGCGGCGTCTCGATGGGCGGCTTCGGCGCGTTGCGCTACGCGATGACGCAACCCGAGCGCTTCTGCGGCGCGCTGCTGCTGAGCCCCGCGATCTATCCCAACGAGCCGCCGCGTGCGTCGGCTGCGCGCCGCGTCGGCGTGTTCGGCGAGCGCGAATTCGACGCGCATATCTGGCACGAACTCAACTACCCGGCGCAATGGGATCGCTACATGAGCCGGCCGTACCGTCTGCCGATGTTCATCGCCGCCGGCGACGACGACCTCGCGATCCAGGCCGATGCATCGTCGCTCTATACACACCTGCGGCTGGCGGGCAATCCGGCGGCGTTGCGCATCATCGACGGCGGCCATACGTGGGACGTCTGGAGCGCGCTGCTGCCCGCCGCGCTCAAATACACGCTCGGCTGCGTGAAGCCGCAACCGCAACCGCAGCAGCAGCAACCACAGGACCACCCGTCAAACCAGCGGCCCTGAGCGCTTCAGCAGCACTGCCTGATGCCGGTATGAAAACCCGTGCAACTATCGCACGAGGTCGGTCCACAACACCATCAGCACGGTCATTAACGCGGGACCGATGAAGATGCCGAGCAGGCCGAACGTTTCCGCGCCGCCAAGAATACCGAACAGCACGAGCAGGAACGGCAAACGCGTCGAGTTGCCGATCAGCACCGGCCGCACGAAATGCTCGGCGATGAACACCACGACGGAGCCGAACACGGCGAGGCCGACGCCCGCCGCCACCGAGCCTTGCGAGATCAGCCACAAGGCCGCGAGACCGAAGGTGAGCGGCGCGCAGAACGGCAGCATCGCGGCGATCGCGGTGACGAGCGCAAGCAGCGCGACATGCGGCAAGCCCGTCACGAAATACGCGACGCCCAGCAACGCGCCTTCGCCGAGCCCGACCACGACCAGTCCTGACACCGTGCCGCGCACCGCCGTGGCCATGCGTAGCAGAAGCTGCGCGCCATCTTCGCCGAAGCCGCGCCGTATGCCTTTGAGCAGCGAGTTCGACAGGCGCGGTCCCGCCTGAAAAATCACGAACAGCGTGATCAGCATGAAACCGAACACCGCTACGGCATGCGCCGCGCGCGCGCCGAAGTGCCGGCCGAGCGTCATCACCGTGGTGCTGTGCAGTCCTTTCATGGCCGCTGAACCGCGCAGCGGCTGAGCAAGATTGGCCTGCCACCACGCGGAAACCTGCTGCACGCCGAACGGCAGGTGCTGGATGAAATCCGGCAATGGGATGCCGTTTTCCTGCGCGTCTTTGAACCAGTCGCTCATGTCGTGCGCTTCGCGCAGCGCCTGGGCAATGCCGATGCCCACCGGCAGCACGACCAGCAACGCGATCGCCAGCGTCAACACGGCCGCGATCAGCGTCGTGTGCCCGGTAAACCAGCGGCTGCCCTCGACCTTGCGCAACAACGGCCATAGCGCAATCGCAAGCACCGCAGCCCACGCCACCACCGCAATGAAATCGCGCGCGACCCACAACGCCAGCAACACCAGGCCGATGTACAGCACGAGCGAGGCCGCTTTCTGCTTCTTCAGGCAGTCCGGCGTGTCAGGCGGTTCAGGTGGTGCGGCAGGCGGGTGTGAATTCATGTGAGCTCTTATGGTTTTGTGAAGGCACCCTTCAAGGGACTTCCTTCGATAGGTGTGCGCGAGCCGACCGGAAAAATGCAAAGCCGCTACACTGGCGCGGCACGGTCGCTCATCAATAAACCACATCTTAAAGGAAGCACCGGCGTCCCTTGCAGGCAGTACGCTTGTCTCACTACGTACAACACTGCGTTGCAAAAATTCGTCCTATCGTAAATTCAGCATAACAATGGCCCGCGAAGGCCCGTCTTTTCGGGATAGCGCGAATGTCAAGTTTCATTGTTGCTGTTTGAAGAACAGTGTTTCAACTGCGACACAATGGCTATCCGGCGCGCGCGGGACTACATTCGCGACACCACACAATACGGAGCCGACGACGATGACCTTAGAGTCCATCCCCCTTGACGGTACCCATGGCGTGCGCATCGAAATTCTCGAGCGCTCGGACACGACGCTCGTGATTCGCTGGGTCGAGCCGGGAAAGTGTCACTACGGTGAGCAGCGGTGGCGGCGCAGGTCGGCACATACGTCAGGCACGTGTGCGGTGTCGCGCCGCAAGATTCGCCGCGGCGACGCGGTGTTCAAACCGGCCGAGCGGCCCGCGCCTTTGAATGCTTCCGCCATGATCTGCGCTGAACTGCTGGAGTGTGTCGAGGCCTGAGCCTCGATCTTCTTGCCGGCGTCGCGCGCACGTCCTGGCCAACCCGCCCGACGCGCCCGCTCTGCCCGGCGCACCAACCCACATAGCGGCACGTGCAGCACGCGCGACCCGCTTCCCGGCGTGGGTAAACACCCTCTGATTGCGGCCCCTCGTCACGTGCGTTAAGGTGGACGGCGTTGCGTCAAGTCACCCTGCCTGCTCCAGGCACGGCGTTATCGTGACCCGCACTCCACCCACCGCGCCGTACCCCTTGCGGCGCCGATTGAGGGCATACCATGGCCGAAGACACGCCGGAAACCCGCACACCGATCGCCCCCCCGGCGCACCCCGCGCCTTCCGCACCGCTGGTCGCACCGCAACAATTCTCCCTGGACGTCCTGCTCGAAAAGTACGCGAAAGGCGACGAGCAATCCGCGGACGATGTGTTCAAGCGCGTCGCGCGCGGCGTGGCCGAGGCCGAACCGCAAGCGCTGCGCGAATCGGTCGAGGCGCTCTTCGTGGACAACCTGCGGCACGGCGCGCTCGGCGCCGGCCGCATCATGAGCGCGGCGGGCACCGGCATCGCGGCCACACTGATCAACTGCTTCGTGCAGCCCGTGGGCGACGCGATTCAGGGCGTCGACGAACAAGGCTTGCCCGGCATCTACGTCGCCTTGCTGCAGGCGGCGGAGACCATGCGCCGCGGCGGCGGAGTCGGCTACAACTTTTCGGCGATCCGCCCTAAAGGCGCGCGCGTTCACACCACCAGTTCGTCGGCGTCCGGTCCGTGCAGTTATATGGACGTGTTCGACGCGTCGTGCCGCACGGTCGAAAGCGCCGGTTCGCGGCGCGGCGCGCAGATGGCCGTGCTCGACTGCAATCATCCCGATTTGCTGGAGTTCATCGAGGCCAAGCATTCGAAGGGGCGCTGGAACAACTTCAACGTGTCGGTCGGCGTGACCGATGAATTCATGCGCGCCGTCGAAGAAGATCAGCCGTGGCAACTCGTGCATCGCGCCGAGCCCTCACCGGCCCAGCGCGCCGCCGACGACGTGCGGCAACGCGAAGACGGCCTGTGGGTGTACAGCGAACGTCCCGCGCGCGCGATCTGGGATCGCATCATGCGCTCCACTTACGACGTCGCGGAACCCGGCATCGTGTTCATCTCGCGCATGAACGAGGACAACAATCTGCGCGCCGTGGAAACCATCCGCGCAACCAACCCTTGCGGCGAGCAACCGCTGCCGGCGTATGGCTGCTGCAATCTCGGACCGCTGAACCTCACGCGTTTCGTGATCGACCCGTTCGCGCAGATGAAAGGCCGCAAGCCTTCTTTCGATTTTGACGGCCTTGCCAAACGCACGCGCACGCAGGTGCGCTTTCTCGACAACGTGCTCGACGTCACGCTGTGGCCGCTGCAGCAGCAATACGACGAGTCGCGCGCCAAGCGGCGCATCGGCGTGGGCTTCACCGGTCTCGGCGACACGCTCGTCATGCTCGGCTTGCGCTACAACTCGCAGGAAGGCCGCGACTTCGCCGTGCGCATCGCCCAACTGATGCGCGACGAAGCGTATCGCGCATCCGTGGAACTGGCGCGCGAGCGCGGCGCGTTTCCGCTTTTCGACGCCGCGCGTTATCTGGAAGCCGGCACGTTCGCTTCGCGCTTGCCCGAAGACATCAAAGAGGCAATCCGTCGCGACGGCATTCGCAACAGCCATCTGCTCTCCATCGCGCCGACCGGCACCGTGAGCCTCGCCTTCGCGGACAACGCGTCGAACGGCATCGAGCCCGCCTTCTCGTGGACCTACACGCGCATGAAGGTGATGGCCGACGGCGGGCGCGAATCGTTCGATGTCGAAGACTACGCATATCGGCTCTATCGCGAGCTTGGCGGTGACACGAACAAGCTGCCGGACTATTTCGTCAGCGCACTGGAAATGTCGGCACGCGACCATCTCGACATGATGGCGGCCGTGCAGCCGTACGTGGACACGTCGATCTCGAAGACGGTGAACGTGCCCGCCGACTACCCGTTCGAGGCGTTCGAAAGCCTTTACTTCGACGCGTGGAAAAATGGCCTCAAGGGTCTCGCCACCTATCGGCCGAACGAAACGCTCGGCGCGGTGCTCAGCGTGAGCCCGCCGCAAGCGGACGACACCCTGACCGAGAACGACCTCGATCCGCTGCGTATCGCGATCGATCATCGGCCCAGGGGCGAGTTGCCCGCGATCATCGAAAAGGTCGAATATCTGACGCAGCTGGGCAAGAAGTCGCTTTACGTCGCGGTGTCGTTCATCGAGGTCACCGGGCGGCTGGGTGGTGAAGACGTCACCATCGAACGGCCTATCGAGTTCTTCATTCCGACGGGTCAGCGCGACGAATCGCAGCAATGGATCACGGCGACCATGCGTTCGCTGTCGCTGGCGGCGCGCGGCGGTTTTGTCGCGCGCAATCTGCAGGACATGCGCAAGGTTTCGTGGGATCGCGGGCAAGTCCGGCTCGGTGAGGTGCAGCGTCTGGACGGACATCGCGCGCCACGCTGGCACGATTCGGAAGTGGCCGCCCTCGCCTTCGCGATCCAGCAGATTCTGCATCGGCGCGGCTTTCTCGATGCCGAAGGCAATCAGGTGCCCTCGCGCATGCTGGCGCGTTTGCCGCGCGGACAGATGCGCGCCGAGACGGCATTGCCGGCGGATTTCGGCATTCGTCCGCATCCCGTTGAGACTGATGCCGACGCTCTCGCGTTGACACAACCCGGCGGCGCGCAAGGTCTGCATACGATGCTCGGACGCAAGTGCGGGTCGTGCGGAGCGAATGCGGTAATCCGCAAGGACGGGTGCGACTTTTGCACCGCGTGCGGCGAGGTGGGTGCGTGCGGGTAGAGTGTTCCGCGCGAAAAACGTCGCGGCCAAATTGTGCACGTAACTCGACCGTCAGGTTCTGGCGTTTCGCAGCCGGAACCCTAAAACCCAGCCTTACTCCAGTAAGGGGACGAAAGCAAAACCTCATGGGAAGAATAAGTCCATCTCGCTAGATATCACAGAAGGCCAACTCTATACGCTCGTGTTCGAGCACCCGCCGCAGGATCATTGCATTCGCATTCCGTGGCCTTGATCCTGACGCACGTGGCTTGTAAACCTCGTCTCCTTTGAGTATCGGCAACCCGCTCAGAACGCACACTCCGATGCTTTCGGCACGGCTCACACACCAACCCTGATACGCATAACGGCACGACGTCGGATCGCTCCACGACAGGATTGCCGTGGTGCGAGTGGGCCGCTCCACGAGCCTGATTCTTCGCGCCCTTGAAGGCAGTACGTCTCTGTAAGAAGAGTTCGGATCCTTGCCGGACGTTTTTTCCGCTGTTATCGTGGAATCCTGATCGTTGCCGATCTGGTCAAGCGTGTGCTCCCAAATACTCAAATCACGTACTTTATTCAAATCAAACCTCCCTGGCACCCTTAAGCCCATGAGATTGAGCGAATGGGCGCGTCCGATCCTGCTGCGTGCCCGCCCTTCTACACGGGCGCCAGAAACGCCGTCACCTGCCGGGCCACATCTTCGCGCTCGTTGTCGATGCAGATCATGTGATAGCTGTCGCCAAGCACAGCGAGGCGGGCCTTGCCGTTGTCATGTTCGCGATTGACCCGGTCGCGAATGTACTGAGCCGACTTCAGGCTCGTCAACTCGTCGTCCACCGCGTGGATGATCAACGTCGAACATTGCACGCGGTCGAGGTCTCGCGCCGCGCTCCATCGCAGCCGATCGAGTTCCTGGATGGTGCTCAACGGCACCCATGCATAGTGACGACTGTGTCCGCATGAGAATTTCCGCGCGAGCACGGTCCGTAGACGTTTGTTCTTGACACCATAAGGACTCCGTTCGTTAACCTTGAGGTACCTGGCCAACAGAGGAACGCGATAAAGCGCGTGACGGATAAACCGGTACCACGGCAGCGACCACCCATCGAGGAACAACGGCGGCGCCAGCAAGATCAACCTGTCCCGCCCGTTTCGCCCTAGTCCCTCGAGTTTGGCCACCTCCAGTGCCAGCAGCGCACCCATGCACATGCCCATGAGATGCACGGTTCGGTAACGCTCGCGCAATGCAGCCAGTTTTCGCCGCACCGCACCGAGCCATGTTTCGAAGGAAACATCGCGCAGGTCGTCAGGATGACTGCCATGGCCTGGCAGCATAAGATCAGCCGTCGGTATGCCCATGTCGGCAATGCGGCTCTCGAGTCTGCCCAGATCGTGCTGCGTCCCGCCTAGTCCGTGGATCAGCAACACGACTTCCGAGCGATCGGTGTTCTCAGGTTGGTTGTTCATCGAAACTGTTCTCGACCAATGTTCATTTCTCAGCCCCTGGTCACGCCATTTGGCGGCGCGACATCCGTATCTCTCAAGCCACCACCCAGCGCGCGATAAAGCGCAACCGCGTTGCCGAACTCGGCGCGCCGCAGGTCCAGCAGTGTCTGCCGCGCCGCGTACAATTGCCGCTGCGAATCCAGCAGCTCCAGACGGCCGTCGACGCCTGCGCGGTAGCGCAAACTGGAGAGATCGGCACGATGCTCGGCACTGGCGACCACCCTGCTCTGTGCTTCGATCTGCCGTCCGAAGGTTTCGCTGCCGGCGAGGCCGTCGGCCACCTCCCGGAACGCCGTCTGGATCGCGCGTTCATATTCGGCGACGGCGCCGGACTTGCGCACTTCCGCGAGACGCAGTTCGGCGCGCAGCCTGCCGCCCTGGAACAGCGGGAGGGTGATCTGCGGCGCGAAGCTCCAGACACGCTGGTCTCCATTGAACAGACTGCTCATGGCCGGACTGATAAAGCCCAGTGAAGCCGTGAGCGACAGCCGCGGAAAGAACGCCGCGCGCGCCGCCCCGATATCGGCGTTAGCCGCGACCAGGTTCTGCTCGGCCTGAAGAATGTCGGGCCGCCGCAACAGCAAGTCGGATGGCAAGCCCGCCGGCAGTCGAGTCATGACGGGCTGCTGTTCCAGCGGCAGTGGCTCGGGAAGATCCGCAGGCATTTCAGCGCCGACCAGCAGGCGCAGCGCATTGCGCGCTTGCGCCACGGCACGCGTGCGCGCCTCGAGGTCCGCCTGGGCGCTCGCAACCTGACCTTCGGCCTGCGCCACGTCCACGCCGCTATTTTGATGGGCCGCCCTGAGTCGGCGAGCCAGGTCGAGTGATTGCTGCCAGTCGGCCAGCGTGCGCTCGGATAGCTGGCGCTGCTCCTGCGCAAGACGCTCCGCGAAATAGGCGTCCGCCACTGCGCCGACGAGCACGATCTGCGCAGCTCGACGCCCTTGATCGCTCGCCAGGTAGCGGGCAAAAGCGGCATCCGACAACGACCGCACGCGGCCAAACAGATCGATCTCAAACGCATTGAGCCCAACATTGACGCCGACCTGCTTTTGAGTTGCCGCAAGTACGGGCGGGTTCGCATCGGCATTGGCCGCGGTACGCTCGCGCGTCGCGCTGGCTGTCGCATCGACTGCAGGCAAGCGGGCCGCGCGCTGAATGCCATACTGCGCCTCGGCCGCCTCGACGTTCAGCGCGGCCACACGCAGATCGCGGTTGTTGATCAGCGCGAGCTCGATCAGGCGCTGCAGGCGCTGGTCACCGAACATCGAGCGCCACCCGGGATCGGCCGCGTTCACGTGCGTTGCCGCATGTGTACTGGCCGTGTAGGCCGTCGGCAGGGGTAACGCGGGTTTGACTAACGCAGGCGTCAACGAGCAAGCCGACAAAGCCACTACAACGGGAAGAATTGCAGGAAGAATAAACAGTCGCATTACATTAACCCTCTTGTTCCCGGCGCGCGGCAGCGTCTTTCCGGCGGGACGTCCGCCATGCCTCGAAGCGCTCCTGGAAGCCCATCACGAACACGAAGAACACAGGCACGAAGAACACGGCCAACACCGTGGCGCTCACCATGCCGCCAAATACGCCTGTACCGATCGCATGCTGCGTCTCGGCACTCGCACCCGCCGCGATCATCAGCGGCACCACACCGAGGCCGAACGCCAGCGACGTCATCAGAATCGGCCGCAGCCGCAGCCGCGCCGCCTCGATGGCGGATGCGACAAGACCCTTGCCTTGCTCACGCAACTGCTTGGCGAATTCGACGATCAGGATCGCGTTCTTCGCCGACAAGCCGATCACGGTGATCATCCCGACCTTGAAGAACACGTCGTTCGGCAAGCCGCGCAGCAACACGGCGCCAATCGCGCCGATCAGCCCGAGCGGCACCACCAGCATCACCGACAGCGGAATCGACCAGCTCTCGTAGAGCGCGGCCAGCACGAGAAACACGACGACCATCGAGAGCGCCATGAGCATCGGCGCCTGTGACGCGGACTGGCGCTCCTGCAACGACTGCCCCGTCCACGCGAGCGTGAAGCCGGGAGGCAGTTGTGTGGCCAGATGCTCCATCTCGGCCATCGCCGCGCCGCTCGACTGGCCCGGTGCGGCGCTGCCCGCAATACGCACGGACGGGTAGCCCTGAAAGCGCACGAGTTGCAGTGGCGTCTCGGACCAGACGGGACGAACCACTTCGGAAAGCGGCACCATTCCGCCGCTCGCGTTGCGCACGTAGAGCTTCAGCACGTTATCGACCTGCATGCGAGCCGGGGCATCGGCCTGGATGATTACCTGCTGCATGCGTCCGGCGTTCGGGAAGTCGTTCACATAGGTCGACCCGATCGCGGCGGACAGCGCGTCGCTGATACTCGCGAACGACACGCCCAGCGCCTCGGCCTTCTGGCGGTCGATATCGAGGCGCACGCTGGTGCCCGGCGGCAGGCCGTCCGGGTAGACGCCGGTCACGATCCGGCTCTGCGCCGCGAGTTTGAGCAGCTTGACCTCGGCCGCCTTGAGCGCCGCCTCGCCCTGGTTGGCGCGGTCCTGCAGGCGCATCGTGAAACCCGAGCTGTTGCCCAGCTCGTCGATCGCGGGCGGCAACAGGCTCATCACCATACCTTCGGTGACGCCGGCCATCGCCTCTTGCGCACGCGCCGCTTCGTCGCTCGTGCTCGCGCCGTTGCGCTTGTCCCAATCCTTGAGCACGCTGAAGCTCAGCGCGGCGTTCGCGCCGGAACCGGAAAAGCCATAGCCGATGATCGAGATGTTCGACTGGATCACCGCACGTGAAGAGATGTGCTTCTCGAGAATCTTCACCACGTCGAGCGTGCGCTCGCTCGTCGCGTCGGCGGGCAGCAGGAAGCTCGTCATGAAGTAGCCCTGGTCTTCCCCAGGCAGGAAGGACGACGGCAGCTGCCTGAACGCGAACACCAGCACGCCGGCAATCGCGACGAACACCAGCATCACGCGACCCGTGCGACCAACCAGCCGGCCGACGCGCGATTCGTACCACCGCGTCAGCCGTTCGAAGCGGCGGTTGAACCAGCCAAAAAAGCCGCGCTTCTCGTGATGACCAGGCTCGACCGGCTTGAGCATCGTCGCGCATAGCGCCGGCGTCAGCGTGAGCGCGAGAAACGCCGAGAAAAGGATCGACACCGCCATCGATAGTGTGAACTGCTGATAGATCACACCGACCGAGCCGCTCGCCAGCGCCATCGGAATAAACACAGCGGTCAGCACGAGCGTAATGCCGACGATCGCGCCCGTAATCTCCTTCATCGCCTCGGACGTGGCGTCTTTCGGCGACAGGCCTTTTTCCGCCATCAACCGCTCGACGTTCTCCACCACGACGATCGCGTCGTCGACGATGATGCCGATCGCGAGCACCATGCCGAACATGGTCAGCACGTTGATCGAGAAGCCCGCGGCCAGCATCACCGTGAAAGTTCCGAGCAGCGCCACCGGCGCCACGATGGCCGGGATCAGCGTGTAGCGCACGTTCTGCAGGAACAGGTACATCACGAGAAACACCAGCACCATCGCCTCGAGCAGCGTATGGAGCACCTTCTCGATCGAGACCTTGACGAAGGGCGCTGTATCAAACGGAATTGAATAGCTCATGCCGGCGGGCATCGCCTTGCTCAATTCCGCGAGCCGCGTGCGCACGGCATCCGCAGTCTTCACCGCGTTGGCGCCCGGCGCGAGCTGCACCGCTGCGAAGGTCGCGGGTTTGCCGTTCTCGCGGTTGACGAAGGTGTAGGACTGCGAGCCAAGCTCGACACGCGCGACATCGCCCAGCACGACTTTGGCGCCGTTGCCATTGGCACGCAGCACGATGGCGGCGAACTGTGCAGGGGTCGTCAGCTGGCCTTGGGCCGTCAATGGCACCGTCACGCGCTGACCCGGCAACTCGGGCGACGCCCCGACGCTGCCCGGCGCGATCTGAACGTTCTGCTGACTGATCGCGGTCGTCAGGTCGCCCATCGAGAGGCCGTAGGTAATCAGCTTCGCCGGATCGACCCAGATGCGCATCGCCTGCTCGGAGCCGAACAACTGCACGCGGCCCACGCCGTCGATGCGGCGCAGCTCCTCGACGATGTTGCGCGCCATATAGTCGCTAAGCGCGCCTTCGCTGACACGTCCGCCGTCAGAGCGCAGACCGATGAACATCAGAAAGCCGGACGACGCCGATTCGACGATCACGCCGTTCTGGCGCACGACCGCGGGCAAGCGCGGCTCGACGGCCTTGAGCTTGTTCTGCACGTCGACCTGCGCCATCGCCGGATCCGTGCCGGGCTTGAACGTGGCGGTGATCTGCGCCGTGCCGGACGTGTCCGCGGACGATTCGAAGTAGAGCAGGTTCTTGACGCCCGACAGCTCACGCTCGATGAGACTCAGTACGCCGTCGCTCATGGTCTGCGGGGTGGCGCCCGGGTACGTCGCGGAAATAGTAACGGTCGGGGGCGCAACCGATGGGTAACGCTCGATCGGCAACTGTGGGATCGCGATCAGGCCTAACAGGATGATGAAGAGCGCAATGACCCAGGCGAACACGGGGCGCCGGATGAAGAATTCGGACATATCAGGATGCTCCTCGTAGCTCAGTGCGCGGACGCCGCCGCGGCGGCATCGGGCGACTTCCACTCGCTCGCGGCGACCTGCGCGCCGTCCGACAGGCGCTCCATCCCTTCGACCACGATCTTCTGCCCGGCATGAAGCCCGGAGCGGATGCGGTAGCGGCGGTCAGTCAGCTCGCCCAGTTCGACCGGCTTCAGATGCGCATGGCCCGTCGCATCGAGCACCCACACCTGCGGTTTGCCACCCGCGCGCACTACCCCCTGCTGCGGCACCGTCAGCGCGTTCGAGTAGCTCGCGCGCGGAATGCGGGCGCGCACGTACATGCCCGGCAGCAACTGACGTTTTGGGTTGTCGACCAGCACGCGCAGCAGCACGTCGCCGGTGCCGGCGTCGACGTTCACGCCGGAAAACAGCATGCGGCCCTTCACGTCGTAGGGCGTGTCGTCATCGCGCAGCACCTCGACGGGCAGCCCGGCGCTGGCGCTTCCCTGCCGCGCCAGCGCATCCCGCAGCGATTCGAGCGACGCCGCCGGCTGGCGCACGTCCACGTAGACCTGATCGATCTGCTGGATGCGTGCCATCGGCTGGCTGTCGCCGCTGCCGACGAGCGCGCCCTCAGTCACGAGCGCCTGATCGATGCGGCCCGCAATCGGCGCTTCCACCGTTGCGAATTTCAGGTCGAGCTGGCGGCGCGCGAGCGTGGCGCGCGCCTGCGCGACGTCGGCGGCAGCCTGGTCGCGCTGCGATACGGCGTCGTCGTAGACCTGGCGGCTGATCGCGTCCGCCTCGACCAACGGCTGGAAGCGCGCTGCCTGCACCTTCGCGCGGGCGAGCGCCGCCTCGGCCCGTTGCAGGGCCGCGGCGGCCGTGTCCGCGTCGGCCTTGAACGGCGCGGGATTGATCTCGAATAACGGCTGGCCGGCGCGCACTTCCGTGCCTTGCTCGAACAAGCGCCGCAGCACGATGCCGCTGACCTGCGGCCGGATTTCCGCGACCCGCACGGCCGCGACGCGGCCGGGCAGGTCCTCGGTCAGCTTGAGCGGCGCGGGTGCAACGGTCATCGCGGCCACGGGCAAAGCGGAAGGCGCGCTCTGTGGCCCGGATTGCCCGCAACCCGCGAGGCACGCCGCCATCAACGCGTACACGACACCGCAACGGTGCCGTCGATAATTCTTCATAGTGACTCCATCAGCTCCGGCAGCCCACCGCCGCCAGGCAACTGCGGCAGTCTCGGCCTGTTCGATGGGTATTCGCGTGCGGTAGTATGGAGATTCGATGGAGACCCCAAATGAACGCGAAGCAGTGCCCTTGACCACCTCCTCCCACCTGGCCGGCGCCGCCCGCGGCCCCGAAGCGCTTGTCCTCATTGCCGAGGACGAGTCCGAAATCGCCGATATCCTCGCTGCCTATCTGACTCGCAGCGGCCTGCGCTGCGTGCACGCCGCCGACGGCCGCCGCGCGCTGGAATTGCATCTATCGCTCAAGCCGGATCTCGTGCTGCTGGACGTGCAGATGCCGCACGTCGACGGCTGGCAGGTGCTCGCCGGGATCCGCCATCGCGGTGACACACCGGTCATCATGCTGACCGCGCTCGATCAGGACATCGACAAGCTGATGGGACTGCGCATCGGCGCCGACGACTACGTGGTCAAACCGTTCAATCCCGCGGAAGTCGTCGCGCGCACACAGGCCGTGCTGCGCCGGTCGATGGCGGGCTCACGGCGCGAGGACCAGCGCATGCTGCGCGCGGCGCCGTTCGAGATCGATCTCGACAACCATGAGGCGACGGTGGAGGTCGGCAAGGAGCGTCATGTGCTGGCGCTGACGCTGACCGAATTCAAGCTGCTGGCGCATCTCGCGCGCGCGCCGAAACGCGTGGTCGGCCGTGCCGAACTGATGGCCGCCTGCCTGCCGGAAGGGGACACGCTGGAGCGCACGGTCGACAGCCACGTCAGCAAGCTTCGCAAAAAGCTGGAGGATCTCGGTGTGACCGGCATTCCGGTCAGCGTGCGCGGCGTCGGCTACCGGCTATGGAGCACCGAATGAGGCTGGAGGGGCTGAGCCGGCAGATTGCGTTGTGGATGGCGGCAATGGCATTCGGTGCGACGCTGCTGGTCGTCCTGACGGCCTACGTGTTCTACACCCTGACCTTCATCTACTGGCCCAACCAATACGAGCAGACGAACTGGATTCCGACCGGCCCGGAATGGATGTGGCTGATCGCGACCACGCTCGTGGTGCTCGCGCTCGCCGTTTTCGTCGGGATCAACTTGGCGCGCCGTATCCTGGTGCCGCTGAACTCCGTCGCGGACAGCATCCGCCGCGTCGCGCGCGGCGATCTCGGCGCGCGTGCCGTCGCGGGTGACCGCTCGCTGCGCGAAGCGGCGCTGCTCGCCGACAACTTCAACGCGCTCGCGGATGAACTGCAGCGCGTGACCGAGGAACAGGTATTCTGGAACGCGGCAATCGCCCACGAACTGCGCACGCCCGTCACCGTCCTGCGCGGACGATTGCAGGGACTCGCCGAGGGTGTGTTTCCGGCCGATGAATCCCAGTTCCGCAGCCTGCTGACGCAGGTCGAGGGACTGACGCGGCTGATCGAGGATCTGCGCGTAATCAGCCTCGCGGAAAGCGGCCATCTGGCCATCGAGATCCGAACAACCAATCTCGCCGCTGACGTCAAGGCAGTGGTCGCGCTGTTCACGGATGCGTTGCAGGCGGCTGGGCAACATCCAGTTCTCGAGCTCGACGAGCGGCCCACGCGCTGCGACCCCGTGCGAATCCGCCAGGCACTGCTCGCCCTGCTGGAAAACGCGCGCAGACATGCCGTGCCGGGTTCGATCCGGATTCAGACGCGCGTCGACGAGGGCATGTGCCGCTTGCGCGTCGAGGACGATGGCCCGGGCATTCCCGCCGATTTCGCGCCGCACGTGTTCAAGGCCTTCCGGCGCGCGGACGAGGCACGCGCCTCAGGCGGAAACAAAGGCAGTGGGTTGGGGCTGGCCGTGGTTGCGGCCATTGCCCATGCTCATCACGGAAAGGCCACGTGCGGCGCGGCTGCCGGTGGCGGCACGGTGTTCGAGATATGCTGGCCCGATGATCTTGCGGTGGCGGGAGCACGTGATCGGAATCGTCGCGAATCCCGCCCTCCGCACGCCGCTCACGACTAAGGCCTGTCACGCGCGATCACATGGCGGAATCACATTCACTTCTTTCGATATCCATAGCAATTCTCCCTTAAGACAGCGGCTTGCGCAGGACGCTCTCATGCGGCCATCAGGGACGGCAACAGACTCGGCCGAGTGGAAGCCGGAGGAAAGACGCACCACGAGCCATTGTCGTGGCGGAAAAAAATGATCGTCAGCGAGCCTGACGCACCCATGCACTCCGCGCGTACACACCGCATAGGTCTCGGTGTTACGCAACTGATCCGCGTCAACCGGATCGGCGATGCCGACGTCGGCGCCAGCCATTTGTTGATCATGCTCCGCAAGGAAACCGCGCTACCGTCCATCTTCTCCTCCGTTCCGCCAAGCCCCGTTCCGACTGCCTTTTGACATCAATATTTACGTGTTTACGGCCTATAATTTACGTTTCATTGGCCTAATATTAGTGGCTAATTGGCCTAAATTCAAGGCGATTTGGTTGGAGGGAAAACACCTACGCGCGCAAGAAGACCGCGCCGCCTGCCAGCGTTAAGGCAGCCACGGCGATCGCATCATTGGTCGCGAAAAGGCGCGCGTCGCGGCGGTCTTCCAATGCGACCACCGTTGCCCGTGTAGCGCCCTATCCGTATCCGAGCCCGTGATCATCGCCGGCAACACGATGTTTGCGTAAGGAGACCGTCGCGCCGTGTCGCCCTTTAGGCACAATGACGCACTTACGGAATCGAAAACTTCTCAACATGCTCCCGAAAACGGCGCCCGCGCGGCAACCCAAGCAGCAACGATCGCAAATCACACAGGACCGGATTGCGCAGGCAACGATCCACCTGCTGGGCGAAATCGGCGAAGCAGGCCTGACGCATCGCGACGTCGCGAAATGCGCTCAGGTTTCGTTAGCCGCAACGACTTACCACCATGCGTCGAAGTTCGACCTCCTCGCGCACGCTTCGGCCGTTCTCCTCGAAAACTACGCGACGCGCTTTCGCGCTTTCGCGTCCCGGCAGGCTGCACGCACGTCGGACCGCCCGACCTTCGAGCAATTCCTCGTTCGTCTGTTGCGCAATGCCGCTGGACGGGATCGGCTGCGCACGATCGCCTGGTGCGAGATCATGCTCATCGCCGCTCGAAATGCCGACACGCGCGCGCTCGCGAAGGTCTGGTACGCGCGCCTGCGCGGGATCTGGACAGATATCGCCTCGCTCCTCGGCGCGAGCACCGAACCACTCCGCGTTCAGGCTGCGATCGACCAGACCATCGGCCTGCTGTTCATCATCACGTCGCTGGGACTGACTCCCGACGAGGCCGCGACCTGCTTCGCCACTGGCCTGGACAAGGTCATTGCCGAACCTGGCTCCGATACCCCCGATACCCCCGCGCCCGCGTTGGAACACGCGCCCACGAAACGCAGCAAGGGACGCGAAACCCGCCAGCAACTGCTCGATGCCGCCATCAGGCTGATGGCGGCGCGCGGCGCCGGCGCTGTCTCGGGACACTCGGTCGCCGTCGAGGCGGGCGTGGCACCAGCCCTGCCGTCCTACTATTTCAAGCCGGTCGGCACGCTGATCGACGCGGCGCGCGAACAACTCTATGAAGCCGCCAGGGCGCGCTATCGCGAAAGCGTAAATGGGATCGACCTCGCGACCGCAACCGTCGACCAGATCGTCGATCTGACCACTGCCGTGCTGGTCCGCGAAGTCACGCAATTCAGCGATCTCAACCTCGCCACCCTCGCGATCGAAGTGGAGACGGCGAGACGGCCGGCACTGAGGCCGGTCGTAGGTCGATGGTTCGGCGACCGCAGCCGCGCCTGGCATCGACTCCTGCTCGGCTTCGACACCGCGGCGCCCGCGCCCCATGGACTGCTCATGTGCAGCCTCTTCACGGGTATGCAGGTTCGCTTGCTCGCTACCGGCGCGGAGCTCGCCGCGCTGAGCGATCTGCGACTCGAGTTTCTCGGCGCGCTCGACGAAATGGGATATCAGAAGCTGTTCGCACCGCCCACGTAAAAACGGTACAAACATTCAAAAATAAATTGACTCAAATTGAATCGCCACCTAACATCAACTCCATTCTTAGCTCTTTTGGCTGCATTTCCTCGTCAATTCGGCTCTGATCTAAAACCTGTACAAATATCAAGGAGACAAGCCGTGACGATCAATCTGACCAATCGAATTGCCATCGTGACCGGCGCCGGCTCGGGCCTCGGACGGGAACATGCACTGTTGCTCGCGCGCCTGGGGGCAAAAGTCGTCGTCAACGACCTCGGCAGCGATGTGAACGGCCGCGGGGGTTCCACCACGGCAGCGCAAAGGGTGGTCGATGAGATCGTGGCCGCGGGCGGCGAGGCGATTGCAAACGGTGCGTCGGTGACCGACGCCGAAGAGGTTCAGCGCATGGTCGACGAGACGCTTGCGCGCTGGGGGCGCGTCGACATCCTCGTGAACAACGCCGGCATCCTGCGCGACAAGACCTTCAGCAAGATGACACTCGACGATTTTCGCGCGGTGATCGAAGTCCATCTGATGGGTTCGGTGAACTGCACGAAGGCAGTGTGGGATGTCATGCGTGAGCAGAGATACGGCCGCGTCGTGATGACGACGTCGTCGTCGGGCCTGTACGGGAATTTCGGGCAGTCCAACTACGGCGCGGCGAAGATGGCCTTGGTCGGCCTGATGCAAACGCTCGCGCTCGAGGGGCAGCGGTACGACATCCGTGTCAACTGCCTCGCCCCCTCGGCGGGCACTCGCATGCTGGAAGGCCTCGTGTCCCCGGACGCTTTCGATGCCCTCTCGCCCGGTTCAGTCAGTCCTGCCGTGGCCGTACTCGCCAGCGACAAGGCACCGACCCGCATGGTGCTGTGCGCCGGCGCGGGCAGCTTCGAAGCCGCGCACATCACCCTGACGCAGGGCATCCACCTCGGCACCGGTGAACAGGTGCCGCACACGCTCGCTCAGCGTCTGAACGAGGTCGCGGCGCGCAACGGCGAGTCCGTTCCCGCGTCGGGCGGTGCGCAGGTCGATATCGAACTGCTCAAGGCCGGCTTTACCGAAGCGAAGGCCGCGGAGCAGGAACATGCGTGACGCGTCCGGCACGCTTGCCGAAGCGGCTCACGGCGGCCGGTTCGGCAGCACGCCTGTTGCCGAGCATTCAGGTCACGCACCGCTGTCGCCGTCGCAGTTATCTGCCCTCGTTGGCGAGGAACTGGGCGTGTCCAGCTGGCTACGCGTCGACCAGGCTGCGATCGATGCCTTCGCCGACCTCACGCACGACAGGCAAGCCATCCATGTCGATCAGGAAGCCTCGCGGGCAGGCCCGTTTGGCGGCACGATCGCGCACGGTTTCCTGACCCTTGCGCTGCTTTCGGCGATGTCGTTCGACGTCGTTCCCACGCTCGAAGGTCAACGCGCGGCCGTCAACTACGGATTCAACAGTCTGCGCTTCGTGACTCCCGTGCGCACCGGTGAACGGATACGTGGACGCTTTACGTTGAAGCAGGTCGCGCAACGAAACCCAGGAAGCCACCAGTTGACGATAGACGTCACCGTGGAAATCGAGCACCAGCCCAAGCCCGCGCTCGTGGCCGAGTGGTTGACGCTCATCAACACCTGAAGTTTGGCGCACACTTCCAGATCTGCCGGAAACGTCTTAACGCTTAGTGATCCTGCTTTTTAACGATTCACAACGCGGAATTGGCTTCGGTCTCGACCCGCTCCTGCTCTCCCACCCCAGCCCATGACTAGCGAACTCATCCTCTCCCGCCACGATCTGGACTTCCTTCTTTTCGACTGGCTTCAGATCGAATCGCTCACCCAGCGCCCGCGCTTTGCCGGTCAGGACAGGTTCGATTACGCGTCCGTGCTGGACGTCTACGAAGTGCTCGCGGCCGATCTCTTCGCGCCTCATAACAAGAAGAACGATAGCCACGAACCCTCGTTCGATGGCGAGCGTGTGACTGTCAATCCGGAGGTCGGCAGCGCATTGCGCGCGTTTGCCGATGCCGGCCTCATCAGTGCCGCCTTTCCAGCGGAATGGGGCGGCATGAGCCTGCCGTCTACCGTGGAGCGGGCCGGCATGGCGTACCTGCTCGCCGCCAACGTCGGCACGGCAGGCTATGCATTCCTCACGATCGCCAATGCGAATCTCCTGATCGCGCACGGCGAGCGCGAGCGGGTGGCTCATTACGTCGAGGCGATGGCGGCAGGCCGCTGTTTCGGCACGATGTGCCTGTCGGAGCCGCAAGCCGGTTCGAGCCTCGCGGATATCCGCACGCGCGCGGTGCCGACCCGCGATGGCCGCTACCGCCTGTTCGGCAACAAGATGTGGATTTCCGGTGGGGATCACGACATTGCGGAGAACATCGTCCACCTCGTGCTGGCGAAAATTCCGGACGAGAATGGGCTGTTGCCCGCCGGCGTGCAGGGCATCTCACTGTTCACGGTGCCGCGCAAGCTGGTCGGCGCGGATGGGCAGACCAGCTTGCGCAACGACGTCGTGCTGGCCGGCATCAATCACAAGATGGGTTATCGCGGCACGGTGAATTGCGTCCTGAACTTCGGCGAAGGACGCTATCGCCCGGAAGGTGAAGCAGGTGCGCTCGGCGAAATCGTCGGCGAGCCGGGCAAAGGGCTCGCCTATATGTTCCACATGATGAACGAGGCACGCATCTCGGTTGGACTCGGCGCCGCGGCGCTCGGCTATACGGGTTATCTGCACGCGCTCGATTACGCGAAGACGCGCCTGCAGGGACGAGCACGCGGCGAGCGCGCCCAGACAGCGCCGCAAGTGCCCATCATTCGTCACGCCGACGTGCGGCGCATGCTGCTCGCACAGAAGGCGTACGCGTCGGGCGCGCTGGCGTTGTGCCTGTACGCCTCCCGCCTCAGCGACGATATCCATTCGGTGGAGAACGACTTCGCCCGCGACGAAGCGCAGTTGCTGCTCGATCTGCTCACGCCGGTCGTGAAGAGCTGGTCTTCCCAATGGGGCCTCACAGCCAATGACCTCGCGATCCAGGTGCACGGCGGGTACGGCTACACGCGCGAGTACAACGTCGAACAGTTCTATCGCGACAACCGGCTCAACCCGATCCACGAAGGCACGTTCGGCGTCCAGGCGCTCGACCTGCTCGGCCGGAAGACACGCATCCATAACGGCGCGGCCATGGCAGTGCTCGGCGGGAGAATCGCCGATACCGTTGCGCGCGCGCAATCGGGCGAATCGTTGCGCCATCATGCCTGCACGCTCGCAGGCGCATGGGAGCGAATCCGCACCGTGACGGATACGCTGCACGCGCTTGACGACCCGGAGCTTCAGCTTGCGAATGCGGCCGCCTATCTCGAAGCATTCGGCCATGTCGTTGTCGGCTGGCTGTGGCTCGATCAGGCAATCACCGCGAGCGCACGGGCGGGCGGGCCGAACGCGAACGACTTTCATCGCGGCAAGCTCGCCGCCTGCGATTACTTTTTCGGCTGGGAAATGCCCAAAGTGCCAGCTTGGCTCGCCGTGCTCGATCCCGTCGAAACAACGCCGCTCAATATGCCCGATCAGTGGTTCTGAACGGCGCTAACGCACACCTTTTCAGTTGCTGTTCGCCCATTCCATCAAGGACGCATCATGACCGAAGCAGTCATCGTTTCGACAGCCCGCACGCCGATCGGCAAGGCATATCGCGGCGCCTTCAACGCCACGCACTCGCCCACGCTGCTGGGCCACGCGATCCGGCATGCCGTGCTGCGTGCAGGTATCGAGCCCGATCGCATCGAGGACGCCGTGATCGGCTCGGTGCTCAACGCCGGCACCGCCGGCAGCAATATCGCCCGGCACGGCGTGCTGGCTGCCGGGCTGCCGGCTTCGGTCGGCGCGCAGACGCTTGATCGGCAATGTGCCTCGGGCCTGATGGCGATCGCTACCGCAGCCAAACAGATCACGTGCGATGGCATGCAGGTTGTCGTTGCGGGCGGCCAGGAGAATATCTCGGCCGTCCAGAACCGCTACTTCGAGTGGGTACGCGCTGAGCAGGATGCGAATGTGCTGGCCGCGCAACCGGCAGCGTATATGCCGATGCTCGAAACCGCCGAGTTCGTGTCGCGCAAGTATGGCATTTCGCGAGAAGCGCAGGACCGGTACGCGTTCGAGTCGCAACGGCGTACCGGCCAGGCTCAGGCCGAAGGCCGCTTTGCGGACGAGATCGTGCCACTCACCACCCGGATGCTGGTCACCGACAAGGTCACCGGGCAGACATCGTACCAGGAGATCACGCTCGCACGCGACGAAGGCAATCGTCCCGGCACGACGCTCGAGTCGCTGAGCGGCCTCGCCCCGGTCGCCGACGGTGGAGTCGTTACTGCTGGCAATGCGAGCCAATTGTCGGATGGCGCGAGCGCATGCGTGCTGGTGAACGGCAAACTCGCGCAACAGATCGGCCTCGCGCCGCTCGGCATTTATCGAGGAATGACTGTCGTCGGCAACGCTCCCCAGGAGATGGGCATCGGTCCCGTCTACGCAATTCCCAAGCTGCTCAAGCTGCACGGCCTGACGGTGCAGGATATCGGTCTCTGGGAGCTGAACGAAGCGTTCGCGTGCCAGGTGCTTTACTGCCGCGACAAGCTCGGCATCGATCCGGACCGGTACAACGTGAACGGGGGCAGCATCTCGATTGGCCATCCGTATGGCATGACTGGTGCCCGCCTGGTGGGCCACGCGCTGATCGAAGGCAAGCGGCGCGGCGTACGTTACGTCGTTGTGTCAATGTGCGTCGGTGGCGGCATGGGGGCGGCAGGCCTGTTCGAAGTCGCCTGAGTCGAACACTGACATGCGGGGCGCCGAAGTCCGGGCGCCCGGAACACCTTCCATTAAACGGCGGTGGCGCCGCCGTCCACGGCCAGAATCTGCCCCGTAATGTGTTTGCCGGCATCTGACGCGAACAGCGCCGCAACGCCTTTCAGGTCTTCGTCATCGCCCAGACGGCACAGCGGCGCCTCGGCCGCCAGCTCGTCAGGACCGAGGCGATCAAGCGACCCCCGCGTCATCTTCGAAGGAAAGAAACCCGGTGCAATGGCGTTGACCGTAACGCCGTGTCGGCCCCACTCAGCCGCCAGCGTGCGCGTGAAATTGACCACGGCGCCTTTGCTCGTGTTGTAGGCAATGGTCTCGATCGACCCAGGCCGGTTGCCCCGGAGGCCGTTGATCGACGCAACGTTGATGACCCTGCCGCTCCTGCGCGGAATCATCGAACGTTTGCCGATCTGCTGCGTCAACAGGAACAGGCCACGGACGTTCAGGTTCATTACCTTGTCCCACGCTTCGATCGGATAGTCTTCGGCCGGCGCACCCCAGGTGGCGCCGGCATTGTTGACGAGTATGTCGACACGATCAAGCCGCGCCAGCGTTTCGTCGGCGAGACCTTGAATCTCAGCTTCCACCGCACAGTCGGCGGCAATCCATTGCGCTTCGATGCCAAGCGATTTGAGATGCGCTTGAGCCTCGCGCAATTCGTCGCTCTTACGTGCCGACAGAACGATTCTGGCGCCCAGTTCGCCCAAGGCTTCGGCGATCTGCAGACCGAGTCCGCGCGAGCCCCCCGTGATGAGCGCTGTCTTGCCGGAAAGATCGAAGAGTGCTTTAAGTGTGCCCATTCTTTTTCCATTAGTTAGGATAACAATTTGTTCATTCAAAACCCGTCATCCTGAATGTCCAGGGTGTTGGTGTCGAGATATGCCGGCAGAACAAGTTGCGTGCCGATGTCCGGCTCGCCCGGAACGGTATTTCTTAACGAGCCGTCAGCACGCCGTCCTGCGAAAACAGCAGCGGTTTGCCGGCGCCGTCGATCAGTACTGCGGTAAGGGCGGCGCGATCCTCGCGCTGATCGACCTCGAACGACACACTGCCCTTGCGTTGATGGAACACAAGGCCATCGAGTCCGACGCCCATCAATCCGTTTCCACTCGCCACGAGATCCGTGATCGAACTTTTCGTGCCCGCGTTCAGCGCGGTCCATGTCGCGCCGCCGTCGCTGCTCTGATAAATGCTGCCCAGCAACCCGCCCACCACGACCCGCCCGTCCGGCAGCGCCACACCCGTCCACAGCGTGCCCTTGCCGCCCGTCGTCTGATAGCTCCAGGTCGCGCCGCCATCCGTGGACTTGAGCACCAGCCCCTGTTCCGACACGATGTACAGCGCGCTCTTCCCATCCGGGAAGATGTGGTACAGGTTACGGTCCGCCTTGCCACCGCCCGGCGGTTTCGGCAGCTTCGTGCGGGCCCACGTCTTGCCGCCGTCGTGGGTTGCGAGGACAAGCGACCATAGGCCCACCGCTATCCCGTCCTGCGGGCCCGTAAAAATCACCGAAAACAGCGGCTGGTCGACCGACGTGTCCATCCGCTGCTTTTCCCACGTTTCGCCGCCGTCGGCAGTCGCGAGAATCACGCCCCATTGGCCGACGGCCCAGCCGTGCCGTGCATCGGTGAAGGCAACGGCCGACAGCGTCGCCGAGACCGGCACCGCACGGGCCTGTCGCCACGATTTTCCTTCGTCATCCGAAAGAATAATCGTGCCGTGCTCGCCAACGGCGACGACCCGTGCTCCGGCGCGCGTCGCGTCCATCAACATCATGTGGGTCGGCGCTGCCCACGCATGTGCGGGTTTTGCGGACCACACAGCGACCGTTCCATCGGTTTGGGCGAACGCCATCGTGGCTACGGCAAGCGCGATGCCGGCAACAAGAGTCTTGATCATGGCTATGTCTCTGTAGTTGGGCTCGTCTGCGTCAGTGGATCAGCACGCTTGGCGAACGCGCCGGCTTGCGGCGCGGGAACCAGCGTTCGAGCACCGACGCCAGCGCAGGCAGCACCGTCATCGCCATCAGCAGGTTCACGAGGAACATGAACGCGAGCAGCTTACCCATGTCGGCCTGGAACTTTAGTGCCGAGAAGCTCCACGTCGCTACACCAACCGCCAGCGTGATCGCCGTGAAAATCGTCGCCACGCATTCGAACTCCAGCGCGCGCTCCATGGCCTTGAGAATCGGGTCGCCGTCGGCCAGGTGCATCTGCAACCGGTTATAGATGTACAGCGCGTAGTCCACGCCGATGCCCACCGCCAGCACCATCACCGGCAGCGTGGCCACCGTCAGCCCGATCTTGAGCTCCTTCATGAACCAGTAGCCAATGAAGGTCGCCACCGAAAGCGGCACGCAGCAGGCCACCATCGCGCGCCAGTCGCGGTACGTGAGGAACACGAGAACGACTATCGCCGCGTACACGTACAGCATCATCGGCAGTTCGCTCTTCTCCACTTCTTCATTGGTGGCGGCGAGCACGCCCGCGTTGCCCGCCGCAAGGCGGAGGTTGATGCCGGGGAATCGCTGCGACGCCCCGTATTGCTTCACGTCCGCGAGAATCCGGCTGATCGTCGTGGCCTTGTGGTCGGTGAGGAACAGATGCACCGCCGTCATGCTGCAGTCGGCCTTCATGAAGCCTTTGACTCGGCCCACATCCACCGACACCGCACCGTAGTTCTCGGGATCGATCGGCACGACGTTCATCTTCGGCAAGGCTTCGTTGTAGCCCTGGTTGTAGGTGCGCAGCAATGCGGAATACGACTGTGCGGACACCACGCCGGGCTCGGTGCGCATGGCGGCCGTGAAATCGTCCTCGTAGAGTCCGACCGCCGGGTTGTCGCAAGCCTTGCCGTTCGATTCGACCGCGACCGTCAGCCAGTCGAGACCCATGTCGTAGTGACTCGTGATCGACGTCGCGTCGCGATTGAAACGCGCCCCCTCGCGCAGTTCCGGCGCACCCGGCTGCAGCGTGCCGATCACGCGGTCGCGGCTCTGCCACGCGGCGAGCGCGAACACCACCAGTGCCACCGCGAGCGTCGCCTCCGCAAACTTCGGTTGCGCCACCCGCGCGAGAGGACGCAAAAACGCCGACCGCCGGGCCTGACGCTTTTGCGCGCTAGCGGCGTACGCCTGGTTGACGTTGAAGCACGACGCCGCGACCGGCAGCAGGATCAGATTGGTGACGATCTTGTAGCCCACGCCCAGCGAAGCAGTGATCGCCAGTTCGCGCACCATCGGGATCGGAATCAGCAGCAGCGTGATGAACGACACGAACGCGGTGACGAGCGCCAGCACGCCCGGGACCAGCAGGCCGCTGAAACTATGGCGCGCCGCGTCGTACGAACTATGCCCGCGCGCGATCTGCCGCACGATGAAGTTGACCTGCTGCACGCCGTGCGATACGCCGATGGAGAACACCAGGAACGGCACCAGCACCGCGAGCGGATCGAGCCCGAAGCCCAGCAGCTTCAAGGTGCCGAACTGCCAGACCAGCGACGCCAGCGAGCAGAAGATCAGCAGCACCGTCAAGCGCACCGAACGGCAGTACATGTAGACCGCGAACGCTGTGAGCAGCAGCGCAATGCCGCAGAAGCCGAGCACGCCGGTTGCGCCGTCGGCAATGTCGCCGATCTGTTTCGCGAAGCCGATGATCTGGATTTCATAGCCTGCATCTTCGAACGGCTTGCGGATCTTCGCTTCGAGCAGGTGATTGAACGCCACGTAATCGAGCATTTTGCCGGTGGCGTCGCGCTCGTTCAATTCGGCGGTGATCATCGCGCTGTCTTCGTTACGCGAGACGAGCGTGCCGATGTAGTTACCCTCCGTGGTCGCATGGCGGATCTTCGCGACGATCTCCGGCGTTAACTGGTCGGGCGTAATCGTGCCGGAGATAATCGGCTCGGCGCGAAAGCCCTCGTCGGTGATCTCATTGACGAATGCGTTCGGCGTCCACAGCGAGCGCACGCCAAGGCGGTCCACGTTCGGCAGGTACGTGACGGCCTGGGTCACCTTGTACAGCCGGGTCAATCCTTTCGGCGTCCAGATCGATCCTTTGCGCGCGCGCACGACCACGGTGATCCGATTCGCGCCGAGCAGATCGTTCCGGTATTTCTGGAACGTCCGGATGTATTCGTGGCCGATCGGCATCTGCTTCTCGAAGCCGGCGTCCATGCGCAACTGCACGGCGAAAAACGCCATCACCGCGGTGAACAGGCCGATGCTCACGAGCACGGCCAGGCGGTGAGCGAAGAACACCCTTTCCAGCGATTTGACCAGACGATTTAACACGGCACTTTCCTTCAGGTGATTCAATGGCATACGGAACCGGCCATCAGAAGTTTCGGGTAACGAACATCCCGACGAAGTTACGGTCCGAGTAGGGATTGCCCACGGTGTTGTGCCCGCCCCAAAACAGCGTGTAATTGATGCCCGCCTGCCAGACGGTTGGGTTCTGGTTGAACAGCACGTAGAGGTTCAGCGACTTCGCGCCCTGCAGGTAGTTCGCGGTAAGCGTGGGTGTGTAGCCGTAGAGTCCGCCGGCGAACGTCACGCCGGGCGTCACCTGCCAGCCATGAATCAGCGTGCCGTCATAGGTCCAGTTGAAATCGATCGTCGCGCCCACGGAACTCGACGTGCCCTGTGCCATGCCGATCGGGTAGCCGAGGCTCGAGCCGTTGTTCAGCCAGGGCAGATAGCCCGCCTGCGGCACCTGCGTAACCGCCTGGCCATCCACGGTGCGCGTGACGCCGCGCTGGCTCAGGCCAGGGTAGTAGATCCATGTGAGTTCCCAGGTCAGCGTCGCTGCATCCGCGCCGATCAGCTTAAGGAATGGATACTCGCTGCGCGTGAGCGCCAGCAGCCCGTTGATGTCGTACTGGAGCTTCTTCATGTCGGCCCATTGCTGGCAATTCACGCCGGCCACGCCGTTGGTGTTCAGATCGAGCGGGCCGCCCGGGCCATAGCAGCCCGACAGCGCCACGGCATCGTGCGGGCGGTACGAGAGCTCGGTGCCGATCGCCCAGTTGCCGATGCCGAAGTTCGCGCTCGCGCCGAAGAGCTGGCGGTTCTGCAGATAAGACCAACCCAGCGTCCCGTTGGCCATCGCCGACAGCACCGGCGACTTGTCGGTGTAATTCTCGTAATACACCGCGAAATTCGCGTCGAAGGAGCGCGGCGAGTAATTGAACTTCATGCCGAACTGCGGATGGTATTTCGACGGCGCCTGCCAGTTGACGGGCAGACCGATATCGTTAAACGGCGGACCCGCAAACGCCCCGTTGACGAGGCCGTTATTGATGCCGTTGAGAATGTTCCGGTTGCCGCTGTTCGACCCGGCGATCGTCCCCGCGCTGGGGCCGTTCACATTCAGATTGGCGGTGCTCACCGTATACGGATCCGTGCCGCGTCCCAGGCTGTTCGACAGCGACCAGAACGAGCCCACCGGCGGATAGCGGTTGCCATTCCACGAAAACTGGTAGTAATCCTCAGTACTGAATCCATGGGAAAGATCGGCGGCGAAGCTGATCATCGGCGCGGGCAGCAGCGCCTGCTTCAGTTGCGAGCCGGGAACCAGCAGCTTCTGCACGTCGAGCGAGTTGGTGGCGTTGATGCCGCCTTGCGCGTACATGCTCTCGCCCCAGTTGATCACCTGATTGCCGAGCCGCACGTGCGCGTTCCGCCCGTTGATCGTGAAATCCTTCTCGCCCCACAGGTCGAGCAGTTGCGCGTTGTAGACGACCTGCGCCGCAGCGGTGCTCGACAGCGGCGTGCGGTTCGTGTCGCCCGCGAGGAAATCGTACATGCCCGTGCCACGGATCATGAACTTGAGGCCCTCGCTGGGCATCTTGAAGAGCAACTCGCTCGTCGCGCTGATGTAGGTGCTGAAAGGCTGACCCTTGCGGTAGTTCAGGTCGCCATTGTCGCCCGCGCCCCACTGATTGGTGTTGGCTGACGCGCCGCAACCGAACGAGTTCGGGTCGCCGGTCAGCGAGCAACTGGGGTTTTTGGTGCGGATGCCCGCGCCTCCCGTGAGGTTGGTCACCCACGAACCCGTGAGATCGCCCAGCCCCGTGGTGAAATCGTAACCGTACGCGCTCGTGGCCGCCGTGCCAAACATGGCCAGCGACGCCGCAACGTATCTTCCGATACTCTTCGTTTTCATGAGTCTCCCCTGCCGTCACCCTCTATGCCGGCGCACGCCACCCACGCGCACCGGTCACCTCGTTTTCGCCGAATTTCAGCGCTCGCTCACCGACCGCAAGGATTCGGCCGTGAAGAAGTCCACCTTGAAGCGCGGGTCGCTGATCTGCTGGTACCAGTGGATGTCCTTGCCCTGGCCAATCGAGGAGGCATCGAACACGTAGCGTCCGTTGTTCAGGTCGTACTGCACGAACGGCTCGTTATCGCAGGCGCCACCGAGCTCCCACACCGGGATCGGGTAGCTCTCGCGCACCTTCCAGAGCTTGCCCTGCGCGTCGTAGTCCTCCCCGACGAGTGCAAGCCAGCTGTCCTCGTCCAGGTAGAACACCTTCTTCGACGCAGCGTGGCGCGCCGAAGGCTTGAGCGTCGCCTCCACGACCCAGACACGGTGCACCTCGTAGCGGCGATGATCGGACGAGATGCCATTGGGCGTGGCAACGTCGCGCAGCTTGTCCTTGAAGGTGTACATGCCGAAATCGTCGTACGGCACGATCATTTCCTTCTTGCCGACGAGCTTCCAGTTAAAACGGTCGATGGAGCCGTTGAACATGTTGGCCTCGTCGATCAGATACTGATTCTCGTAGCCGATCAGCGGCGCATCATGCGTATAGGCCGGCATGCGCCTCACGCGGCGTTGGCCGGGGAAGTAGTAATACGTTTCCGAGTCCTTATCGAAGTACTGGCGTTGCACGAACGCCTGTCCGGCTAACGCCGCAGGTGAGTCGACCTCGAAATAGGCGCCCAGGTTGAACTGGTCGACGTCCTGCGGCGTGATCTTGCCTTCCTTGCCAGTCGGAAAAAAGAAGACCTGTGGGCCGACGCTGTCAATCCACTCGCTGCCGCCAGGGTGTGGAGAAATGGCCGTGACACCCGGCGACCACTCCGCGCCTTCGCCCCGGTATCGCGTCTCGTAGTTGAGGATCGCCTCGGCGCCGTTCTTCGGCTGCGGGAAGGCCACGCCCGGGAACGTCGCCGTCTGGATCATCTCGCCATTCGAAGCCAGTTTCGCCGTCGTGAGATTCGCGGTCGAATTCTGCTCGGCGAGTTCCGGCAACTGGCATTCGCGGTGGGACGGATAGACGTCCATGCGGTAGCCCTTCAGTTGCTTGACGAGCTGGATCTGCCCCGGCGTCAGTTTGTCGGCGTATTTATCGACGTTCGACGCGTCGATCGTGTACAGGGCTTTCTCGCTCTTGTGCTTCCAGAAGTCGCCGCGAGTCTTGCCCCACTGCCAGCCTGCAGGAGAAGCCTGCCTGCCGGAGAACGCCGGCACGAGCCCGTCCTTGCTGGCCGCGCGCTCGGCGCCTGATGGCGTGAGGTCGTCGGCCATGGCCGCCGTTCCGATCACAAGACATACTGCGGCCGCGACGGCGGACACGGCTCTGATACTGTGCTGCTTCATCATCGTTCTCCTTCCGATTCGTCTCGCTTCGCGGCCTGCACGTCAGGCCGTGCGGAGCGCGATGTAGTCGATCGCGGCTTCGACGCCGGTCATCGCCACTCCGCCCCTGACTCAGCCCTTGCCGGACCCTGCCACCGCCACCGCCCGAACCTCGACACGCAACTCAGGAAGGGCCAACTGCGTCACCCCCACTCCCGTCCATGACGGATAGCGGCTCGGGAAATACTCATCCTTGACGGCCGTGAATGCCTCCATTTCACCGTGAAGGTCGGTGTGGAAGGTGGTTAGCTCGACCACGTCGTCCAGGCTCGCGCCCGCCGCCTCGAGAACGTATTTGAGCGATTCGAAGGCAATCCGTGTCTGCGCTTGCACGTCCGCCCCGATGTTCCCCTCGGCATCGGCCCCGACCTGCCCCGACACCCAGATCGTGTCGCCCACGCGCGTCGCCGGCGTGAAGTGATAAGCGTCATGCCACGCCTGGAACGCGGGCGGAATGATCGATTGGAGCTTGTTAGTGGCTGTCATGATGTGAGCCTCCTGGCCCGGATGATGTGATGGAAACCCGCGCGCAACGGATCAGCGCAGTGGCGTGCAATAAGCGGCCCGGAACGGCTCACCCGGCGTCAGCGATGGGTCGTTGAGTTCGCTAATGTCGTAGGGGTAGTTGCATCCCCCAGTCGGCAACGGTCGGTAGAACAGTTTGTCGCCAAAGAACCGATAGACCAGCGTGTGGCGATCCGGACAGTCAGGGGTCACGGGAGCACCACCGTGCAGAGAGCCGGAGTGGAACAGCAGGGCATCGCCGGGCTCTAGATCCCAGGAAAGGACATCCCAGGACGCCGGATCCTTCGTGCGTTCCGCCTGGATGTTCGGCAGTTGGGGCCAGTCGGTGTTCGCCCACAACGGCTTGGTGTGGTCGTTCGGGTCGTTGTAGGAGGTGCCGTTGTACTGAGTGCCGAGGTGAGAGCCTCGGACGACTTCGAGCGAATTCTTGCGAGGCAGTTTCTCAAAGCAGGTCCAGATGTTGAGCAACTGCTGCCCCTGAAACGGATAGTACGAGGTGTCCTGGTGCCACGGCGAACGCCCGGCCCTGCCTCCCTTCTTGATGAAGATTTCCTCGCCGAGAAGCCACACATGTTCGGAGCCCCAAAGCGACGCCACAAATTCATCGAGCGCCAACTCTTTGACCGTGGCGACGTGCACCTCGCGGTTGTCAAAGTTGCCGTAGTCATTGAAATGCTCGTCCGGCGTGCCTTCGAAAGCGTAGCCGTGCTGCGGGCTCGGGTGAGCGACCCCGTAATCGAAAGCCTCGCGCATCCGCTCGAGCCGCTCGGGAGAAAACAGGCCTCGGGCGACGGTGGCACCGTCACGCGCCAGATCCTGTTTCATCTGCTCAGTCACTTGCATTTGAATCACCTTTCTCTGTTGTGACAACGGTAGGGAATCGGTCTGGAGCAACGGAGGAATGTGGCGCCTGCGGAACACAACCTGCCTGTCGTTCTCACAGACCATTCCGGATGCAAACCAACCCTGAGCAATCCAGATCGCCGTCCATTTCCACCCTTCGCCAACCTTTTCCAGAATACGTACACTCGGCCTACTACTTACGTATTGATGGCCTAATAATAGCGGTGCATCGGCCTACGCTCAAGATAAAAAAATATAGGGGAAACACTGACCAGGCCTCGTTCTAATGGCGGTGCATCGAATGAAATTTGCGCACAAGCGTGGCAGCGGCTGGACACTTCGGAATTTTGTCGCGGCGGCGCGCCGAGAGAAATCGGCACCTGGGGCGGAGGCAACGAACAGGATTGTCAATACGAAGAAGATGCCGCGCTGCCGACAAGAACCGTGGTCAACGTCACGCGCGAGTCGCCAATCGTGCTGGGCGTCGCGTCACCCTGGCGAGAGCGCGCAAGGCGCAATCACTTTCCATCAGCAGAGCTGATTGACTTTACGGTTCGGCCCGGCCGCGGAAAGACGGACAAACGGCATGACGCTACAACTCCCGAACCTCAAGCGAATACCTCTCCACTGTCTCTCGCGGGACGGCGAGGTACCGGTTTTCTTCCTGGCGGAGGTAGCATAGTGCTGCCAAACGAAGCCCGGAGCGCTGTCCTGGCCGCTAATCCAGGTGAACGAACGAGGCGTGCGAGTCCATCCAGTCATACTGTTCTTTCGTTGCCGCCCATGCCCAGGTCTGGCGTTTTTTTCGCGGCCGATCATAGTCAGTGTGCTCGCCCTGTTGTTGGCGCGCACTCAACATTCCCGAGTTTCCTTCCGGCTCGAGGCAATCCGCAGCAGCCTGGTTTCCGTCGCGCATACTCAATCTCTCCTTGAAGCTACCCATATGCCTTAAGCGAAGAGGCCATTAACGATGACGCTCCAGACCAGACAGGGTATAAGCTCGATTGAGGTTCGGTTTCTTTTCCTGCGCGCGTTCCAAGGCGCAATAGGCGTAATACAACGAAACGGACAGGTACGACCAGGCAAGCAGCGCAAAAATATAGAAGGTCATGTGATCGTCGTCGCCAGGTATAGGGTAAAAATCATAGATACTCGCAATAGTCTGCGTGAATGCCAGCGCCAGGATCACACTCGCGGCATTAAGCTTCTCTCCAACGCTCAGCAACCTCTTTACAACGTATACGAGGTAAACCGAGAACAAGGACCACGTCGCCAGATAGAAGTAGGGCTTGGGTTCAACCATAAAGTCTGCTGACCACACAATGACGGTTCCCGCCAGTGCGCCCACCACATACGTGACATCGGCGGCAATCGACGGTTTGTACCGATGCGTAACAGCCATCATGCCCGCGATGGTGATGACCGGCACGCCGAAACCTCTGGAAAATGCATCGCAAAACAGCGACAAACTTAAAAAAATGTGGCCACCGGTCAGGGCGTTGATCAATAGGTTCGTCGCCGAGAACGTAGTGACCAGCCATTCGATCCCGAGGAGGTAGTTACGCTTCTTGAGAAGCTTCACGCCATAGATCAGGGAAGTCGCGATCAATGCGATATCGGCAAGACAATAAAGATAAAATTTCGATTCCATAATGAATTCCAATAGTCCTAATGAATTTGATTCGCCATTACGCTTACCCTTGCCAATATCGGTCCCCGCATCACCTCTCGACGCGGGGCGGCGCAGCCGATATAGGCGGATTTCGCACTTGTATGTCAGGCGGCTGGCGCCATCCCTGTGCCCGCGAGGGCCGGGGCGCGTTCGCGCAGTAAGCTGATACCGAAGAGAAACAGCCACAGAGGATGAATCACGAGGGTGAGCTGTAATGCCATCTCAGCGAGAGCCTGCCACCCGCTGAGATTGAGAATGAACTCAATGCCGAACACGCAAAGATCGAACGTGAGCAGACGGCCAAAGCTCCATTTCTCGGCACGCAGGAAGCGTGCTGTCCCGATTCCCCACAGCAGAAGGAACGGTGCTTCAGCATTCCAGATACCTTGTGCGGCATTCTGCAGGGTGGGCCAGATGGCTTCGGCTGCCGCCCTGGCCATGGGGTCGTTGCCAGAATGCAGCCCGGCAAGCGGTGCGAGCGTGAGATTCAGCATGCCGGCGCCAATGATCCCGAGCATGGCGTACGCGACAACCCCGGTCAGGGCAATGTCGGCCAGTGCGCCCACGCGCTGACGCATCCGCCCCCAGAGATAGCCGCCAACGGCCAGGAACGGCAGGTACCAGCCGAGGATGTCGGCCCACATCGACAATCGAAAGAGATTCTGCGACCCCGGAGTGAATCCAAGCATCGCGACGGGACGTTCGAGGACCTCGAAATCGAAATTGGCCGCGGCGGCATACAGCACCGCCATGCTCCAGGCGAGCACCGCGCCGATTACGGCCAGCCAGCCGACAAAACGGCGCGGGTCGCTCACTGTCATGTGTTGCGTCATGGTCTGACTCCCTCTTATCGGCTGGCGATGAATTGCGCCAGGTCTTCGATATCCTGTTGCGACAACGGACCGGCCATCGCCGCCATCGCCCCGGTGGCTTCACGGCGCTTGCCGTTCTTGAAGTCCGTGAGCTGCTCGACCAGGTAGTCGTAGCCTTGCCCGGCCAATCGCGGATACGCGTCCCTCCCCTCCAGTTGCTGTCCGTGGCAGGCGGCGCAATTTTTGGCCTTGGCCAGCGCTTCGCCACGCGCCACGCGCGCCGCATCGGCATGGAAGGTCGTGTTCGGCGACGGCGTCATCTGCGAGAAATGTGTCACCAGAGATTCGAACTCGCGCTCCGACAGGCTGAGCGCAAATGGCGTCATGGTCGGATCGCTGCGCTCGCCACTGGCGAATGCCTTGAGCTGCTTCCTGAGATAAGCTTGTTTCAGCCCCGCCAGGCGCGGATAGGCCTGGTTGCGCGCGTTGCCTTCGAAGCCGTGGCAGTAAATGCAGGCATCGCTGGCGCGCGGCCATGGACCGTTCACACGTGCGTTGTCGTTCGAGATCTGGTCGATCTCACTGCTCACTCGCAGCAAGCCATAGACTCCTGGTCCGTAGACAATGCCCGCGGCCACGGCGACAGCTAACAGCAGCCCGCCCAACAGGATGAACATCCGCTTGCCGCGGCTGCGATGTTTAGTTTTGCTATTCATTACACCATCCTCCCCGCCACTGCGTGCAACGCCTGCAATGCCGCCTTGTGGCCGGAACGCACCGCGCCATCCATGTAGCCCGCCCAGATTTCCGCTGTTTCCGTGCCCGACCAGATCAGCTGGCCGACAGAAGGATGCAAGGCTTCACCGTACGTGGTGAGAAAACCGGGCGGCATCGGCGAGACGCAGGTCAGCGTCCATTTATCCGCTTTGAGCCAGTCGCGCTGGTGGAACGCGATGGGATGCAGTGCTTCGTCGCCGAACGCCTCGGCATAGATGCGCGAAAGCTCGGCCTCGGCCTCCCTCGGGTCGGACGGCAGCATGCTGATGTGCACGAACGCGTTGATTACGCCGAACGAGACATCCTCCGGCGAGTTGTCGTATGCCCATAACACCGGTCCCTTCGGTTGAAAGATCCAGCCGTTCAAACCCTTGTCGCGCCAGAACGCTTTCTTGTAGACATGCGTCGTCTTGCGTCCAGGTGCGAACGCAGGCCAGCGTCGCTGCATTTCGCGGCGTTTTTCCGGCAGCGGCGGATCAAAGGCGATCTGGTTGCACAGCGTCGGCGAGAGCGCGACGATCACGTTGCGCGCACGGATCACGCCGTTCGGCGTATGAATGGCGACCGGTCCGTTCTGCCAGTGCTCGATGCGCAGCACGGGGGTCGACAGGCGGACCTTGTCGCCCAGCGCCTGTGCCATCCTGATCGACAGGATCTGCGAACCGCCCGAGAGACGGGTTTCCTGCGCACCGCCCTTGACCGCTTCGAGCCGGTCGTAATTGCATTCGGCCGAATTGACCATCGACAACCAGTGCAGGAGCGACAGTCTCGCCGGCGCAGTGCCGCCGGTGATCTCAAGGCCGGTCGACCAACCTATCTGGTCTGCCGGTGCAATGTTCTTTGCCGCCAGCCAGTCGCCGACCGACATCCCATCGAACTCGGCGGCGCGCGGCGACGTCCACGGCGCGCCGGACGGCACGCTCCTCGCCATCTCCTCGAGTTCATGCGCAATCTTCGGATCCGTGCCGAAGCCACCTTCTGTATCGACTGCGGCACGAGCGCCACCGGCCAGCATCATCGACTTGCCCTGCCAGTAGGTGGGGAACGTGCCGACACCCAGCTCGCGGGCCAGATCGGCGACCGCGGTCTGGCCCGGCCCAATCCATTGGCCGCCCGCCTCCGAGAAGTAGCCGTTGCCGAGGTCGTGGTTGAGGGTGCGTCCACCGACACGGTCGCGCGCCTCCAGTACCACGAAAGACTCGCATCCGGCACGTTTCAGGTCGCGCGCCGCGGTCAGGCCCGCCAGCCCGGCGCCGATGATCGCAACCTCGAGCACGTCGCGCTCATCGCTTGCGGCACTCGCAGCGCTGGCCAGCTTCGGCAGTACCGCTGCCGTCGCCGCCGCCGTCATCGACGCCGCCATCCCGAGAAAGCCGCGACGACTAAGCGCGGCCGCCTCCGGAGCCTCATCGCGTTTCTTTACAATATCGTCCATCTTGCATCCTGCTTAATTTGAAAAAATTGGGCGCTCTATCGGCTTGCGATGTATTGCGCAAGGTCTTCGATATCCCGTTGCGACAGCGCACCGGCGACCGCTGGCATCGCGCCGGTGGCATCGCGTCGTGCGCCGCTCTTGAAGCGTGTAAGTTGATCGACCAGGTAGTCGTGGCCCTGCCCGGCCAATCGCGGATAGACGTCTTTTCCTTCCAGCTTCTGCCCGTGGCAGACGGCGCAGTTGCTGGCCTTGACCAGCGCTTCGCCACGTGCCACGCGCGCGGCATCGGCATGGAAGGTCGTGTTCGGCAGCGGCGCCATCTTCGAGAAATACGCCACCAGTCCGTCCAGCTCGCGCTGCGACATGCTCAGCGCCATCGGCGTCATGTTCGGATCGCTGCGTTCTCCGCTGACGAATGCCACGAGCTGCTTCTTGAGATAAGGCTCCGGTTGACCCGCCAGGTGCGGATAGACCTGGCTGCCCGCATTGCCGCCGTAGCCATGACAGCCAATGCACGTTCCGCTGGGACGCGGCCATGGACCGCCGGCACGCGTGTCGTCCTGCGAGATCTGGTCGACCTGCTTGCCCAGCTGCAGCAACCGGTAGAGTCCCGGCCCGTAGACGATGGCCGCGATCACGACGACAGCTAGCAGCAGCCCACCCGGCACGATGACCATCCGCTTGCCGCGGCCGCGTGCTTTCGTTGTGGTGTTCGTCGTCATGCCGTCCTCGCACCCGCGGCTTGCAGCGCCTGCAATGCCGCCTTGTGACCGGAACGCACTGCGCCATCCATGTAGCCCGCCCAGATATCGGCCGTTTCCGTGCCCGACCAGATCAGCCGGCCGACAGACGGATGCAAGGCTTCACCGTACGTGGTGAGAAAACCAGGCGGCATTGGCGAGACGCAGGTCAGCGTCCATTGATCTGCCTTGCCCCAGTCGCGGTCGTGATACGCGAGCGGATGCAACGCTTCGTCGCCGAGCGCCTCGGCATAGATGCGCGTAAGCGTGGCCTCGGCCTCCTTCGGGTCGGATGGCAGCTGACCGGTGTGCACGAACGCGTTGATTACGCCGAACGAGAGATCTTCCGGCGAGTTGTCGTACGCCCATAACACCGGTCCCTTGATTTGAAAAATCCAGCCACTCAGCCCCCTCTCGCGCCAGAACGGCTTCTTGTAGACATGGGCCGTCTTGCGCATCGGCGCATAGGCGGGCCAGCGCCGCTGCATCTCGCGGCGTTTTTCCGGCAGCGGCGGATCGAAGGCGATCTGGTTGCACAGCGGCGGCGAGAGCGCGACGATCACGTTGCGCGCACGGATCACGCCGTTCAGGGTATGAATGGCGACCGGTCCGTTCTGCCAGTGCTCGATGCGCTGCACGGGGGTCGACAGGCGGACCTTGTCGCCCAGCGCCTGCGCCATCCTGATCGACAGGATCTGCGAACCGCCCGAGAGACGGGCCTGCTGCGCGCCAGCGCTGGTGCCTTCGAGCCGCTCGTACTTGCAATCGGCTGAGTTGATCATCGAGAGGTAGTACAGGAGCGATAGTTTCGTTGGCAAAGTGCCGCTCGTCAGCCGGCAGCTCGCTTCCCAATCGATCTGGTTCTCCGGTGCGACGTTCTTGTTCGCCAGCCAGTCGCCGACCGACAGCGCATCCAACTCGGCCGCGCGCGGCGACGTCCACGGCGCCCCCGACGGCACGCCCCTCGCCATCTCCTCGAGTTCGCGCTGCGACTTCGGATCCGTGCCGGGTACGCCACCGAGCTCGATCGCGGCGCGTGCGCCACCGGCCAGCATCATGGACTTGCCCTGCCAGTAGGTGAGAAACGTGCCGACACCGAGCTCGCGGGCCAGATCGGAGACCGCGGTCTGGCCCGGCCCAATCCATTGGCCGCCCGCTTCCGAGAAGTAGCCGTTGCCGAGATCGTGGTTGAGGGTGCGTCCACCGACACGGTCACGCGCCTCCAGCACCACGAAAGACTCGCATCCGGCACGTTTCAGGTCACGCGCCGCGGTCAGGCCCGCCAGCCCGGCGCCGATGATCGCAACCTCGAGCACGTCGCGCTCATCGCTTGCGGCACTCGCAGCGCTGGCCAGCTTCGGCAGTACCGCTGCCGTTGCTGCGGCCGCCGCCGACGCGGCCACACCTAGAAAGCCGCGACGAGTGAGCGCGGCCGCCTCCGGCGCCTCGTCGCGTTTCTTTGCACCATCGTCCATCTTGTCTCCTGCCTAACCTGAAAAATTGGCGCTCTAGCGGCTTGTGACGTATTGCGCAAGGTCTTCGATATCCTGTTGCGACAGCGCACCGGCGACCACCGGCATCACGCCAGCGACATCAATGTGTGCACCGCTCCTGAGGCGGTTGAGCTGATCTCGCGGACACGCGCAGCCCGTGGAAAGGACCGGCGCACTGCAGTTAGTCAAAGTGACCGACCTCCACAAAGTCGTCCTCCTTGAGCAACGCATGCGGGTCAGACATCAGCCCGTTGCGTTCGACAAATCCCGCATAGGTCGTGCTACATGACCAACCAAGCAGCCTCTGCATTTCCTCAGGGAAGCGCTTGACTCGCTCGATAGGCAAAGTCAGGTAATGGTTTTCTTCCTGTCGCAAGATCGCGAGGTCATATGACATGGTCAGTCCCGTGCGCGGTGCATTGCTACGGTTCTGACCTCCTCCGTGATATGTCGAACCAATGAATATCAGTGCATCGCCAGCGGCCATCGAGGTCGGGATCGCCTCCTCTTGCGTTGGCATGCGTTCGTCATCCCACTTGTGGCTCCCAGGGATGACCAGCGTCCCACCTTTCTCTTCGGAAAACTCGGTGATGGCGATCATGATCTGCACGCGAGCCTCCCGGTTGTATCCGGGGTGCCGCCAAAGCCAGACCGAATCATCACGATGCAAGGGTTGCACGCCCTGACCTGGAAGAATCTGAATGGCCTGCGTAACGCCCACCTGAATATCGGGGGCCACCTCGACCTGGTTCTCGCCGCTCCAGACCTTGATGGGCGTCTGCAGAATCAGGCGCGCCGTTTCAAGAAATAGAGGGTTCAGCGCGACGTCAACCATATGGTCAGTTCGCGCAAACAGGCGTGACAGCCTGCGCGTTTGTGCACCCGCGAAGTACTCGTCCACCCCGTTGGGGGTAGTCTCAAGCATAGGAAGAAGATCCTTCCTTAAGTTCTCGAGCAGGCTTGGGCTGAGGAACCCCTTTACGATCGCGCCACCGTCTTCTTTGATGACGGACGCAAATTCCTCAGGCGTGGCTGAATTGGGGAGACGTTTAACCGACATGGTTTACCTCACGGTGATATTAATGACTGAACAACTGCAAACCCGACCTGATCATCTTCGGATCGAAAGTCATCCTAAATTTTTATTTGACACTGGGCTCGTACCGGGATTGTTCATGCAACTACGGCACGCTGGGCGTCCTTCCAAAACCTGAGCGCACTCAATACCAGGCTCAGGCTGATCACAGATATTCCGGCCGCCGCAAACCCGATGAATAGCAGTCCGCCCTGAGAGTAAACAAGGCTACCGATTGCCGGCCCCGCTGCCGCACCGAGGTTGATAACCGCACCACCGACAACGGCACTTCTACCCGTTTCGTCCAACTCCGCGAGAAGACCCTGAAAATACGGGAACAGAAATGTTCCTACGGCCGAAGAAATGATGATCGATGGGATGTACATCCAGCTTGACACGAGCTCGTATATCCCGAGAACACCCACAATAAACAGGACCATGCCAATCGTTATCGGTGTCCGATATCCCGCACGCATTCCGAGGCGCGTTGCAATAGCTGCAGCCGGAATCTGGCAAAGCGCAAGAACGGTGAAGGTGGTCGTCATGCCGCTGACGGACAGATGGACGACTTGTGCTGCCAGCTCCGAAAACATCCAGCTGATTGCTTGCGAGACGTACAGCCCAAAAGTAGCGATCAAGACATGCACCACGCCTCGGGGCATCCGATTCGAACGCATGCCCCCGCTGCGAGACTGCCGTGGCATCCTGGCACGAGGCACGCCAGGAGTAAAAGAGCCAAGAATGACAATGATCCCCAGTTCAACGACCTCATACGCCTTCGGTCCGATCAGGCTGCTCGCCGCTGGCACACAATACATAAGCACAGCGAACATCAGCCCCATACTCATGGCTATCCGCGCATAGGTCTTTTCCGGTTCGCTGAATAATGCGGGCAGCGCGTTGCCTGCTGCCGTGACGGCACCAAGCCCAGCGCCAATGACGAGTTCCGCAGAAACATAAACTGCCAGACCGTCAGACACAATGGCGATAACCGCACCGATGGCTGCTACGCAAACCCCGACCATTGCGAGTAGCCGCTTGTCCCGTGCCTCGATGGAGCGCCCGGCAATCACGGCAACTAACGCGACCATCAACAGTTCGGCCGCCGGAACCCACCCAGCAACGGACTCGCTCAATCCAAATCTGCTGGTGAGGCTCGCAATCTGGTACGGGAGACCATAAAACACCAGGTAGCCCAAGGGAGCTACGCCAAGTATGGAAAAGTACTCTCTACGACCTAACCGGTGATGTGCGTTGTCCATGAGACTGATCTCGGATCTTTCATTTGTGAACGGATGCCATCGACTGAAAAAAGATCGATGGACAACCCTGACCGGGCAATAAAACCATTCGCGCGTTACGCGACCGGTAATGGACGCCGCGGCATCTCACGCGGCGACGTCCCGCACCTGCTCCCGACACTCACTCTTTTATCCAGCCGTTTTGGTACAACTGGCTTGCCAGACCGCCCAGCCGTGCCGTGAGGATGTAGTTCTCACCGTCTTCGATCAACGCAGACCGGACATCGCGAAAGATCTTTTCGATCGGATACTCGCGCGTGGTCCCGTTGCCGCCAAAGAGCTGGAACGCTTCGTGCGCGATCTTCATAGCCTCTTCCGTGACGCTGACTTTGGCCTGCGCACTCGCGTAGGGATGGGTCTGCGGCGACATCCGCGCGAACGCGAGGCTGCGGCGAGCAACGGCACGCGCCATTTCCAGCCGGCGCAGCATCTCACCCAGGCGCAGTTGCGTCATCTGATGCTCGATGAGGAAGCCCCCGCCCTGCTTGCGTTCGTGGCAATAGGCCAGCGCCAGTTCAAATGCAGCGCGAGCGGCACCGGTGAATGCCTGGCACATACCCACTCCGGCGTGCGACCACATCGCAGCCAGGTTGCCGAGGAATTCATCCTTCAGCGCAATGGCGAAGCGCTTCGGCACCTTGACGTTGTCGAAAAATATCTCGCCCTGCGGCAGTGCACGCTGGCCGATCTTGTCCAAGGGCTTGCCGCGCGAAATGCCTGGCAGATCGAGCGGAATGATCAGCCCGATGCCGTTGGTCTGGGTGCCGTTTTCACCGGTGCGATAGAAGCCGTCACCGTAATCTGCCGCCATGTAGGCGAGCGCGACCTGCGCCACCGAGCCGTTCGACACCCACGACGAGTACTGCCCGTTGATGACGATTTCGTCGGCGCCCACCTTCGCGGTGATGTTCCCCACCGGCTGCTTGCCGTGCGCAATGATTTCCTCACGGTAGAACGTCACGGCATCAGAACCGCGGTCGGGCTGTGTACTCGCCCAGCAGCCGATCTTGCCCGTACACATGTCGATCAGTTCCTGGTTACCGACCGACTGAGCCATCATCAGCGGCGTACCCGCAACGCCAATCGAACAGGCGAGGCCCGAGTCGCCCCACCCGAGCTCCTCACCGATAATCGATTCGATACGCACGCCCATTTCGGGAGGAAACTGAGCGATCAGTTGCGGATCGAGTCCGAGCTTCGCGGCCTCGACCATGGCCGTCCAGTACGGGGACCCGGCGGCAATCACGTCCTCCGGGGCCATCCGGTCGAGCTCCCGGCCGATCGGGCGCATTACGTCTCGCGCGAAACGATGGACGGTGTTTTGAATCGCGCGTTCTTCTTCACTCAACGGTGTCTCGAAACCAGTCGGCCAGATCGACGGCAACTCCAGGTTTTTCTTCAGGCGAATCATGTTGTGCTCCTCCTTTGTTTTTGCTGATAAAGCGCTCGCATTCAGATTGCAACGCCACGCACCTTGCGGTTCACCCGATCGTCCAATGCGTTCGCTGCGACCAGCATTCCATTGATAAGGCACCACCGGAATGGCTCATGCGGTAGTGAGGGCGTGTCGTGGTGCAGAGCTGTAAGCAGCGGCGGCTCCGTACCGCCAATCTGCTGGGCAATCATGTGACCCACCATGGATTGACTTGCTACGCCGTGCCCCGAACATCCGGCGGTGTAGTAAATGTTCTGGTTCGCCCCAGTGGTGCCGACCACGGGAAGCGCATCGCCGGCGCTGCTGATATAGCCGCTCCAGCAGTGCCGCAACGCGACGTCCTTCAATATCGGCAAGCGCTCATGAAGGCCCATCCTCAACTCACGATACTGATCGTAGGCGGGCACATTCGGCGTCTCCGACCCGTATGGATAGTGGATACGCTTGACGGTCGAGATGATCGTGTTGCGCGCCGTCAGGCGGAAGCTTTCCATGCTCCAGTGGCCGGTCACGATGCCTTCGCGCCTTGGCCAACCCAGCGACGCCAGTTGCTCTTTGGACAGCGGTTCGGTTTCGATCGCCGAGATCCGCAAGGGCACCACCTTCTTTGCGAGCAGACCGAGTTGCGGGGTGTAGGCATTGGTGGCAAATATCAGCACCGGGGCGCTGACGCTGCCGCGCGGGGTTGTCACCTGGACGACCCGGCCTTCGGTGTAGGACAGCAGCGGCGTGTTCTCGTAAAGCTTCACGCCAGCCCGGAGCGCCGCGCGCCGCAACCCCATCACGTATTTACCGGGGTGGAGCGTGCCGCCAATCGGTGTGTATTCGCCAAACAGAAACGCTGATGGGATGCCGCGCGCGCGCATCTGCGCCTGATCCAGAAACTCCGACTCGTGGCCGCATTCGGCACCGAACTGCATATCCTTGCGGATCTTCTTTTCCTGCGCCGGATGGACGCCCGCACGGATCCACCCGGTCTGGAGGTATTCGCAGTCGATATCGTGTTCCTTGAGCCGGCCTTCGACAAAGCCGACGGCGTCGTCGTAGAAGCGGACGATCTGTGTCGCGCGTTCCTTGCTGATGCCCTTGAGCATGAGGTCGTATTCGAGCGCCATGGCGCCGGCCAGATAACCCGCGTTGCGCCCGCTTGCACCAAAGCCCGGAAACTCACGTTCGATGACAACCACTTTCGCGCCCTGCCTGGCAAGTTCCAGTGCCGCGGAAAGGCCTGCGAAACCCGCACCGGCAATCACCACATCCGCGCTGACGTCGCCCTCGAGAGCGGGTTGCATGTCATCGGGCTTTTCCACCCAGCCACCCAGCGCACGATACTTTTCCAGGTCGGCTCGCTCTTTGCCGTCCTCAACCAGTTTCGTGCGCGGACTTTGCGTCGCCGCCCCGACTGGCACCGCAACGGGTGCGGCTGCCGCGCCTTTCACCACATCGCGCCGGGCCATTGCCGCCCCCTCAGCCCGCTCTTCCTGCTTTGTGTCGAGATCCATGCTCATTTCAGTCTCCCTCAATTCCTGCTCAAGATGTGTACGGCAAGCGCGCCTTCTTCAATGCCGAGAAAGCCGCCGCCGTTTTCCTGAATGGCATGGCGCGCGCCCGGCACTTGACGCGAACCCGCCTCGCCACGCAACTGCATGGTCAGTTCGTAGAGCTGACCAATGCCGGTCGCGCCCAACGGATGTCCTTTCGATTCGAGGCCGCCAGACGTATTGATGGGGATGCGCCCGCCGATCGTAAAATCGCCGCGCTCAGCAGCGGGGCCGCCTTGGCCGCGTGGCACCAGACCCAGGTTTTCGGCCTGAACGATCTCTCCCATCGCCGATGCGTCGTGCACCTCGGCAACGTGCATGTCTTGCGGGCCCAGCCCGGCCTGCTCGTAAGCCTGCAGTGCGGCAAGGCGTCCGATGTTCTTTTCCGGCTCGTCGATGCCCCGATGCGTGAAGCTGCGGATTACGCTTGCCGCGACGCGGACGCAACGCTTGCGGTCCGCACCGATGCGCCGCAGTCCCGCTTCTGTGCAGAGGATCACCGCCGCCGCGCCGTCCGAGATCGGCGCGCACATCGGCAGCGTGATCGGATAGGTGATCGGCGCCGCCGCAAGCACCTCGTCGATCGTGAAAGGCTTGCGGAACTGCGAGTACGGGTTGTGCACCGAGTGCCCGTGGTTCTTCGCCGAGACGGCAGCGATCTGGCGCTGTGTCGTGCCGTACGTCTTCATGTGATACCGGCACAGTGCGGCATAAACCGACATGAAGCGGCTGTATGGCAACTCTGATTCAGAGCCGGGTGGCGGCTCGATGCCCTCGCCCAGCTTCATCAGACTCGCGAAGTTCTCCTCGACACGTGACACATCCCATCCGCCCTCGAACAGAGCGAAGGCCTTCGCCTTGTCTGGAACGTTCATCTTCTCCGCGCCGATCGCCAGAGCCACGTCACATACGCCGGCTTTCAGACTTTGTATTGCGAGGTGCGCAGCGGTGCTGCCGGAGGCGCAGGCATTCTCGACATTGAACATCGGGATGCCTTCCAGCCCGATCTTGCTGAACACCACCTGACCTGGGATTCCAATCTGCCCCTGGAGTGGGCCATTCGTCATGCCGGCGTAGTAAGCAGTGCCGATCGCGTCAGCGCTGCAGCCGGCGTCCTGCAGCGCGCCTCGCAGCGCCTCGCCTGCAAGGTCGTCGATGCTGCGTTCGAGGTGCCGGCCGAATACCGTCATGGCGATACCGGCAATGTAGATGTTGGTCATGGCTGTCGCCCGGCTCAGATCTTGCGTTGCATGCCTTGCCAGTACTGCTCGCGCAAGTCCTTTTTCAATACCTTGCCGACCGTACTGCGCGGCAGCGCGGCGACGAACTCCACGCTCTTCGGCGCCCTGACCGAGCCGAGTTTCTCCTTGCACAGCGCGACAAGTTCCTCCTCGCTCACGCTCTGTCCGGCATTGAGTTCCACGACCGCCTTCACGGCTTCGCCCCACTTCTCGTCGGGCACGCCGACCACCGCGCAGTCCTGCACCGCTGGATGCGCCCAAATCACCTGTTCAACTTCGCTTGGATACACGTTGAAGCCGCCGCTGATGATCATGTCCTTCTTGCGGTCGGTGATGTGAAGATATCCTTCGGTGTCCAGATGACCAATGTCGCCGGTGTGCAGCCAGCCATCGATGATCGTCTCCGCGGTCTTGTCCGGCGCCTTGTGATAACCCTTCATGATGAGGTCGCCACGCACGCAGATCTCGCCTGTCTCGCCTTGTGGCAACACTTCGCGCTGGTCGTTCATGATCTCTACCCGGATCAGCGGATTCGGACGACCGACCGAGGAGAGCCGTTCGTCGGGCGCGATTTTTCCGTCGACAAAATGCTCTGCCGGCGTCATGCTGGAAATCGAAGCTGCGGCTTCCGTCTGCCCGTACCCTCCGGCCATGACGGGACCGAACACCTCGATCGCACGCTTGAGCTTTTCCACCGACATAGGCGCGGCGCCGTAGAGAAAGAACTTCACCGATGAGAAATCCTGCTTCTCTATGCCCGGAATATCGAGCAAGCGATAGATGACTGTCGGCGGCAGGAAGAATTCAGTGACCCGGTGCTTTGCGATGGCTTCGAGCAGCAGCACAGGATCGGGCTTCGACAGCACGACCACCGTGCCGCCGCGTGCGGTACAAGGCAGCGACAACATCCCCGCGGTATGCGTCATCGGTGCCGCGGCAAGATTCACGGGGCGCTGCGTGCCATACGGAAACGCGATCATGAACTGCGCGAAGAAAGTCTGAAACGCGCGGTGCGAATTCATCACGCCCTTCGGTGCGCCCGTCGTGCCACCGGTGGCCGACAGCATGACGATATCGTCCATGTCGTAATCGACGGCCGGCATGGACGCCGGCTGGCCTGCGCTCCACGTTGCAAGCGACGGTGCCCACGGCAACTCGGCATCGATGCACACCCAGAGCTTCACCTTCGGCAAGCTGGCACGCAATTCTTCGATGATCGGCGCGAAGGCCTGCGTGAAGAACAGTGCCTCGCAGTCGAAGGCGTCGAGCACGTACTGGTTCTCGGCAGGTGCGTTGCGCCCGTTGACGGGGATATACACCATGCCGGCGCGCCACATGCCGAGCGCGCAACCCCAGCCGGTCACGTCGTTATCCGACCACACCGCTGCCTTCGCTTCCTTCTCGAACCCGGCAGCGAGCAGCCCATTGGCGACGCGGCACGAAAGCTCGCCAATCTCCTGGAACGAGAAACTGCGCTCGCCCTGGATATACGCGATGCCGTGCGGATTGATGCGCCATCCACGGTCGAAAAAATCAATGATTGCCATGTGCGTATGCCTTTGGATCCATACCAGGTCGATGACGGTTACAACTGCGAGATCGTGGCGCGCGCCAGCCCGCGCTGCTCGAGGAAACCGAGCAGGTGACGGTGCCCAAACGCCTTGGAGCCGGATGCGAAACCGACCTTGGCCGTGTCGCCGTCGATAAGCTTGATGGCGCCGGCAACCTGAAGCGCCCCGGTCGCGATATACGGCGTGATGCCGTGCACGGTCGCACGCACTGCCGCGAGCTGGCCGCGTCCGATCGCAAAATCGACAGTGCGATGCAGCGACGTGCGCTCGCGCGGCGGCATGGACGGCGTGGTCGAATCGACGATCTGCTTGAGGACGACATCCTGTTGCTCGCGCGGCAGGTTCGCGTACTCCGCCTCCCACTTCTGGCCTAGTGCATGCACCGTCTGCATCACGTTGTTGTCGTAGAAGCCCACGCACGAAACGCAACTACGCACGCGCGGATCGCTCTCGAAGTACACCGGCAGCGACGTGCCGCTCCACGGCAGCGCGAACACCGGTTGCATGAAGTCAGGCGAGGAGATATTGAACGAAGCGTGCTTGTCATGCGAGACCAGCTTCTTTTCCCACAGGTAGCATGCTTCCTGACGATAGGTATCGAAGATGGTTGCCGTGGACCCCACGCTCACGCCGGCTCCGCCGCCACGGGGGCCGCGCGCCAGAGTCGCCGTCTCCAGCGCATCGACGCCGGGCGCCTCGAGAGCCAGTTCGGCGGCGATTTCCGCGAACGAGTACATGTACGCAATCGACGGCGACACCAGCAGCCCAGCCTGCCGGTACAACTCGCCATACCCATCGCGCACCGCTCGGACATGGCTCTGCTCGCCGGAAGTGTCGAGATAGTGGCAGCCGGCCTTGAGCGCCGCTTCGACGGCAACGAGCCCGAAATTGGTGAACGGCCCAACGGTGTTGCACACCACCTTCGCGCCGCTGAAAGCCTCGATGAGCGAATCGACATCGTGATCCGCTTCGATGAGCTCGTAGTTCGCCGATTCGAGGCGTACGACGCGCTGCGCCATCATCTCCTTCGCCCGGCCGGCGTTGCGCGCCACAGCAGTGAACGGGATGTTCTGATCGATCAGCCAGTCCATGATCAACATGCCGGTGTAACCGCTTGCGCCATAGACGACGACGGGGTGCTTTGCCATGGTTATCTCCTGATTCTTGGGTTGTTAAAGGTTGGGTCAATCACACGTGGCTCGATGTACGCTCGCGGTGTCGACCATTCACAATACATATCTCTGGCCTATCACTTACGTTTCATTGGCCTAATAGTAACGGCGAGATGGCCTATAATCAAGGAAGCAACAGGTAGGGGAAACACCAACTCAACCCGGCGCAGACGGTGTTGGATCGAGTCGGATTGACCAGCTGCGGCGCCGTGTGGCGAGACAGCAGCCAGGCGTTCAGGTACAGGGGCGCAACCATTTTCCACCTGATACCCTTAGCTGGAGAGCATGGGACAAAGGCAGGGTCCGTCTCCAGGCCGCTCGAGTCAGAGCTGGAGGTGAATGCCTTGTCCACTCACGTTTTGACCGTGCATACGCGTAAGCGTGGAAGAACACACCGGCGTTTTGTTCTTCCATTGGATAGGCCTATAATCTCGAACCGTTTTGTGTGAGTTTCAGGAGAGCCGACGTGCAAAAAAAGGCAATCAAGCAAGGAATCCCTGACCATTCCGAGGAAACAAAACCGGACATGCAGCCGGCGACGCAACGAAATCGGGAACTGCGCATCAAGGAGATTCTCGACACCGCACGCCAGGTATTGCAGGAGGACGGCTACACCAGGTTCGCGACGCGCCGCGTGGCGGATCGTGTGGGCATCACGCACGGCAATCTCCAGTACTACTTTCGAACGAAAGAAGAATTGCTGCGCACGGCACTCTCGGCCTATGTGAGCCAGGTCATGGCGGACTACATCGCGATCGCGAGTCGGCCAGGAATGGGAGCTGCGCAACGCTGCTCCGCCCTGATCAGTCATATTTTCCAGAACATCAACGAGACCGATCTGCCGAAGTTCATGGTTGAACTCTGGGCTTTTTCCTGGCATGAAGGCTATGTTGCGGACCTGCTAAAGGATATGCAGGCGCGGTTTCGCGGCATCTTTGTGAAGCTGCTGTCGGAACTCCACCCGACCTTGACTAACGAAGAGTGCCTGGTGCGCGCCGCTGTTATCGGTGCCCAGATGGACGGAATGACGATATTCGCCTCCCACGGCGCGTACACGGGAAAAGACTATATCGAGTTCGTTCGCGTGGCGAAGCGCGCGGTAAAAATGCTGGTTAGCGCTTCGCCACAGATGCTGGAAAGCGAGGCGCCGCTTCGTCGTTCGCACCCTGGCGCTCACGGCGGCAGCGGCGCTCAGGTCGAGGGCCTGGGGTCCGACGGGTACCTTCAGTCACAGCTACTGCGTCTACGGGTGCCGCAATCGACTCAAGACGCCTTCTATTACCGGCCAACAACCCAAGGGAAGCGCAGAGAAATCAAGGTCAACGAGATCGTCTCCACGGCCGCCAATCTGTTGGCGGCGGAAGGCTATGCAAACTTCACCTTGGCGCGGGTGGCGAAAGAGCTCGGCATCCTGCCATCGGCGCTGCAGAACTATTTCCCAACCTATGATGACCTGCTCCGCACGACACTCGACGCCGTGGGACAGGTTTACCTGGAAAGCTTCGCGGAAATTGGCAAGCCCAGCGACAAACCCGCGCTGGAACGTCTGTGCGAAATCGTCACGCTCTTCGAGGATTCCCGTGACCTTGCCGTGTATCGACTCTGGTCGGAACTGTGGGCACTGGCCCAGCATTCGGATATCACGCGCGAACTGGTGAGGAACGGCTACGCCGCCTATCGGGTGGTCTGCGCCGATCTCATACGGGAGATCGATCCGTCGGCGACGGCACGCGAATGCCTTGCTCGCGCGACACTCGTCGCAGCTCTGGTGGACGGCGCATTTGTGATGAATTTTTGTGCGCCGGATCAACCTGTGAGGATGGCCCGCGTATTCGAGCTGATTATGGCGATAACGGCTCGGGTCGCTCATGGGCAAATCGCCACAAGCGACGCGGCGTAGCGCCTTGAGTCACGCCGGGCTCGCCGACGCCGATGCGAGAGGATAAGTGACTCAGGTGTTCATCCATTGCGTGAGCCCTGGTAGCGGTTGCCACCAGTGAGCAATCACGAGGCTGACACCGCTGGCAACCAGGAGCCACACGCTCGTCATCAGCAGACGCACGGTTCTCGCAAACGTTTGGGGATCGTCGTTGGTGAGTTGCAAGGCGCGATGAAGCGTCACGACCTGCGCAATCATCGCGCAGCAGGCGGCGAGCGCGCTGACCACAGCGAAAAGAGACCAACTCTCCGCTGATTCGTCCACGACGAAGAATTTCAGATAGGCCAGGGTCGCGCCGGCAAGAAACACCGTTGCGCTCACGATCGCCTGGTGGAAGCCGTTGGGAACCTTGGAATTCATCGGTAAGGTCACTGTTGCTTTGCCGCCATTCGAGCCGTGGCGTGTGCCGTTGGGAATGGTCGGACTCTAGCATATGCATCGTGCCGCAAGTACGCGGGCGCCGCCGCTTGCATAGGGCAGGATATGACCACTCGTCGAGCGCGTTGAGCTCCCTTCAACTACGCTAATGGCAGGCTTCCCGACAATCCACTTGCCCAGCATGTCGTTGCGCTCGTTGTTGCTGCACCTTCCGAATTCGGGTGCTTCAATCGTGCTACCTACGCGCCGGAGTCACTGGAGTTTATTGATGGCGTCGCAGAGACCCTTGAGGATCGGCTTCTTCGCGGCCGTTTTTTTTGCGTCAACTGAGTTCGCCAAGCCTGCCGCCACCAACCGACTCGCGTCCCGCGCACGCTGCCGCTTGAGTCGATCGCATACGCGGCACGGCCGCGACCCAGCGCCTCAACCCACCCGCGCGTAATAAAGATTCTGCGGATGCTTCGCTTCGGCAAAGAAGAACCAGCGCTCCGCCACCAGCCCCGCGTACTGCACGAGACACGCCGCAGCCAGCAGCCCCAACGAAATGCCGATCGAATGCAGGCCCGCCCCTAACGCCATCAACAAAACCGGCGCGACAAACGCCGTCGCGAGAAAACCCCATTTGACATTGCGCAGCGTCCCCGCCGATTTGCCGTGAAAGAACTCGCGCAGATTGAACGCACCGGCGGTAAAGCCGCGCGACACCTGCACCAGTTTCGGATTGTGAATGCCGGTAGCGCTTTGCACCGTCGACTTCGGCCGCAAGCGCGCATTGCGCATGAGCGACGCCGAGCGGCTCGCGCAGCCGGCGAGCGTCAGCACGCACGCGCAGACAGCGAGTCCAACGGTCCACTCGGGCGCGAACCATGCGCTCAATGCCGTCGCCAGTGTGAAGCCCGACGCGCAGCCGAGCAGCGTGAAGTTCACCAGCGTGAGCGGCGTGGCCCACTCCTGCAGAAAGCGCAGGCACGCGTAGATCATCGCCGTGCAGACGAACAGCATGGCGCTCGCCAGCACGCCGAGCCAGCCGATCGCGAGCGACCACGGCGAGCCGAACCAATGCGCGACACCGTAAAAAAACGCGCAAGCGAGAAACACCGGCAGGCACAGACATTCACGCGACAACCACGACGTGCGCCACATGGCGATGGCGCGCCATGCGCGTTCGGGATGGCCGAGATGGAAAAACGACGCGATCAATCCGAGTCCACCCAATACGACGGATACGCCCGCGCCGGCGATATAGAACGCACCGGAGGGCGACACAAGCAGGCCCAGATGCGCGGCAGTTTCCACGCCGACGAGCGCGATCAGCAGGCCCTGGGCCGCGCCGCTCAAAGTAGTCAGAAAGACCACGGAGAATGCGGGATTCATCGTGAGGTCCTATCAGTCGTTAGATGCGCGTCGCCATCGACGCAAGATGCAACTCGCCGCGCTCGAATTGCGCATCGAGCGATTCCGGCGACGCGCTTGGCTCCTGCATCGAGCCGGCCGATTTGCACGAGCAAGAACCGCTGCCGCAACCCGCGGCCTCGGTCGGCACGCGCGGCAAATAGTGATTCGCCGGCCGCGTATTCCACTCGGGCATCAACTGATAGCCGCCGCGCTCCTCGATCGCCTTCGACACCACCGACTCGGGATCGTGAATATCGCCGAACAGCCGCGCCGAAGTCGGGCAAGCGAGCACGCAGGCCGGCTGACGGTCGCGCTCGGACAGATTTTCATCGTGGATCCGATCGACGCACAGCGTGCACTTGGTCATCTCCTTGCGGCTTTCGTCGAGTTCGCGCGCGCCGTACGGACACGCCCACGCGCAATACTTGCAGCCGATACAGCGGTCGAAGTCCACCAGCACGAGCCCGTCTTCCTTGCGCTTATAGCTCGCGCCGGTCGGACAGACCGGCACGCACGGCGGATCCTCGCAGTGCAGACACGACTTGGGAAAATGGATCGTCTCGGCGTTGGGAAAACTGCCGGCTTCAAAGCTCTGCACCCGGTTGAAGAAGGTGCCGGACGGATCCGCGTCGTACGGATTCATATCGGCGAGACTGCCCGATTCGCCCGACGTGTTCCACTCCTTGCAACTCGTCACGCAAGCATGGCACCCCACGCACACGTTCAGGTCGATCACCAATGCCATCTGTGTCATCACAGGCTCCTTGCGGCTGTCCCGATGTTATTTGCGCCCCGTCGCGCCGCGCAGCCGCGCCGCGAACTCCCCTCGTCCCGCGAAGTAGGTTTGCACGATCCGCGAGATCACGCCGTTCTCGCCCGGCATCGCGGGCATCGCCGCGAATTGCGGCAGCGTGTGCCGCGCGTCCGCCTCCGCCGGATAGATGCGCACGCGCACGTCGTACCACGCGGCCTGGCCCGTCACCGGATCGGAATTCGACATGCTTCGCGCGACTTCGTCGGCGCGGTTGGGCAACTCGTCGGTGATGAGGTGATTGAGCAGGAAACCGCGTTGCGATTCGTTCGCGCCCGGGCCGAGGCTCCATGCGCCCGACGCCTTGCCGATCGCATTCCACGTCCATACGGTGCCCGGCTCGACGGTCTCGCTAAAGCGCGCCATGCAGCGCACGCGGCCCCATTGCGATTCGGCGTAGATCCACGCGCCGTCGGCGATACCGTTTTCCGCTGCCATCAACGGATTCATGTACAGATAGTTCTCGCCGTGAATCTGCCGCAGCCATGCGTTCTGCGAGTCCCACGAGTGGTACATCGCCATCGGCCGCTGGGTCACGGCGGCCAGCGGAAACCTGTCGAGGTCGGTCGCCGCGCTTTCGAGCGGCGCGTACCAGAACGGCAGCGGATCGAAGTACTTTTCCACCCGCGCGCGCAAATGATCCGGCGGCTGCCTGCCGCTCGTGCGGCCCTGCGCGGCGAGCCTGAACTTCTGCATCACGTCGGAATAAAGCTGGATCAGAATCGGCTCGCCGAACTTGCGGAAACCGTGCTTGACCGCCCACTCGAGATACGGCCCGTTGCAGTTGCGCATGTATTGCAGCGTCTCGGGCAACGGGTAATGGAACACGCAATTGTTCTTCGCGTATTGCTCCCACTGCCGCGGATTCGGTTCGCCCACTAGCGCCTTGTCGCCATCCTTGCCGCGCCAGCCGATCAGAAAGCCCACGCCGGAATCAGGCGACGTCGTGAAATTAACGACGAAGTCGGGATAGTCGCGATAACGCCTTGCGCCCTCGGCGGTAGTGAACGCCGGGAATTTCAGACGCGACGCAAGCTCGATCAGCACTTCCTGGAACGGCTTGCATTCACCCGTAGGCGGCACGACCGGTACGCGCACCGAATCCACCGGACCGTCGAATTCGGAGATCGGCCGGTCAAGCATGGACATCGCGTCGTGCCGTTCCAGATACGTCGTGTCGGGCAGGATCAGATCGGCGAACGCGGTCATCTCCGACTGGAACGCGTCGCACACCACCAGAAACGGGATCTTGTACTCGCCGTCAGCCTGCTTGTCGACCAGCATCTCGCGTACTTTCATCGTATTCATTGAAGAATTCCACGCCATGTTGGCCATGAAAATCATCAGCGTGTCGATGGGATACGGATCGCCGCGCCACGCGTTGGTGATCACGCTGTGCATCAGGCCGTGCACGGCCAGCGGATATTCCCAGGAGAAGGCCTTGTCGATGCGCACCGGTCCGCCCTGTTCGTCGATGAACAGGTCCTCGGGCGCGGCGGGCCAGCCGAGCGGACCGGTGGCGAGCGGCGTGTTCGGCTTGACGGCGTCGGGACTGTTAGGCGGTTTCGCCGACGGCGGCACGGCACGCGGAAACGGCGACTTGTGACGAAAGCCGCCCGGCGTGTCGATCGTGCCGAGCAGCGACATCAGCACGGCTAGCGCGCGAATCGACTGGAAGCCGTTGGAGTGCGCCGCGAGGCCGCGCATGGCGTGGAAAGCGACCGGGTTGCCGGTAACGGTTTCGTGCGTCTCGCCCCACGCGTCGGTCCAGCGGATCGGCAAGGTGATGCGGTGCTCGCGGCTCGTCTGGATCATCTCACCGGCGAGTCGGCGAATCGTGTCGGCCGCGATGCCGGTGATGCCGGCGGCCCACTCAGGCGTGCAATCGGCCACGCGTTCGCGCAACAAGGCGAACGACGGCGTGACCGGCGTGCCGTCGTCGAGCGTATAGCGGCCGTCGAGCGCGGGACTGACGCCGGCCGCGTGATGCGGCACGGCGCGCGCGGCATCGGCATCCCACCAGAGATGATTCTGCGGAAACAGCGGATTGCCGACCGGCCGCTCGGAATCGCGCACGAACAGGCCGAAGTTTTCGCTGGCTTCGTCGAGCGAGACGAGTTCCGCCGCGTTGGTGTAGCGCCGCACGAATTCATGATCCCACGCGTTGGCGGCAATCAGTTCGTGCAGGAACGCCATGAACAGCGCGCCGTCGGTGCCGGGCTTGATCGGCACCCACTCGTCGGCGATCGCCGCGTAGCCGGTGCGGATCGGATTGATTGCGATGAAGCGGCCGCCCGCGCGCTTGAACTTCGAAATGGCGATCTTGAGCGGATTCGAATGATGATCTTCCGCCGTGCCGATCATGAAGAAGAGCTTGGCGCTGTCGAGGTCCGGCCCGCCGAATTCCCAGAACGAGCCACCGATCGTATAGATCATGCCCGCCGCCATGTTCGACGAACAGAAGCCGCCGTGCGCCGCATAATTAGGCGTACCGAACTGTTTGGCAAAGAGACCGGTCAGCGCCTGCATCTGGTCGCGTCCGGTGAAGAGCGCGAATTTTTTCGGGTCGGTGGCGCGGATGTGGCCAAGGCGCTTTTCGAGCACCTCGAACGCGTGTTCCCACGACACCGGCTCGAACTGGGCGCTGCCGCGCTCAGCGCCGGGCTTGCGCATCAACGGTTGAGTCAGGCGCGCGGGCGAGTACTGCTTCATGATGCCCGACGCGCCCTTCGCGCAAATCACGCCCTGGTTCAGCGGATGCTCCGGATTGCCGTCGATGTAACGCACCTCGCCTTCGCGCAGATGCACACGAATGCCGCAGCGGCAGGCGCACATGTAGCAGGTGGTCGTTTTGATGTCGAGCCGTTCATTCTGCGTGCGAGCGTGATGTTCCATGCGGGGTCTCCGTCGCTGTTTCGGCTGTTGCGCCGAAGCGGTGGTGATGCGATACCGCTCATCCTATGCGCCGTCGCGCCACAAGGGAAATCGCCATTTTCGAGAGAAACTATCCGCTGTGCCGATAGTTTATGTTTGGCTTTCACGTCTCGCGGCTCAACACCGAAGAGTACGAGTACATCGGCAACCGGCCAGGCGGCAGCGAAGAAAAGTAGTCGCGGACCGCGCGGGTTCTGATCGTCAGATCGGCGTCAGTACCGCTTCACCCGCAAAATGCCGGCGGGCGTTGCTCAAGAAATTGTCGACCGAGGCCGTGATCGCTTCCGGCGAGCGGCCGCCCACGTGCGGCGTCAACACCACGTTGCGCAGCGTCAGCAAGGCTTCGGGCGGATGGGGCTCGCCCTCGTAGACGTCGAGCGCGGCGCCGGCAATCGTCCCTGTCGTGAGCGCCCGCGCGAGCGCCGCCGTGTCGAGCACACTGCCGCGCGAGACGTTGACCACGAAGCCCTGCGGACCGAGCGCCTCGAACACCGCCGCGCCGATCAGATGACGCGTGCCCGCACCGCCCGGCGTCGCGACGATCAAGAAGTCGCTCCAGCGCGCGAGACCCTCCACGCTATTGAAGTACCGATGCGGCGAGCCTTCGCGCGGCTTACGGTTGTGATAGCCGATTTCCATCTCGAACCCCGCGCCGCGCCGGGCAACCTTCTCGCCGATATTGCCGAGCCCGACGATGCCGAGGCGCTTGCCGGAGACGTTCGGCCGCATCGGCAAGGTGTCGCGCCAGACGCCTCGGCGGGTGGCCTGATCGAGTTGCGGCACGTCGCGCACCACCGCGAGCAGCAGCGCGAAGGCATGATCGGCCACGCAATGATCGTTGGTGCCCGCGCCGTTGACGAGCACGATATCGCGCGAGCGGGCGTGGTCGACGGCGAGGTTTTCATAGCCCGCGCCCAGCGCGCTGATCAGTTCGAGCTGCGGCATGCGGTCGATGTCCGCGGCGGCGAGCCCGGTCGTGCCGTTGGTCAGCACCGCGCGAATCGTGTCGCCGCGCGCGTCGAGCGCGGCGGCTCGGCCGGCGGCGTCGGGCGCGTAGACGACGTCGAACGCGGCCTCGATCTTCGCGCGGCTTGCCTCGTTAAGGGGGATCAGAACCAGCAGGGATGGCTTCATGGCGGCGCTTTTTTCCTGGCGACGTGGATGGACAGGACAATGTTCAGGCCAGTGTAACAAGGCTCCCAAAGGCTTGCCGGCAAGCCCGTTCATGGGCCCGATGCCCCGCCGGGTGCGCCCGGCACGCCTCAAGTCCAACGCAACCCCGCCGTTATTTCGTTGGATGGCCTGACGCAAAAATGATGCGTAACCGGTCTTTCTTTTCAGCCACAGCCCAACCCGTCTTAAAATAGCGGCACTTCCGATTTTGAGAACCTCATGCTGGATATCCTCCCGCGCGGCCCCGCGCCCGCCAACGACGATTCCGAGATGTTCGAACTCGCGCCCGTCTCGCTCTGGCTCGAAGACTTCAGTGGCGTACGCACCTTGTTCGATGCATGGCGGGCAGACGGCATCACCGATCTGCGCGCGCATTTCGCCGCCAATCCGGACTGCGTCGCGCAATGCGCGCACAGCATCCGCGTCATCAAGGTCAATCAGAAGACGCTGACGCAATTCGAGGCCGCCGATTTCGACGCGCTCACCAGCAATCTCGCCTCGGTGTTCCGCGACGACATGCTCAAGACGCACCTCGAAGAGTTATGCCAGTTGTGGGACGGCCAGTCGCAGTTCACCAGCCAGACGGTCAACTACACGCTCGGCGGACGCCGCCTCGACGTGCTGCTCAAGGGCGCCGTGCTGCCCGGCCACGAAGCGCGCTGGGACCGCGTGCTGGTGTCGGTCGAAGACATTACGGAACTGGAAGGCGCGCGGCATCGCGTGACGCTTGCCGAGCAGTATGTGCGCGGCCTGTTCGAATATTCGCCGGTGTCGCTGTGGGTGGAGGATTTCAGCGCGGTCAAGCGTCTGCTCGACGAAGCGCGGGCGGCCGGCATCAACGATTTCCGCGTATTCACCGACGTGCATCCCGAGTTCGTCGAGCGCTGCATGCAAGAAATCCACGTGCTCGACGTGAACCAGCACACGCTCGACATGTTCGCCGCGAAAGACAAGAAAACGCTGCTGTCGCATCTCGCCGACGTGTTCCGCGACGACATGCGTCCGCATTTCCGCGAGCAGCTGGTCGATCTGTGGGACGGCAAGCTGTTCCAGCAGCGCGAAGTGCTCAACTATTCGCTCGACGGCAACGAGGTGCACGTGCACCTGCAGTTTTCCGTACTGCCGGGACATGAAAAGACCTGGGATCTGGTGCTGGTGGCGCTCACGGACATCACGGCGCGCAAGAAGGCCGAAGCCTACCTCGAGTTTCTCGGCAAGCACGACGTGCTGACCAAGCTGCGCAACCGCTCGTTCTACGTGGACGAACTCAACCGGCTCGAACGCAAGGGCCCGTGGCCCGTGACGATCATCATGGCCGATCTGAACGGTCTGAAACGCGTCAACGATCAGCTCGGCCACGCCGCGGGCGACGCGCTTTTGCGGCGCGCCGGCGAGGTGCTTGCCAAGGCGACCGAGACGCCGTTTCATGCGGCGCGCATTGGCGGCGACGAGTTCGCGATCCTGATGCCGGACACCGACGAGCGCGGCGGCGCCGCGATGGTCGATGCGATCCGGCAACTGGTGGAACTGAACAATCAGTTTTATCCTGGCTCGCCGCTCAGCTTCTCGATGGGCGCGGCGACCTGCCAGCGCGGCGACCGGCTGGAAGCGGGCGTGCAGCGCGCCGATCTGCTGATGTACGAGGAAAAGCGCGCGACCTATGCGAGCCAGCCGGCGGGCGACCCGGCGGGCCGCTGATCATTGCATTGGCCGCGCCGGATCACGGCGTGGCGTCGTCGGGATGATTAGTGCGTTTTGCGCGTTACGGCGTCGGCGAACCGGACGACGGAGCGATCGGCTCCGCCTTGAGTAGTTGGTTCAGCCCGGCAATTTGGCCGCCAGCACATCGACCTTTTGGATCGTGGGCGGCGAGGCGAACAGGTCGCCGGCCTTCGCCATCAATGCGGCCGCCACCTTGCCGTTCAGGTGCGCGTCACGGCCGGCTTCATCCGCAAAGGTGTCGAAGATGCCGAAGGTGGACGGCCCCAGCTTCAAACCGAACCACGCGACGGTGCCCGGCTCCGCCTCGACGAGCGGCAAGCCGCCGAGCAGAAACGCTTCGACCTCTTTTTCCTTGCCGGGCTTGGCTTCGAGACGAACGTACAGTGCGAGTTTGACCATGACAGAACTCCTGCTGTGAGATTCGAGCAATGGTGTGCCTTGCAACGCTTCGCCCGGCGTGACGAAACGTTCGGGCCCGCGAGACTATCGAAAAGTATAGTCCGCTGTCCGCGTAGCGCGGTCACGCGCCCTTCGCGTCAGGATCCGCATAGGCCGGTTTGCGCTAGCGCAGCATCCCGCGTGGCGAACGCCGGCCGCCCGGCGCGTGTCGGCTATACTCGCCGACCCTGAAGTTTTCCGCGGCCCGGCGCCGCGGTCTGGAAAAATCATGTCGACAATTCCCGCCTGCCCGCAGTGCGCGATGGAAAACACCTACCCGGACGGCGACAACTACGTCTGCCCCGACTGCGCGCATGAGTGGCCGGTGATCGCCGCCGCGTCGGTCGACGAAGCCGACGCGCGCGTGGTCAAGGACGCCAACGGCAACCCGCTGGCCGATGGCGATGCCGTCGTGCTGATCAAGGACCTGAAAGTGAAAGGCTCGTCGATCACGCTGAAAATGGGCACCAAGGTGAAGAGCATTCGCCTTGTCGGCGGCGATCATGAAGTGGACTGCAAGATGGACGGCGGCAACTTCATGCTGAAGGCCGCATATCTGAAGAAGGTCTGATTCCGAACGAACGGCGCCGGCCGAACAGCCAGTGGTCACGAGGAGCGACAGCGATGCTTTCCCACGTTTTCATCGGTATCGGCGATTTCGAGCGTGCTTGCAGCTTTTACGACTCACTGATGGGCACGCTCGATCTGCGCCTCAAGTTCCGCGATCCGCAAGCATGCTGGTCCGGCTGGATGGCGGCGGATGCGCCACGCCCGCTGTTCCTGATCGGTAAGCCGTACGACGGCCAACCTGCGTCGGCCGGCAACGGTCAGATGATCGCCCTGCTCGCCGCCAACCGCGTCACGGTCGATCGCGCGCACGCCGCAGCGCTCGCTCACGGCGGCACGTGCGAGGGGCCGCCCGGTTTGCGTCCGCACTATCACGCGAACTATTACGGCGCCTACTTTCGCGATCCGGACGGCAACAAGCTCTGCGTGTGCTGTCACGAACCGCAAGCCCCAGCCAGCCCGGCCACCGCGACCGGCACTTAAGCGCCCGGAAAGCGCAACTCGAAGCGCACTACGCCCGGCGCCGGACACACTACGCGCGCCGTGCCGCCATGCAGATGCATGATTGCCTTGACGATCGCAAGACCCAGACCGCTCGATTCGGTGAACGCGCTACGTGCCGCGTCCGCGCGATAGAAACGATCGAACAGGCGGCCTAGTTGTTCCTCGGGAATCGGCGCGCCGTCGTTTTCGACCACCACGGTGGCGCCCGCCTCGTCCTGCGTGCCACGCAGACGCACCACCGTATCGCTCGCCCCGTAACGCACGGCGTTGACGACCAGGTTGTTGATCGCGCGGCGGCACAGCATCGGATTGGCCGACGCCACACCCGTGGCCTCGACCACGAAGCGCATGCCGCGTTCGTCGGCGAGACCTTCGAAATAATCTGCGATCCTGACGAGTTCCTCGCGCAGATCGACCGGCTCGCGTTCCACTGAAAGCGCCGCATGGTCCGCATGCGCGAGAAACAGAATGTTCTCCGCGATATGGCTCAGGCGGCTCAGTTCTTCGAGATTCGATTCGAGCACCTGCTGATACTCGTCGGGCTCGCGGGTTCGCGCGAGCGTCACCTGCGTCTGCCCGATCAACGCGCCGACCGGCGTGCGAATCTCGTGCGCCAGGTCGGCGGAAAACTGTGAGAGCCGCTGATAACCATCGGCGAGACGCTCGAGCATGGCGTTGAACGCATGCGTGAGCTGGCGCAACTCGAGTGGCGCCGCCTCGCTGTCGAGCCGCACCGACAGGCTCGTGGGACTGATCTGCGCGGCCCGCGTGGCAATCTCGCGAACCGGGCGCAGCGCGCGCCGCAGCACGTACCAGGCGAGCAGCGTCGCGGCCAGCATGCCGATCAGCGTGGCCAGCACGATACGATCGCGGTACGCGGCCAGCATGCGCACTTCCTCCGTCATCGGGTGGCCGGCGATCACTTCAACCTCGGTGCCGTCCTCGCGCGCTTTGGCGGTGGCGATCGCCCAATGCACCGGCACACCGTTGACCAACCGTGTCTGGCGAACGTCGGCGTAGGTGGGCAAGCGGCCCTCGACACCGGCTTGCAGCGCGGGCACTGCCACGCCTGCAGGGTTCACGTCGATGAACGGCGCTTCGCCCGGACGGCGAAACAGCAGCACGTCCTGTTCCGCGCCGAGCATGGTCTCGAACAGCAATGGCCGGCTCTTCAGTTCTCCGACCGAATAAAGATCGTGCACGATGTGGCTGAAATGCTCGACGCGGGCCGTCAGCACCACGTCGGCGCGGCGTTGCAACGACACTTCCGCAGAATGATAGAAGTACGCGCCGAGCGTGCCGATCACCACGCACGCAATCGACGCGAACAGCACCGTGGTGCGAGCCGTGAGCGAGCGCCCAGTCCAGAATGTCATGAGCCGTCGCCGAAGGTATAGCCGATGCTGCGCACCGTGTGGATCAGCTTCTTTTCAAATGGATGATCGACCTTGGCGCGCAGCCGTTTGATGGCCACGTCGACCACATTGGTGTCGCTGTCGAAGTTCATGTCCCACACTTCGGAGGCGATCTGCGTGCGCGACAGCGCTTCGCCCTGACGGCGCACCAGCAGATGCAGCAGCATGAATTCCTTGTTGGTGAGCGGAATCTCCACGCCTTCGCGCGTCACCTTGCGGCGCAGTACGTCGAGCTTGAGGTCGGCGATTTCGAATACGTCGCTCTCGCGGATCACGCCACGGCGCAGCAGCGTTCGGATCCTCAGCACCAGCTCCGTAAATGAAAACGGCTTGACGAGATAATCGTCCGCACCGAGTTCGAGACCGCGAATGCGATCGCTGACGTGGTCGCGCGCGGTCAGGAAAATCACCGGCAGATCGCGCCGCGTACGCAGGGCACGCATGATTTCCCAGCCGTCGATGCCGGGCAACATCACGTCCAGCACCACGAGGTCGTACGCATTTTCGAGCGCCATATGCAGGCCGTCCGTGCCGGTGCGTGCGAGATCGACCGCATAGCCGCTCTCGCGCAATCCTTTCTTCAGGTAGTCGCCGGTTTTCGGATCGTCTTCGATGACGAGGATAGTCATGGTGCTCGATGCTTCGATTCGGCTTTGGCCCAGAGCCTCGCCCTGCCGCCCGCCGAATCCTGGACGTGGATATGCCGGCTATTTTACGTGGCTGCAGCGCGCCATTCATGACGTTTTTGTCATTCGTCTGTCACTCGCCGGAGCCGGTTACGAGACTAATCTGCCCCCATCCTTCACCACCTGGAGCAGATTCATGAAGATCGTTTCCGCGCGTGCGTTGCGCACTTTCGCCGCCCCCGCGCTCGTCGCCGCTGCTTTGTTCGCCGCCGGTCCCGCTGCACAGGCCCAGAGCGCCGCGCCCACCGGCGTGCGCGGCACGGTGACGTCATTGTCTGGCGATCAACTCAAGATCCACACGCGCGACGGCAAAGACGTCGACGTGAAACTCGCCAAGGACACGCCGATCCGCGGCGTGGTGCTCGCCAACATCAACGACATCAAGCCGGACAGCTATGTCGGCACCGCCGCGATTCCGCAGGCGGACGGCACGCTGAAGGCGCTCGAAGTGCACGTGTTCCCGGCCAGCATGCGCGGCTCCGGCGAAGGCCATCGTCCGTGGGATCTCGGCGGCAATAGCTCCATGACCAACGGCACCGTCGGTTCGCTGGTGGTCAGCAACGGCCGCACGATCACCGTGAAGTACAAGGACGGCGAAAAGAAAGTCGTGATTCCGCAAGACGTGCCTATCGTCGCGCTGGAACCGGGTGACCGTTCACTGCTCGTGCCGGGCGCGAAAGTCGTGCTGTTCGCGCACAAGGAAGCCGACGGCTCGATGGCCGCCAACTTTATCTCCGCGGGCGAGCATGGCGTGACGCCGCCGATGTAAGACGGTGTTGCTGTTTTCTCTTCGAGTCGGACAGCCGCGTTCCTGCATGACGCGGCTTTCCGATTTCCTGTTTGTCTCGTGACCTTCGCACCATGCCCGAATCGAAACCGCGCCTGCTTGTCCATCCGCTCGTCGTGCGAATCACGCATTGGATCAACGCATTTGCGATGGTCTGCATGGTGATGAGCGGCTGGGCCATTTACAACGCGTCGCCGTTTTTCCCGTTCCGGTTTCCGGTTTGGGCGACCGTCGGCGGATGGCTGGGCGGTTCGATCGCGTGGCATTTCGCGGCGATGTGGATGCTCTGCGCGAACGGGCTGCTGTATTTCGCGTATGGCCTCGGACGCGGGCATTTCCGGCGCAAGCTGTTGCCGGTTCATCCGCGCGACGTGGTGCATGACGCAAGCCTCGCGCTGCGCTTCAGGCTGCCGCACGATTCCGGCAAATATAACGCGGTGCAACGTGCACTGTATCTGCTCGTGCTATGTCTTGGCGTGTTGCTGGTTGCGTCGGGGTTGTCCATCTGGAAGCCCGTGCAATTCTCGTGGCTCACCGCGCTATTCGGCGGCTTCGACTTTGCGCGGCGCGTGCATTTCATCGCGATGGCCGGCGTGGTCGGTTTCGTGGTCGTGCATCTGGCGCTGGTGCTGCTCGTGCCGCGCACCTTGCTGCCGATGCTGACAGGGCGCGCACAGCCACATTCGGCGCATGAAAGGAGCCAGGCATGAGCGCATCCAAACCCAACCGCGATGCACGCCGATCCCCCATCGTGCTTGCCGATCATCAGCCGCAAATCGAGCGGCTGCAACGGCGGCTGTTTCTGCGCTCCTCGCTTTCCATCGGCGCACTGGCGATGCTCTCGGGCTGCAACATGCAGGACGGCGATTCGGTCGACAAAGTACTTTGGGCCATGTCGCGCTGGAACGATCGCGTGCAGGGCTGGCTATTCGATCGCAACAAGCTCGCGCCGACCTATTCGGCGCGCGAAATCACCGACCCGTTCCCGTTCAACGCGTTCTATCCCGAGTTCGACGCGCCGGACATCGACGGCTCGACGTATCAACTGGAAGTGTCGGGACTCGTGTCGGACAAGCGCACCTGGAATCTCGATCAGTTACGCGCATTGCCGCAGGCTTCGCAGATCACGCGCCACATTTGCATTGAAGGATGGAGCGCGATCGGACAATGGAGTGGCGTGCCGTTTCGCACGTTTCTGGAGCGTGTAGGCGCTGATTTGAGCGCGCGCTATGTCGGTTTCAAATGCGCGGACCGTTATTACTCCAGCCTGGATATGGCAACGGCCCTACATCCGCAGACGCAACTCACGCTGAATTTCCGCAACGAACCACTGCCTGCTAAATACGGCTATCCGCTGAAACTGCGCGTGCCGACCAAACTCGGTTTCAAGAACCCGAAGCACATTGCGGCGATCTTCGTGACCAATACGAATCCTGGCGGCTATTGGGAAGACCAGGGGTACAACTGGTTCAGCGGTTTGTAACGTATAGCGCTTCGGGACTGCCCAATCACACCGCGGTGACGTAACGCGGCACCGGCTTGACCACGCGCGGCGCGGGCGCTTCGTAGACAGCGCGCATGCGCTTCACTTCGTCGACTGGGCTCAGGCCGAACAAACGCTTGAATTCACGGCTGAATTGCGACGCGCTTTCATAACCGACGCGCGCCGCGGCCGCGCCCGCATTCAACCCATCCTGAACCATCAGCAAACGCGCGTGATGCAAGCGCGTGGTCTTCACGTATTGCATCGGCGAAGTGGCAGTGACGGCTTTGAACTGCGCATGAAACACGGCGAGGCTCATGCCCGCTTCGGACGCGAGCGTATCGACGTCCAGCACGCCGTGGTAATCCGCATGAATTCGCCGCAACGCTTTGGCAATGCGGCCGAAATGATTCTGATGCGTGAGCGCCGCGCGAATCGCGTCGCCCTGCTCGCCGGTCAGCACGCGATAACAGATTTCTCGCACCACGCCGGGCGCGAGAATGCGCGCGTCGAGCGGAGAAGCCAGCGCGTCCATCAAACGTTGCACCGCGTTGCTAAGCGCCGGGTCGAGCGGCGTTGAATAAATGCCGACGGGTTCGTTCTGCGCGGTACCGTGCGTTTCGTTCAACGCCATCAGCAATTCAGCGACCATGGTTAGATCGACGCGCACCGAGATGGCGAGAAACGGCTCTTCCGGGCTCGCCTCGGTTTCGCATTCGAACGGCAAGGGCACCGAGAGCACGAGATACTGCTGCGCGTCGTACTGAAACACCTGATCGCCGAGAAAGCCGCGCTTGCGTCCCTGGCAGACAATCACGATGCTCGGTTCGTACATGACCGGCATGCGCGGCATGGGACTATTCGCGCGCATCAGATTGACGCCTTCGAGACTCGTGCGCGTGAAGCCCGGGGTGGGCGCCAGCACATCGAATAATTCGACCAGGCGCTGCTGGGCGGGAACGACCGATACGGGTTCAGCGGAACGGGGAGACATGACGGTATAGTGACGTGCAAGAGAATAATGCTTGAAATTTAGCACCAAACGACCTGCCGCGCTCCTCGCCAGGAGTTTTAGGCAAATCTTCAAGACATTCAGGTATTCCCGGGCTGCCTGCCCGCTCCTATCATGGGAACCCTGCCGGATCATCCTTTTCCGCGCTGCGCAGGGCTCGGTTGGCAATTGCCAGTTTGACGAATTTGCCAGCCGCCGCCCGCGCCGTGATCCCGGTTCATGACGAGGTTGGCCACATCGGCGACATGCGTCGCCCATCGCCGGCGCCTTGCGACTTCACCCTCTTTGCTGGAGCTACCCATGAGCACGACTTACGCCTATGCAGCGACCGACGCTACCGCGCCGCTCGCCCCGTTCGAAATCCAGCGCCGCGAACTGCGCGCCCATGACGTGCAGATGGAAGTTCTGTTTTGCGGCGTGTGCCATTCCGATTTGCATCAGGCGCGCAACGAATGGAAGAACACGGTGTTTCCGGTTGTACCGGGCCATGAGATTGTCGGTCGCGTAACCGCGGTAGGTCCGGACGTAACGAAGTACAAGGCGGGCGATCTGGTCGGCGTCGGCTGCCTAGTGGATTCATGCCGCACGTGTGCGAGTTGCAAGGAAGATCTCGAGCAGTATTGCGAGAACGGTTTTGTCGGCACGTATAACGGCGTTGACAGGGTTGATGGGCAGACCACATACGGTGGCTATTCCACGCAGCTCGTCGTGGATGAAGCGTTCACGCTGCGAGTGCCGGAGAATCTCGACCCAGCGGGTGTTGCGCCGTTGCTGTGCGCGGGTATCACGACGTATTCGCCGCTGCGCACCTGGGGTGCTGGTCCTGGCAAGAAGGTGGGTATTGTCGGGCTTGGCGGTTTGGGGCATATGGGTGTGAAGCTCGCTCGCGCGATGGGCGCGCATGTTGTGCTGTTCACTACCTCGCCTTCCAAGATCGAAGATGCGAAGCGGTTGGGTGCGCATGAAGTTGTGATTTCGAAAAATGCCGGGGAGATGGAAGCGCATTTGAATAGCTTCGATCTGATCGTGAATACGGTTGCTGCTCAGCATGACCTGAATCCGTTTTTGAATCTGCTCAAGCGGGATGGGACGATGACCTTGGTCGGCGCACCGGAGCATGATCATCCGTCGCCGCAAGTGTTCAATCTCATCTTCAAGCGTCGCCGGTTGGCTGGGTCGTTGATTGGGGGGATCGCTGAGACGCAGGAAATGTTGGACTTCTGCGGGGAACATGGGATTACTTCTGATGTTGAGGTGATTCCTATGCAGGGGATTAATGAGGCTTTTGAACGGATGCTGAAGAGTGATGTTAAGTATCGGTTTGTGATTGATCTGGATTCCTTGCGGAAGTGATTTTTTTGGTTTTTTTTGGCTCGCGCTGTGGGGCGGTTTTTTTGGGGTGTGCTCCTTGGGCTTTGGCCTTTCCTTGATTTGTTGGTGGTCTATTAGCGTTGCCCCTGTGCGGGGCGGCACCTACTTCTCTTTGCCGCCGCAAAGAGAAGTAGGCAAGAGAAAGCGGCTCACACCGCTAACTCTTAAGCGGGTCCCCCGCACAGCCACAGTAGTGGTACATCTGGAATCAGTGCCCCCGCGCATTCCGCATAGGTGACAAGGCAGTCATTCTTCCGGCGGCGCTACGCGCGCCCCCCGGTACTTCATTAAACCCATCGTTTTTTTCGGCGCATCGCCGAGGCGAAGCCGATGGCACCAACACAACTAGAAGAATCCACTGTTTTTCGCGGACCGCTCCGACGAGCGCGCAGCGCGAGGCGGGAAGCATGACTGCTGTGTCACGTGCGCGGAATGCGCGAGAACACGGATTCCAGATGCACCATTGCCCCCTCCGAGCCAGGGGCCCCGCTTAATAGTTAGCGGTGTGAGCCGCTTTCTCTTGCCTACTTCTCTTTGCGGCGGCAAAGAGAAGTAGGTGCCGCCCCGCACAGGGGCAACGCTAATAGACCACCAACAAATCAAGGAAAGGCCAACCCCCTAAGCATCCCAAACAAAAAAATACCCCACCAAAACAGGCATGAAAAACCCTCGACTGGAGCCCGAACCGTGATTGACAGAATAACTGCAATGCGCACCTTCATCCGAATCGTGGACACCAACAGCTTCACCCGCGCAGCGGAATCACTAAACATTCCGCGCGCCACGGCGACCACCATCGTCCAGAATCTGGAAGCCCTGCTAGGCACAGCCCTTCTAGCCCGCACAACGCGGCGCCTGAGCGTCACCCCCGAAGGCGCCGCCTACTACGAACGCTGCGCGCAAATCCTCGCGGACATCGACGAAATGGAAGCCAGCATCCGTCACGCGACGGACAACCTGACCGGCCGTCTGCGCATCGAAATGCCCGGCGCCGTAGCCAGCGCCATCGTGCTGCCGGCTCTCAACGATTTCCACACCCGTTACCCGAACCTCGATCTCGCGATCGGCGTCAGTAACCGCACAGTCGATCTGATCACCGAAGCCATCGACTGCAGCATCCAGCTCGGCGAATTGCCCGACTCGAATCTGGTCGCGCGCCAACTCGGCACGCTCGAACACGTGACCTGCGCGAGCCCAGCCTACCTGGCCCGCTACGGCACGCCCACGGATCTCGACGATTTGCGTGGCCACGCAGCCGTCAATTGCATGTCGCCGCATAACGGCCGCGAAGTGGACTTCGATTTCGAAGTGAACGGCGAAGCGCAAAACGTGAAGGTGAAAGGCTTCGTCAAGGTCAGCGACGAACAGGCCTACCTCACCTGCGGCCTGCAAGGCCTCGGCTTGATCCAGCCCGCGCGGATCGCCGCGCAACCATATCTCGACTCGGGACTATTGCGCGAAGTCATGCCGCAATGGAAACCCGTGCCGATGCCGGTCTCGGTCGCCTATGTGAAAAATCGCCGCGTGTCGCCACGCGTGCGCGCGTTCGTGGACTGGCTGGCGGAGTTGTTCGAGAAAGCGGAACACGTCGATCAGGATCTCTCGCGTGTCCGTCAATTGCTGCGCGGCCTGCATCCCGCCTGAGGCGGGTTGAATGCAGGCACGCAGCGCGGTAGCAATCGCGTCAGTTCGCTAACTTGACCGGCACAGGCCGCGTCAGCAGGTCGACATAGAAGTTGAAGAAATTCGGATTGTCGAAGCGTTTCACCACCGTCATTTTCTGCAACCCCGCCGGCGGCGAACTCGCATAGCCGGTCGCCTTGCCATCGTTCGCACCGAAACTCATGTCCACATCCACCCACTCGTCCACGGTCTGCGTGGCGAACGAAGGGTGCATCAGATACGCGAGCGTCAGCGTGTCCCAGATGTTCGTCGTGTAGTTCGGGTTGGTCTCGAAACCGTTCTTACCGTCGAACCCATAACCGTTCAACGTCTTGAACAATTGCGTGATGATGGTCTGCTTCGTCGGGTCGTGCGCGACACGGTCGTAAAGCGCTTTGTCCATCTTCACGGTGTCGGTTACATCGAGCGGAATCACCACCTGTTTGATCGGCAGGCGCAACACGGTCTTCGCCGCCTCCGGATCGAACCACCAGTTGAACTCGGCAGTCGGCGTGGTGTTGCCCGGCACGTCGATCGCTCCGCCCATGTAAATGATCTGCTTGATCAACGGCACGATCTCGGGATGCTGACGCGTGGCCAGCGCAATGTTGGTCAGCGGGCCGATCGCGAGAATGGTCACCTCACCGGGATTCTGCTTCACCGAATCGACGATGAAATCCACCGCGCTCTTGCTCTGCACTTTGGTGTGCGTGGCGAAGCCGTCAGGCGGCGCGACCAGGTCGCTGTCGGATTTCGGCTCGGGTGTATTCCACGCGCCGAGATAGCCGTCGCCGCCGGGGAATTGCTTCTGCTCAGCCTGGATGGTGGCGAGGTCGTGCGACAACGCGTAATTGGCGCCCGCATACACGCCGATCTGATTTTCAACACCCAGACGTTCGACCGATTTCAGTGCATCCGCCACGCCCTGCTTCAACCATTGATTGCCGGAGACCACCGTAATACCCAGCACTTTCAATGAGCCTTGCGCCTGCAATTGCGCGGCCATGACGCCGAGTTGGCCATCGTCGCTCAGTGTGTTGTAGTCGCTGTCGATAATCACCTTCGGCGGGGTCTGCGCATTGATTTCACTACCGCCGCAGGCCGAGAGCGCCGTGATAGCCATCACGCTTGCCACACACGTCATTGCCACGAGAAGTCGCTTCACTCATGTCTCCTTTTTTATAGCGCTGTGTCGCGCGAAGGAGGCTCATCATAGACGTAATCCAGATGAAATCAAATCGTCATGTCGAATGGATAATTCACGAAGAGTGCATGCACGCTAATGACGCGCATACGAAGCCGCAACAGAGCAAAGTCTGTTGCGGCCGACAACGCTCATACAGAGCGCCAGACTGATTGAGTGAAGAAGCGCGATTAAGGCTGACGAGCCTGTTGCGCCGAACCCGGGCACGCCGGATCCTTGCCCCAATGGCCGTCACATACACGCCAGCGGCACAACTGGTCTTCGAAGAAACCACGCTGTCCGCACTCTTTCACGCGCTCAGCCAGCCTGGCGTTGCCAGGCGTTGCGGATGCGCTAACCCGAGTCGCGGTGTTGCCGCTCGCTGTTTTGGCATCCGCTGGCTTGGTCCGAGCGACGAGCGCGGCCAATAGATCGGCATCCGAATCATCTTTCGAAGCATTGCCGTTCGTGCGCGTTTTCTTCGACTGAGCGACCGCGGTCGGCGCGCTCGCATGACGGTTGCTGGCAGTCGCGCTTTCCTTCTTGCCGTGGACGGCGCTCTCGTGCTTCTCCTTGCTGGCCACCGCCGTCGCGCTTTTGCCATGCTTCGCCGCCGGCACCGCGACCGCGGAAGCGGCCGTTGCGGATGCCACCGGTGCGGATGCGCTGCTCGGCTCCGCGCCGTCGGCGAGCGCGCGCGACAGACGGCTGCCGTCGCTGGCAGGTGCCGTAGCGGACGCCGCGGCGGCTTTGCTGTCGCTATCGTCGGCAACGATCGTGGCCGCTTGCGAGGATGCCGGAGCCGGTGCCTCCGCTTTGGCGACAGCCTTCGGCGCGGCGCTCGCGGCCGCCGCCGGCGCAGCACTCTTCTGCTCGCTCGCAGGCGCCGCCGCTGCCAGCGACTCGCTCTGCACACGCTGCTGCATATGCCACGCACCCCAGCCGCCGGCTGCGATCACGAGCAACGCGACCAATAGAAATGGCGCCCTGGACCGGCGCGGTTTTTCCGCAGGCGGCGCAACGCGGCCTTCGAGGTTCGCAAGAATTCGCGAACCATTGCCATCGGCGCCTTTAGCCTTATCGGATAACAGGCTAGGCGGGGCTTTGGAATTCGAACTTTCCGGCGCACTCATTCACTGTCTCATTGAATCCTGGATTATTTCGCCGTGATAATACGTTCTGGCTCGTCTCCGAGCAGGCCTGATTCTAAGAGCAAGCATTACAAAATACAATTGTTTCCAATTTCCGGGGTCGCCTTTGATTGCCGTAGTACTTCTCGCCTATTTCGCCATCGCCGTTGTGATCGCCGCAATGCTGCTATTGCCGGCGGTACGCGCCTCTTTATTAGGCGCCGCGCTCGCTATTCACGGCCGTGTTATGCGCGGAGCATCGCTTAGTGCATCGCGCGCACGCGGTCAATTAGCACGCTCGGCAAGAATTTCGCAATCGACCGCAGTCGATATGCAAAAGTTACTCGTAAAGCGGCGCTTGCTGATTTTTACCACGACAGGTATTCTTGCGACGCCTCCATTGGTGGCACTGGCTTTACGCGGCCGGCAATTATTCCAATTCGATGACACTGCACGGGTTCCGGACGAGAAAATTGCCGCGTTATTGAATGGCGAACAGCTCGTGCCCCCGCCGCCGTTGCCGCCGGAGGTATTCGCAACGCAGGAAGTCGAGCAGATCCGGCCCGCGCTTAAAGACGCGAGCCGCGACTGGAATTTGCTCGACGCCGATTTCAGAACGCGTTTATTGCTCGTGTACAAAATCATGCGCGAGCAATACGGGTATGAAATGGCTTTGCTGGAAGGTTATCGCAGTCCGGAGCGGCAAAACCGGCTGGCGCAAATGGGGGGCAACGTCACCAATGCCGCAGCGTTTCAAAGCTATCACCAATACGGTCTTGCCTCAGACAATGCGTTTTTGCGCGACGGCAAGCTCGTCATTTCAGAAAAAGATCCTTGGGCCATGCGCGGTTATCAGTTATACGGGCAGACAGCCGAACAGGTCGGTCTGACCTGGGGTGGCCGCTGGAAAATGATGGATCTCGGGCACGTCGAATATCACAAACCCGGCTTCGTCCTCGGGCGCGGTCATTAAGGCGCAATGGGCAAAACCGGGTAATAAAGAGGTTGACATGGGGCATTCAATCAATTTTTCTGGCGAAAAGCGGCAATGCCGCCCGCATAACGGCATTGCTCCGATCAGCGTCGTCATGGGCAAATCCTGTCGATTTAACAATTCCGCCGTATTCGCTTTCGCCTGAATATGCTTTCGTTTTATTTCACACGCCGTACGCGCGCCATGCTGTCTGCCGCAGCACGCGCCACAACACTCATCACCAAGACCTGAACGGCTTATGCGACGCATTCTCAACGTGTTGACCCACACACGCACGCTCTCGATCATCGGCTTGCTCGCGCTCGCTGCTGTTCTATTCATCGGCGCCGATACCTTGCAGATCGATCTGATGTGGCCGGCCATCGTGCTCGGCGCCGTGGTCGCGCTGTGGCTGCTGGTGTGGATCGTGCGACGCCTGCGCGCGCGCCGTGCGAACCGCAAGCTCGGTGAAATGCTCGAGCAGCAAGCGGAGAAGCAGGCCGAAGCCGGTCCCGCGCCCACGCCCGCGCGCCAGGCCGAACTCGACGTGCTGCGCACGCGTCTCGTGGATGCGGTGAAGACCATCAAGACCTCGAAGATCGGCCAACTCTCGGGCGGCTCAGCGCTCTACGAGTTGCCCTGGTACATCGTGATCGGCAACCCCGCCGCGGGCAAGAGCAGCGCGGTGTTGAACTCGGGCTTGCAATTCCCCTTCGCCGACAAGAACAGCGCGGTGATTCACGGCATTGGCGGCACGCGTAACTGCGACTGGTTCTTTACGACCGAAGGCATTCTTCTCGACACCGCCGGCCGCTATTCCGTGCATGAGGAAGACCGCACCGAATGGCTCGGCTTTCTCGGGCTACTCAAACGTTTCCGGCCGAAGGCGCCGATCAACGGCATCATCGTCACGGCCAGCATTGCGGAACTGACCAGCAGCAAGCCAGAATTCGCGATCAATCTCGCGAAGAACCTGCGCCAGCGCGTGCAGGAGTTGACCGAGAAGCTCGAAGTGTTCGCGCCGGTGTACGTGATGTTCACCAAGGCCGACCTGATTACCGGCTTCACCGAATTCTTCAGCGGCAGCGAGCGTCACGAATACGATCGCGTGTGGGGCGCCACCCTGCCCTACGAGCCGGACGAGAAGCGCGACGTGGTCGGTCTGTTCGACGAACACTTCGAAGAGCTGTACGACGGCCTGAAAGAGATCAGCGTCGCGCAGATGTCGATCAATCGCGGCAACAAGCTCTCGCCAGGTCAATTGAGCTTTCCGCTCGAGTTCTCGACTATCAAGCCCGCGTTGCGCGCCTTTCTCGCCACGCTGTTCGAGACTAATCCCTTCCAGTACAAGCCGATTTTCCGCGGCTTCTACTTCACCAGTGCATTGCAGGAAGGCGAAACGAATAGCGCCGCGGCCACGCGCATCGCCAACCGTTTCGCCCTGAGTTCGGACGGCTTGCCCAAGCCGCATAGCGCGTTCTCGAAGAACGGTTTCTTCCTGCGCGACCTGTTCTCGAAGGTGATCTTTGCCGACCGGCAAACGGTCAGGCAATTCGCCAGCCCCGCCAAGACGCGCATGCGCTATGCGACCTTCTTCGGCTTCGTCGCGGTGCTCGCGCTGGCGCTTGGCGGCTGGACCTGGTCGACGGTCAATAACCAGCAGCTCACCGCGAACGTGCAGGCCGACCTCGACAATGTCGTGCGCCTGCAGCAGAACCGCAACGATCTGCAATCGCGCCTGCAAGCCATGGACGTGCTCGAGGACCGCATCGATCAACTCGAACAGTTTCGCCGCGACCGGCCGCTCGCGGTTTCGCTCGGTCTGTATCAGGGCGATCGCCTCGAACAGCGTCTGCTCACCGAGTACTACAACGGCGTGCGGCAGATTCTGCTCGATCCGGTTTCGCAGAATCTCGCGTCGTTCCTGAAGGACGTCAACGCCCATCCCGACCAACTCGCGCCGTTGAACCGCGCGCCGGACGCCGCCGCGATTCCGGTCTCCACCCACTCGGCGATGAGCGCGAACAGCCAGGGCGGGTTGTATAGCGACGCCTCGCCGACCAACGTCGAAGATGCGTACAACGCGCTCAAGACCTATCTGATGCTGAGCGACAAGCGTCACGTGGAAACGGCTCACCTGACCGATCAGGTCGCGCGCTTCTGGCGCGGCTGGCTCGAAACGAATCGCGGCAACATGCCGCGCGACGAGATGATCCGCAGCGCCGAGCGCATGATCACGTTCTACCTCGCGCGCGTGTCCGACGACGATTGGCCGATGATCGACCAGAATCTCGGCCTCGTCGATCAAACGCGAGAGAACCTGCGTCGCGTGGTGCGCGGCATGCCGGCCCGTCAGCGCGTCTACGAAGAAATCAAGGCGCGCGCATCGACCCGATTCGCGCCGATGACGATCGCGCGCATCGTCGGCGAAAACAATACCGCGCTGGTGGCGGGCAGTTATGCGATCCCCGGCACCTTCACGCGTGAAGCGTGGTTCCAGTACGTGCAGCCCGCGATTCGCGACGCCGCGACGAAAGAGTTGCAGGCGAAGGACTGGGTGCTCAACACATCGGCTCACGACGACCTGACGCTGGAAGGCAGCCCCGAACAGATCCAGAAAGCGCTCGTCGCGATGTACAAGACCGAGTACGCGATGCACTGGCAGAAGTTCATGCAAGGCATTGCGGTGCAGAGCTTCGGCAGCTTCGGCCAGGCCGTGGATGCGATGAACCGGCTGGGCGATCCGCAGGATTCGCCGATCCGCAAGGTGCTCGAAACCGCGTACGACCAGACTTCGTGGGACAACCCCTCGCTCTTCAACGCGAACCTGAAACGCGCGCAAACCGGCGTGACGAGCTGGGTCAAGAACCTGTTCTCGCGTGCGCCCACTGGCCAGCTCAACGCGAACATCGACATCAACGGCAATCCGGTCGAAGTGCCGATGGGACCGATCGGCCAGGAGTTCTCGGCGTTGGGCCGCATCGTCGTGAGCGGCGACAACGGTTCGATGCTCAAGGGCTATATGGACACGCTGTCGAAAGTCCGCACGCGCTTTAACGTGATCAAGAATCAGGGCGATCCGGGACCGGGCGCGCGTCAGCTGATGCAGCAGACGCTCGACGGCAGCGGCTCCGAACTCGCCGATTCGCTGAAGTACGTCGACGAACAGATGCTCACGGGCCTCACCGACTCGCAGCGTAAAGCTCTGCGTCCGCTGCTGGTGCGTCCGTTGATGGCGGCGTATGCGGTGGTGATCCAGCCGGCCAGCGTCGAAGTCAACAAGGTGTGGAACGCGCAGGTGTATCAGAGCTTCCAAAGCTCGCTCGCGAACAAGTATCCGTTTGCCAGCGACGCGAAGGTCGAAGCCGGCGCCGGCGAAATCGCCCAGGTGTTCGGGCCGGACGGCGCGATCGCCAAGTTCGTTGGCACCACGCTCGGGCCGCTCGCGGTGCGCCGTGGCGACACGTTGACGGCCCGCACATGGGGCGACATGGGCCTCGCCCTCACACCTGATTTCACCAGCGGCTTCGCGCGCTGGGTGGCGCCGCTCGCCGGTGGTGCGGCCGGCGCGACGGCGGGTCAGGGTTCAGCCGAACCGCAGACCGTGTTCCAGATCCTGCCGCAGCCGAGCAGCGGCACGACGGAATACACGCTGGCGATCGACGGCCAGCAGATGCGCTACCGCAACACGCCGCCGCAGTGGACCAACTTCGTGTGGCCGAATCCGTCGGGCTCGCCTGGCGCGACATTGAGCGCCACGACCTTCGACGGCCGCACGCTGCAACTGGTCAACGAGCCGGGCCGCTACGGCCTGGAGAAGCTGATCAACTCGGCGCAGCGCAAACGTCGTCCGGACGGCACGTTCGATCTGTCGTGGACGCAAGGCAGCGTGACGGTGGCGGTCAGCATGCGCATCATCAGCACGTCGCAGGCGTCGAGCGGCAGCGGCGATGCGCCGCAACAGCAAAGCCTGCGCGGCTTGCGGCTGCCGTCATCGGTGGCGGATGTGAGCGCGGCGGCGAATTCGGTCAAGGCGACGGCCGCGGGTGCGCCCGCGCCGGCCACGCCCGCGACTCGGCCGGCTGCGGCCGCCACCGCGGTTTCGAATACAGGGGGTGCGCAATGACGCAGACCGTGCAGGCGCAAATCGCCTACTTCGGCAAGATCCCGTCGCGCGGCGACTTCGTGAAGAGCGCGCATAACCCGCAATTGCTGGCCACGCTCGACCGCTGGATCGCTGAAGCCATGGAGCTGCTCACCGACGATCCGCGCTGGAAGATCGTCTACGAAAACGCCAAGCCGATGCACTTCGCCTTCCTCGGTTCGCGCAGCAAGCTGGCGATTGCCGGGCATATGGTGGCGAGCCACGATCAGTCGTCGCGGCGCTTTCCGTTTCTTGCCGCAACCGCGCTCGAAGTCGAAAAGCCGCTGACGTTTCTGGCGCACAGTCCGCTCGCGTTCGCGCGCTTGTGGTCGCGCGTCGCGGCGCAAATGAAGCCGCTGCTCGGCGCGAGCGAACCGTCCGGCGCGCTGCAGGCGCTCGGCGAAACGCAAGTGCCGATCGAGATTGGCGGCGGTCCGGGCAATCCGCACGACGGTACGTTCAATGACTTCGTCGAACACCAGACGCTCGCCGGGCTCGAACAGATGCTGCTGGCGAGCGGCCATCCGGTGCGCTTGCGCGGCGCGATGCTGGCGCTCGGCTCGCTGCTGCGTCCGGTGATGCAAAGCGGCTCGTCGCATCTCGAACGCGGGCTGACCTTGCCTCTGCCGAACGATCCGTTCTACCGAACTCTCGTTGCCGCATTCTGGCTCGAACTGATTGCGCCGTTCGTCGCGCAGGCGGATTTCGAGCTGGCGATTTTCATCGGCACGATTGCCGAGCGCGAGCGGCTCATCATCGGCTTTAACGGCGCGTCGGCGAAAACGCTGCATAGCGTGGTCGATCCGCAGTCGTACGCGGCGCATAACATCGATATCGACGATCCCGAGTGGATCGACGAACACGCACAAAACGATCATGGCATCAGCAAGCTCGTCAGTTACCTCGACCAACCGCAACTGTCGCTGCGCGTCAGCATCGACACGTTCCGCGAAGCATTCACGGGAGCGTGACACGATGCTGAACCACACATCTACCGCACGCATGACGGTGCTGCTCGCGAGTCTTCTGCTCAGCGCGTTCGCGCATGCCGACAACGACGGGCCTGCTCGCGTCACGCCGGTCGACAATAGCGGCGTTTCGATTCACACCACGGTGCTGCCGCCCGCTTCTTCGGCTACGACGGGCAACGCGGGGCCTGCCGTGAATACGGCCGGACTCGCAAGCGGCACGACCGGTGCCGGCACCGGCGCGATCACCGCGGCGCCGCCGCCCGCCAACGCGACGCCGGGCCAGGTCGTGGTCGGCGGCAAGGTGCCGGACGAAGCGACCAAGGCGGCCGTGCTCGCGCGTTTGCGCGACACTTACGGCGCGGCCAACGTGGTCGATCAGATCGAAGTCGCCGATGTGGCGACGCCGCCGAACTGGTCCGCCAATGTGCAGAAGCTGATCGGCCCGCAGTTGAAGCAGATCAGCAAAGGCCAGTTGAAAATAGACGGCACGCAGATCGACGTGAAAGGCGAAGTGCATAACGAATCGCAGCGCCAGCAACTCGCGAGCGATATGGCGAATGCGTTGAACCCGACTTACACGATCAAGAATGGACTACGCGTGAGTACGTCCGAACAAGGCCTGCTCGATCAGACGCTCGCGAATCGTACGATCGAATTCGAAACCGGCAGCGCGACGCTCACGCCGCAAGGCCGCGCGATTCTCGATCAGATGGCCGCCGCGATGGTAAAGATGACGACGAAAACCGTTGCGATCATCGGCCACACCGACAACTCGGGTAACCGCACGTCGAATATCGCGCTGAGCCAGGCGCGCGCGGATGCGGTGAAGGGTTATCTGGTCGCCAAGGGGATCCCACCGCAACAGATGTCGACCACCGGCGTTGGCCCGGACCAGCCGATTGCATCGAACGACACGACGGATGGGCGCGCGCGGAATCGGCGAATAGAGTTTCGCGCGGGGTCTTGAGCCGTTGCCATGCACCGGCGCATGCGCCTGCGTCACGTCGTTGACGTTGGCAGCGGTGCCCACCACGGTGTGCACCAGCCCCGAATCCGCATCGACACCGATATGCGCCTTCATGCCGAAGTGCCACTGGTTGCCCTTCTTGCTCTGGTGCATCTCGGGTCCCGCTCGCCGCTTCGGTTCTTCATCGAAGTCGGCGCAGCAATCAGCGTTGCGTCCACTGCCGTACCCTCCTTGAGCGACCGGCTCATCCCACTCAGCCCTGCAAATTGCCGATACAGCAGTACGTCACACAGCGCTTCTTCCGTCGCCACATCCGGCAGCCCGAACCATCGGCTTCCAAATCAGAAGGGACATCAATCTGAGCGGCCTAAGACGCCCAGCTCCACCGAGCGGGGGCGTCTCCCCTGTTAATCCCTGTCAGCTTGCCGGATTGCGTGCCATGACGATCCACGCCGCGCCGTCGATCATCACCGACCGCTCGCCGGGGAGGCCCGCGAAGGCGGCACGAACCGCGGCCGAGGCGCGGGCGCGGATGTCGTCGGGCTGATCAGCGAGTGCGCGCGACAGCGGGCCGACCTCGAGCGTCATCTTCACCGCGTCGTCGATCGCAGCGTCCCGCGTCCCGCCCTCGCCGAACGGGACGGAAGCATCGAAGGGCGCGATAGCGATATCGGTGAAGCCGGCCGCCGTCAGGATGCGTGCCACGCGACTCCGGTCGCCGAACGAAAATGGGCCGGGCGCTTCGGGATCGGGCGGCGCGCTCGGCGGGAGGATGCCCTTGAGCGCGCCCATCGGCAGGCGCACCCAATCGTTCTCGGCCGCGCCGCGCCAGCAGACGAAAGCGACCCGCCCACCCGGGCGGAGCGCGCGTCGCATATGGGCGAAGGCCGCTGTCGGATCGTCGAAGAACATCACTCCGAAACGCGAGAACAGGATGTCGAACGCGCCCTCGGGCAACTCGGCGCTGCTGGCGTCGGCCACCTGGTATAGGGCCGGCGTATCCTGTGGCGCGAGCGCGCGCGCCCGGCCGATCAGCGGTTCGGATATGTCCACGCCCAGCACCTGGCCGCCCGGGCCGACGTGGTCGGCCAGTGCCAGACTCGACGCGCCCGCGCCGCAGCCGACGTCCAGCACGCGTTCGCCCGTGGCCGGCGCGGCGGCTTCGATCGCGGCCTGGCCGAACACCGCCACCATGGCGTCGAGCCGGGCCTGGTTAGCGACCCAGTGCTGCCCGCTTTGACCATTCCAGTCGGCCACCTGATAGGCCTTTTGCTCTGCCATGTCATCTCCTTGTTCTGATTCGTTCGTAGCTAGCTACCCTTTGTTGGAGTCTGTGCTCTCAAACCAGCATCGACTGCTGGGCGAAGATACCTGCCATCGCGCCCTGCGATGATGCCTGGGTGACCGAGGGCAAGAGCGGCGTGGCGAGGTCGCCGGCGGCGTAGATGCCGGGCATGCTGGTTTGGCGGCGCTCGTCGACCTTGAGGGCGATGCCGGCGGGCGTGTCGAGCGTGGCGAGGCCCAGTGATTCATGCAGGCTTGCGGACGGCTTGTTGCGCGGATGGGCGAACAGGACGTCGACCGCGATATTGCGGCCGGTATCGAGATTGACGGTGGCGATATGGCCCATGCGATGGGCGATCTCGACGATCCTGCCATTGACGACAGGTATGTTGCGGCGTGCCAGATCGGCCTGGATATCGGGCGGAATGTCATGACCATCGGCGAAGACAGTCAACTTGTCGGTCCAATCGCGGAACAGCCTGGCAGACTGGTGCGACTGCGGGCCGGACCAAACGAGGCCCCAATGCTGGCCGGCGACTTCAAAACCGTCACAATAGGGGCAGGGCACGATGGAGGTTCCCCAGCTTTCGGCAAAGCCCGGAACATCGGGCATCTGGTCGGCGACGCCATAGCTAAGGATCAGGCGGCGCGCCCCCAGGCTTTCGTTATCGTCAGTGACGACGCAGAAATTGTCGATGGCGCCAGACACGCTCTCGGCCCGGGCATTGACCAGGCTGATCGTTGGATAGCGCGCCAGCTGCTGCCGAGCCTCGGCCAGGATGTCCAGCGGCGGCTTGTGATCGTGGCCGAGCAGGCCATGCGAGTGGCCGGCAAAGCGGTTGCGCGGCCGGCAGGTATCGAGAACGGTGACCTTGCGGCGAGCACGGCCGAGCTGCAGGGCGGCGGCGAGGCCGGCAAAGCTGCCGCCGATGATGATGACGTCATTCATGGTGATGGGCTCCGGGTTGTGGATGGAGGGGGTGGGCTGGGCCTGGTGCGCAACATCGTCCAGCGATACACGCTCGAGACGGGCAGCGAGCAGGGCTTCGGCACCGGCCAGAAAGTCGCCCATCACTGTGTTGACCGGCCGGACAATGCCGCATTCGATATCGCCGGCCGGCCTGGGGAAACTTGATTTGGACAACGGGTTGAAACCTGGCCATTGCCTTGTATATTTCGGATACCTCGTGGTATCCTAATTCAAGAATTTGAATACTGTCAAGTACTGGAATTGTCGTGACCGAAAACAGCCAGGGCCGGCGCGGCCGGCCCGTCAACGAGGCGCTTCGCCAAACGATAGTCGACGCCGCCTGCGAACTCTTTGTGGAATTGGGTTTTCAAGCGACCACCATGGACAAGGTCGCCCAGCGGGCGAAGATATCCAAGCTAAGCATCTATCGGCACTTCGAGGACAAGGAGGCGCTGTTCAGCGCGGCCATGGCGGCCCACTGCCATCAGTTCGCACCACAGGCCCTTTTTGAAGGCGTCGACGGTTCCGCCGAAGATCAGCTCATGGCGGTGGGATCATCCCTGCTTCGCACGCTGTTGAGCCCCGACGTCCGCAGCGTCGAAGCCATGGTTTTGGCCGACAAGACGAATCAAAAGTCGTTAAGCAAGCTCCATTACGAAGCCGGGGCCGCCCATGTCATCGCCCAGATCGAGGCCGTGTTGCGTCAGTTGCATGCGAAAGGGATTCTGAACGTACCCGATGCTCTCAGGTCCGCCCGCTTGTTTGCCGCGCTTTTCAAAGGATCCGATCTCCTGCTTATCGCACGCTTCGACGAGGCGAGAGCAGAGGACGACAACGAAATCGAATCCTATTGCCGGTCGGCCGTCGCCATGTTCATCGCCGCGCACGGCGGCATCTAAAGGTGCGCTATCGCGGCTTGATGAAGAACTCGCGGCGTTGCACACGCGGTTCGCTCTGAGCAATCTGTGGATGACGCGCGAACGACTGATGCGCGAGTCCACTGCATGAGCGCAAAAGCCGCGCGAGCGGGAAGGCAATCGGCGCCTTCTCTTCCTTATGCCGAACGTCGCGCTGCATTCGAGCCAGGTGCCGCACCGCTTGCAGCGCATCGGTTCTATGTCGATGGCTCAGTGCGGCAAAACGAGTTCTGAACACCATCCTTAGCTGTTTTCTTCCGGCTTCACACCCAGCAACTCGCGAATATGCGCGAGCGATCCATCGTCTTTCACCACCGTCGAAAGCCATTGATGCAATGGCATATCCGCAGCCTCCGCGGCCTTGTCGGCAAAATACGCGGCTGGGTTATGCGGCTCCGTCGCGCGGAAGAACCTGGCCACCGCGCGCAACTGCGCGACGGCGTGCGCGCGGCTCTGGATTCCTGCAATCGGGCTCGTCGGCATGGTCGTCAACACAGGTTCCTCGCGTTGCGGTGCGGTCTTGAAGGTGGGCTCGGCGCGATCGTGCCCGTTCGCCGCGGGCGCTTTAGCGGGCGGCGGCGCTTCGGCGCTCACGCCGACTTCACGCGCAAAGCGCTCGGCCAACCGGTACACGTTTTCGTACGCGTCCTTCGCCTGCCGGAAACTCGGCGCGGAATCCGCGGCGCGCTGGTCCAGTTCCTGTTCGAGCGCGAGCATGGCCGCTTCGAACGCTTTCAGATCGACCAGTAGCGTCGAATAGAACGCTGGCGGCGTGGCGCGCTTCGATGCCTCGATCTGATCGATCGAGGGCTTGCCGCGCGCGATATCGTCGGCGTGATCCGGATCGCGTTTGACGGCTTGCGCGACGTGCGTGGCCACGTCCCAATCGATCGTGCTGTACGCATTGCCTTGCGACGACGTGAGCGGCATGGCGCGCAGCAGATCACCCGTGCGCCCGACCAGCCACGCGACGTTGCCGAGGCGATATTCGGTGTCGTCGCCCTCCGGCAGCGGATGCACGTGATCCCAGTAGCGCTCGCAAAGCCCCGTCAAAAGCGCGTAACCCTGCGAAAGACCGTTGATGCCTTCATCGATCGCGAGCGCTTCAGTGAGCCAGACAGCGAGGCGCAAATCTTTGGTCTGCGTTTGCAGCAAACTGCCCGAACGCTCGACCACGAACGCCCAATCCGCCTCCTTGATCTCCGAGACCCATTCGCCCTGATCCAGCGACGGGTCTTCGAAACGGCGCGCGTGTTGAATCGCATCGAAATCGGCCGAGAACAGCAGATCTTCGCCACAGGGCGAGGTTTCGCTGAGCGGAGCCAGCAAGGTGTCTAGATTAATCGGCATGAGAGAAAGCAATAAGTATCGGGTACGGCATTTAAATCAGATTGGCGCGTCCGCTCACACCACCGTGTAATCGAATTCGCCCGCCTCGCTCGCGCGCACGGCAATGCGTTCGATCGCCGTGCCGTTCGCCACACGTTCCAGCACCTGCTGCGCGACTTCGGGCAACAGCGTGCCGTTCAGAATGTGATCGACATTGCGCGCGCCGGAATCCACCTCGGTGCAACGCGCGAGCACCGCATCGACCAGCGACTCGTCCCACTCGAACACTGCCTTGTGATTCGACTCGATGCGGCGGCGAATCCGGTCGAGTTTCAATTCGATGATTTCGGCCAGTACATCGTCGGAAATCGGATAGTACGGCACCACCTTCATGCGGCCGAGAAACGCCGGTTTGAAGGCTTTGTATAACTGCGGACGCAAGGTTTCCGCGAGTTCATCGGCGTCGGGCAGTTCTTCCGCGCTCTTGTTCAGGCACGCCTGCATCACCGCCTGCGAGCCGACATTCGACGTCAGAATGATCAGCGTGTTGCGGAAATCGATCTCACGGCCTTCGGCGTCGTCCATCGTGCCTTTGTCGAACACCTGGAAGAACATTTCGAGCACGTCGGGGTGCGCCTTTTCGACTTCGTCGAGCAGCACCACCGAATACGGATTGCGGCGCACCGCTTCCGTCAGCACACCGCCCTCGCCATAACCGACATAGCCCGGCGGCGAACCTTTCAGGCCGGACACGCTGTGCGCCTCCTGATACTCGCTCATGTTGAGCGTGACCATCTTGCGCTCGCCGCCGTACAGCACATCGGCCAGCGCAAGCGCGGTTTCGGTTTTGCCGACGCCCGACGGTCCCACGAACATGAACACGCCGCGCGGCTTGTTCGGGTCTTCTAGATTCGCACTCGCGGTGCGCACGCGCTGCGCGATCGCTTCGAGCGCATGGTCCTGACCGATCACGCGCGCGGCCAGCAACGGCTGCAGGTTCAGCACGGTCTGTATTTCGTCCTTGACCATGCGGCCGAGCGGAATGCCGGTCCACGAGGCGACGATTTCCGCGACCACATGACCGTCGACCTGCAACGGCACCATCGGTTGGCCGCCTTGCAAGGTGTGCAATTCGGCGACGCACGCGGCGAGCTTTTCGCGCGCCTGCTGCGCCTTATCCGCCTGCTCCGGGTCCGCGCTGCTCACGCGCGCCGCGTCGATGTCCGCGCGCAAGCCGACAATCTCCGTCACCAACGCGCGTTCCTTGTCGTAGCGCGCTTCGTCTTCGGCGAGGTCACTGAGGTCCTCTTCACGCAGACCGCGCAATTCAGCGAGGCGCTCATCGTGCAGCGCACCGCTCGCCGCTTCGCGTTCCAGCGCGGCGATTTCAGCGTCGATACGTTCGAGGCGTTTTTTCGTGTCGTCAATGGCCGCCGGTGTCGAACTGTGCGCGAGCGCGACTTTCGCGCAAGCGGTATCGAGCACGCTGATCGCTTTATCCGGCAGTTGCCGGCCGCTGATGTAGCGATGCGACAGACGCACGGCTTCGGTGATCGCATCATCGAGCACGCGTACATTGAAATGCTTTTCCATCAGCGAAGCCATGCCGCGCAACATGGCCGCGGCGAGCGACTCGCTCGGCTCCTCGATCTTCACAACCTGAAAACGTCGCGCGAGCGCCGCGTCTTTCTCGAAGTACTTCTTGTACTCGCTCCACGTGGTGGCCGCAATGGTGCGCAATTCGCCGCGCGCCAGCGCCGGCTTCAGCAGATTGGCCGCGTCGTTCTGCCCGGCCTGACCACCGGCGCCGATGATGGTGTGCGCTTCGTCGATAAAGAGAATGATCGGATGCGGACTCTTCTTCACTTCGTCGATCACGTTCTTCAGGCGGTTTTCGAACTCGCCTTTCACGCTCGCGCCGGCCTGCAGCAGGCCCATATCGAGTACATGCAGCGCCACGCCTTTGAGCGGCGCGGGCACGTCGTCGGCGGCAATGCGCAGCGCGAGACCTTCGACCACGGCCGTTTTACCGACACCCGCCTCACCCGTCATGATCGGATTGTTCTGGCGGCGCCGCATCAGAATATCGATGGTCTGGCGAATCTCGCCTTCGCGGCCGATCACCGGATCGATCTTGCCTTCACGCGCACGCTGCGTGAGGTTGCTCGTGTAGGTATCGAGCGCGGGCGTTTTGGACGGCGCGCCCGGCGCGACAGCGCTCGCCACCGGATCACCCGCGTTATCTCCCGCGCTTTGCGTGTCATTGCCGTGCTCGACTTCGCGCGAACCCGCGGTCAGCTCATCGAATTTGTGCTTCAGGTCGGTCACACGCACGTCGCGCAGCAGCGGCGACATGCGCTCGGCGAATTGCGCGAGATCCGGTGCGCTCAAGAGCGCCAGCAGCAGATACCCTGAACGGATCCGCCCGATCTGCGAGTCAAGCGACGCAATCAGCCACGCCTGCTCGAGCAACTCGATCAGATGCTTCGAAAACACCGGCGTGCGCGTATTGCCCGTTTTCAAACGCTGCAACTCGCGCTCGAGATCCGCGCGCAACGCGTGCGCGTCGATCCTGCTCGCGAGCAGCACCAGCGCGACGTCGCTGGCCGGTTCATCCAGCAGCGCGAGCAGCAGATGCTCGAGGTCGACCTCGTAGTGACCGCGCGCGAGACAATTGTTCGCGGCCAGCAAAGCCGCCTGCCGGCAGGTCGGATTCAGTTTGGCGATCAGGGTATTGAGGGACGTACTCATGTCGTGCGATCCGGGTCCGGGTTCTGTCGTTATGGTCAGTGAATCACGTGCAATTCGTAGCGGGCATCCGCGCGGTCACGGTCGGCATCTTTCGTGCACAGGAACGCGTCCCAACCAAGGCGCGCGCCCTTGCTCAATAAGCTCGGCCCGACGGCTTCGCGGCGCAGCACCAGCGACACTTCGTATTCGAGCGTGACGCCGGCCAGCAGCGTGAGCATGCGTTCGAGCGCCACCGCACGATCGGCGCCGGGTAAAAATGCTTCGTAATCGGCCTTGTCGAGCGGTCCGATCACGAGGCGCGCGCGCATGTCGCGCTGCCAGACGCGCTCGCCAGCCAGCGCGGTCGCGCCGAGCGTCGCGTTGACGCTGCCGAGCAAGGTCAATTGATCGCGTGGCACGTCGTACCATTTGCCGACGAATTGCTCGACGCGCACCCGCACCTTGAAGTACTCCGAGAGCGTGCGTTGCAAATACGCCGCCGATACCGGCCGATGCCGCGCGGCCAATGCGTAGCCGGCAATCGCTTCATCGAATAGCGCGCCCTCGCCGCTTTGCAGGCTGTTGCGCGTGTCGTCGTCGGCGACGCCGGCGAGCGCGAGCAAAAGCGGCAGGTAACGCTCGTCGCGATCCAGTTCGTAGTGAAACGGCAGACGGTACTTCTTCCACGCCGCGTAGAACAGCGCCGTCGCGCGATTCGAAAACACATCGAAGAACTCGCGTGCGGCGCGATCGCGCTTGATCTGTTCACGCGCGATGATCTGCTCGGTGTAGTGCAGCGGCAATGCGCCCTGCCCACCGAGCAAACCGAAAAAGGCCGGCGTGATATCCACCTTATCGAGCGAACCGTCTTCGAGCGCTGCCGTGCGTTGCGACTTTTCCTTCAGCGCTGCGCCTGCGTCGTCATAAGACTGCGCGCCGTGAATCTCGCTCGGCGGGAACGACATCGACAGCGAATTGCGAAAAGCAATCCGCTGTGCGACGATTTCGCCGGGACGTCCGGGTTGAGATGGCGATTGCTGCGCGAACCACTTCTCGAGAATCCGCACCGCCTGAAAAAATTCGAAGCGATGCGGCTCGTCGAGAAGCTGCTCGACTACGCCAGGATCGATTCGCCGCTGCGCGGTTTGCATCGCAGGATCTCCTCGCCAGTGCGCTTCGACACGACGACCAGTTGCACAAAGCTGTTCAGATGCACGTACAGCCCAAAAAACGTATCGATCACGCGCACGAACGACGCGAGACTCGTGCCGACGAAATGTTCTTCGTCGATCGTCAAGCGAATCTCGATACCGCGTACGAAAGTGGCGAACGGTTTGCCCGGCAGCCACTGCACGGCGGCGTGCTGTTCGATGCCGACCAGTCCGTCGATATGCCGCGCGGACACCGCCGTGCGCCGCAAGTCGTAGAGCACGAGCATTTCCTTGAGCGCCGACAGGCCGCTATTGGCAAGCGACACATGATTCAACGCCAGATGGGAAATCAATCGCCAATGCGAGGCGCGACCGCGTTCGAAACGCACGCTTGGCGTAGGCCGGCGCAGCATCGAGATGCTGCCGGTCAGCGAGCCGCCTTCGAGAAACAGATCGCCCCCTTCGAGTCCTACAGCGAGACCGGCGGGCAAATCGCGATTGGTGCAGGTGAGGTCGAGACTCAAGGTATCCGTTTGCGGCGCGGCCGGTTCGAAGTCGATATCGACGATCGAAATTTCGGTCTCGTAGCCGGGGCTTTTCTGCGCGACCCAGTCGTTGCGACGTGCGAACCAGTAATGTCCCGCGCGCGCCGCTTCGCCGTGATGCAATGAATAGAACGGCCGGAACTCGATCACCGATTCTTCGTGCGCCTGCTGCCTGACGAGCTTCACCGAATCGATCGAATAGACCTCGTAGGCAAACGCGCGGCGCGCTTCGGCGATCACCGGATACGAAATCGCCTGATGGCTGATACGGATCGGCTCGCCGTGCTGTTCGAACAGATTCACCACTGGCGTGCAGAACAGGCGGAAATGATGCGCGGCCAATGAATCCAGCAGACGCGCCATGTGCGAATCGCTGCGCACTTCCTTGAGCACGACATGCAGCGTCAAACGCTGGCAGCGGCCGCTCGCGCGCGTCATCGCCGCCAGATCGAAGTCTGCAAAATTGAATTTTTCGGGGAACGCGAAGTATTCGGTCAGCAACCGGTAGGCCGGATGCGATTTGGCCGGATAGTCGATCAGCGCGTCGTCTTCGTCGAAACCGGCTTGCATGAGCGGAGATTCGCGCAGCTGTTTCCACACGCCGCGACGGTCGGCTTCCACGTACGTGGCCATGCCATTGACGAACAGACAGTCCGCCAGCGCCGCGATAAACGATTGTTCGCCGTGCAAGTGCGTGCGCAGCTTGCCGACTTTCAGCGCTGAGAGATCGAGTTGCGCCGCCGTCGATTCGAAGGTGATCGATATGATCGCCGTGGCATTGCCGGGCAGCACGGTCGCACTCGGCGCCATCGCCACGGATGTGTACTTCGCCTCGGAAATGCGGATCGGCGCCAGCGTCACATCGTATGCGGTACGAAAACGGCATTGCACGCCGCGGATGGGCCGCGATTTGAGTTCGGTGCCGCGCTCGACAAGAACCGGTTCGGTCAGATGACTCAGCGCGGCGGACGTGCCCAACTGCGCGATCGAGCACGACGGGAACGGCCGCAGGTAGTGCGGGTAGAGCACTTCCAGCAGCGCTTCGGTGAATTCGGGGTAATCGTCGTCGAGTTTCTTGTTGATGCGCGCGCCGAGCAGCGCGAACGACTCGATCATCCGCTCGACGTGCGGGTCTTCGCAATGCTCGCCGGACATGGCCAGACGCGCCGCGATCTTCGGATAGCGCTCGGCGAAGTCGCGCGAATAGCGCCGCAGAAATGACAACTCGCGCTCGTAGTACGGCAGCAATTCTTCCATCGATCTATCCCCGGACCTGAAACTTCTCCGCCTGGTTCATCGCCACCGTTGCGCGTAACGGCTGCGGTAAAGCGGTACTCGACACCACTACTCAAACAACACCGACTAAAAAAAGCAAACTACAACTTCGCGCGTGCGCGCGTCACTGAATACTGCAACGTGGACGGCTGTAACATCGCATCGAAACTCACCGGTTCTTCCGCCGGATGCACCACCAGCAGCGCCTGAATCGCGAAGTTCAGCGCATTGGTGGATTGTTCGTTCAATTCGAGCGTGACCGCTACCTGCTGCAAACGCGGCTCGTGCCGTGCAATGGCCTGTTGAATCGATTTGCAGATGAACGTGCGGTCGTAATGGCTCGCAAGGCTCAAACCCGCGAAATCGTTCAGGCCGTACGTGAGCACCGAGCGCTGACATTCCGGCAGCGCCGCCAGCTCGTGCTCGGTCAGCGCAATGCGCGTGTTCAGGATCGCCTCCACGTCGCGCGCGACCGTGCTCTTCAATTCATCCAACGACAATTGCCGCATCGCCGGAGATGCCGGCAGATGCGGTTCGTCGTCGAACAGCTTGTCGAGAAAGCTGGGTTCGAAGCGTTTCATCAGCGTCCGAAGAAGCGGATCGATGCGAGGCGCACCTGGCGCGCGGCAACTCTTTCGAGCCGCGCGCGCCGCGTGCGCCCGTGCATCAGACCGCGTACGTCTTGTCGTTCTTCGTCAGGCTCCACGCGCCTTGCGCGTTGCCGCCCTGGTTGCCGCCGATCTTCTGCTGCGTGTACTTCCATTGCACGGCAGCGTACTTCAGCGAGAACTGTTCGCTCGGCAGGCCTTCGCCCACCACGCTCGGCGTCACACTCGAAATGATCACATACTTGAGCTTCACTTCCAGGTACTTGATGCGATTGCCTTCGCCGTCCGAACGCATGAAGTCGATCGTGACTTCGTCGAACGTCGTGCCGCCCGACGCGTGTTGATAGATCAGCGGGCTGACCACGTCGATGTCTTTCGTGAACTGCATGTCGGCATGCTCGCACCGCTCGGAGGTGTGACCACCTGCCGTGGAAGCGGTTGCGGAACGCGGTTGCGTGATCGCGTGACTCCACGAATCGATTTCGATCCAACCAGCGTGATCCTTATCGGCAGACTCGCCTTTGATCGCCGGATTGCCGAATTTTAAATAGATATCCTTCATAACTCATCGACTCCCCAAAGAGGTGGTTTCAACAGCTAACCCGGGCGGCCAGCCCGGGTTAGCTGACTTGCTTTGCTTTATGAATTAGCCGGTTTCGGCAGGTCAGCGACAAGCCGCAAAGAGATCGACAGCTCGTCCAGTTGAAAGTGCGGACGCAGGAATGCGACCGAACGATACGCACCAGGCTTGCCCGGAATCTCCGAGACCTGAATCGATGCCTCGCGCAGCGGGAACTGTGCCTTCTGCTCCTGAGTCGCGTTGTCGTCCAGCAGCACGTACTGCGAGATCCAACGGTTCAGGAATACTTCGACGTTCTGTGCCGATGCAAAGCTGCCGATCTTGTCGCGCATCATCGCCTTCAGGTAATGCGCGACGCGCGATACCGAGAAGATGTACTGCAACTGCGCGGACAGAACCGCGTTGGCATTCGCGCTGTCGGTGCTGTATTTCTTGGGTTTCTGCACCGATTGCGCGGCAAAGAACGCGGCGTAGTCCGAGTTCTTGCAATGCACGAGCGGAATGAAACCGAGGTCGCTCAGTTCCTTTTCGCGGCGGTCGGTAATCGCGATTTCGGTCGGGCATTTCAGCGCCACTTCGCCGTCGTCGGTCTTGAACGTGTGGGTGGGCAGATCTTCCACCAGCCCGCCGCCTTCCACGCCGCGAATCGCCGCGCACCAGCCGAAGTCGTCGAATGCGGCGGTCAGGCGTGCGGCAAACGCCCACGCCGCGTTACACCACAGGTATTTGCTGTGATCCGTGCCGTCCACGTCTTCGACGAAGTTGAAACCCTCCGCCGTGGCGCCGTCTTTCGGGTTGAACGGCAGGCGGCCGAGAAAACGCGGCAGCGTGAGACCGACGTAGCGCGAATCTTCGGCGTCGCGAAACGACTTCCACTTGGCGTATTCGACCGTGTCGAACACCTTGCCGAGATCACGCGGCTTGCCGAGGTCGGCAAAGGTATCGAGGCCCATCAATTCGGGCGACGCCGACGCGATGAACGGCGCATGCGCGGCTGCGGCAACGTGCGACATCTGTTCGATGAAGTACATGTCTTCCGGCTGGCGCGTCACTTCGAAGTCGCCGACGATCGTGCCGAACGGCGACCCGCCGAAGGTGCCGAATTCTTCTTCGTAGATCTTCTTGAACAATGCGCTCTGATCGAATTCGATCGCGGTCTTGAAGTCGCGCACCAGGTCGCGCTTGGGCGCATGCAGCGCCTTGATCTTGACAGTTGCGCCGGTATTGCTTTCCTTGCACAGATAGTCCAGTCCGCGCCACGTGCTTTCCATGCGCTGGAATTCGGGCGCGTGCATCACCGCGCTCAACTGCGCGGAGATCAGGCGGTCGAGTTCCGCAACGCGTGCGTCGATGGTGGCCGACAGGTTGTCCGACACCACCACCGCGCCGTCGAGCACCTGATGCACGAGTTCGCCGATCAGGTCTTTCGCGCGCGCGTGCTCGGAATCGGACTTCGCCACGCGGCTTTTCTCGACGATTTCGTCGAGCAGCGTGGATTCCGTACCGCTTTGCGCGGTCGCGAGTTGAGCTGCTGCCGTTTGCTGATTCATCTCACACCCCGTGCTTATTCGCCGTGCTTGTCGTGGTCCGGCGCGCCGCCGTGCTGGTCCGCCGCGTTGCTCTGGTCTTTCGCCAGGGTTTGCAGCTGCTGCGTGTTGTTGAGCACTTCGCTCAGCAGGTCTTCGAGTTTGTCGTTGCCGGCCAGCTTGTTGCGCAGATCGGCAAGCTTCGAACGGGCTTCGAGCAGGCGCCGCAGCGGTTCGATTTGCGCGACCACTTCGTCCGGATTGAAATCGGCCATGGACTTGAAACGCAGGTCGACCGCGAATTTGCCGCCGGCTTCGCTCAGGCGGTTTTCCACCTGAAACGCGGCGCGCGGCTCGATCGCCTTCATCACGTCGTCGAAGTTATCGCGGTCGATATTGACGAACTTGCGATCGCGCAGCTTCGGCTGCTCGACTTCGGACTGCCCCGCCAGATCGGCCACCACGCCGACGACGAACGGCAGTTCCTTCACCTCGATCGCATCGCCGCGCTCGACCTCATAGGTCAATTGAACGCGGGGCGGCCGCACTTTTTGCAAGCGTTTCTGAATGCTTTCTTTTTTCGCCATCGTCGGCTCCCGGTGCTGATGGATCAGGCGTGTGGATCAGCGCAGCGCACTGAACGGATCGGACGCGCCACCGCTTTGCGCGGCTTTGGCGGGTGCGGCAGGCGCTGCCGGCGCAGCAGGAGCTGCCGGCGTGGCGGCGGGCGCCGCGGCGCTGGTCGTGGCGTCCGGCGTCTCCGCTGCGGGCTTGCCCTTGGCGACGTGACGAACCACGCGCTTTTTCTTGACCGCCGGCTTGTCGCTCGGGTCGGGCGGAAACAGCGTGGCTTCGCCGAGCGTGTCGCGCAGTTGCTTGGCGAGCGCTTGCGCGTCCGACTTCGCATCGCCCGCGAGTGAGGCGTCCTGGCGCAATTCGCCAAGCGATTGCGTGGCGACGCGCAAGCCGGCCACAGCCAGCACGCTCTTGGCCTGACGATCGGTCTGGTCGCGTTGCAGCGCTTCTTGCGCGGCAACGATTGCCTGACCGTAGTGACCTTGTGTGAACTGGATCTGCGCAATACGCGACCACGGTTCTTCACGCGTCGGATCGGATTTGGAAAGCTGCTGATAAAGCGCGATAGCGCGATCCTGATCACCGCCCTTTGCGACGGTATCGGCATCCGCGAGTTGCTTATTAAAAGCCTCCGGTGTGGTCGCCACGTTGTTGCCCTGTGTTGCGCAACCGGCCATCACGCCGCATGCCAACACAACCCCAGATAGTTTTACTAACAGACGCTCATTCATCGTTTTTCACCGACGTGCGAATTTTTTAATTCAAGGAGAAACCGGAGTTTTGCTTTGCTTCAAGTGCGCGGGTATAGTACAGGCCAATTTTCGATAATTCAACTTTCGTGTGAAGAAGGATTGCACAAAAAAAATGCATGTGGATCATTTAAACGAAACATGCAGAAATTGTTTCCTGCTGCAATAGCAGTAATGGGGGCGCCGGAAAAAATTGCCACTCGCCGGCCGCGACCCTGCAACATCGGCAGTTACATGCGCTTTGCATAAAGCGGCATTACGCGGCATTGCTTGGCTGAAAATTTACCGGATTGATTTCGTTATTGGTGTTTTGACGGGGGACGGCGCCGAGCCGGTCGATGTATATGAATTCGCATGTTATTCGCTATGCATCGCTATTGATTGCCAATGCGACCGCCTGCCTGCTGCTGGGCGGTTGCGCGGCGGGCGTGACGGTGCTCGGAGCCGCTGCCAACGCGGCTTTGCAGGCAAGCGGCCTCGGCAAACCAGACCTGCCGGATGCCCAGAAACCGCCGCGCAATGTCGGCCTCACCTTATATGCCGCGTCGAATCTGAATGCCGCGAATGACAAACGGCCATTGGCGCTGGTAGTACGGCTTTACGTGCTGAAAGACCCGACTTCATTCCAGCAGGCGCCATTCGACGCATTTACCGATCCGGCAAAGGAAAAAACCACACTGGGCGGCGATTTGCTGGGCGTGCGCGAAGTAACGCTGATCCCGGGCCAGCGCTACGTTGTTACCGAAAAAGTCTCGCGTGAAGCGCAGGCATTCGGTATCGTCGCGCTATTTCGTGATCCGGCAATGCAGCGCTGGAAATTTGCCTTCGACCCGGCGAAGTCGGAGAAATCCGGCATAATGATCGGCCTGCATAACTGTGCAATGACGGTGACCAATGGCACAGTGATCCCGCCAGACCAGGGACTGCCCGCGCAAGCGCTGAATATGCTTTCTTCGGTAAGTTGCGGATAAAGATGCCGGGCAAATGCGATTTAACATTTTCTAAACAATTAACAATGCGGCGCTCGAATCGGTTATCTCCGGGTGCGCCACACGCTGAACGCATATAACAGGTTTGAGATGAGTTATTCCGCAAAAGTGCTCTGGGGGGAAGGCCTGTTTTTGAGGCCGCAGCATTTTCAGCGTCAGGACGCTTATCATGAGGCGCGCCTGTTCGAATCGATCCAGGCGATCCAGCCGTATAACTGGGGCGTGCGCGCGGCGCGCTTCGACCGCGACGCGCTCGGCAGCAATGTGCTGCGCGTGAGCGAACTCTCACTGGTGTTTCCCGACGGCGCGCTCTACTCAGCGCCCCAGGCCGACGATCTGCCGCCGCCCATCGCGCTGGATACGCTGCCCGACGGCATCAACGAATTCACGTTTTATCTCGCGCTGCATCCGCTGCGCGAAACCGGTGCGAACTACGCGCAGGACAGCAACGCCGGCTTCGTGTCGCGTTACGTGAGCGAGCAGACGCCGGTGGCCGATCATTTCACCGACGCCGCCGAAGCCGACATCACCTTTCTGAAGACCAGCGTCAAGCTGATCGCGCATAGCGAGCCGCGCGATCAACTGCTCTCGGTGCCGCTCGTGCGTGTCCGCCGCACCGCCACGAGCGGTTTCGAAATCGACGATACCTTCGTGCCGCCCTGCCTCGCTATCGACGCCTCGCCGATCCTGCATCAGCGCCTGCGTCAGCTGATCGACGCATTGCAGGCCAAGGTCAACGCGTTATACGGTTTTCACCGCGAGCCGACCAAGAACATCATCGAGTTCCGTTCCGGCGACATCGCGTCGTTCTGGCTGCTGCATACCGCGAGTGCGGCATTCGCTTCGCTCGCGCATCTGTACCAGCATTCGGCGCTGCATCCCGAACGCCTGTTTCAGGAACTGCTGCGCCTCGCCGGCCAGTTGATGACGTTTTCGAAGGGCTACGCGCTGTCCGACTTGCCGGCTTACCGGCACGACGATCCGGGCCCCGGCTTCGCGCGTCTCGACACGATCCTGCGCGATCTGCTCGAAACCGTGATCTCCACGCGCTACTTCGCGATCGCGCTCGAGGAAGTGCGGCCGTCGTTCCATGCGGGCCGCCTCGACTCCGGAAAGATCGACGACAAAACCATGTTCTACATCGCGGTGTCGGCGGATATGCCGACCGCCGAGCTCGTGGAAGCCGTGCCCGCGCGCTTCAAGGTCGGCGCGCCGGACGACGTCGACAAGCTGGTGCTCTCGGCCATGCCGGGCGTGCGGCTCGTCTACACGCCGCAGGTGCCGCCCGCCATTCCGGTCCGTCCGGGCGCGTGCTACTTCTCGTTCGAATCGCGCGGCGCGCTGTATGACCGTATGTTGCAGGCCCAATCGGCAATGATCTATGCGCCGTCGGGCATCAACGATCTTCAACTCGAACTGATCGCCGTCACATCATGAGCTACGCGCCATCCCTCTTTGGCGGCAGCAGCACGCCCACCGCCACGCCCGCACCGATCACCGAGCCGACCTATCAGGTTCGTTCGCTGCTCGATTTGCTGTACGACGGTTTCTTCATGCTGTTCCTGTTGAAGAACGGCCGCGAACCCGGCGACGCGCAGGAGTTCAGCCAGCGCATCCAGCAGTTCCTCGGCGACTTCGAACGCGGCGCGAAGAAGCTCAATGCGTCGGCGGACGATGTCTATGCGTCGAAGTTTGCGTTCTGCGCGGCCATCGACGAATCCGTGCTGTCGTCCACCTTCAGGATCCGCACGGAATGGGAGCGCCGGCCGCTGCAACTGGTGCTGTTCGGCGAGCAACTGGCTGGCGAGAAGTTTTTTCAGTATCTCGAGGAATGCCGCGCACAAGGCGCAGCGCGTTTGCAATCGCTCGAGGTGTTTCACATGTGCCTGCTGCTCGGCTTCCAGGGCAAGTATCTGCTCGAAGGACCGGAGAAGCTCGCGTATCTGACCGCGCGCATCGGCGATGAAATCGCGCATATGAAAGGCAAGCGCGCGCCGTTCGCGCCGCATTGGCCGTTGCCCGATCAGGTCGCGCACCGTCTGAAACGCGAGGTGCCGTTATGGTCGATCGGCGCGGTGTTCGCGCTAGTGGGATTGCTGGCTTATCTCGGCCTGAATACTTATCTGCGCGATCAGACTTTGCGCTCGCTCGCGCCGTACTCGCAGGTGGTCAAGCTCGGGCCGCAATCGGCTACGTTGACGATTTCGTTGCCCTGAGCCTGCGCGAACCGATAAGTGGAAATGGCCCGCACGTGCGGGCCATTTCCGTTTGGCACTGGTGAAGCAACGCTTATTGCGACTCTTCCGCCCACACCGCATTTTCGCGCGCCATGAGCGCCGTGGACGCAGCCGGTCCAAACGTGCCCGCCGTATAACCGCGCGGCTTTTCGCCCGATTTGGCCCATCCTTCCAGAATCGGTTCAGCCCACGCCCATGCCGCTTCGAGTTCGTCGCGCCGCATGAAGTGCGTGAGGCGTCCGCGAATCACGTCGATCAGCAAGCGCTCATACGCTTCCGCGCGACGCTCGGTGAAGGCCTGCTGCAAATCCAGATTCAGATTCACCGGCAGCATATGCATGCCGCTGCCCGGCTCTTTCGCGAGCACCTGCAACTGGATCGATTCTTCCGGCTGCAGCTGGATCACCAGCCGATTGCCGTAATTGCGCCCGCCCTTCGGAAAGATCGAGAACGGCAATTCGGCGAATTCGATCACGATCTCCGACACCTTCTTCTGCATCCGCTTGCCGGTGCGCAGGAAAAACGGCACGTGCGCCCAGCGCCAGTTGTTGATATGCGCGCGCAATGCGACGAAGGTTTCGGCGCGGCTGCCAGCCGGCACATTGTCTTCTTCCTGATAACCCTTCACCGCCTCGCCATCCACGGCGCCCGCGGTGTACTGGCCGCGCACGGTGTCGCGCGCGATGTCTTCGGGCGTCATGGGCCGCAGCGAACGCAGCACCTTGAGCTTTTCGTCGCGGACCGCATCCGGGTCGAGCGATACCGGCGGCTCCATTGCGACGATACACAGCAGCTGCAGCAAGTGGTTCTGCACCATGTCGCGCAGCGCGCCGGTCTTATCGTAGAAGCCCGCGCGGGTGCCCACGCCGACCGTTTCCGCCACCGTGATCTGCACGCTCTTGATATACGGCGCCTGCCACAGCGGGCCGAAAATCGGATTGCCGAAGCGCAGCACCATCAGGTTCTGCACGGTTTCCTTGCCGAGGTAGTGGTCGATGCGGTAGATCTGCGCTTCGCTGAAATGCTTGCCGACCGCCGTGTTGATTTCCTGCGCGGAGGCCAGATCGTGACCCAGCGGCTTTTCGAGCACGACGCGCGAGTTGGCGTCGATCAAACCCGCGGCGGAGAGGTTGTCGCAGATGTTCGTGAACAGATCCGGCGACGTCGCGAGATAGAACACGCGGCGCACGCCCTCGCGCGACACTTCTTTCAGGCGCTGATAATCTTCGACCGAGTCGACGTCCATGCGCACGTACTCGAACAGCGCGAGAAATTTGTCCCAGGCGCCGGCATCGAACGCCTTCTTTTCAATGAAGGGCTTTGCCTTCAGCTCCATGAATTCGTTGATGTACTCCTCACGCGACCAGGGCTTGCGGCCAATCGTGAGAATGCGGGTGTTCGGCGGCAGATTGCAGTGCAGATGCGCCATATAGAGCGCGGGCAGCAGCTTGCGAAACGACAGGTCGCCGGTACCGCCGAAGATGATCATGTCGAGCGGCAGGTCGGGAGTGGCAGAAGCGTGTGGGGTCGTCATAGCGCGGTCGCAGCGTCGTGAGGGATAAGGCGTCGGTGAGGGGCAGAAAAAAGCGGGCAGAAAAAAAGCAGCAGCGCGGTGCCGGCGGACCGGCACTTTTTCTGGCAAACGCCTATGGTGCAACGTTTTGAGATTGTTTGCACGGCAACATGCGCCGCAGGTTCGCGCAATATGCCAACCTGAGGTGCTAGAGGCCTGTTTTCAGGACCTTTTTCGGCGTTGGCGGGCAACGGCCTATGCTGTTGTAAAGCAGGCTCCGCAGGTCGCGCAACCGGCCCTTTCACATGCGCTTTTCCGCCAAGCCTTCAACCTCCTGACAACGACTCGCGCGCCACGCGGCACGCCGCCAGATCCCATGCCGCGCAGCCGACGGTTTTAAATACGATCGGTTTTTTTTGCGGCAATAGCGCTGCATTGTCCAGTACAGAAGCGATGCCGCCGACCTGAGCCCAGTCGACGCCAGCCTGAATGAAGTCGCCCGCTTCATGGCGCGCGCCGGCTTCGTCGTCGACGAAAAGCGCACTTTCGCCGAGGGTGCGCGCGCCTATCTCGACCATGGCGGGCGTGAATGCGCCGACGCCGATCACGAGGCGCTCCGCGCGCGCCGCTTCGTCGTAGACGGGCTGTCTGCTCGTGGTCAGCGCGATCACGACATCGACCGAATCGGGGATCGTGGCGCCGGCCTGCGTCAGCGGCCGCAGATCATGCGCCTTGCCCTGATGCGCGGCGCAAAACGCTTCGGCGCGCGCGGGCGCGCTGCCCTTCACCCATACGCGCGCGCCGGGAAACAGCTCGGCGATCGCCTCCAGATGGTTGAGCGCCTGCATGCCGGTGCCGATCAGCAGGAATTCGCGCGGCGTTGCGGCGGCGAAGGTGTCGACGCCCAGCATCGAGATCGCCGCCGTGCGGCGTCCCGTCACGGTCGGGCCGTCGAGGATGAAGAGCGTCTCGCCGGTGTCGGCGTCGAACGCCATCACTTTGCCGTGGATGGTCGGCAGGCCGCGTGCACGATTGGCCGGGCATACATTGACCAGCTTGTGGATCGCGAGATCGGGCGCGGTGGCCGGCATCGACAGCATGATGCCGTCTTCGTTGAGCGGCACGACGAGCCGCTCGGGACTCGCGATACGCCGCTGCGCGTAGTCGATCGTCGCGCGCTTGAGCGCATCGACGAGCGCGGCGTAGGGAATCAGCCGCGTGGTCGCGGCGGCGTCGAAAGTCTGCGTGGTCGGATAGGTCATGGGCAGGTCGTTCCAGTCTTTGGCAGAAGTTTGAGTTCGAATGGGCTAGCAGACAGCAGGCGTTTCATTCGGCTGGCGCGACGACTGGATCAGCATCAGCAGATCGCCCGCCTCGATCGGACACGGCTCGTCTTCGTAAAACGACAGCACGCGCCCCGCGCGCACGAGACCCACCACCACCGCGCCCGGCAGCGCATTGCTCCAGCGGCCGACTTCCTGCGCGCTCGCCCGGCGTTCGACCAGGTTGACGCGGCCGCGAGCCGACAGCAGATCGTTCACGAAGGGCACGATGTATTCGCTGTCGACCGCGTCGGCAAGCAGCAAGCCGCCGATCTTGGTCGACGAGACGATCACGTTCGCCCCGGCCTGGCGCAACTGGCGTTGATAGGTCTGCTCCTGGATCCGCACGACGATCTTGGTCTGCGGCGCGACGCTGCGCACGGTCAGCGTGAGCAGGATGGCGGTGGCGTCGTCGCTGACGGCGATGATGACCGCGCGGGCGATCTGCACCTGCGCCTGCTGCAGCAGATCCTCGCGCGACGGATCGCCGAGCAGGCCTGCGACGCCCAGCGCCGTGGCCGCTTCGAGCGCCGCCTGCTGCGGATCGATCACGACAATCGATTCCGCGGCGAAACCGCTTTCCAGCAACTCGCGCACCGCGACCGAACCGCTCAATCCATAGCCACAAATCACGACGTGATCGCGCAACTGCTTTTGCAGGCGTTTCATGCGGAATTCCTCGATGACGCGTTGAATGACGAACTGATACGCGGTGCCGAGAAACACGAACCAGATGACGATGCGGATCGGCACGATGAAGAAGGCGTCGATGAGGCGCGCGCGGGCGGTCACCGGCACGATGTCGCCGTAACCGACGGTGGCTACCGTCACCATGGTGAAGTACATCAGATCGACGATGCCGAGGACTTTGCGGTTGGCATCGCGCAGCCCGTCCCGATCGAGATAGAGCACGGCGAAGGCGAGCACGCACAGGCCGAGCACCAGATAGACGCGATGCAGCAGCATGCGCTGCGGCGACGCCGCCGGCCGCGTGAACAGCGTGCGGGCGCGCGGCGCCTGCCAGGGCGTGCGGGCGCGGCGCGGCAAACGGAAGCGCGGCAGACGTGGCTCCGGCTTGGGTGAATCAGGCACGCGGCGGCTCCGGCAGTCGATGACAAGCGATTCTACGACGCCGGGCGCGCCGCGGGGCCGGATCGGGAACGCGTGACGATAAGCCGCGAGTAATTGGCGGTTCAGGGGCGGCTCAGCGCTCGGTCGAGGTTCGCGGCGGCACAGTCTTATCAGCCGCGTGCAAGCTCGCACACTGAAGCCGGGATAATCGCAAAGCCGGTGACGCGCAAAGCCTTAGCCTTACTTGGCGCCTCGCCAAAGCCAAAATCAGCCGCGCCGCCGTCACTGTCACTGCGACGTATTTTTCTCGCCGCCCTTCTTCCCGCCCTTGAACATCGCGCGGCACGCCGGGCTCAGTTCATCAACGTGCTGCTTCATGCAGGCGGTGATCTTGTCTTCGTTGGGAATGTCGGCGGCGCAAAAATGCATGGCGTCGCCGCGGCAGGCCTTGGTCTGCTCGTCTCGGCTGGCAGCGTTCGCGGTGGCAGCGGAGCCCAGTGCAATCAGGCTGGCGGCAAACAGGGCATAGGTTCGTTTCATGGCGGTTCCGGGATCGCAAAAGTCGGTACTGGCCATACAGCAGAAACCGGGCCCGATCAATGCGCTCACCGGCCGAACTTCAAAAACGCCATACGTCGGTTAACGCGCGATCCGGCTGAGCGTCATGCCGCGTCCCGCATAGAAACGCGTCATGGTGTCGAACGGCAGATACACGTCCGCCTGATGCGGCGCGATGCCCGAGGGATTGTGAAACCACACGCCATCGCGGCCGCGTCCGTGCAGCAGGATCAGATGACCGCCCTGGCGCTGATTGGGCCGGTCGGGATAACGGATCTCGGGGCTCACGGACACGATTGCCAGCGTCTCGGCGTTCAGGCGCGCGGCGATGTCCTCGAGCGGCGCCCGCGGCAGCACGTCGACCCGAACGCCGAACGCGCCGGCCACCCAATCGCCAAACGGCCGGTAGATCAAGCCGTCGACGCCGCCATCCTCGCGCACGCGGTACACGCCTTGCCGCAACGCCTGGTCGAGCAGCGCGGCGCGCGGCGCGTGGTCGATGCGCCAATAGTCGAGCGCCGACTCGAGGCATGTCAGGCCGCACAGGCGCTTGGCCCAGAAGCGGTAACGCTCGGGGTCGGAGAAGCCGCTGCGCTGCCAGCCGGGATCGTCGCACGGGTCGCCATGCTGCTCGACAATCCGGCCGACCCACTCGGGACTGCCCCATTGCGTGTAGTACGGCACGCCGGCGTGGCGCAGAAACGGTTCGTTCATTGGCGGTGTTTGGGGTTGGTTGGGGTTGGTCGAACGGCGCGGTTTTACAGCATGCTGCGAGGCCGCTGCATCGTGCCGTCGAAGAAACGCTGCAAACGGAACGCCGACAGATCGAGCGACGCCTCGCCGCCGTCGTTCAATTCCGCGAGCAGTTTGCCGACGATCGGCCCCATCGCGAAACCGTGGCCGCAAAAACCGGTGGCGATGGTCAAGCCGCTGACCTGCGGCGGCGCGTCGATCACCGGAATGCCGTCGGGCAGCACGTCGATCAGGCCGGCCCACGATTCGACCACCTGCGCATCTTTCAACGCCGGGAACAAGGCGCGCAGTTTTTTCAACGCACGCGGCGCGTGGCCCACGTTCGGCTGCGGATGCGGGTCACGCGGATGCAGCACGCGCTCGTGTTTCGGCACGCCGCCCGGCAAACGCTCGCGCAGATCACGCAGGCTCGCGCCGTTCAGATGGAAGCTGAACTTCTCGCGCTGCGCCCACAACTCCGGCAAGAACCACTTGAGCGCGCGGAAATGGCCGAGCGTCATGTCGACGTCGACCTGCATGTCGTCGGCGAGATTGATCGCGCCGTTCGCGCGCTGCCGCACGCCGAGGCCGTGGCCCCAGAACGTCGATGCGGTGATGCGCGGCAGCGGATTGGTGCGCATGCAGGTGCCGCGCACCGCCTGCTGCGGCAGTTCGAGCCCGAGCGTTTTGAGCAGACGCCAGCTGCTCGCGCCGGCCGCGCAGATGAAGCGCGAGGTGCGCAGCGTGCCGCGCTCGGTGACCACGCCGGCAATCGCGCCGCCCGCGCGTTCGACGCCGGTCACGCCGCAGCCTTCGAAGAACAGTGCGCCGGCTTCCCTCGCCCGCGCCGCGAAGGCGGCCGCGGCGCGGCGCGGCTCCGCCTGGCCGTCGCTCGGCGTGTAGAGGCCGCCGAGCGCGGGCGCGTGCATGCCGGTCACGACCGTGTCGATCTGCTTGCGATCGAGCGTGCGCGTGTCGAGGCCGTGTTGACGCGCGACGTCCATCCATTGCTGGAAGGAGGCCCAGTCCTCCTCGCCGGCCGCGACGTAGAGACAGCCGCCCTGACGCCATTCGAGATCGAAATTCAACTCGCTCTCGAGTTTTTTCCACAGCGGGATGCCGGCCATCATCAGCGGCACCTCGGCGGACTCACGGCCCTGCTGGCGCACGAATCCCCATGCCCGCGACGACTGCTGCCCGGCGATCCGCGATTTGTCGAGCACGACCACTGAGAGGCCGCGGCGCGCCAGATAGTAGGCGGCCGCGCAGCCCATGATGCCGGCGCCGGCAATCACGACATCGGCATGTTTCGGGAAAGCCTGGTCGGCGGAAGTGAGGTTCGCGTGCAGCGGGTAAGTCGTGGTCATCGAACAGGCGGGTTTTAAGTGTGGGCGTAATCTTCGCAGGCGGCCCGATTGTCCGCAATGCCCGTGTGGCCGACGGCCGGCGATAGAGGCGCGGGTAAGCGCTTGCGCAGCGGTGCTCACGCCCTTTCATGCCCGTTCGCGCCCGTTTGCACCGTTTATTCGCCACACAGATATCTGCATTTTATTCGCCAAACAGATAGTCGCAAAATATGCGTCACACGAATATTTGACAAATATTCGTGTGACGCATAAAATGCGTTTATTCGTGTCGCGGATAATCTGCCATGCTTCACCTCATCGCCACGCCGGACCAGATAGCCCAGGTGCTTGCCGCCAGCCGGCGGCAAGCCGGCCTCACCCAGGCCGAGGCGGCCGCGCGCATCGGCGTCAGCCAGAGCCGTATTTCGGCATTCGAAACCGACGCCGCCGCCCTCACCCTCGCACAATTGCTGGCCTTGTGCGGCGTCTACGGTCTGCAATTGCAACTGCTCGACAAGAGCCAGACGTTGCCCGGCCCCACACCGTTGATCGAGTGGTGAGCATGGGTCGCCAAACTCACTCACGCGCGTTATCGGTATGGGCCAATGGCGAGAGGGTCGGCGTCTGGCGCCTGCCCGCTCGCGGGCCCACGGAGTTCGCCTACGATCCTGCGTGGGTCGCCTCGCCGGCGGGACGGCCGCTGTCGCTGTCGTTGCCGTTCACGCCGGGCAATCTGGCACAAAAAGGCCCGCGCGTTCTCAACTATTTCGACAACCTGCTGCCCGACAGCGAGGCGATCCGAAAGCGCATCGCCCAACGCTACCAGACCGAGACGCTCGATGCGTTCGATCTGCTGCAAGCCATCGGCCGCGACTGCGTGGGCGCCGTCCAGCTGCTCGCCGAAGACGACGTGCCGCAAGGCGTCGAGCAAATCGACGGCACGCCGCTCACTGACAGCGAAATCGAGATCATGCTGGCGCGCACGGTCGGCAACCCCGCGCTCGGCGCACCAGACCAGACGGACGATTTCCGCATCTCGCTCGCCGGCGCGCAGGAAAAAACCGCGCTCCTGTGGCACGACGGCAAGTGGCAGCGGCCGCATGGCGCCACGCCCACCACGCACATTTTCAAGCTGCCGCTCGGCCTTGTGGGCAACAAGCTCGCCGACCTCAGCACCTCGGTCGAAAACGAGTGGCTCTGTTTGCGGATTCTGCGCGCCTACGGCCTGCCGGTCGCCAACACGGAGATCATGACGTTCGGCAAACAGCGCGTATTGAGCGTCGAGCGCTTCGACCGGCAAATGCATTCGAGCGGGCAATGGCTGCTGCGTCTGCCGCAGGAAGATTTCTGCCAGGTGTACGGCGTGCCGTCGCATCGCAAATACGAAAACGAAGGCGGCCCTGGCGTGCTCGACCTCGCGCGGATTCTGCAGCAATCGGTCGAGGCGCGGCAGGACATCGAGACGCTTCTGGCGAGCCAGATTCTGTTCTGGATGCTGGCGGCGCCGGACGGCCACGCCAAGAACTTCAGCATCCGCCTGCTCGCGGGTGGCCACTACCGGCTCACGCCGCTTTACGACGTGATGTCGATCTGGCCGGTGGAAGGCAGCGGCCCGAACCAGTGGTCATGGTTCAAGGCGCGGCTCGCCATGGGTATGTGGTCGCGCAGCAAGCACGACGCGTTTCGCGACGTGCAGCGGCGCCACTTCAACACCATGGCGCTGAAGTGCTCGTATGGCGCTAACGCGGAACCGCTGATCCAGCGGTTGATCGAACAGACGCCCGGCGTGATCGAGCGGGTCTCCGCGGAATTGCCCGAACGTTTTCCGGCCAAGGTCGCCGAACGGATTTTCAAAGGCCTGAAAAACTCGGCGGCGAAGCTCGGCACGATGTCTGCTGGCTAGACTGTTTAGGGCGAGTGGCATCGCGTGACATATTTCTCTTCAGATACGGCGAGGTTTCATCGGTAAAATACATTGATGCTTAATGCATAAAAAGATCGCCAAACCGGTCCGTTTCGACTCTTGCATTGACGGGCCCGACGGCGGTCGTACAAAACGACAGACTGCGATACTTTTTACGGTACATTTGCTGTCCCCTGCGACGCCGCGTCCGCTGCGCATTGCATGTGCATGGCCGCGCCGCGCCTGTCCGTATCGCACTCCCCAGTACCCTTTAAGACGGCGGATTCTCACGCAGTATGGCCAACGAAACACACTCACCCGACTCCATCGCAGTCGCCGAGCGCGTGCGCGAGTTGATGAGCCGGCACGGAATCGGCAAACGCCAGCAGACCACGGAACTGTGCCGCATCCTCGATCTGAGTTTTTCACAGGGACACCGCAAATTGCGCGGCAACAGCCCGTGGACGCTCTCGCAAATCAAGAAGGTCGCCGAGGTGTTCGGCGAACCGGCCGCGCAGCTATTCGGCGCGCAATCGCTCGATCCGGGCATGGTCGGCGCGATCGCCCAGGAAGCCGTGTTCAGCATCGGCGCGATCGAACTGGCTTGCACGGCCTGGGTCGGCGCCGCGCTCGAAGCGGGCAGCCGCCCGGAATTCGTCGCGTATTCCAGGCTCGGTCAATGGCGCGTGGCGCGCCACGACGGCACGCTGTATCAAAGCGCGTACGAGGTCCACAAGATCGAGATCTATCCGCGCCGCGCCGAAACCGACAAGCCGACCATTGCGGTCGTCGACGACGATCAGGCGAGCGCCGACAACCTGCGCGACTATCTGGAGCGCAGCGGCTTCGCGGCGGTCGCGATCTACGGACTCGCGGCCTTTGCCGACCAACTGCAAACCCAGGTGTTCGACGGCGTCGTGATCGACTGGCTGTTCGGCGCGCAGACCTCGGCGGCTGCGATTCGCGCGGTGCGCGCCTCGGAAAATCCGGACGCGCCGATCTTCGTGCTGACCGGTGAATTGCTGACCGGCAAGGCCAGCGAATCGGAGATCAGCCAGGTGATCCGCAATTACGACGTCGCGTGCTATGAAAAGCCCGCGCGCATGGCGATCCTGGTCGCCGATCTGTCGAAGCGGCTGAACCGGCCTTAAGCGGATCCACCCGCGCCGGCAAACGGCTGAAGGCGTGTGCTCAGGTTGATGCCCACCTTCGCCCGGCCGCCCACGCTGCGCATCACACCGTATGCCGCGAAGCCAACGCCCGCTGCAACGCGCTGCGGAGCTCCTCGTAATGTACCGGCTTTAATAACGCGTCGAAGAACGGCTGCGAGCCGCTTTCTCCCTCTTCCGCCTTTCCGGCCGCTTCCGGCTCCGGCGCATACGCGCTGACCACGATCACCGGCACACCAGCGGACGGCCCGCCCCGCGCGGCGAAGTCCGCGAGAAACGCATAGCCGTCGCGCTCGGGCATATGCAGATCGAGCAACACTACGTCGCAGCGGCGCGTGTCGAGCCAGGCGAGCGCCTCGTCGGCATTGGCGACCGCGTGCGCGTCGAAATTCATATGCGCGACCATTTCGCTGAGCGACTCGCGAATCAGGCGGTTGTCGTCGACGATCAGCACGCACGGACGCGCGCCGTCTGGCTCGGCTCGCGCCGCCACGCCCTGCGGCTGCGCGGCGGCGACCGGCGTGACCGGAATCGTCACGGTGAAGCTGGTGCCCTCGCCGACCTTGCTCGCCACCTCGACGGTGCCGCCGAACAGCTTGACCAGTCCTTGCACGATGGTCAGGCCCATGCCCGCGCCTTCGAAGCGCCGCGTGCGCGACGCGTCCAGCTGGGTGAACTCCTGGAAGATCAGCGGAATCTGCGCGTGCGGCACGCCCGGCCCCGTATCGCTGACGACGAAGACCAGCAGCGCCGGCCGCTGCCGCAACTGCACGCGCACGGTGCCGGTTTCGGTGTAGCGGATCGCGTTGGTGACGAGGTTGTTGACGATCTGGCGAATGCGGTGCGGATCGGAATCGACGAGCCCGCTCATGCCGCCCGCGTCGCTCTCCAGTTGCAAACCGCGCGCGGCGGCCGCCATCGCGTGCTCATCGACGATCGACGCCAGCAGTTCGCGCGGCTCGAAATGCTCGTAACGCAATTCGAGCTTGCCGGCACCGAGGCGCGCGTAGTCCGTCAGATCCTTCATCTGCGCTTCCAGATGCCGGCCCGCGGTTTCGAGCCGCTGGATCACCTTGCGGTCCGCTTCGGAGTGGTAGTTGAAGCCCAGCAATTCGATCGACGACACGATCGCATGCAACGGCGTGCGCAGCTCGTGGCTGATCATGCCGAGAAACGCGTCCTTGGCGTGACTCGCCTCGCGCGCGGCGCGGCTCGCCTGGTGCTCGGCTTCGAGCGCCGCGTGCTGCTGATGCATCAGGCGCGTGCGGCGCCGGCCGTTCAACACGAGCAACAGCGTCGCCGCCGCCGACAGCAACAGCAGCACCAGGCCACCGGCGAACAGCATGCGGCGTTTGTTGATGAAGTCGCGGTTCATCGCCTCGCGATCGGCGACGTCGGCAAACCGGCGGCTCAGCGCGAGATCGTTGACCTCGTTCCAGTGCTGGCGCAGTTGCACGACGATCCGGTTGGCCTGGCTGCGGTCTTTCGGCAGCGCGTCGACTTCAGGTTCGATGCCGTCCAGTAATTGATCGAGCGAATGGATTTCGTCCAGTTGCCGTTGCAGGAGAGAAAGCTGCGTAGTCAACCGGCGAGTGGAACCGGCCATCACGTGCAACTTGGATTGCAGCAACTGATAGCGCAGCATCAGCCGCTGGTAGTCGTCGTCGACGCCCGACTGATACAGCAGCAGTTGATTTTCGAAGCGCGCATAGGCGATTTGCAGTTGCGCGGCGTCCCAGTAGAAGCCGTCGTACGAGCCGGTCAACTGCTCGGTGGCGCGCGGGTTCAGCAGATTCGCGTACAAGAGATAGCCGATCGCGCCGACCGGCGCAGCGAGCGCGGTCAGCCAGATCAGCACGTAGAACGCACGGCGCCACGGGTGGCGCATTATTTGACGATGAGTGCCTTGATCTGCCATACGAATTTCGAATCGCCCGAAGCGCCCGCGAGTTCATCCGGGAACGCATCGCGCGGATAGATAAGAAACAGCGGCCCGAAGTCGCTGATCTTCAGACGCCGGCCGTTCATGCCGTACGCAACCACCACGCCGTAGCGATCGCAGTCCGACACCGGAATGGTGTAGGTATAGTCGTCGAGCGTATGGATCTCGACCTGGCTGCCATTGGCGCCGACTGTCTTCAGAATATCCGCCAGCAACGGTCCTGTGAAGGTGGAACGCGGGGTCCACGTGGTCGAGGTCGTAATCGAATGGGCCGGCAGCGCGAGCAGTTGAGCCTCGGTGAAGTGGTAAGTCTTGTGCGCGGCGTCGGTAGTCTTGCCGATCTTGCCTTGCACGTCGAGCGATAAAGGCTCCGGCGCCGGCTGAGCCTGCGCGTTCCAGGCGGCTAGCGCGAGCACGAGGCCCGCGGCCCAGCGCGCGCCCGTAACGGCGCGTTGTCGGTCATTCACCCTGGCGGTCGACTTGGTCATGTGCTTTTTTATTCCGTTATCTATTCTTCTTGCGGGCGGCCTGGTCCGTGCCGGCCCGCCACCCCTTGGCCCGTGTTTCTTGTCCCCCGCGCCGGCCGCGGTCTCGCGTCGCGCATCGGGTTGCCGCGCGTCACCCCGACGCGCGATCTTTGAACCGCATGCATAATATCGCCAAAATTCTTTGTCTCAAAAACGGGGGCTCGTGGCCGCGCGCCGCTTGCCGCTCCCGCGTCAGAGACGCCCGCCCCACACGCGCCACGCGACGCCCTACGAGTCATGAACAAGCCGGTTTTGCCCCTGACGTACGAACAACTCGACCACTGGATCGAATCGCTGCAGCCTGCCTTGCTGGCCGAGCGCTTCGCGATGGCGATCGGCATTCTGCGCGGCGGCGCGCCGCTCGCGCTGATGGTCTCGCACGCCGTCGGCACGCCGGTCGCCTTTCTGCGCTACGACCGCCTGACGCGCACCGTGGCATGGGATTCGACGCTGCCCATCCCGCCCGCGGACTCGACCGTGCTGCTGTGCGAGGACATCGCCGGGCGTGGTTTTACGCTGACCGATTGCATTGCGTTTCTTCAGCAGCAGGGCCTCGTGGTCAGGACGCTGACCGGCGCCGTCGACGAGTTGAGCCGCACGCAACCCGACTATGCAATCGACGCGCGCGGCTACTTCGCGTTGTTTCCCTGGGAGCGCCAGGCGTACACCGAGCGTTATCGCGACGACTGGGCGCGCGTCGAATCAGGCGCCGCGCCCGCGATGGCCGGCGATCACGAATACGCCACCTACGCGATCGACCTCGACGGCATTCTGCTGCCCGACGTGCCGCTCGCGCGTTACGACGAAGATCTCGCCGCCGCGCTTGCCGAACGCGATGCGCTGCTGCCGTTCGAGGAACTGCCGGACATCGACTTGCAACAGGTTCGCACGATCATCACCGGCCGGCCGGAGCTGGATCGCGCGCGCACCGAAGTGTGGCTCGCGCGGCACGGTTTCGGCCATCTGCAACTGGTGATGCGCACGCCCGACACGCACGATGAAAGTCCCGCCGGCAGCGCCGCGCACAAAGCCGCGGCCGCATTGCGCGGCGGCGTCACGCATTTCATCGAGAGCGATCCGGTGCAGGCGCTGCTGATCGCACAGCAAGCGCCGCTCTTGCGGGTGATCTGGTGGGACGCGCACACGCAAACCGGCATGCTGGTCGGCGCGCGCGCGTGGACGTGACCCGCGCGTCAGGGCGCTAGACTTCTTTCGCTTCCTTTACTTCGCGGCTCTCCTTGCCGTCGCGCAAATGCAGATGCCGCGCGGCGCGCTGCGACGCGACGACGATCAGCTTCATGGTCGCGCGCGTGGCGCCGACGAACAGCTTGCGCGCGATGCGTTCGTCGAAAGTCGCGAAGTCGATCTCCGTAAAAATCACGCACGGCGCCGCCTGCCCTTTGAAGCGGTAGATCGACTCGAACAGCACGTCGCCCTCGCGGTACTCCGGGTTGCCGAACAGATCGTACTTGCCGGTGAAACTGCGCAGCCGATGCGGCCCGAGGTGATCCAGCGCGCTCATCGCCGAACCTTCGCGTCCGCGAAACGACAGCACCACGATGTCCTGCTTGCGAAAGCCGAGCGAGAGCGCCTGCGTGATCGCGCGCTTGGTGGCCTCGATGCTGCCTTCGGCGGCGTTCGCTTCGTCGTAGATCGAGAGCGAGATGTCGGAGCCGTCGAACGGGCTGCCCGACGCGAGCGCGGCGGCGACCGGAACCGAAGCGCCGACCACGTCGCGCACATAATCGAGAATGTCGCGCGGACTGCGATAGTTGGTGGTTTCCTTCAGCGTGGTCCAGCCCGGTAGCGCGACGGGCTCACGCATATACAGATTCTGCAGCGGATCTTCGAGCCACCACCACGCGGCGTTCGGGCGCAACAGACGCTCGAGCGCCGCCACCCACGGCTGCTGGAAATCCTGCCCTTCGTCGACGATCAGCACGTCGAATTGCCAGCGCGGATCGATCGGTGTGTCGGCGAACGTGGTTTCGAGCTGATCGAAGACATCGCCCGCCTGAAAATCCGGTGCGCGGCCCGCGTCGCGCGCGATCCAGTCGCAGAGCTGGTGATAGTTCGCCACCTTCGCTTCGGGCGGCGCGACTCGCGCGATGTGATCCGCCAGTGGCCGGTTGAAGCACACGTATAGCGGCGTCTGGCCGCGCGCCACCGCGTCCTTCATCACTTGCACCGCGAGTTGCGTCTTGCCCGAGCCGGCCGTGCCAATCACGCGCAGCCGGAACGGCGCGAATTCGAGCCGCCGCGCCCAGGTCGCGAGACCGCCCGCGAGACGCGTGACGAGCGTGCCCGCCTGGCCGACCAGCGCGCTGGCGTCGGGCGTGAGCGCCAGTTCGTCGGCGAGAAAGTGATGGATTTTCGGCGCGCAGGCTAGACGTGGTTCGTCGGCCGGCAAGGCTTCGCGGATGATCGCCGCCAGCCGGTCTTTACGCGTTGCATCGACGATCCGCGCGGGGTTCACGCCAGCGATCGCCGCGTCCTTGACGATGTGGTCCGGGCAATACAGCAATTCCTCGACGAAATACGTGCCCGCGCCGAACGCGGCGGTAAAGCGCCGATGCAGACTTTCGATGGTGTGCGCGAGCGCGATCGCCACGTTGCGCTCGGTTTGCAGATAGACCTTGACGAGCCCTTTCGGCGTTTCGCGCAGAAAGCCGGTTTTCTGTTCGACGATCATCACACGTCCGGCCGGGCTGACGATCACGAAGTCGGCTTCGCCGAACACCGAGAAGTTCTGGTTCAGGCGCGTCCAGTGCACGCCGTGATAAACGGTGTAGCCATCGGGCAGCGTCTCTTCCAGCAACGCCAGCGTTTCGCGTTCGCGGGCCGCCGCGCCGGTCGCGGCGAGGCTCTTCCAGTCGTCGGGAACAATGCGGGCCATGCGTGCCTCGTCGGATTCGGGTGGGCTCATTGTACGCAACGCGCGCGCATCGCCGAATGCCTGGGGGGGGCGTCGTTTTCGGACGTGCCCGCCGCCATGTTTCAGGCGGCCGGTTGCGGCGCCGCGGCGCGCAAGATCGCGCTCATCGTGTATCGTTACTGGCTGAACGCCGCGCGAAGGGTGCGGCTTGCCAACGTAAAAATAAGGATTTACCGGATGATTACGATCTGGGGACGCGCCAATTCGGTCAACGTCCAGAAAGTGTTGTGGTGCTGCGATGAGCTGGTGCTGCCATACGACCGTATCGACGCGGGACTGCAATTCGGCCGTAACAACGAGGCCGGCTATCTCGCCATGAACCCGACCGGCAAGATCCCGACGCTGGTCGACGACGACTTCGTGCTGTGGGAATCGAATTCGATCCTGCGCTATCTGGTGATGCAGTACGGCGAAGCCAGCCTGCTGTATCCGGCGGAGCCGAAAGCGCGCGCCAGCATCGACCGCTGGCTGGACTGGTCGTTGTCCACGCTGCAGCCCGCCGAGCGTCCGGTGTTCTGGGCGCTGGTGCGCACGCCCGCCGCCGGGCGCGACGCTGCCAAACTCGCTACCGACTTCGACGCCGTCACCACGCTGTGGCGCATGCTGGACACGCATCTGCAAGGGCGCTTCTTCCTCGAAGGCGAGAAGTTTACGCTCGCCGACATCGTGATCGGCGCGTACGCCAAACGGTGGTTCGGGCTCGACGGCGTGACGCGCCCGCCGCTGCCGAATCTGGAACGCTGGTATTCGCGTATTGCGACGCGCACGGGGTTCAAGAAGTACGTGGATTTCCCGCTGACCTGAGCCGTCAGGCCGCGCGTGGTCCGTGCTCCCGCCACGCGCCCGACGGTCCGATCATGCGATGCATGGCCCAAAGCGGCGCCTGACGAATGGCGCGCCGGCACAGCGAGACGCGATGGCCTTTATAATCGACGCATGAAGACCGCCAAGCCCGCCGCGACCGCCGACAAAGCCACCTCCGCCGCCTCCGCTCACTCACATGAGCCGGGGCACACGCACGGCGTTTCGCAGGAAGCCGCACTCACACTCGCGGAAGAATATTGCCGCGAACGCGGCGAAAAACTCACGCCGATCCGCCGCAAAGTGCTCGAATTGCTGCTGAATTCCGGGCGCGCCACCAAAGCGTATTCGCTGCTCGACGAGATGCGCCAGATCCATCCCGGCTCGGCGCCGCCCACGGTGTACCGGGCGTTGGACTTTCTGCTCTCGGCGGGGCTCGTGCATCGGATCGAATCGATCAACGCCTTCACCGTCTGCCACGATCTGACGCAATGCCAGCACGGCATCCTGGTGGTGTGCCAGCAATGCGGCAACGTCACCGAATTGCATCAGCCGAAACTGCGCCAGGCGCTGGTCGCGCAAATCGAAGATTCGGGCTACCGTCTCGCGAGCGATGAAATCGAATTGAAGGGATTGTGTGCGGCCTGTCAGGCGCTGGAAGCCGCGGCGTCGAGCAATGAGCCGGGCGCACCCGTCGCCGTCAAGTGACTTCGACGTTCGGCGACGATCGCGAAACGCACTCATGCCTGCTCTGCCATCAAGCACGGCATCTGAAGATCCGGCGTCTCGCGGCGCGGCTGTCACGCGGCGCCGCGAATTTGTCGGTTAAATCGAAGCGCTAGATCAGCCCGCTAAGTTAGACCGCTAAGTCAGCCCGCTGCGCGAGCGTCGATCGCGTCGTGCAGGAGTGTCACGAGATCTTCGGGCAAAGCCGGCTTGGTCATGAAATGCTGGAAGCCTTCGCCGATGCTGCGCAGGCGATAAGCGTCGTCAGTGTGGCCGGTGAGCGCCACCGCAACCGAGGGCGGGTGGTCGCCGCGAATCTCGTGATCGCGCAAGCGCTGGATCAGGTAGAAACCGTCCATGGCAGGCAGTTCCAGGTCGCACACCACGGCGTCGGGCAACAATCGCAGCGCCGCCTCCACGCCCTCTTCCGCATCCGCCACCGCGACGACATGCGCACCTTCTGCTTCGAGTAATAAGGTCAACGATTCCCGGCTGTCCGGGTCGTCTTCTACGAGCACGATCGTGGCCTGATCGAGTCTCAATGCTCCGTTCATTTTGCGTTGTTGCTCTAAAAAACCGGTTAGGCCGTCCGACTTGGCCAACGTTTCACCTTGCTGCTTGCCGCCGATTTGCGCGGCTGCACTATTGCTGTTCATGGTTCCGACTCGATTTCATGCGCGGAGTTGCAACCAGGCCCAAGATTGTAAAGCATGGCCCGGGCGCCGACGCGCGCGCACAGTAACGCGCCAAAATTGCACGCCGATGAAAAACCGGCCATCGGCGCCACAGTCACGGCTCTCCGATGCCGACCCGATTCGCCGAGGCTGCTCGCGCAAAACCCCGTTCGCACGACCTTCCCGCCTGACGTCTCTTTTCCCATTCCCGTTCGTGTGCGATGCAGGCAGCCTGATTGATGCTGCCTGCATTCACATCCACACCAGCAGTAGCACGTTGCGTGCCTCGTTTGTTTCGGCATCATACGAATGCGCCGCGCGCGTAGATTGGCTGTGCTCGTTGCGTGCGGCGCTAGTATCGTGTGCGCGAGACGCATCGACATTTGCGTCGCTGCGGCACCGCGCGGCATGCGGTTGCCATGACCCGTTTGCGCTACCAACCTTGAGGCCGTCCGACACCATGTCCGATCTCGACTCCGCCACGCTCGAAGCACTCCGCCGAGTCAGCACCGCTACGCTGACTACCCAACTATTCAAGCGCGGCTTGCGCAATACATTCATGCAAGGCGTCGCGCCGCTCGCCGCGCACAGCGGCGCGAATCTGGTTGGGCCGGCGTTCACGCTGCGCAACATTCCATCGCGTGAAGACATCGACGTGCTCGAACTGTTTGCCGATCCCGAGTACGCGCAGCGCAAGTGTGTCGAAACGATTCCGGCCGGCCATGTGCTCGTGCAGGATTGCCGCGGCGAGCGCGGCAGCGCGTCGTTCGGTTCGATCCTGACGCAACGCTTGCAGGTTCGCGGCGTGGCGGGCATGGTGTCCGACGGCCCGGTGCGCGACAGCACGACGATCGCCGCACTTGGCATTCCCGTGTTCTGCGCGGGGGCGAGCGCGCCGCCCAATCTGATTCGCCATCACGCGGTGGATATCAATGTGCCGATCGGCTGTGGCGGTGTCGCGGTGTTTCCAGGCGACGTGATCGTCGGCGACGCGGACGGTGTGGTGGTGATTCCGCTCAAGATGGCGGCGGAGGTTGCGCAAGCCGCTGCCGAACAGGAGCAACTCGAAGTGTTTCTGACCGAGCGGATTCGCGACGGCGCCGCCTTGCCAGGGACTTATCCGCCGAACGAAGCGACCAAAGCCGCTTATGAGGCGTGGAAAGAAAAGCGGAAAGCGTGAGACGGTGTACCGCAGCGATGGACTATGGTTTGGTGGTCGTTCACGCCCGCGAGGCGCAGGTACGGTTCAGAGAGCGTCGCCGGCCGTCAACCGGCCTTCTTCGGACCAATGCCCTGCACCAGCAAAGCCACCGCATGCCGCGCGATTTCCGCGCCGCCGATATTGCGGCGAAGCGGATCGTTGCACCACAGCTTCGACGTGGCCAGCGGCAAAATCGTCAGCCCAAGTAACGTGACGAAGACGAGCGCGGGCTCCAGCTCCGCGTTCAGCCGCCCTTCCTTCTGCCACCGGGCAATGGCCGACAGCGACGCCTTCTGATGCGCATTGCCGAAGCGCTCGTGCATGCGCTGGCGCAACAGGCCGCCGTCGCTGATCACTTCGCGCACCCACAGCGACGGAAACCACGGATGCTCGGCGGCCACCTGCACCAGCCGCTGCGCGAGTTGCGTGATGGCCGCCACCGGGTCGTCGGGATTTTCCTGGAAAGGCACGCCTAGCCCCGCGCGCAACGGCGCGAAACGTTCGTCGATCAACACGTCGAGCAGTTGATCGCGCGTCTTGAAGTAGTAATGCATCATCGCCGGCGTAAAACCGGCCTCGCGGGCAATCTCCCCAAGCGTGGTGTCGACGATGCCCTGCCGCGCGAACAGCACGAGCGCGGCGTCGAGCAGGCGGTTGCGCTGCTCCGGTCCGCGCGCGGCGCCGGAAGGTCTGCCCGGACGCCGCGTGGGCGCGGCCTCCGGTTTTATCGTCGCTACGCCTTCGCGGGCTTCGGCACCCCGCCCAAGCGTGGAACGCGCCTTGCGGACTTTCACGGCAGCCGTATCAGGCAGCGTGCTTTTCACCTTTCGATCGTCGGATGGAATCCTTGCCATTGCGCTCAATTTGACTGATGATGCGATGTCGCATATATTAATCTCCGAATTAATTAATTTCAACCCGTGACGCCATGGACCAATCGACCACGACACGCCCCGCCGAACTGACGCAGCCGCACGCGCAGGCAACCGCGCCCGCCCACGCAGCCGATCACCCGCCGATCCGCCTGCTGTTTCCGGCGCTGCTGCTGGTCATGCTGCTCGCCGCGCTCGATCAGACCATCGTTTCGACCGCGCTGCCCACTATCGTCGGCGAACTGGGCGGCCTCAATAATCTCTCATGGGTGGTGACGGCCTACCTGCTCAGCTCGACCATCGTCGTGCCGCTGTACGGCAAATTCGGCGATCTGTTCGGCCGCAAGATCGTTCTGCAGACGGCGATCATCGTGTTCCTGGTCGGCTCGGCGTTGTGCGGCGTCGCGCAGGACATGACGCAGCTCATCGTGCTGCGCGCGCTGCAAGGCCTCGGCGGCGGCGGCTTGCTGGTGGTGACGATGGCCGCCATCGCCGATGTGATTCCGCCCGCTGAACGCGGCCGCTATCAGGGCGTGTTCGGCGGCGTGTTCGGTCTGGCAACCGTGATCGGCCCGCTGCTCGGCGGCTTTCTCGTCGAGCATCTCTCGTGGCGCTGGATCTTCTACATCAATCTGCCGCTCGGCATCATCTCGCTTGTCGTGATCGGCGCGGTCTTCAAGCCGCACGTTCGCCAGGTGAAGCACACCATCGACTACATGGGCGCCGCGTTCCTCGCCGGCGCCCTCACCTGCATCATCCTGTTCACGAGCCAGGGCGGCACGATCCTGCCGTGGTCGTCGCCGCAACTCTGGTTCACGCTGGGCATGGGGCTCGTGGCGATCTGGGGTTTTATCCACGAAGAACGCAGCGCGGTCGAACCGATCATGCCGCTCGAACTCTTCAGACAGCGCACGTTTTTGCTGAGCAGTTTGATCGGCTTCATCATCGGCGTGTCGCTGTTCGGCTCGGTGACGTTCCTGCCGTTGTATTTGCAGGTGGTCAAAGGCTCGACGCCATCGGAAGCCGGCATGCAGATGCTGCCGATGATGGGCGGTCTGTTCCTGATGTCGATGGTGACCGGCCGGATCATCAGCAAGATCGGCAAGTACCGCATGTTCCCGATCGCGGGCACGTTTCTCGTAGCGGTGGCGATGCTGCTGCTCGCACGCCTGCAGATCAGCACGCCGATTCATGTGATGTATATCGACATGGGCATTCTCGGCTGCGGCCTCGGGATGGTGATGCAGGTGCTGATTCTCGCGGTGCAGAACACCGTCGAGTTCAAGCATATGGGCGTGGCCACTTCGGGCGCGACACTGTTCCGCTCGATCGGCGGATCGATCGGCGTGGCCAGCTTCGGCGCCGTGTTTTCCAACGGCCTCGCCGCGCGCCTCGAAAAACTTATTCCGCCCGACACCGAGTTGCCGCACGCGCTCGGCCCTGCCGCGATCCACGCATTACCGCAAGCGTTGCGTGACGATTATCTGCAAGCATTCGCAGGCGCGTTGCACACAGTGTATCTTTCGGCCGCTTGCGTGGTGGTGCTGGCCTTCGCGCTCGCGTGGCTGCTGAAGGATCATCCGCTGCGCAAACATTGACGCTTTTCCCGCTTTCTTCAGGCGCTTAATGCAGGCGCTTGATGCAAGTTAACAACGAGGTCGGACGCCATGCGCGCCGACCTCGTTCTATTTCCGCCTTCCCTCTATTCGTGTGAAAAAACCTCTGCGCCCGTTCGTTCTGCCGACATAGCGGCTATTTTGTCCTACCTGCAAGTGTTCGCTAGCGCACATAAGATAGGTAGCAAAGGCGATTGACGTTCTGATTGAAACCCCACATATTGCAACCAGCGGCAGCGCAAGCGTGGGCTCGCCGCCCAAGACTCTCCGGCGCATGTGGATCGTGATTTCCGCGGACATCGCTCCCGCTTCAACATGATCCGGAACATGCCGTAATGGCATCGTTTTCCAAAGGTGGGTCCACAGCATGTCCACCCAGACACTACTCGGCCACAGTTTTCCGACGCCTTGCAAGCGGTGTGGCGGCGCACTATACCGGCAAGTCGACTATTGCCCCTATTGCGGCGCGGTGCATCCACTCGACGCGGGTCCGCACAAACGCACCGTCATTCCCGGCAGCCGCGCGAGCGCCATGAATAAAGTAGCGCAGAAGAATAGCCTCGACCCGGCGACAGCCGATGAAACCGACCCCACGACGCGTGCCGCGTTTATGGCCGAACCTTCTCATGCCGAGGCAGCGATGCCTGCGTCCGCGCTCGTTGCACAGGACAGGCCAATTCAGCCGCTGCCCGCACTGCCCAATGCGGCAGGTCGCGGCGCAATCTCGCTTCGTAAAATGCTTTATGCCATTGGGGCGGTTGTCGTAATCGGCCTGGCGTATGTCGGATATGCGCTATTCAGCGATCGCGATTTGTCGAGCGGCAATAGCGAGCAGTCCGCCGAAAGTGAAACTACTCAGGATGCCAGAACGACGACCGGCACGATCGGGCTGTATTCGCCGACCCAGTCGGCCAACCAGGCCGGCGCCGTGGGCAAACCCGCCACATCCGTCAATCCGGCGAAGCCGGCCCAGGTGATCCCGGCGATACCAGTCGCGCCGCCGGTGGCCGCTGTGCCCGCCAAGCCCGCGCCGAAGTTCCGCGATGCCGCGCAAGCCGTGCAGGCGGCGCGTCTCGCCTCCCGCGCCAACGACATCTCTACGGCGCAAGCGGCTCTCGGCGTCGCGCAAACCATGCAACCGGGCAATTCCGACGCAGCTGACCTCGCAACAGAATTGATGCCGCTGACCGCCCGCCGCGACGCCGCGTTGCAAGCCGCGCAAACCTGCGCCGCGCAGCAGTCGTGGTCCTGCGCACGCCAGTACGCCAACGAAGCGCTCGCGATCGACACCGGCAGCGACACGGCGAAGTCCATACTCGAGCGCGTGATTCGCGAAACTGGCTGGGCGCCGCTCAACCCGCGTGGCGCGGCGGGGGCGCCGCCACAAGGCAAACCGTCGGCGCAAGCGCCTGCCGCGCCGTCGTCACAGCAGGCGACTCAACTGCAGACTCCACTCCCCAAGGGCATGCCGCCGAACGGCGAAACCGTGGTGGCCGCGCCGCGTGCCACCACTGTGGCGCCCGACGGCAATAGCGTCGAAGCGCGCGAACGCGCCATCAAGGACTCCGGCTGGAAACGTCCGGCGACGAATGCCGCGAAGCCATCTGCCGGCGGTTCACCGAGCCAGTGACAAATAGTTTGGATACCGAATCGCATAACGAATCGGACAGAGAAGCACATGTATCAGCGCGTTTGGTTTGAGAGGTAACAGACGGACGCGGCAGGCGCGACACATAGAACATGACATGGCAATCCGGCTCACTGGTGCTTCACGCACATCGGCGCGCGAAGTCATACGAACCTGACCGATAGGTAGAGAGACCATGCTGAAGAGACTTCTCACGGGATGGCTGGGGCTGGCGTTGATGGTCGTATCTTCGCTGGCCTGCGCGGAGCCGGCGCATTACAAGATCGTCACCGGTCCGGAACGGGGCACGTATATCCAGATCGGCCAGGATCTGTCGAAATGGGTTGCGCCACCAGCGGGCATCGACCTGGAAGTCATGGCGTCGAAGGGCTCGGCTGAAAACGTGCAACGCATGCGCTTCGAGCCGGGGGTAAAACTGGCGCTCGTGCAATCCGACGTGTATCAGGCTTACATCGACATGGCTAACGCCGGCAACGCCGACGCCGGCACGGCGATCCGGCCGCTACGGCTCATCATGCCGCTTTACGACGAGGAAATTAACGTCGTGGTGCGCGCGGACTCACCGCTGAAAACCCTCGCCGATATCAAGGACAAAAGCATTAGCGTCGGCCTGATCGGCAGCGGTACCGCGCAATCGGCCACGACGCTCTATCACCTGATGTTCGGCCAGCCGATTCCCGAGCAGAACATCCAGCATCTGAGCAACGAAGATGCGTTGGCCGCGTTGATCGTGAAGAAAGTGGATGTCGCGATCATCGTAGTCGGACAGCCTGCCAAACTGTTCAACGACATGAATCCCGACCTGTTGCAGCAGATCCGTCTTCTGAGGGCCGATCCGGCCGCTCCCGAAACCATCCGCGCCAAACAAACCTATTTCCCCACCACGATCCGCGCGGCCAGTTATCCGACCTGGCTCAAGGAAGATGTGCCCGCGCTGACCGTCAAAGCCTTTCTCGTCACCTACGACTATGGCCTGCGCGATACCGTCGGCAATCTGAATCATTTTGCCGACTCGCTTTGCGCCAACTTCGACAATCTCCAGGAGCACGGGCATCCGAAATGGAAGCAGGTGAAGCTGGAGTTGCCGCCGCTCGTGCGCGGGTGGAAATACTACTCGCCGGTCGAGAAGCATCTGCGCGCGTGTCTCACGAACAAGAGCGCCGCGATGAGCGCGACGGCGGCACAGCAAGGCACGCCGAAACCGCGCCCAACGTGTACGGATCAGGAGCGCTTGCTTCTGCTGTGCAAGTAAGTTCGTCGCATTGCCGACTTCGTCACGCCCAGCAAGACTGCTTGCGTTGATTGCGAGATGCCCGACGCCCGACGCCCGCGTTCCGCGTTGCGCCGGGCTGAACGCTGTACCGCCCCATTCCTCGGTACAGTTTGGGAGATTTGCACCGATCCGTACCTTAACGTCCATGGCCGGATAGCGGATGCTGTCAATCTCTTCCCGCGCCCGGACTTTCCCGATGGACAAAACGACAAACGGCTGGCTGAGCGGCTTCATAGGGGTGTTGATCTTCAGCGGCTCGTTGCCGGCCACGCGCGTCGCCGTGCAAGGCCTCGACCCGCTGTTCCTGACGGTCGCCCGCGCGTCGATCGCCGGCACGCTCGGGCTGCTGCTCCTGCTCGTATTCCGCCAGGCGCGACCGTCCCGCCGTGATCTGATGCCGCTGGTGATCGTCGCACTCGGCGTGGTAATCGGCTTTCCGCTACTGACGGCGCTGGCGTTGCGCCACGTGAGCGCGGCGCATGCGGTGGTGTTCGTCGGCCTGCTGCCGCTCGCCACGGCGATCTTCGGCGTGCTTCGCGGCGGCGAGCGTCCACAACCGGCTTTCTGGCTGTTCTCGGCGCTCGGCAGCGGCGCGGTGGTGGCGTTTGCCCTTCGTCATGGCCTCGAAGCATCGCCGATCGGCGACGCGCTGATGTTGGCCGCCATCGTCGCATGCGGGCTCGGCTATGCCGAAGGCGCACGTCTGTCGCGCCACCTCGGCGGCTGGCAGGTGATCTCGTGGGCGCTCGTGCTGTCGCTGCCGCTCATGCTGCCGCTCGCGGTATGGACACGGCCCGTGTCGTTCGACGGCGTCAGCCAGGCGTCGCTCTGGGGTCTCGCCTATGTGTCGCTCTTCAGCATGCTGATCGGTTTCGTGTTCTGGTATCGCGGCCTCGCGCTCGGCGGCATTGCGGGCGTCGGGCAGTTGCAGTTGCTGCAGCCGTTCTTCGGCCTGCTGCTCGCGGGACTGCTGCTGCACGAGGAGGTGCCGCCCGCGATGATTCTGGTTACCGTCGTCGTGGTGGGCTGCGTGGCGGGCGCGCGGCACTTCTCGCGCGCGGCGCCGGCACGGCCGGCTGTCTGATGCGTGTGCAGCGGGCGTCATGCAGGCTTGTCGCCTGCGTATCGTCAGCATGGCATCGCCGTCATTGCGCTGAGCACGCACGCGCACTCGCAGGCGAGCGCCTGGCGTATCACCCGCATGCGCCGCAGCGATTTTCGAGGCCGCGCGGCGCGGGCGGCCGGTTGAATATGTCATCATTCCCATGATCGATAACCACCCAGCGCCGCGATTACGATGCCGACCGCTTTCGCTCAAACCGTCGAAGCCCGCTTTGCCGAACTCACGCCCACTTCCAAACGCGTCGCCAGCTACATGCTGGCCAACCTCGACCGGCTCGGCCTCGAAACCGCCGACCAGATCGCGCAGCAAGCCGGCACGAGCGGCATCTCGGTCGGCCGCTTCCTGCGCAGCATCGGCTATCAGAATCTCGACGACCTGAAGCGCGAACTGCGCGGCGCTCAGGAACGTCCGTGGCTGATCACGGACCGGCTCGATGCATTCCGCCGCGCCGCCGGCCAGCACGATGAAGCCTCGCCGGACGCCGATTCGCCTGCCGAGCCCAACCCCGCCCTCGCCCATTCGCTCGAACTCGAAATCGGCGCGATCCAGCACGTCTACCAGCTCGCGCAATCGCCGGTATTCGCGCGCGTGGCCGAACGCATCTCGAACGCGGATGCCGTCTACATTCTCGGCATTCAGTCCACGCGCGGCATCAGCAACGCGTTCTACAGCTACCTCGAATACATTCGTCCGCGCGTGTTCTATTCCGACGGCATGTCGGGCTCGTACGTCGATTCGCTGAACTCGGGCTCCGAATCGCCTTATCTGATCGTGACCGACACGCGCGCTTACTCGAAGGTCGCGCGCCGCTATTGCGAAGCCGCCACGCGCCGCGGCCTGCCGTTCGCGCTCATCACCGACATTTACTGTCCGTGGGCGCGCGAATTCGACGGCGATCTGCTGCAGGTGAAAACCGACGTCGGCCAGTTCTGGGATTCGCTCGCGCCGCTCACCTGTCTCTTCAATCTGCTCATCTCGGCGATCGTCGAAAGACTCGGACCGCGTATCGACGAACGCGTCGCGCGCAACCGGGAACTGCAAAGCGAATTTGATCAGTTCGATGACCTTTGATGCGCGCCGGGTGCTTCGCATCTGTGACCGGTTATCGACTCATCGAAATCACGCCAGCCTCAGATGGCGCGGATATCGAGGTCATATACGCCAACGCGCAAGCTCAGCGGCAAACCGATCTACAAGGCCACGCGCTGCCGCCGATCGACACCAGCGCGAGCGGGCCGCTGGGCCTGATGTGACCGATCGACTGTCGGGAAAACGGGTATCCTCACCGGCTCGTTCAGAAGGAGGGTCCATGAAGTTTTCAATTTGCCTAACGGTTGCCGCTCTGACGGTCTCTGCCGGCGCATACGCCCAGACCGCGCAAACCTTCCGCTTCGGCGAGGGCCAAAGCTCGCTGCCGTCGGGTCACGCACAGCCCACGCCCGCGCCTCGCGCGCAGGCTCAACAGGGGCCGGACTCGCAGCAATCCGCCGAACAGCATGCGTCGATGTCCGAGGCCAGGCCGAAACATAAGGCCAGGTATCACCGGCATCATCGTGGGCATGTGACGCAGCCGGATACTTACTCGCATAGTTGAGCGATGCCTGGCGGGTGAGCGTGGTGCGCGTCGTCTTCGCTCGCGCTAGTGATTGCTGAAGCACGCCTGTTCGCGCGTATGGGCCAACGCTGAAAACCCGCCATACGTCGTGGCGATTTTTGACTCGCTTCAAATTCGCGCGCGCGGCGGGCATAGTAAAACGTATCCGCCGATTTATCGCCACGACAGGAACACGTATGAGCATCACGCACGCCGCGCCCGCCGCTTCCGGATCGACGAACACCGCCGTCCCGCTGATCCGCGACGCCACCGAAGCCGATCTTCCGGCCATTCAGGCGATCTACGCCCACCACGTGCTGACCGGCGTCGCCTCGTTCGAGGAAACCCCGCCCTCCGTCGATGACTTGCGCACGCGGCTCGCGTCGGTGCGCAGCCACGGGTTGCCTTACATGGTGGCGGAGATCGACGGCGAAGTCGCCGGCTATTGCTATGCGACGCCTTACCGGCCGCGCGCCGCGTATCGCAACACCATCGAAGATTCGATCTACGTGAACGACGCCTATCGCGGCCGAGGTCTGGGACGCGTGCTGCTCCAGGCGCTGATCGAGCGCTGCGAAACCGGTCCGTGGCGTCAGATGGTCGCCGTGATCGCGGACGGCGGCAGCGGCGGTTCGCTGTCGCTGCATACGCAGCTGGGTTTCGAATTGACGGGCACCTTGAAGGCGGTGGGCTTCAAACACGGCCGCTGGCTCGACACGACGCTGATGCAGCGCACGCTCGGCAAGGGTGATTCGAGCGTGCCGGACGACTTGTCGGCAGGACGCGATTGAAGCGCTGCGGGCTTCTATCCGTCCAAGCGCTGGCTGCACGACTTCGCGGTGCAGGCGACCGGCCAGTCGCTTGAGCGCACGCTCCGGCACTGAGGCACTGAGGCACCTAGGTACCTAGGCACCTAGGCGCTGAAGCACTGCGGCATTGCACTCTGCTTCAACGCCCTGAACGACTTACCGTCCCACACTCCAGTCCGTGCTCGCGCAGCAATCGCCCGCATCACGCGGCGGCGTTGGCAGCCGCGCGCATCGCCGCGTTAAAATCCCTTCCATGCCCAACACGCCGCCCCCTGTCCCGCCCTTGTCCGCCGACTCGCACGACACCGCCGGCGCCACGCCGCGCAACGAATACACCGTCGACGAACTCGCGCGCGTCACCGACACCACCGTGCGCAACGTACGCGCGTATCAGGACCGCGGCCTGCTCGCGCCCCCGGAAAAACGCGGCCGTGTCGGCGTGTACGACGACACGCATGCTTCGCGTCTCAAGCTAATCAACCATCTGCTCGCACGCGGCTATACGCTCGCGAACATCCAGGATCTGATCATGGCCGTCGACGAAGGCCACGATCTGCGCTCCATCCTCGGCCTGGAAACGGCGATCGGCGGCCGCTGGTCGCGCGAACGGCCGAAAAAATACTCGCTGATCGAACTGCTGCACGTGTTCGGCGACAAGGCTTCGCCGAGCGCGCTCGGCAAGGCGGTCGACCTCGGTCTGCTGGAGCGCGACGGTCTCTCATTCGTGTCGGGCAGCCCGACGGCGCTGGCCGCCGGCGCGACCATGGCGAAGGAAGGCATTCCGCTTGCCGACCTGCTCGACGCCGTCGGCATCGCGCGGCCGCATTTCAACGCGGTCGCCAAAGCGCTGGTCGATCTCGTGGTCCGCCAACTGGACCGCTACGACGCCGACGCGCTGCCGCCGCCCGCCGACGTGCCGGCTCTCGTCGACGCCATCTGGCGCGTGCGGCCGCTCGCGATGGTGCTGGTGGAAAGCGAAATGAACCGGGCGCTCGAAGAAGCTTCGGGCGATTACCTCGGCGACCGCGTCGCAGCTATCATGGAAAAGAAATTGAAGCATCCTGCCGAAGGCGCCGCGGCCGCGACAAAGAAAGGCAAAACGAAGAAGTAGTCTGCGCGCGTAGTCTCGCTCTCACCTTCGCGTCGATCTACGCCCGCGTCCATGCCTTCGCCCCCACTCCTGCTTTTACGCACGCCCGCTAGCGCGCGCTAGCTGGACATCCCGGAACCGCACGATGTTCCGCCGCGCGTCATATTCAAATCTGCATTGCTTCGTTTGAACGGCGTGACGTCCATGCGACGATCCCCGAACGTCGCCGCAACGCGTTTTCTGCCGCCTCCGCGAGTCCGCGCCGTGCTTTTGGCGGACCCGAACGACGCCCGCAGACAACCCGCGGCGGCCACACCAATCGAACGCAATGGAGATTCGCAGGATGGTCCATCACGCCCGTTATTCGCTTCAACTCGCCGCCGCCTTGCTTGCGGCATTCACCACCTTGAGCGCCACCGCGCAGACCGGCGGCAACGGCGGCGAGCCGGCCAAGGTACTGCGCCTCGGCTATCAGAAATCAGGCCTGCTTGCGATACTCAAAGCGCAAGGCTCGCTTGACGAAAAACTCAAACCGCTCGGCTACAGCATCAAGTGGTTCGAATTCCCTGCCGGACCGCAACTGCTCGAAGCGTTGAACGCGAACAGCATCGACTTTGGCTACACAGGCGCGCCACCTCCGGTGTTCGCTCAAGCGAGCGGCGTGCGCTTCGTGTACGTCGGCGCCGAGCCTTCGGGAAGCCACGCCGAAGCGATCCTCGTCAAAAGCGACTCGCCGCTGCATAGCGTGGCCGATCTGAAAGGCAAACGCGTCGCGCTGCAAAAAGGCTCGAGTTCGAACTATCTGATACTCGAAGCGCTCAAGAAAGCGGGCCTGCGCTACGAGGATATTCGTCCGGTGTATCTGCCGCCCGCCGACGCGCGCGCCGCCTTCGAAAGCGGCAGCGTCGATGCATGGGTGATCTGGGATCCGTACTACGCGTCCGCGCAGCAGGCGCTGAAGGCGCGCACGCTGGCCGACTACGCCGAACTCAACGCCCCGTACAACTTCTACGAAGCGACGCGCGACTTCGCGCAGCAGCATCCCGACGTGATCGGCGCGATTCTCGGACAGTTGCGCACCGCCGGGCTGTGGGTCAACGCGCATCCGGTGGAAACCGCCGCGCTGATCGCGCCGAAGGTCGGTCTCGATGAGAAGCTGGTCGAAACATGGGTGCGCCGCTATCCGTATGGCACCACCGCCGTCACGGACGAGATCGTGCGCTCGCAGCAAATAGTCGCCGATGCGTTCTATGGCGCCAATCTGATCCCGGCGAAAATCACTGTTAAAGACAGCGTCTGGCAAAACCGCGAAGTCGCGTCGGCTCTCGCCGCGAAGTAGCTGGCGGCGACCCTCCGAGCCTAGAGGCGGGCGTCTAACCGCCCGCTTGCGTCATCTATTACCAGCCTCTATTGTTACATCAACCAATGTAACAGTTAAGACGGTAAAAGGAGACGGATCGGATGAACGCACGCATGATGCCCCACGACGCCGCGGCGCCCGACGCGTTAGCGCCTGTCGAGACCGATATCGCCATCATCGGGTCCGGATTCGCGGGCCTCGGCATGGCGATCCGCCTGCGCCAGTCCGGCATCACGGACTTCATCGTCGCAGAGAAGGCCGACTCCGTCGGCGGCACGTGGCGCGACAACCATTACCCCGGTTGCGCGTGCGACGTCCAATCCCACGTCTACTCGTTCTCCTTCGCCCCGAATCCGCGCTGGACCCGCATGTTCGCGCGCCAGCCGGAAATCCGCGCTTACCTCGAAGACTGCACGCAGCGCTTCGGCGTCGAGCGGCATCTGCGTTTCGGCCATGAACTGGCGAGCGCGATCTACGACGAAGCGCGCCACCGCTGGCAACTGACCTTCGCGAACGGCCGGCAATGGTCGGCACGCGTGCTGATCTCAGGTATGGGCGGCCTGTCGCGCGCGGCTGTGCCGAACATTCCCGGCCTCGATAAATTCAAGGGCAAGACGTTCCACTCGCAGCAGTGGGATCACAACTACTCGCTCGAAGGCAAACGCGTCGCCGTGATCGGCACGGGGGCGAGCGCGATCCAGTTCGTTCCGCAGATCGCGCCGCGAGTCGCGCATCTCGACCTGTTCCAGCGCACGCCGCCGTGGATCATGCCGAAGGCCGATCGTGCCGTCAGACCGCTGGAGCAATGGCTGTTCAAACACCTGCCGTTCACGCAGAAAATCATGCGCTCGGCGCTCTACTGCATGCTCGAATCGCGCGCCTTGGGATTTGCGATTCATCCTTCGCTGATGAAGACCGCGCAGAAAGCCGCGGAGCGGCATCTGCGCCGCCAGGTGCGCGATCCGCAGTTGCGCGCCGCGCTCACGCCCAATTACACAATGGGCTGCAAGCGCGTACTGATCTCGAACGACTACTTCCCCGCCCTGTCGCGCCAGAACGTTTCGGTGACGACCACCGGCATCGCTCGCATCGAGGAAGACGCGGTGGTCACCACTGACGGCGCGCGTCATCGCGCCGACTGCCTGATCTTCGGCACCGGCTTCCAGGTGGCCGATCCGTTTCCGCGCGGCGTGGTGCGCGGACGCGGCGGTGTGGATATCGTCGATACGTGGCGCGACGGCGCGCATGCTTACCTAGGTACGGCATTGCCTGGTTATCCGAACTTCTTCATGGTGGTCGGACCGAACACGGGTCTCGGCCATAACTCGATGGTGTTCATGATCGAGTCTCAGGTCGAGTACATCCTGCGCGCGCTGAAGACGATGCACGCAGAACGCGCGGACGCCATCGAAGTGCGTCCGCAAGTGGAGCGCGCGTACAACGAGCAGATCCAGCAGAAGCTCGGCCGCGCGATCTGGTCCACGGGCGGCTGCAAGAGCTGGTATCTCGATCCGGCAACCGGCAAGAACACGACGCTGTGGCCAGGATTTGCCTACAAATTCCGCCAGGCCACCAGCAGCTTCAGCATGGACGATTACCTCGCGTATTCGCCCGCGCCGCGTGCGGCGAGCGTGCCGACGGGTTCAGCGCAAGGCACGCACGCTCATGGAGGCGCCGCTTCTGCGCCTGTGGAAGCAACCTGACGAAACGCAACGACAACGGCAACGACAAGGCACCGTTCAGGGAGAACCGGAGATAAACCAATGAAAAACTTTACCGACAAAGTTGCCGCGATCACCGGCGCAGGCTCGGGCATGGGCCGCTCGCTCGCGATTCAGCTGGCGCGCGAAGGCTGCCACCTCGCGCTCGCCGACCGCAATGCCGCGAGCCTCGCCGAAACCGCGCAGTTTGCGCAAGCCGCGGCGCCGCACATCGTCGGCTCGCCGTTGCGCATCACCACACGCGTGCTCGATGTTGCCGAGCGCGCCGCGATATTCGACTGGGCCGCCGAAACCGCCGAGCAGCACCAGGGCGTCAATCTCGTGTTCAACAACGCGGGCGTCGCGCTATCGAGCACCATCGAAGGGATGGATTACGCGGATCTGGAGTGGATCGTCGGCATCAACTTCTGGGGCGTGGTACACGGCACGAAAGCGTTTCTGCCGCACATCAAGGCCTCCGGCGACGGCCATATCGTCAACACGTCGAGCGTGTTCGGATTGTTTTCGCAGCCCGGCATGAGCGGCTACAACGCGACCAAATTCGCTGTGCGCGGCTTTACCGAAGCGCTGCGCCAGGAACTCGACCTGATGAAATGCGGCGTCTCGGCGACCTGCGTGCATCCGGGCGGCATCCGCACGAGCATCGCGCAATCGAGCCGCATCGCGACGAACATGGTCGGTTTCATGCTGGAAACGGAACAGCAAGGCAAGGACGATTTCGAGAAGTTTTTCATCACCACCGCCGACGAAGCCGCCCGCGTCATTCTCGACGGCGTGCGCAGGAACAAGCGGCGCGTATTGATCGGACGCGACGCGCGGGCCGCCGACTGGCTGGCGCGCACACTGCCGGCCGCCTATCAGGCGCTCGTGGTGATGCAAACGCGCCGCATGAAACGCGTCGCCGAAAAACGCGCGCGGCGCGCCGCGCAGATGGACGGCAAGCGCGCCTGATGCGCCGGACTTCTTTGCCGGGCGCCACGCACGTCGTTCGATCACGATCAGCAACTCATCGAGAATCACAAGGAGAAAGGCCATGATGCCGATTCGCCGCGACCTACGTTTCAATTTGCCGCAGGAGCGTGCCTGCGATTGGCACGCGCAGGGCTCGCATGTGACACACTTCTTCAACGCGCTTTCGCTGCTGTTTCCGGCTGGCGAGCGTTTTTTCATGGACAGCGTGCGCAACTACCGCGACCAGATCGACGACCCGGTGCTGAAGAAGCAGGTGCTCGGCTTCATCGGCCAGGAAGCCATGCATACGCGCGAGCACGTCGAATACAACGATCTGCTGCAGGAAGCCGGCCTGCCCGCGCACAAGCTCGACAAGCGGCTGTGGGCGATTCTCAACTTCGGCCGCAAGATCCTGCCGCATTCGTACCAGCTCGCCGTGACCGTCTGCCTGGAACACTACACGGCGATGCTCGCGGGCCTGCTGCTGGAAGACGCGTCGCGCATCGGCGGCTCGGTGGAAGGCTATACGCAGATGTGGACCTGGCATGCATTGGAGGAAACCGAGCACAAGTCCGTTTCCTACGACGTATGGAACGCTGTGCTCAAACCCGGGCTGGGCCGCTATCTGCTGCGCACCGGCACCATGCTCGCCACCACGCTGACGTTCTGGCTGATCGTGTTCGACTACCACGTGCGGTTGCTGATCGCCGATCGCAAACGCGGCGGTCATCTACGCGGCATGTGGCGTGTCGTGAAGTATCTGTACGGGCCGCGTCATGGCGTGTTTCCGCGCATCGCCAGTGAATGGCTGAGTTTTTTCCGGCCCGGCTTCCATCCGTGGGATCACGACAACCGTGTGCAACTGGCGCGCATCGAGGGTCTCGTCGCCGCCGTCGATGCCACCAACGCGCTTACGCCGAGTGCCCGCAAGGCCGCGCGGCGCGGCATGCAGGCGGCCGCGTGATACGCGACACGCTGTCGGTCGAGGCCGGCGACGTACGGCTCGCGGTCTATGTGAGCGGACCGCGCGACGCGCCGCCAATCGTGCTGGTGCACGGTTATCCCGACTCGGCGGCCGTGTGGGAACCGGTGCGCGCCCTCCTGGACACGCGCTACCGTGTGATCGCCTACGACGTACGCGGCGCCGGTGCTTCCGAAGCACCAGACACCCGTCACGCGTACCGGCTCGAACGCCTCGCCGCCGACCTTGCGGCAATCGCCGGCGCGACCTGTGGCGCGCGGCCGTTTCACCTGGTCGGCCACGACTGGGGCTCGATTCAAAGCTGGGAAGCGGTGACCGACCCGGCGTTCAAAGTCCGCATTGTTTCGTACACGTCGATTTCGGGGCCGTGTCTCGATCACGCGTCTTTCGGCCTGCGCCGTAAAAACGAGGGTGAGAGCGTGAGCGAGCACGACGGCGCCGCTCGAACCGCACAGCCGACAACGAAACGCCCTTTCGGCAGCGGCGTCCGGCAAACGCTCAAGTCCTGGTACATCTTTTTCTTTCATCTGCCCTGGCTGCCGGAACTCGTGTGGCGGGCGGGCGCCGCACGCCTTTGGCCGTTCTGGCTGCGTGTGACGGAACGCGTGCGGCCCGCGCCCGATCCCGCGCAGCTGCGCAACGCGCTCAACGGCCTGAATCTCTATCGCGCCAATTTCATCGACAAGCTGCTGCACCCGCGCGCGCGGCATGCGCACGCACCGGTGCAATTCATCGTGCCGCTGCGTGACCGCTACGTGGGCCCGGCGCTCTCGCTTGGGCTGGAGGGCTGGCTCGGTGCGTATGAACGCAACGAGATCGATGCCGGCCATTGGGTCGTGCTGCGCGAACCCGAACGGATCGCGGCGGCCATCGAACGCTTCGTGGAACGGCATCGCGCGGACCACGGCGGTTGGGCGCCGCCGTCTACGCTCAACGCTCGCGCGGCAGGCGAGTGAAAAGCGTCGGATAGTCGATCACGAGACCGTCGTCGTCCACTTTCATGTTAGCCGTGAAGTTGCGGAAGATGCCCTCGTAGCGATACTCGCGATGCAACTCGATGCATGAGTACGCCTGTTCGACACGCGTGACCTGCAGATCGGGCGTCGATATGTATGCCACCGAAATGGGTCGACGCTCGCCTTCGGCCAGTTGCAAGCGACGGATAGGCAGCGTGTTGGTGAACGGCGTAGCGGCGATATCGATGTCGATGCAGCCTTCGATCGCGCTCAGCGCGAGGCCGTGTCCGTCGTGCCAATGGCCGGCGCCATCGCCATGCAGCTCCAGCTCGCCGCCGCCGACAATCTTCAGCCACGCATAGCGCGTACGCCAGTGCGCGTCGCAGCGCACCTTGTAGTGCAGCCCATACGACTTTCCGTAACGCTGGCCGACCACGACGCTTTCCACCGCGAAGCCGTCCTCGTGCGCGGCGAACGCCAGATGTTCGATGCCGTCGCCCTCTTCCGATGCCCACCGCAATTCACGCATCTGCCTGTCTCCTCTTTGAACGGCGCAACCGGGTTCTGCCTGGCTCCGCCGGGTTCATATCGTAGCGCGAAAGCTTTGGTTCCGGCGACGCATGGCATCGCGGAGCGGCGTCGCAAATAGCCACTATTAGCGCACGCGACGCCCAGCGCGACTCAGCTGGCCTATGCTCGCGGTTCGCAGTCCTCCGACCCTGCGCGCGCCTGACGTTCGCGCAGCGCAATTGCGCATCATTGAAATCACACCGTATTCCATCATGCACGCCGCCGTGAATGAAGCTCGATCTGCCGCCTTGCGCACGCTGTTGCGCAGCCTCGGCCAGATCGTGCTGCAAGCGAATGCCTTCACCGGCGCGTGCCTGCTCGCCGCCTGGCTGCTCTACGACCTGCGCCTCGCGTGCGCGGCGCTGATGGGCGCGGTCGCGGCCAACGTGAGCGCGGTATTGGCCGGCTATCGTGAGGACGACACGCGCGCCGGGCTGCACGGTTTCAACGGCGCGCTGGCGGGGCTGGCCGCTTTCAACTTCATCGCCGACAACGCGACAGCGGGCGCGGTGGCGATTCTCGCCGCTACCTGCACGGCGTGGCTGCTAGAGCCGTGGTCGCGCTGGCTGCGTGCACGCGGACTCAGTTTTTTCTCGAGCCCGTGCCTGATCGTCACGTGGCTTTGGCTGCCCCTGGTGACCGTCAACGTGCAATCAGCAAACGTGACGGCGGCGCACGCGCTGAGCGCGACGCAAGTGGGCAGCGGTTTGCTCGCCGGTTTCGCGCAAACCGGGTTCGCGTCGGAGGCGTTGCCTGGATTGCTGGTGTTGATCGGGATTGCAGCGGCCTCGCGCAGGCACGCGCTGCGGGCATTGATCGGCGCGGGGTTCGCCAGCGCCGCGCATCTGCTGCTGGGTGCGACGATAGCGTCGTTCGACGCCGGCCTGTTAGGATTCAACGGCGTGCTGACCGCGCTCGCGTTAGCGGACTGCGGGTTCGTTACGATGCTCGGCGGGGTGGCCTTGTCGAGCGTGCTGCAAGCGGCGGCGGCATACTTCGGCTGGCCGGTCATGACCGCGCCATTCGTCCTCGCGACGTGGAGCGTGCAGTGGCTTATGCAGCGCGTGGCGCCTGGCGTGGCCGCCGTTGAACCGGCGCAACCTATGAACACCACACGCCGCGCGACGACGCCGGTTCCAGCCAGACGCGAGAGCTAGTCAAGCCGCCAGGTTCGCAACGCAGCCGCGACACACACGCGCGCACGGACGCGTTTCAGCGATCGAACAATTCAGGATTCAGGAGACAGACATGTCGTTCACTCACACCCCTGCCGGCCGCGTCGCCGACACAGGGTCATTGTCCGACGCCGAGCGCCAGACCCGCGTCGACCTGGCCGCGGCCTACCGGCTTGCGGCGCTCAACGGCTGGGACGATCTGATCTACACGCACATCTCGGCGAGCGTGCCGGGCGAACCCGGCCATTTCCTGATCAATCCATTCGGCCTCGCTTTCGACGAAGTGTGCGCCTCGAATCTCGTGAAGATCGATATCGCGGGCAATGTCGTCGGTGCAAGCGAACATGCGGTGAATGCCACCGGCTTCGCGCTGCACGCGGCAGTCCACGCGGCGCGCGCCGATGCCTTCTGCGTGATGCATCTGCACAATACGGCGGGCGTGGCGGTCTCCGCGCAACCGTCCGGCTTGCTGCCCGTCTCGCAACATGCGCTGCGCTTTTACGGCCAACTCGCTTACCACGATTACGAAGGCCTCGCGTTTTCGCCGGCGGAAGGCGAGCGCCTCGTCGCGCATCTCGCCGACAAGCCCGCCATGCTGTTGCGCAATCACGGCACGCTGACCACCGGCCGCACGGTCGCCGAAGCCTATGTGCTGATGGCAACGCTGCTCAAGGCCTGCGAGATCCAGTTGCAGGCGCAAGCCTGCGGCGCGCAACTCGTGGTGCCGAGCGATGCGGTCGCCGCACGCACGGCGGAACAACTGTACGATGGCGGCGCCATTGAAGGCGCGCTCGAATGGCCTGCCTTGCTGCGCAAACTCGACCGCCTCGATCGTGGCTATCGCGATTAAATTCGCGCCGCGCTTTTTTCAATCCCACTCACATCTTTAACGGAGTCATGCCATGCCCACGTTTCGTATCGAACTTTTCGAAGGCCGCTCGGTGGAACAGAAACGCGAGTTCGTCGAAGCCATCACCAAGGCAACGTGCGAATCGCTCGGCGTTGAACCGAATTCGGTGGATATTATTCTGACCGACGTGAAACGCGAGAACTGGGCGACGGCCGGGCGTTTGTGGTCCGACGCCTGAGCGCGTGAAACGAGCGGCCTGCCTGCGGCGGCTGCTCGAACTGACCTTTTGTACGCGATCGCGGCCGAACTGAATACGCAATGCCGGAAACGGCTGCGGACGCGAAGATCGCCGATCTGCCGGCAGTGACGTTTATATGGCTGAACGCGCGAATCGACGCGACACGCGCCATGCCTCAGGAACGGGCGCCAAAGAGGCTGCGCGCGTTGCGCGCGCAGCTTGTAAAGCTCAGCGAAGCGTAATTAAACGCATCGCCGTGGCGGCGCAGCAACACACCGCCACGAAGTTACGTCATCAGAACTTGTGGATGATGCCCACGCCGGCAGCAAACTGGCTGCGTGACGAGGACGGCTGGCCGTTCTGGCCGTCGCCGATATCAGCCGTCGCGTTGATGATGCTCACGCCGTTCGTACCCAGGGTCTGACCGCTTGCACGTTGATACGCCTCGAGCGCGTACAGGCCGGTGCGCTTGGAGAGGCTGTAGTACTGCGAGAGGTTGAACTGCTGATAGCGAGCCGAGCTCGAAATGCCGTTCGCTTCCGTCGCGCGCGTGTAGCTATAGCCCGCGGCCAGGTCCAGCGACGTCAAAGGCTTGAAGTGCAGCACGGCGCCGCCCGTGTTGAAGATCGCGGTGGTGCGGAACGGCGAGTTGATACCCGGAATGTATTGCACGTTCGAGTACGAGAACGACACGTCCCATGACGGGCTGAACGCATAGCCGCCCGTCACCGCAAAGCGTTGTTGAGCCTGCGCGCGCTGATAGCCGTTGTTGATGCCCGACACGCCAGGCTGAGCGCCGTTGTTCGACGTCGTGGAGTCCGCGCCCCATGCGCCGCCGCCAGACGTCGAGTTGTTGATGCGCTGGAAGCCCGCCGCAATGCCGAACGGACCGTTCAGGTATTGCAAGCCCGCGCTCCACGTCGAGCCGGCGTTGAAGCTGCCCGCCACGCCGCCCAGCGCGTACGAGCCGCTAGCCGTCAGGCCGTAGAAACTCGGCGTCGTGTACACCAGCGAGTTGTTGACGCGGTAGACCGTATCCAGAGAATCGATATCGCCCGGGTGCGCGCCGTATGCGCCCGTCAGCCACGTGGTCGGGCTGTACGGCGAGAGCATCGTGTAGTACGCCGTGTATTGACGGCCTGCCGTGAACGTACCGTAGCTGCTGTTCGTCACGCCGACATAAGCCTGGCGGTTGAAGCCGAGACCGCTGACAGCCTGCGCGCCGGTGGCGCTGTTAAAGCCCTCTTCCAACTGGAAGATCGCCTTGGTGCCGCCGCCCAAATCCTCGGCGCCCTTCAGGCCGAAACGGCTGCCGGCCCAGATGCCGTTGATCATCTTCACGACCGAACGGCCGCCGCTGGTCGAACCGAGCGACGTCTGGCTGCTCTGATAGCCGATACCTGTATCGACGATCCCGTACAGCGTCACGCTGCTCTGAGCGTGTGCGCCGAGGGCGACCAGGCCAAGCGCTGAAGTTGCCAATGCCTTTTTCATTTCTGCTCCTCTTTAAAAGATTTTTCTTTGATCGCGGCACCCTTCGAGTGCCGCTGAGTGTGGATATTGTTCGAACGTCCCGGCGTTAATGAAGGACTTCAAAATACCGGGTGACCATTGATCAGGCTAGGCAACCATGTCGAGAACATCGGTACGTATGTGACGATGTTGATCGCGCTGAAGATAGCCAGGTAATACGGCCACGCCACCTTGGTAGTTTCACCAATCGACACATTGCCAATCGCGCAACCAATAAACTGCACCGAACCGATTGGCGGATGCACGAGACCCAATGCGCAATTCAGCAGAATCATGATGCCGAACTGCACGGGACCGACGCCGGCGTGCATCGCCATCGGCAGGAACAGCGGCGTGGTGATCAGGATGTGCGCCGCCATGTCGACGAACGTGCCGAGGAAAATCTGGATCAGGTTGATGTACAGCAGCATCAGCCACGGCAAGCTGGTCGCGCCGTCGAGCATGTGTTCGATCGCATCCGGAATCTCCAGATAGGCCATCTGGTAACGCAGCATGTTCGACACGCCGATCAGCAGCAACACCACGCCAGTGGTTTTGGCGGCCTTGGAGAGCGCGTGGAACAGCTTCTTCATCGTCATCGAGCGATACACGACGATGGTCAGCACCAGCGAATAAAACACGGCGATAGCGGCGGCTTCCGTCGCTGTAGCAATGCCCTTCGCCACGCAAACCAGAATGATCGCGATCACCATCAGGCCGGGCAACGCGCCGAGGAACGTGCGGGCCACGGCGTACCAGCCGGGGAATTTCTGCAGTTCCGTCGAACCGTCGGCACGACGCGGATAGCCGTATTTAACCGCTTGCCAGTAGGCGGCGATCAGCACGAAACCCATCACCCACAGCACCGGGAGAAGACCGGAAAACAACAGATCGCCGATCGACACGCCGCTCATCGGATGTCCATTCAACGTGCCGGTGATGCCTTGGGCCGCGAATGCATAGATGATCATGTTGGTCGACGTCGGCATCAGCGCGCCCGCCAGCGACGAGTGCGTCGTCACGTTGACCGCGTAGGCCGCGCTGTAGCCTTCACGCTTCATCAGCGGAATCACTACGCCGCCCATGGCCGACGTATCTGCCGAGGGCGAACCGGAGACGCCGCCGAACAGCGTGCACGCCACCACGTTGGCCATGCCTAGGCCGCCGCGGAAATGCCCGACCGTGGCTTGTGCGAAACGCAGGATGCGGTCCGCGATGCCACCGTGCAGCATCAGCTCACCGGACAAAATGAAGAACGGCACCGCGAGAAACGAGAAGCCGTTGATGCCCGAAATCATCGACTGCATGGCGGTGGCCGCCGGCAAGCCTTCGTAAAGGTAAGTCAGGACGCACGAGAGGCCGAGCCCGAAGGAAACAGGAACGCCGAGAAGGAGAAAAACAAGAAAACTAACGGAGAGAATGGCAAGTTCCATGATTGCTCTATTTTTGTTTCTGTGCGAAAAGCGCGAGCAGGTTCTCGACCGAGAACATGGCAATGCAGACGCTGGCAATAACCGGGATGCAGTAACGCAACGATTCAGGCAAACCGATAATCGGAATGCGGTCTTCGGCGGTGGCCTCCACCATCTGCAGACAGCCGAAGAAAACCATCACGGCAAACACGATCAGGCAAAGGTGCTGAAACGACGTGGCGACGAGCTGCCCTTTCGGCGGCAATTTCTTCACGAGCGAGTCGAGACCGATATGGCCGCCTTCGCGGACCTTGAGCGCGGCGCCGAACATGGCGATCACGATCACCAGCAAAAGCGCGATGGGCTCGACGAAATCCGGTGCATCGCTGAAGACGTAGCGCATCACGACGCTGTAGATCACCAGCACGCTCAGCGCGGCGAGACTCAACGACGCCACGACAACCAGCGCGCGGAACAGAAAATCATTTGGGCGCTTCATGAATCTCATTGGACCCATCCTTGCATTCGACCGACCTGTCTTTAATATTCAGCAATCTGTTCGACTTTTCAGTTCGGAACGCGCACAGCGGCAAGGCCTGCGAATCTTCTCGCAGGCCCTTCGCACCTTCACACCGCTGCATGGCTTCCGTTCAGGCGAGCCTTATTTGACGGCCTGAATCTCGTCGACGAGTTGCTTCATTTGCGGGGTCTTTTCGTACTTCGCCCACACCGGCTGCATCGCCTTGACGAACGCGGCACGATCGATCTGCGTCGACGCGACGATGGTCGCGCCGCCCTTCGTGACCGTCTTGCTCGCATCGGCTTCGCGCGCGGTCCACAGCTTCTGGTAGTAAGGCACCGAGTCCGCCGCAGCCTTCTTGATGATGTCCTGCTCTTGCGGCGTCAGCGTGTCCCACACTTTCTTCGAGAACACGAGCACTTCCGGCGTCATCGAGTGCTGGGTTTCGGAGTAGACCGGCGCGACTTCGAAGTGCTTGGTTTCTTCGTACGACGGCAAGTTGTTTTCAGCGGCATCCACCAGACCCGTCTTCAGGCCCGTATAGACTTCGGCAAACGGCATGGGCGTGGGCGTGCCGCCCATTGCGCGGATTTCGTCGACCATCAGATCGGACGGTTGCACGCGGACCTTGAGGCCCTTCATATCAGCCGGCGTGTGAATCGGCTTCTTGGTGTAGATGGAACGCGCGCCGCTCTCGTAGAACGTCAGCGCGATCATGCCCTTCGCCTTGAAGGCGTCGAGAATCTTCTGGCCTTCCGGGCCGTACATCACTTTGCGGAAATGGTCGATGTCGCGGAACAGGAACGGCAGCGACGGGATCATCGATTCCGGCACGATCTCGTTGAACGCAGCGCCGTTGGCGCGCGCCATGTCGAGCGCGCCGATGCGCACCTGATCGATCGTGTCGTTTTCGGAACCCAGCGCGCTATTGCCGAAGACCTTCACGGAATCTTTGCCGCCGGTTGCCTTGTTGATCTCTTCTCCCATGTATTTCACGGCCATGTTGGTCGGATAGGTGTCGCCATGCACGTCGGACACGCGGAACACACGCGCTTGTGCCGACACGGTGCTGAAGGCCAGCACCGAAGCTGCGACGATCAGCGAAACACGGGAAGAGGCAAACTTCTTATTCATCGTGAAATTCCTTGAAAAATTGACCGTCCAATCGATTGCGGAAGGTCCGCTTGCGGGGCTACCCGCGGATGCGACATGGTTTGCTGCGTCTCCCGGCTCGACGCCCGCCCCCGTGTTCCGTCACGGGCGCTTTGCCATGCTGGTCTGTGCAACGTCCCCGGCGCAGATGCTCAGCACTCCTGTCAGCCAACTCGACTCTTTTACTTTTGCTTCAACTGCATCGGCCTGCGTCTCGTCCAAACCGAAAAATTCGAACTACCAAGAAAGGAATTCGTTTGGGCTTATACGTTGTACGACGACATATGAAGTCTATAAAACGCAGTTTGAGTTGTACAGACGGTATTTACCCGCACCACGCAGGCATCCGGCACACATGACCGATGGATCATCCGGCAAGCCCCCACGCCAGCTAGCACAGTGCTGACGAGGCGAAACCCATAAGCGCTGGATAGCCGGTTTTTCGTAAAAGAAATGTGACACCACCGTAGTCTTTACACCACATCGTTGTACGACGACTTATGAATATCGGACAGACAAAAAAGGGCGCCGGACATGCGTGACATGTCCGGCGCCCTTCTCGTACAAGCTCCGCTTACAGTTCGCCAGCAAACTCCGGCTCGGGCAACCCGGTTACGCCAGGACGCACGGCGAACAGATGGCCGTCGTGCTCGCTCGCGTTCGCGCCAGGACGGATCGACGTGACGAACAGCGTATCCAGCTCGCGCCCACCGAAGGCACACATGGCCGGCTTGATGGCCGGCACGGCAATCTGCCGGTCTAGCTTGCCCTCGGGCGTGAAGCGCAGCAACAAGCCTGCGTCGTTGGCGCAGATCCAGTAGCAGCCGTCGGCGTCCACCGCGGCGCCGTCGGGGCGGCCCGCATGGTGATTCAGATCGGCAAACACGCGACGGTTGCGCGGCTCGCCGGTTTCGACGTCGTAATCGAATGCCCAGATCTGCCTGCGCAACGGATGAGAGTCCGACAGATACATGGTCGCGCCATCCGGCGACCACGCGAGGCCGTTTTGCGTGATGAGTCCTTCTACGACCGGCGCGGACAGCACGCCGTGCTCGTCGAAACGATAGAGCGCGCCGGCCGGTTTGGCCGCCGCCATGTCCTGCACCATCGTGCCGACCCAGAAACGTCCTTGCCGGTCGCAACGGCCGTCGTTGAAACGCATGTCGTCGCAAGCGAAGTCCGGTGCAGCGAGCTTGCGCCCTGTCACTTGCACGGCTTCGCCGTTGGCCGAGGACTCAGTCAACGTGAGCGCGAAGAGGCCGGTCTCGCAGCCGGCCAGCACCGTGCCGCGCTGATCGAACGCGATGCATGCCACTTTCTCAGGCAGCAGCCATGCAGAGCGCTCGCCTGAAACGATCCGCACGCGCACGATCTTCTGCGCGGGAATATCCACCCAGTAAAGAGCTTGCTCCGCAGCGCGCCAAACCGGACTCTCGCCGACCGCAGCCGGCGCCTGCCCCGCTGCCTCGACCCGCTCCACGCGCGGGTTCGCCGCGGCGCTCACCGCTTCGGCTCCATCGGACCGGCGAGTACGAACGGGCCGCCCTGGAAACGCTGCGTCGGATCGTCGAGGTCGGCAGTGGGTGCCGTGACCGAAAAGAGATGCTCGAATTCGACCGAGCTGTCCTGCGGACGAAAACCGAGGAACGCGGCCTTGGTGTTATCCACCCATTTGGTACGGTTATCCGACACGCCGTAGACGATCGCGTGACCCACGCGGTTGGTGAACAGCGAGCAGCGCACCAGTTCGATGAGGTCACGAAAGCTCAGATAGGTCACGAGCATGCGCGGGTTCTTCGGCTGCTCGAACGACGAACCGATCCGCAGACACACCGTCTCCAGACCGAAGCGATCGAAGTAGTAACGCGACAACGATTCGCCGAAGCACTTCGTCACGCCGTACAGGCTGTCGGGACGCAGCGGCGCGTCGATATCGACCACCTCCGTCACCGGATGAAAACCCACCGCGTGATTCGAGCTCGCATAGACGATGCGCTTCACGCCCTGCTTCTGCGCCGCCGAATAGAGGTTGTACAGGCCGCGGATATTCGCTTCGAGCAAGTCTTCGAACGGCGCCTCGACGGAAATGCCGCCGAGGTGAACCACGGCGTCCACGCCTTCGAGCAGCGCGTGAACTGCGGCTTCGTCCGCGATGTCGACGATCGAGGCTTCTTCATGCGCCGCGACCTCGCCGAGCGGCGCGATATCCGTGATGCGCACGATATCGGCCCACGCGGCGAGCGCGCCGCGCAGCTGCTTGCCGAGGTTGCCCGCCGCGCCGGTGAGCAGCAGGCGGCGGAAGGGTTTCTGTGCCGCGCTGCGGTCAAGGTTCGAGTCAGTCATGTTTCTATGTTGATGTGAGTGTGATCGGATCGAGCAAGCCCGCCGGATCGATCAGGTCACCGGCGCGGGATTGAACAGCGTCAACGCATTGTGGAGCTTGAGCTTCTCAGCGCAAGTCTCTTTGCGGCCGCTGGCGACGTCGAGCATCAGACGGAAGAGTTCCCAGCCCACCTCTTCGATCGTCGAAGCGCCGGTCGCGATGGTGCCGGCGTTGATGTCCATCAGATCATGCCACCGGCGCGCCAGATCCGAGCGCGTCGCGACCTTGATGACGGGCACTTCGGCAAGGCTGTACGGCGTGCCGCGGCCGGTGGTGAACACGTGCAGGTTGATACCCGCCGCGACCTGCAGCGTACCGCAGATAAAGTCGCTAGCCGGCGTGGCCGCGTAAATCAGGCCTTTCTGTTTGACCTTCTCGCCCGGCGACAACACGCCGGAAATCGCCGAATTACCCGACTTGATGATCGAACCCATCGCTTTTTCGACGATGTTCGACAAGCCGCCCTTCTTGTTGCCCGGCGTGGTGTTGGCGCTGCGATCCGCGCCGCCGCGCTTCAGATAATCGTCGTACCACTGCATCTCGCGGATGATCGCCGCGGCGACTTCCGGGTTGGCCGCGCGCGCCGTCAATTGATCGACGCCGTCGCGCACTTCGGTGACTTCGGAGAACATGACCGTGGCGCCGGCACGCACCAGCAAATCGGTCGCGTAGCCCACGGCGGGATTCGCGGTGAGACCGGAGAATGCATCGCTGCCGCCGCATTGCACGCCGATCACGAGATCGGACGCGGGACACGTCTCGCGGCGGCGATTGTTCAAACGCTTCAAATGGCCATCGGCCATTTTCATGATCGACTCGATCATCGACTGGAAGCCGACGTGCGATTCGTCCTGCAGCACGACCACGTCGCCGTTCAGATCCGCCTCGATATCGCCGATGTCCGCGACTTCGGCGACATTCGCGGCCGCGGCGATCGGAATCGTGCCGGGCGGCATCAGACGCTCGGGCTGCAGTTTTTCGCAACCGAGGCTGACCATCATTACCTCGCCGCCGAAATTCGGATTCAGGCTGATGTTGCGCACGGTACGGATCGGCACCATCGCGTCGGGCGCGTCGATCGCGACGCCGCAGCCATAGGTGTGGCCGAGGCTCACCACGTCGTCGACATTCGGGTAGTTCGGCAGCAGTTCGGTCTTGATGCGCGTCACCGCGTGTTGAACCACGTCGGCTACACATTGCACCGTCGTCGTGATGGCGAGAATGTTGCGCGAACCGACCGAGCCGTCCGCGTTGCGGTAGCCCTCGAACGTATAGCCCTCGAGCGGCGGCATTTCCGGCGCCTTGATCGTGGCGATCGGCAGGTCCTCGAGTCCGGGCGGGCTCGGCATGCGAATCACGTGTTCGTTGATCCAGCTACCCTTCGGCAGCGCCTTCAGCGCATAGCCGATCACCACGTTATAGCGGATGACCTCGTCGCCCTCGGCCAGGTCGGCCAGCGCGACCTTGTGCCCTTGCGGCACGCGCTCGCGCAGCGCCAGACCATCGGGAAATACCGCGCCCTCACCCAGACCGCCGTCGTTGACGACGATCGCGACATTGTCGTTGGGGTGAACGCGAATGTAGAGCGGAGACTGTTCCATTGCATCGATCCTTATGGCGGTGTACGCCTGCTACGCCAGCTATTCATACGTCATCCTACAACATGAAATATTGCACAGACGTTCCGTATTTACCCTAGGACAAGCATTATGCCGCGAAAACACCGTTGAGTTAGCCGATTTGTTGTTGTACGATGACGTATAAGAAATCTCAATTTCCATTTAATTGAGCTTCCACATACCATTCGACGCCCTGGATACATATCATGACGACACCGCAGGAACTGAAGCAGATCGTTTCCGAAGGCCTCCTGTCCTTCCCCGTTACCGACTTCGACGAACAAGGCGATTTCCGCGCCGATACGTATGCTGAGCGCCTCGAGTGGCTTGCTCCTTACGGCGCGTCGGCGCTGTTCGTCGCCGGCGGCACGGGCGAATTCTTCTCGCTCACGCACAACGACTATTCGAACGTCGTGAAAACGGCTACCGAAGTCTGCAAAGGCAAGGTGCCGATTCTCGCCGGCGCGGGCGGCCCGACGCGCGTCGCGATCGCCTACGCACAGGAAGCCGAGCGTCATGGCGCGAACGGCATTCTGTTGATGCCGCATTACCTGACGGAAGCCTGCCAGGAAGGCATCGCCGCGCACGCCGAAGAAGTCTGCAAGTCCGTGCCGAACATGGGCGTGATCATCTACAACCGCGCCAACTCCAAGCTTAACGCCGATATGCTCGAAGGCCTGGCCGAGCGCTGCCCGAATCTGATCGGCTTCAAGGACGGCGTGGGCGAGATCGAGAACATGGTGTCGATCCGCCGCCGTCTCGGCGACCGCTTCTCGTATCTCGGCGGCCTGCCGACCGCTGAAGTTTATGCAGCGGCGTACAAGGCACTGGGCGTTCCCGTGTATTCGTCGGCGGTGTTCAACTTCATTCCGAAGACCGCGATGGACTTCTACCGCGCCATCGCCGCGGACGACCACGCGACCGTCGGCAAGCTGATCGACGAATTCTTCCTGCCGTATCTGGCGATCCGCAACCGCCGCGCAGGCTACGCGGTCAGCATCGTCAAGGCGGGCGCGAAGCTGGTCGGCCACAGCGCCGGTCCGGTCCGCGCACCGCTGACGGATCTGACGGAAGAAGAAATGGGCAAGCTGGACGCGCTCATCAAGACGCTCGGCCCGCAGTAATCCGGCCGGCGTAAGCGGCAGCAATCGACACCCGGCGGCCGTGCGAACGACGGCCGCGTAGACGGCACCGCAAAGAGCGCCCGGGACGGCAACGTCGCCGGGCGTTTTTTGTAGCGCCGCACCAGCATGTATCGAAAGGCCTGTGGCCGCTCATTGCGCCACGACGCACGGGAGTCCGCTCCCACGCATAAGAAATTCAGGAGATGACCATGGAAATGAGCCGCACGGCGAGTGCCGCCCACGCCGCAAAGCGCACCCGCGTCCGCTACGGAATTTTGCTGCTGATCTTTCTGATCACCACCTTCAACTACGCGGACCGCGCCACGTTGTCGGTGACCGGTTCGGCCATGCGCGCCGAGTTCGGCTTCGACGCGATCCGCATGGGCTACATCTTCTCCGCGTTCAGTTGGGCCTACGTGCTGTCGCAACTGCCGGCCGGCTGGCTGCTGGACCGCTTCGGCGCGCGGCGCGTCTATGCGGCGAGTATTTTCTTCTGGTCGCTCTTTACGCTGCTGCAAAGCTCGATCGGTTTGCTGGGCAGCGCGGCGGCGGCCGTCACCGCGCTGTTCGTGCTGCGCTTCGCGATGGGTGCGGCCGAATCGCCGGCGTTTCCGGCCAACGCCAAGGTGGTGGCAAGCTGGTTCCCGACCAACGAACGCGGCACGGCGTCGGCCATTTTCAATTCGGCGCAGTACTTCGCTGCGGTCGTGTTCACGCCGTTGATGGCGTGGCTCACCCACGCGTTCGGCTGGCACATGGTCTATGTCGTGATGGGCGTGATGGGACTTCTGCTCGCGCTCACCTGGCTGAAGGTGATGAAAAACCCCGCCGATCATCCGCGTGTGTCGCGTTCAGAACTCGAGTACATCGAGCAAGGCGGCGGCGTGGTCAACGGGCAGAAGAAAGCTCGCTCCATGGGCAAGATCGAGAACACGGGCGGCTGGTCTCTGGTTCGCCAACTGCTGAGCAACCGCATGCTGCTCGGCGTCTATCTCGCGCAGTACTGCATCAACGTGCTGACCTACTTCTTCCTGACGTGGTTTCCGATCTACCTCGTGCAGGCGCGCGGCATGACGATTCTGCAAGCGGGTCTGGTGGCTTCGCTGCCGGCGATCTGCGGATTCTCGGGCGGCGTGCTCGGCGGCATTCTGTCCGATGGGCTGATCCGTCGCGGCCATTCGCTCACAATCGCGCGCAAGGTGCCGATTGTCGGTGGCATGCTGCTGTCGGTGTGCATTATCGGCTGTAATTATGTGTCGACCGACTGGGTCGTCGTCGCGCTCATGTCGCTTGCGTTCTTCGGCAAAGGCATCGGCGCGCTCGGCTGGGCCGTGGTCGCCGATACGTCACCGCGGGAGGCGCTCGGCCTGTCCGGCGCGATTTTCAATATGTTCGGCAACGTGGCCGGCATCGTGACGCCGATCGTGATCGGCTATCTCGTGGCGAAGACCGGCTCGTTCAACGGCGCGCTGGTGTTCGTGGGCATCAACGCCCTGCTCACGGTGTTCAGCTATCTCGTGATCGTGAAAGATATCAAGCGCGTCGAACTGCGCCCGAACTGATCGCGCAGCGGTTATCGTACTTCTCTGCGGACGGCGAAATATGCGCCACCGCAGCGCGAAATGCAGGCAGGAAAAGGACTTCGGCGTCGCAGCGGACGCCGGTCCGCAAAATGATATGGCGTGGTTATAATCAGTCGTCAGACGACGGTATAATGAAACGCATGAAGTGTCTGCAACTATCTGATTCAAGGGGCGTTTTCGATGGCTACACCACTGGCATCCGCGGCACCGCCACGACGCGCGCGTAATCTTGCCGAGTTCGTCGTCAGCTACGTGACCGAGCAAATCGCGTCCAACGCCTTGAAGCCCGGCGACAAACTGCCGACCGAATCGCAACTCATGGTCACGCTGAGCGTGAGCCGCACCGTCATTCGTGAGGCGATTTCGCGTTTGCAGGCGGGCAAGATCATCGAAACACGGCACGGCATCGGCAGCTTCGTGCTGGAGCCGCAGCGCGAAAAGCTAGGCATCGACATGGTGCCCGCCACCACCTTGCGCGACGTGTTGTCGATCCTGGAACTGCGCATCAGCCTCGAAACGGAATGCGCGGGTCTTGCCGCCCAGCGCGCCAAGCCGGACGACCTCGCGCGCATGCGCGCCGCGCTCGACGCGATCGAAGCCACGCGTCATAACGGGCTGGACAGCGTCGATGCCGATCTTCAGTTTCATATCTCGGTGGCGCGCGCCACCGGCAACCGCTATTTCGTCGACATCCTCACGCAAATGGGCAGCGCGCTGATTCCGCGCAACCGGCTCGATTCGGCGGGCATTGCGCGCGCGGAACCGGACGCGTATCTGTCGCTCGTCAATCTCGAACACGAAAGCATTCTCGAAGCGATCACCCGCCATGATGCGGAAGGCGCGCGCGCGGCAATGCGTATGCATCTGTCCAATAGCCGCGAACGTCTGCGGCGGGCGAACGAAGCGGCTGAGGCGAATAGCTGATTCGCCTTGCCGTTGAATCGGGTTCGCCAGGGCGGACGCAATAAAAAAATATGGCCGGGATATCCCGGCCATATTTTTTACTTCACTTAATCACCCGCCATTTAGCTGCGTGTGATCTCGCCATCGCGACGGCGCCACAGATCCAGCGGGTTGCTGTCAGCCAGTGCTTCCGGCAACAGATCGGCCGGGAAATCCTGATAGCACACCGGACGCAGGAAGCGCTCGATCGACGTCGTGCCAACCGAAGTCGCGCGGCTATCGGACGTAGCCGGGAACGGGCCGCCGTGCACCATCGCGTGCGACACCTCGACGCCCGTCGGAAAGCCGTTGACCAGAATCCGCCCGGCCTTGCGTTCGAGAATCGGCACCAGCTTCTTCGCCGACGCCAGATCCGCGCTGTCCATCTGCACCGTGGCGGTCAACTGGCCGTCAAAGTACTCGGCGACCGCCAGCAGTTCCTGCTCGTCCTTGCAACGCACGATGGTCGAGGCCGGGCCGAACACTTCGTCTTCCAGCGCCGGCGTGGCGAGAAACGTCTGCGCATCGGTCACAAACAACGCCGCGCGCGCCTGAGTCGGGCCGGTCGTATCGACACCGCGAGCCACGGCTTCGACGCCCTTGATCGCGGCCAGCTTACCCTCGCCTTCTTCATAGGCCGCGCAGATGCCGGACGTCAGCATGGTCTGCGCGGGCTTGCCGCTCAGTGCTTCGGACGCAGCGGCGACAAACGTCTTGAGCGCGTCGCTGTCGACGGCAATCGCGAGGCCCGGGTTGGTACAGAACTGACCTGCGCCGAGCACCAGCGAATCGACGAAGCCACGCGCGATGCTGTCACCGCGCGCCGCCAGCGCGTTCGACAGCAGGAACACGGGGTTGATGCTGCTCATTTCCGCATACACCGGAATCGGCTCGGCGCGCGCCGCCGCGACGCGCATCAGCGACGTGCCGCCCGCGCGCGATCCGGTGAAGCCGACGGCCTTGATCGCCGGATGCGCGACCAGCGCCTCGCCGACGGAATTGCCCGCGCCGACGATCATCGAGAACACGCCTTCGGGCAAGTCCATCTCCTGCGCGACCCGCTGGATCACGCGGCCGACCATCTCCGACGTGCCGAGGTGAGCGCGGTGCGCCTTCACCACCACCGGGCAGCCGGCCGCGAGCGCCGCCGCCGTATCGCCGCCCGCCACCGAAAACGCGAGCGGGAAATTGCTGGCGCCGAACACCGCGACCGGGCCGAGCGGGATCTTCCGCATGCGCAGGTCGGAGCGCGGCAGCGGCTTGCGCTCCGGCAGCGGCGAGTCGAGCGTGGCGGCAAGCCACTGACCGGCGCGCACGACTTGCGAGAACAGCTTGAGCTGGCCGGTGGTGCGGCCGCGCTCGCCTTCGAGACGCGCCTTCGGCAGACCTGATTCCTGGTGCGCGCGCTCGATCAGCGCATCGCCCAACGCGGTGATGCCGTCGGCGATACGCTCGAGGAACTCGGCGCGCACTGAGAGCGGCAGTTGACGGTACGGATCGAATGCCTGCTGCGCCAATTCACACGCCTGCCCAACGAGCTCAACCGAGCCGCTGCCGAAAACCGGCTCCGCGATATCGGATCCCGTGGCAGGATTGAACGCATGCAATGGTTTTTCCTCGCCGCGCACCGCTTTGCGGCCGATCAGCATTTCGCCGGTAATTGTCATTTGCTTTCCTTGAGTGAAGGCTTAAGATATAAGTCATCCTACAACATTTCGAGACTTGCGCGCAACCTGAAACGCCTGCCTGGCGAGGAATTCGGGTTAACGTGACCATTACAATCAGCGAGGCCAGTGCTACTCTGCAATCAAGACATACGACGACCTATAACCCATGTCGAGCCGTCGTCGGAGCTTGCCCGATCCATTGCCGTGCGAGGAAACCAGCCCATGCCAGCCATCACACCTTACCAGCCCTTACCCAATAGTTTCCGCCGGGCAGTCTGCGGCGGTGAAACCCTGATCGGCTGCTGGGCGTCGCTCGCCAGCCCGATCGTGACCGAGCTGCTCGGCATCGTCGGTTTCGACTGGATGCTGCTGGACGCCGAGCACGCGCCGAACGACGTGCTCACGCTGATTCCTCAACTGATGGCGCTCAAGGACAGCGCCAGCGCACCGGTCGTGCGGCCGCCCGCCAACGACAGCGTGTTCATCAAGCGTCTCCTCGACAGCGGCTTCTCGAACTTCCTCGTGCCGTTCGTGGAAAGCGCCGACGACGCGGCCCGCGCCGTCGCCGCCACGCGCTACCCGCCGCAGGGCATTCGCGGCGTGTCGGTGAGCCATCGCGGCAACCACTATGCGACCGTGCCCGACTACTTTAGCGTCGCCAACGACAATGTCTGCGTGATCGTGCAGATAGAAAGCCGCAAGGCCGTCGACGCAATCGACGAAATTCTCGCCGTGGACGGCGTGGACGCCGTGTTCGTCGGCCCGTCCGACCTCGCGGCCGCTTACGGCCAGCTCGGCAACGCGAATCATCCCGACGTGCAGGCGGCGATCGCGCACGTGTTCGAACGCGCGCAGGCCGCGGGCAAACCGAGCGGCATCCTCGCCCCGGTGCAGGCCGACGCCGAGCGCTATATTTCCATGGGCTGCCGCATCGTCGCGGTGTGCGCGGATATGGGGCTGCTAAAAGGCGCCGCGCAGACGGTTCAGAAACACTTCATGCAGAAACAGGCGGGCCAGCAGTAAGCCGGCCGCCATGACATCTTCGGAGCATTCCATGCAAAAAGCAGGCTTTATCGGACTCGGCATCATGGGCAAGCCCATGGCCGCGAACCTTCTCAAGAACGGCGTCGCGCTGGCGGCGTTCACGCGCAGCGGCGTGCCCGGCGATCTCGTCCAGGCGGGCGCCGTCGCGTGCGACAGCCCGGCCGCGGTGGGCGCGCAGGCCGACGTGATTTTCATCATGGTGCCGGATACGCCCGACGTCGAGCGCGTGCTGTTCGGCGAGCAGGGTCTTGCGAGCGTGTTGCGCGCGGGACAAACCGTAGTCGACATGAGCTCGATTTCGCCGATGGCCACGCGCGAGTTCGCGGCCCGCGTGCGCGAGAGCGGCGCGGACTATCTGGATGCGCCGGTTTCCGGCGGCGAAGTCGGCGCCAAGGCCGGCTCGCTGACCATCATGGTGGGCGGCGAAACCGCGACCTTTGATGCCGTCAAGCCGCTCTTCGACATGATGGGCAAGAACGTCACGCTGATCGGCGGCGTCGGCGCCGGCCAGGTGTGCAAGGTGGCCAACCAGGTGATCGTCGCCGCGACCATCGAGGCTGTGGGCGAGGCGCTGCTGCTCGCATCCAAGGCCGGCGTCGATCCGGCGCGCGTGCGCGAGGCGCTGATGGGCGGCTTCGCGTCGTCGCGCATTCTCGAAGTGCACGGCGAACGCATGACCAAACGCACTTTCGATCCGGGCTTCCGTATCGAACTGCACCAGAAAGATCTGAACCTCGCGCTCTCGACCGCGCAATCGCTCGGCGTGTCCCTGCCGAACACCGCCACCTGCCAGGCGCTGTTCAACGCGTGCGTTGCGCACGGCGGCAAGGCATGGGACCACTCGGCGATGGTGCGCGCGCTCGAATTCCTCGCCGATCACGAGATTGGCCAGAAAACCGCTTAAGCCGCACGCCGCTTTTTGATGCGCCGCTCCGCTTGCCCTGAAAGTTAGGCAAGCAGCGGCGCACTTGTGCATTCGCCCACTTCGTCGCGAACTGACAAGAGTTTCATCGTCGCCATAGGTGGAGATTTTTTACAAATATTAAGGATACCTTACGTAAACAAAACGATTTCGACGACTTGCATCTGCATTCAAAAAGTAGCAGCGATTACTGACAACGCCCGCAAAGGGCAAGGAGACATCCGTGGCAAACATAGATAAAACCAGCGGCAAACGGACAACATCTAAAACACCCAGCCAGGCTGAACCCAATTCGCCCGCCCGCCGCGCGTTTATCGTGCTGGCGGGAACGTCGGCGGGCGCGACGCTGCTCGGCGGCCTGTCCGCTTGCGGCGGTTCCGTCAATGGCGGGACAACCACGCCGCCGGTCGTGCAGGATCCGATCTGGGGCACCTCGGGCGCCGCGACGCAGATCATCGCGTCTTTGCAAGGCATCACTCAGTCGATGTTTGCCACCCGCGATTTCGTGGTCACGCAGTACGGCGCTGTACCGTGCGCCGTCGTCGCCGCGACCAATCCGTACACGGGCTCGGCATCGGTCGCGAGTCCCGGTTCGAACCAGACCAACGCCGCCGCCTCGTTCGACTCGCGCCCCGCGTTTCTCGCCGCTGTCCAGGCCTGCAACGCCGCGGGCGGCGGACGCGTGGTCGTGCCGGCGGGCACGTGGTACTGCGCCGGACCGATCGTGCTGCTAAGCAACGTGAACTTCCACCTCAGCGCGAACTGCACGATCTACTTCAGCCCGAACCCGGCCGACTACGCGAAGGACGGCCCGGTCGCGTGCGGCGCCAACGGCAATCTGTTCTACAGCCGCTGGCAGGCGAACGATTGCCTGAACTACGGCTCGCCGGTGTACGCGCGCAACCAGACCAACATCGCGCTGACCGGCGAAGACGCGACCTCGGTGCTCAACGGGCAAGCCATGACGCCGTTCGCCGGCAGCGGCAACACGGCCACGTGCTGGTGGACCTTCAAGGGATCGAATGGCGCGTATGGCTGCGTGAATTCGTCGACGCCGTCGCAGGCGTATCTGAATCCGAAGAACGTCGATCTGAAAACCGCCGCGCCGGGCATTTCCGATGGGCTGTATGCGCAACTGACCAGTCCCACGACACCCTGGCAGGAGGACCAGAACTATCTGCCCGCGCTCTCCGAAGCCGGCGTGCCGATCGCGCAGCGCATATTCGGCATTGGGCACTACCTGCGTCCGTGCATGGTCGAGTTTATCGGCTGCACGAATGTGTTGATGGAGAACTACACCACCAACAACACGCCGTTCTGGCAGCATCATCCGACCGATTGCAAGAACGTCGTGATTCGCGGCGTCACGACCAACAGTATCGGCCCGAATAACGACGGCTTCGATCCGGACGCGTGCAACAACGTGCTGTGCGACAGCGTCACGTTCAACACCGGCGACGACTGCATCGCAATCAAGTCAGGCAAGGATCTGGATACGCAATACGGCCCCGCGCAGAATCACGTGATCCAGAACTGCATCATGAACAGCGGCCACGGCGGCATCACGCTCGGCAGCGAAATGGGCGGCGGTGTGCAGAACATCTACGCCCGCAACCTGCAGATGCTGAATCAGAACTGGGCGACCAATCCGCTGAACATCGCGATTCGCATCAAGACGAATATGAATCGCGGCGGTTTCGTGAAGAACTTTTATGTCGATAAGGTCACGCTGCCGAACGGTGTCAGCCTGAAAGGCGCGGGCTACGGCAGCGCGTTACTGAGCGGCAGCCCGATCAACGCCACGGTGCCGCTCGGCGTCGTGACGGCGAGCGCGGCCAATCCGTCGGCCGCACAGGGCGGCCTGATCACGTTCGACTGCGACTATCAGCCGGCGAACGACGCCATTCGTATCCGTCCGGCAGTCGTGCAGAACGTGAACATCTCGAACGTGACGGCAAGCAACGTAACGCTCAACGGCGTGACCGGCTCGTGCTTTCAGGCGATCGTCGCGCAAGGACCCGTCGCGTTCGATTACAACGGTGCGGCCCCGACGCCGACTATTCCGCCGATCAGCGGCGTGACGATCTCGAACTGCAATCTGGGCACGGCGGTTTCGGCCGGACCCGCGAGCGCGACCACGCCCGGACCGATCTACGCGTACAACGTGAACGGTATTACGTTGAGCAATGTGGTGATCGGCGCGACGACCTATAACACGACGGTGGTTGATAAGCGGTAAGGGGCAAGCAGTGGAACGGCTGTGCGAGGCGCGAGCTTCGTCCAGCCGCGAAGATTCAGAACACGCAGCGAATAAAGCAAAAAAATGGCGACGCCCGAAAGCGCCGCCATTTCCATTTTCCCGGCCGCCCGATCAACGTCCGGAATTCATCGCAACCAGGCCAGACTCACTTGACCACCGCACTCGCCGGCGTCCAGCGCGGCTCTGGCGTCTTGTCCGCGCTCTTCGCCAGCAAACACACCACGCCGGCCGCGATGATATCGAACACCGCCAGCACCACGAACAGCGGGCTATACCCGATCTGCGTAACCAGCACGCCGAACAGCGCGGTGAACGCAGCCGCGCCCAGATAACCCGCCATGCCGCCCATGCCAGTCGCCGTCGCGACCTCATTCTTGCCGAACATATCGGACGTGATCGCGTACAGCGCACCCGACAAGGTCTGGTGCGCAAAACCGCCGACGCACAGCAGCGCCACCGCCACATACGGACTCGCCACGAGGCCCACGCAGGCCGGTCCGATCATGAACAGCGCGCCGACCACGAACACCATTTTCCGCGACGTGAACAGCGACACCTTGGCGTACTTGTGAAACAGCGGGCTGAGATAGCCGCCCAGCACGCAGCCGATGTCGGCCGCGAGAAACGGCATCCAGGCATACAACGCGACTTCCTTCAGGTTCATGTGACGCTCGGTCATCATGTACAGCGGAATCCACGCGTTGAAGGTCTGCCATGCCGGCTCGGACAGAATGCGCGGAATGCCGATCGCCCAGAAATCGCGGCTGCCCAGCATGGCGATCCAGTTGCGCTTGGCGGCGCCCGCGTCGCTGTGCTTCGCTTCCTGACCGCTCAGAATGTAGTCGCGTTCGGCGTCGCCCAGCAGCTTCTGATTGCGCGGATGCTTGTAGAGCGCCATCCACAGCACGCTCCACACGATCCCGGCCACACCGACTATCACGAAAGCCAACTGCCATTCGCCGTGCAGCAACGCCCACACCACCAGCGGCGGCGCCAGCAACGCGCCGATCGACGAGCCGATGTTGAACCAGCCGATCGCGACCGAGCGCTCCTTGGCGGGAAACCACTCGCTCGTCGCCTTGACGCCGGCCGGAATGCCGGCCGCTTCCGCAATGCCGAGCAGGCCGCGGAAGAACGCAAGGCTGCGCCAGCCCGTCGACCACGCCGCCGCGGCGCACGCCAGCGACCAGGCGAGCGCGAACGCCGCAAAGCCGATCTTGGTACCAACCGTGTCGAGCAGGAAACCCGCCACCGGCTGCATGAATGCATAGCAAAGCTGCCACGCCACGACCACGTGCGCATACTGCTCCGTGGTGATGTGGAGGTCTTTCATCAACGTCGGCGCCGCGACTGACAGCGTGTTGCGCGCGAGGTAATTGATAATGAGCCCGGCCGCGACCAGACTGACCATCCACCAGCGGATGCCCTTGATCTTCATTGCTGCGTCTCCTCGTAATCCTGAACGTCTCAAACAGGCCGCGTGGCGGAAGCGGCCGAGCCGTCCGCAGCGGCGTCATCGCGCGAATAATCGATACCCACGAAGCTGCCGCCCTGGAAGCGCTGGCCCAGCGCGTCGAGCGGATTCGGCCGCGCGAGAATTTCTTCGGCGTAGACCTCGGCGTTCTGCGTCGGCTGATAGCCCAGACGTTCGGCGCCGCTGTTGTCCCACCAGCTGCGCGTGTTGGCCGAGACGCCCCAGATGGTCAGGAAACCTACGTTCTCTGCTTCGACGCAACGGTCGAGAAAATGCAGCAGATCGCGATGACCAAACCAGGTGCTGAGATGCCGCGGCTCGGTCGGCCGTTCGAGACAACTGCCGATACGCACGCAAATGCTCTCGATGCCGTGCTTGTCCCAATACATTCTGGCGAGCGCTTCGCCCCACACCTTGCTCAGACCGTAAAAGCCGTCCGGGCGCAGTTCGCAATCGAGGCTCAGATGCTCGGTGACCGGATACATGCCGATCGCGTGATTGGAGCTCGCGAACACGATGCGCTTCACGCCTTGCCGGCGCGCGCCTTCGTACACTTCGACGAGTCCGCGCAGATTGTTTTCGATGATCTCGGGCAGCGGACGCTCCACGCTCGTGCCCGCGAAATGGATCAGCACGTCGACGCCTTCCAGCAGACGATCCACGACTGCCGGATCGCGCAGGTCGCCGTGCATCACGTCCTCGCCGTCCACGAGCGGCACGAGGGCCTTCGAGCCCGCCGCTGAACGCAACGGCGTGCCGCGCGCGATCAAAGCGGCGCGTACCACGGAGCCTAGCTGGCCACCGGCTCCACTCAGAGCAATCTTCTTCATAAGGTTCCTTTCCTGCGCCGCGCGCGATCGAACTGGGTACAACGCTCGCTTCTGTCATGACGGCAGCGTCTGCCAATTCAGCGATAGTTGTACGATAACGTACTATCTGCGATGCGAGACCGGATTTCAATTAGGCACTTACCCTTATTCGAACGGACTGATACCGAAATTTTCCTTACGAAACAAGCGAGTATGCTCGCACTATTTATGTGACATCGTATAACTATAAATACGTAGTTTGCGTGAAATCTGCGATGTGCTGAACCACGGCCGTCGGCCTCGCGCGAGACGCCCACAAGCGCGTAGACTTGATGCGCTCACGCTTAAGCCGCTCTGCCGCCGCGATCCGGCGCAGCGCTCCTCGTCGATACATCACTTAGCGCAGCACCTCACCATGCTCACTGCCCACTGTTCCGTGCAATCCGTCGCCCTGCCGGCTGAATCAGGCGTCGCGCGTTTGTACGACGCGCCGGACCTGGCCGACGCGTACGCCGTCCGCCTGCCCGAGAACGCCGTCGACGATCCGGAATTGCTCGCGCGCTTCGTGTTCGCGCATCAGGCGGGCTGGATCGCGAAGCTGATGAGCGTGCGCGATGCGATCGTCGCGCGTGTCGGCCTGAAGACTGCCAGGCAGTTACGCAGCATCAAGGATCCTGCCGCCGCAAGGGACCGCCTCGACTTCTTCAGGATCTACACGCGCAGCGCGCACGAGATCATCCTCGGCGAGAACGACCGTCATCTCGACTTCCGGGTTTCACTGCTGCAGCAGACCCGTGACACGCGTGACGACCGTTCGCGCTATCTGATCCTGTCGACCGTGGTGCATTGCCACAATCGACTCGGCCGTTTCTATATTCTCGTGATCGCGCCGTTCCACCGGCTGGTGGTGCGCTCGTCATTGCGGCGAGCGGCGCGGATAGGCTGGCCGACCGCCTGAAGCGGCTCGAACCGCGGGCTCGAGTATGGCCCACGGCTCAGTTTCGATGCGGTCGGGCGCGCGTGCTTGTTCGCGCCCCGCCGCGCTCGCGGCAACAAACCAGATCAGCGAAGCAACGCATTACGACCCGATGAACTCCAGCAAGTCGCCGTTCACCTTGGCGGCCTCGACGGTGCACATGCCGTGCTGACCACCCGGATACACCTTCAGCGTGGCGTTCTTCACGATCTTCGCAGTCAGACGGCCGGCTGCGTCGATCGGCACGATCTGGTCGTCGTCGCCGTGCAGCACCAGGGTCGGCACGTCGATCTTCTTCAGGTCTTCGGTGTAGTCGACTTCGGAGAACTGCTCGATGCAGTCGTACAGCCCCTTGATCGACCCAGCCATGCCCTGGACCCAGAACGAATCGATCACGCCTTGCGACACTTTCGCGCCCGGCCGGTTGTAACCGTAGAACGGTAGCGCGAGATCCTTGAAGAACTGTGAGCGATCGTCTTCGACACCCTTGCGGATACCGTCGAACACGTCGATCGGCGTGCCGTTCGGATTGCTCCCGGTCTTCAGCATCAACGGCGGCACCGCGCCGATCAGCACGGCCTTCGCGACGCGTTGCGTGCCATGGCGGCCGATGTAATGCGCGACTTCGCCGCCGCCCGTCGAATGGCCGACGAGCGTGGCGTCCTGCAGATCGAGGTGTTCGATCAGCGCCGCGAGGTCGTCGGCGTAGGTGTCCATGTCATTGCCGTCCCACGTCTGCTCCGAGCGGCCATGGCCGCGCCGGTCATGCGCGATCACGCGAAAGCCCTTGCTGCCGAGAAACAGCATCTGCGCGTCCCAGGCATCCGCGCTCAATGGCCAGCCGTGCGAAAAAACGACCGGACGGCCCTTGCCCCAGTCCTTGTAGAAAATGCTCGTACCGTCTTTCGTCTTGATCGTGCTCATCTGCTGACTCCTTGTAGTTGAAGTCTGCCGTTGCCGGCAGGTGGATGAAGGGTAGCTTCTCGAACCATTCGCGCGGCACGCAACATGAAGCCCATTGAGGCGCGGCATGCGCTGCACCACACGTCGATGACGGATTCGCGACGCGCCTGGCCGTTCGGCCGGTACGTCGGCTATGACTATTCGAAGCGAATAACGGGAAAAAATACTGGACTGGCCACACGGCGTGCACGCGTAAGGAGCATGCGCTCTTTTGAAAAACGCTGCCGTCTGGCTGCCTGCATGGTATGAGCAAACGGGCTTATTGGCTAGCCGCCGCGCGCATGGAAAGTCGGTTCGGACGGAGCGATTGTCGGTTGATGACGAGCCCATCCCAATTGCCGAACCTTGCGTTGCCGATCGAGTCGCAACGCAAGGTCGCGACCGCCGCGGGAAAACTGCAGGCTCGCGTCAGACGCGTACTCGAACCCGTCCCCGCGACAATGCTGCAGCGCGGTCGATTGCCGCAGTCACGCAGTCAAAGCGCGAAAGAGCCCGCATCGTGCTTAACGAGAGCGATCAGAAAAACTTGATATTCATCAATGATTTGCCATCCCAAAAAGGGAAATCGCCACAAAACAAGGTGGTTTTTTGACGCACGTCGCGGCGCAGCAAAAAAATCGGCCATCCCCTACGCTTGCGCCATCTGCCCAGTGCAGTGCGCACCGACAACGGTCGACGCGCGTAGTCCGCCCTCCCGGACCCCACGCACTTCAAGCACGTCACGCTCATGAACTCCGCTCTATCGGCCTTCGATCTCGCCCGCATCCAGTTTGCGTTCACCGTTTCTTTTCACATCGTGTTTCCGGCGCTCAGTATCGGCCTCGCCAGTTTCATCGCCGTGCTCGAATGGCGCTGGCTGAAAACCCGCAAGGCGTACTACAAAGACCTTTGTCTGTTCTGGTCGAAGATCTTCGCCGTGGCCTTCGGCATGGGCGTGGTTTCCGGCGTGGTGATGAGCTATCAGTTCGGCACCAACTGGTCGGGCTTCTCCAGTTTCGCCGGCCCCGTCACCGGCCCGCTGTTGATGTACGAAGTGATGACCGCGTTCTTCCTCGAAGCGGGCTTCCTCGGCATCATGCTGTTCGGCTGGCAGCGCGTTAGTCCGCGCGCCCACTTCGGCGCCACGCTGATGGTGGCGATCGGCACGCTGATTTCGACCTTCTGGATTCTCGCCTCCAATAGCTGGATGCAAACGCCACAAGGCTTCGAAGTCGTCAACGGCCGCGTCGTGCCGCTCGACTGGTTCAAGATCGTTTTCAATCCGTCGTTTCCGTACCGGCTCGCGCATATGGCGCTCGCGGCATTCATCGTCGCGGCGCTGGTAGTGTCGGCGGTGGGCGCGTGGCATCTGTTGCGCGGACGGCGCGATCCCGCAGTCAAGAAAATGTTCTCGATGGCGCTCTGGCTTTTGCTGATCCTCACGCCGGTCCAGGCATTCGTCGGCGATCAGCATGGTTTGAACACGCGCGAATATCAGCCCGCCAAGATCGCGGCGATCGAAGGCCTCTGGGAAACCGAAAAAGGCGGCACCGCGCTGAACCTGTTCGGCATTCCCGACATGCAGGCGGAAACCACGCGCTACGCCGTGTCGATTCCGCATCTCGGCAGCCTGATCCTCACGCATAGCTGGGACGGTGAAATTCGCGGCCTTAAAGAATTCCCGCCGCAGGACCGGCCGAACTCGACCGTGGTGTTCTGGAGCTTTCGCATCATGGCCGGCCTCGGCGTGCTGATGATCCTGATGTCGATGGCCGCGTGGGTGCTGCGCCGTCGTGGACGCCTGTTCGAATCGAAGTGGTTCCAGCGCGTCGCCGTGGCGATGGGACCGACGGGTTTCATCACGCTGCTGGCCGGCTGGGTCACCACCGAAGCCGGCCGTCAACCGTGGGTCGTGTACGGCGTGATGCGCACCTCGCAAGCCGTGTCGCCGCTCACCACGCAGCAGGTCGGCATTTCGCTGATGACCTTCGTGGTGGTGTACTTCCTCGTGTTCGGCACCGGCGTCTACTACATGCTCAAGCTGATGCGCGCGGGTCCCGCGCTGCCCGGACACACGCCGCACGAAGCGCCGCCGCGCTCGCCGAACCAGACCGCGCGCCGCCCGCTTTCCGCCGCCGATCACATGATCGACGCCGCCTGAACCATCCTGCTTCACAGCTACTTGCGATAGAGAAAAAACATGGACGTAACCGTAGTGTGGGCCGCGATCATCGCGCTGGGCCTTTTCATGTATGTGGTGCTGGACGGCTTCGATCTGGGCATCGGCATCGTCTTCCCGTTCTTCCCCGATGAGAAGGAACGCGACCTGATGATGAACACCGTCGCGCCGGTGTGGGACGGCAATGAAACCTGGCTGGTGCTCGGCGGCGCCGGATTGTTCGCCGTGTTTCCGGCGGTCTACTCGACCGTGCTGTCCGCGCTGTATCTGCCGCTGATCTTCATGCTCGTCTGCCTGATCTTTCGCGGCGTGTCGTTCGAGATTCGCGCCAAGGCCAATCGCACGAAGCATCTCTGGGACCTCGCGTTCATCGGCGGCTCGGCGGGCGCGACCTTCTTTCAGGGCATTGCGCTGGGCGCGTTCCTGCAAGGCATTCCGGTAGTGGACGGCGCGTATGCCGGCGACGCCTTCGGCTGGCTCACGCCGTTCAGCCTGCTCACGGGCCTCGGACTCGTGGTCACGTATGCGCTGCTCGGCTGCTGCTGGCTAGTGGCGAAGACCGAAGGCGACCTGCAGCGCCGCCTGCATCGCGTGGTGTGGCCGTTGACGGTCGTGCTGCTCGGCTTCGTCGCGATGGTCAGCCTGTGGACGCCGCTGCAGGATCCCAATATCGCGCAACGCTGGTTCCACGACGGCCTGTTCTATCGTTTGCTGCCGGTGCCGTTCCTCGTGGCGGTCGCGGCATTTCTCATGCATCGCGCGGTGCGTGAGCGGCATCACAACACGCCGTTCGCGCTCGCGCTGCTGCTGGTGCTGCTCGGCTACGCGGGGCTGCTGGTGAGCTTGTGGCCGTATGCGATTCCGTCGAGCATGACGCTGTGGGAAGCGGCCGCGCCGCGTTCGAGCCAGATGTTCACGCTGGCCGGCGCAGCGGTGATTCTGCCCATCATCATCGCCTACACGACAATGGGTTATTGGGTATTTCGCGGCAAGGTGCGTCATGGCGACCAACATCACTATCACTAAGCTGACGAACTCCGGCGCGAGTCACGGCACGAATCACGGCGCCACCCACGGCGTATCGCCGGCGACCGTGGCGCCGGCGCGCAAACTGCCGGGCTGGCTCTGGTTCATCGCGCTATGGTGCTTCGGCGTGGGCTCGGCGATGTCGGTCGGATTCGCATTCAAGATTCTGATGAATGCGACGTTATTTGCAGTCAAATAGAGGCTGCTTCAGCGTGCTTCGATCCGGCGCGCATAACCTTCGGAATCCTGCATGGACGCCTTCAAAAAAGGGCGAATCGGCTCGTCTACCAAGCAAGCCGAAAACCTATGTGCGAGAGACCTGCTTTGGACATCATGCGGCGCATCGGAACGGACGGCGATTTAACAAATAAACTGGCAATTGGCGGCGTACCGGCGCAAGTCCCCTCGAGGAACCCGCCGGAAGATGCGCCGCGCCACCGATCAGGCATATGATCGCGGGGTGGGCGGCAATGATGCGATTCACGAGGCTAGAAGTAAAACGAGACCCTATAACGGCGGTAGCCCACATCGGGCAGGCCCGACTCGCGGAGACATCATGAAGTTTCTTGTAGCCGACGACCATGAACTGATCCGGCAAGGCGTCAAAGGCATGCTGCGCGGCCTCGATCCCGACGCCCAGTTCGACGAAGCCGACAACTGGGAGACGCTTGCCCTGCTCGCGCGTCCCGACGCCGATCACGATCTCGCCATTGTCGATCTGCATATGCCGGGTATGAGCGGCGCTTCATCGCTGGAAGTGCTGTTGAAGGCGAATCCCGCGCTGCCGCTCGTGGTTCTCTCCGCCGAAGAATCGCCCGACGAAATGCGCGCGGTGCTGGCCGCCGGCGCGCTCGGTTTCGTGCCGAAGCGCCAGCCCGCCAGCGTCATGCTCAAGGCTATCGAACTGGTGCTCTCGGGCGGCGCTTATGTGCCGATGGAGGCGCTCAGCCTGCTGGGCTCGCGCGACGCGCGAGCCGCGCCCACGCGTGCCGAAGCGCTCGCCGAACCGGCGCCGCAGCATGCAGCTCCGGCCGGTGCGCACGCGCCCAGCCAGGGCGGCGGCGCTGCGCTCACCGAACCCCTCACGCAGATCCAGGCGCTTCAGCCGCACCAGCAGCATCTGCTGGAGAATCTGTCGCCGCGTCAGCAGGACATCATGCGGCTCGTGCATCGCGGCTGGACCAACAAGATGATCGCGCGCGACCTGGGCGTCGCGGAAGGCACGGTGAAGGTGCATCTGTCGGTGATCTTCCGGGCGCTCGGTGTGCATAACCGGTCGACGGCGATCGCCGTTATCAATGGCTGGCTGGAAGCTGGGAAAACCTTGTAGCGCGAGATCGGCGAGCGGAGGCGTGCGCGCCGCTATGTCGACTAGGCGCGCCTTGGCTTTGCGGTTCGCCTGTCCTTTTTGCCATGCGCCTGTCCTTCTGCTTTGCGCATCTCCTTGTGCTGTACCGCCTCTCCTTCTGCACGCCTCTCCTTCCACTGTGCGCCTGCCTTTCTTCTGCGCGCCTCTCCCTCTCCCGTTCGCCACCCCTTTCCCCATGCACCTCTACTTCTGCGCTTCACTTTGCGACTGAGCGCTTTGGTTCAGCGTGCCTTGCGGCTGGTTCTTCGATCCCATTCTCGCGCCCCCTTGCGCCGCGCTCCCAGCAGCGGCCACCACACCACTCACCGCCCGCCCGCTCGCTTCATTTCCCACAACGTTTCCCGTTTGACCCACGCGTAATACCAGCGCCGCAGCGGCCCGCCCCTTGTCCAGCTCGGCCTGCTGCCACAGCATTTCCAGCGTGCGCCGCAAGCGCGCCGGCGTAACCGGTTTATGAAGCACCGGAATCCCCTGCAAGGCAAGCGCCGCCAGTTCGGCCGACGCCATGTCGCCCGTGATCAGCAGCGTCACCACGTTGTCGTGCCCCGCGCGCGCGAGCACGTTGCGCACGGCCGTGAGCGCCTGCGCGCCGGTTCGGTGGTTCGCCAACTGGTAGTCGCACAGCACGGCGTCCGGCACGAAGCCGCCTTCGAGCGCCGCGAGCGCGTTGGCCTCATCGCGCGCGCCGAGCACACTGCAACCCCAACGGCCCAGCAGACTGACGAGGCCTTCAAGAATCGACGGATCGTCGTCGATACACAGCACGTGCCGCCCTTGCGCCGACGGACCGCCGGCCACCGCTTCGTTCAGACTCGCCACGACGCCGCCAGGGTCGCCCGCCTGCACCGGAAAACGGAACACCGAACCGCGGCCCGGCGCCGAACGCAGTTGCAACTCGCCGCCGAGCATCTCGACCAGCCGCTTGACCGTCGGCAAGCCGAGACCGTGCCCCTGGCGCGCGTCGCGTTGCGGATTGGCGACCTGATAAAACTCCTCGAAAATGCGCGCGTGCTCCTGCGCGGGAATCCCGATGCCCGAGTCGCGCACTTCGATAAAGCCGCCCGTCTGCCGCCCGGCGCGGCGCAAGCCCAACCAGATCGCGCCGTCCTCGGTATAACGCACCGCGTTCGACAGCAGATTGCTCAGCACACGTTCGAGCAGCACGGGGTCGTCGTGCACCACCATCGCGGTCGGTGCGATGCGCAGCGCCAGGCCTTTGGCGGCCGCCTGCGGACGGTACTGGCTGCCGACCCGCTCGAACAGTTCGGACAACCGGAAATGCAGCCGGATCACCTGGGTTACGCCGCTTTCGAGCCGCGCGAGATCGAGCACCTGATTGAACAACTGGTTCAGCGCCTCGACGTTGTAGACAATGTGCTCGGCGGTTTTCGCGTGCTGCACGGGTGTTGCCGCCGTGTCGTTCAGCGAGGCGGCGAGCAGGCCGATCGCATGCAGCGGCTGGCGCAAGTCGTGGCTGGCGGCCGCGAAAAAACGCGTCTTGGCGAGGCTCGCTTCTTCAGCCACCCGTTTTTGCGCGGCCAGCGACTCCGCCAGATACTGCTGATCGACACGCGCCTGCACGACTTGCTGGAACAGCTTGCGATAACTCAGCGCGTAGACGTTGATCGCGCAGAAGAAAAACGCGAGGACGATGGCGAGCAGCGTGCGGTCGAATGTATGCGTGCCGAAATGCATGACGATCGAAGGAAACAGCAGAAACGGAATCGAGGTCGAGAAATTCAGCAGGTCGAAGCCATTCGACATGAACACGCCGGCGGCCAGCGTGACGAGCATGACCGTGTGCAGCAGCGGCAGGTCCGACTGCGGGCTCTGAAACGCGAACCACACGGCGATGCCCGGCCCGCTGTAGAGCAGCATGCCGCGCACCGCGTGAAGAATGATCCAGCCGCGCGGCGAGACGAGTTGCGGGTAACGGCGGTTGACGAGCCACAGCGCCAGGCTGGCGCAATTGGCCGCGGCATAAAAACCGAAGCACGCGATAAAGAGCGGCGGCGACGGTATGTTCGGCCAGTAAATCGATACCAGCACCGCGATCGAAAACCAGTGCGAAAAGAAAGCGATCGGATCTTGCGCATACAACACGCGCACCAGGTCTTCGTCGATAGCACGCTGGATCGGGTCAGCCCGCATCACGCGGTCTCCTCGGACTCGGCAAATTCGGTTATGTGGATCGCAAGCGCGGCGACGCCAGCGGCGCGAACCGCATCGGATACTTTGGATACGGCGTGGCTCTGCGTCTGCGATGCAACTGCGATGCGATTGCGTAGCCGCAGTGCGATGCAAATTTCCAGTGCAAGCCCGTTTTACTTCAGACGAATACGATGCACTTTGCCGGATGGTTTACCCGGCAGTTTACCCATCAGCTACCACTTAATCCATATAGGCGAAGCCGCCGCTGGAAACCATACTGGCTTCATATTCCAGCGCGGCCTCAAAGCTTCAACATCCACACCCCGCCGGCAGTTCAGGCTCACCGCGCTCCTTGCCTTTCCCCTTATGGAGGTTTTCATGGGCGCAGTTCCGAGCCACGCGTTCGTCCGCAATCTCGACGATGCAATCCTGCCGGATTTGTGGCGCCGGCGTACCCGGTTGTCCGGCGACGAAATGGTGTCGATGGTCGAACTGGTCAAGCGGGCTTTGCGGACCTATCACCCGCTCGAGCTGCAGGCGCTCGGCGAGGACAAGGAAGAACTGGTCGCCCAGTTCATCTACGCCAAGGTGCTGCGTCTCGCGCCGGGCCACACGGAAACCCATGCCTGCGCCGAGAGCGCACCATCCAACGGCTACGCATTGTGCGCGTATTTCCGCCGCTACCTGATCGACTGCCTGCGCAGCGCCGGCCATCAACGCAACGTATCGATGGAAAACGACGGCATGGCGCAGGAAATCGATCTGCACGCGCAGGCGCTGGAAGATCCGGTGGAAAGCGTGCTGCTGCAATACGGTCTCGACGAACAGCGCGTGCGGGTCTCGGCGCGCGCCTTTATCGAAAGCCTCGATGAACCGGAGCGGATCGTGCTGGCCGGCAGCCTCGGCTGGTGCTCGGAAGGCAAAGGCGGTTTGTCGGCGGTCGCTGCGCAGCATCGTGTGCCCTCGTATCACTATCGCGCCGTCAAGCTCGGCGTCACCATGAAGAAGACGGCTGGCGCCGAGGATTTTTCGAATACCAAGATCGGCCGCTGGCTCACGGACGTGCTCGGCATCGAGATCGAGATCGACAATCGCCCGGCGATTCTGCTCGCGCTGAACCTGCTCGCCGCCGAATCGAGCGACAGCGAAATGAATGAAGCGGCCGCGTAATAGCACGCGGCCGTGCGCCCGCGGCGCCCCGGCACCCTCTCACGACGTCCCGTACGCGGCACAGCCGGCCCGCGCGCCACATACGATGCGCCTTTTTTTGTGAGCGCGCACCGCCTAGGATAAAAAAGCTGTCGCCGCACGCCGTCTTGCTTCCGAAGTCCTGGTTGTCTTTCCCCGCATTCCATTCCAGACGAGGTGGTCGTGATGAACCGCTTATCGAGCGTCGTGACTGCGATCCAAGCGCATTACGATGTGGTTGTGGTGGGTTCCGGTTATGGCGGCGGGATCGCCGCGAGCCGTATGGCGCGCGCCGGCCGCCGCGTGTGTCTGCTCGAACGCGGGCGCGAGTTCATGGCCGGTGAGTTTCCCCGCACGCCGTTTCAGGGCGCTGAAGAAGTGCAATACAACACGGCGCTGGCGCATATCGGCTCACCGCTGGCGTTGCTCGAAGTGCATGTGAACGACGACGTGAACGCGGTGGTCGGCTGCGGTCTCGGCGGCACCTCGCTGATCAACGCGAACGTCGCGCTCGAAGCCGACCCGCGCCTGTGGGACGACCCGCGCTGGCCGGCCGCCTTGCGTGCCGACAAGGCTGGACGCGACAAAGGGTACGCGTCCGCGCGAGCGATGCTGGAACCGTCGCCGGTGCCGCAGAGCTATCCGGCCTTGCCGAAATTGCAGGCACTTGAGAGATCGGCGCAGGCGCTCGGCATGGAAGACCAGTTCTCGCGTCCGGAGATCACCGTCACCTTCGATGACCGCACGAATGCCGCGGGCGTCGAGCAGAAGGCTTGTGTCGGCTGCGGCGACTGCAATTCCGGCTGCAATTACGACGCCAAGAATTCGACGCACATGAACTATCTGCCCGACGCCGTCGCGCACGGCGCGCAGATTTTCACGGGCACCGCCGTCCATTCGGTCCTGCGCGACGCGGCCACGGGGAAATGGATCGTCGGTTACCAGCTGGTGAGCCTCGGCCGCGAAAGCTTCGGCGCGCCCGATCTGTTCGTGAGCGCCGATATCGTCATCGTATCGGCGGGCACGATCGGTTCGACCGCATTGCTGCTGCGCTCGCGCAAGCAGGGCTTGAGCGTCTCCAACATGCTCGGCAAACACTTCACCGGCAATGGCGACGTGCTCGCCTTCGCCTACAACACCGAGCCGGTGATCAACGGCGTCGGCTGGGGCGCGCATGAAAAAGGCGAGATTGCACCGGTCGGACCGACTATCACCGGCCTCATCGATCATCGCAAGACGCCGAACGTGAGAGACGGCTACGTGATCGAAGAAGGCTCGCTCGCCGGTCCGGTCGGTGCGGCGCTGGTCGGCCTGCTCGGCGCCGCCGCGCCGCTCGAAGGAGTGGATGTCGCGCCGCGCTCCGTCGCGGAACAGCTCGCTTACGACGCCCGCGTGGCCACGAGCTTTCTGCGCGGCCCTTATCACGGCGCGCTCCATCACACGCAAAGCTACCTCGTCATGGCGCACGACGACGAGAACGGTGAGATCGACGTGGACGACAAAGGCCAGCCGCGCATCGTGTGGGAGAACGCCGGCAAGCAGCCGATCTTCCAGGCGGTCGAAGACGTGCTCAAGCGGGCGACCGTGCCGCTCGGCGGCAAATACATGCGCAATCCGATTTCCACCGATATTATCGGCAACCGCACCGTCACCGTGCATCCGCTCGGCGGCTGCGGCATGGGCGAAGATGCGGAACACGGCGTGGTCGATCACATGGGCCGCGTGTTCAGCGGCGCCACGGGCAACGCGGTGCACGACGGACTGTATGTGATGGACGGCGCCGTCATGCCGATGTCGCTCGGCGTCAATCCGCTCCTGACGATTTCCGCGCTGGCCGAACGCAATTGCGAATTGCTGCTCGCCACGCACCCGCTGAACGCCGCGCCGGCGGAAGGCGCCGCCGTTACGCCGAGCTTGCCGCCTCCGCCGACGCCGCAGGCCGCGTCCTCGTCGTTGACGCCCTCCTCGCCGCAGAAGATCGGTCTGCACTTCACCGAAACGATGGTCGGCACCTACACGCCGAACGTTGCAGGCGAAGCGGCCACGAGCCCGATGGAGTTCACGCTGACCGTCGAATCGGAAGATCTCGCGGACATGATCAGCAATCCGCAGCATCTGGCGCAAACGGCCGGCACGCTGACCTGCCCCGCGCTCTCCGCGCAGCCGATGACGATCTCCGACGGCACCTTCAATCTGTTCGTGGTCAACGAGTCGGACGTGGACGAGCGCAACATGAATTACCGTATGACGCTCAACGCCACCGAAGGCAAGACGTATTTCCTGAGCGGCAAGAAGATCATCACGCGCACGTCGCCGATCAATCTATGGGAGCAGACCAACACGCTCTATGCGGAGGTCCGCGAGTCGGCGCAAGCCGATGCGCCGCTGCTCGGCAAGGCGACGCTGATCATCACGCCGGAAAATTTCCTCAAGCAGCAACGCACGCTCGAAGTCACCCACGCGCCCGATCTGAAGACGCGTCTCGAATGGACCCTGAAGTTCGGCAAGTTTTTCGCGGGCGTGCTGTTCACCGAATACGGCGGCGTAGCCGCACCCTTGCAGTATTTCGACCCGAAAGCGGAGCCGCGTCTGAAGCGCGCGTTGCGCGCGCCGGCACCGCAAATCGTCTTTTTCGATACGCCCGACGGCACGAAGCTCAGGCTCACGCGCTATCACGACCCCGCGCGCAAAGCGGCGCGTCCGGTGCTGCTGATTCACGGCTCGGGCGTATCGAGCCGCATCTACTCCACCGACCTGATCGCGACCAACATGGTCGAGTATCTGTTCGCCGCCGGCTACGATGTGTGGCTCGTGGATCTGCGCGTCAGCATCGAAATGCCGAGCGTGTTCGTGCCGACCAATGTCGACAAGGTGGCGCGCGAGGACATTCCGTCGGCGGTCGCCAAGATCCGCGAATTGACCGGCGTGCCGGAGATTCAGGCGCTCGGGCACTGCATGGGCGGCGTGGCGCTGACCATGTCGCTGCTGTATGGACTCGAAGGGGTGCGCTCGGTGTTCATTTCGCAGGTGTCGGCGCATCCGGTGCCGGGCACGCTGGAGAAGATCAAGGCCGGCCTGCATATTCCCGACTTCATGGAACATCTCGGCCTGCTCGACGTGACCGCGTATACGGAACACAAGTCGTGGCCGCAGAACCTGCTCGACGAAGCGCTCAAGTTCTACCCGCTCAATCATAAGGAAGGTTGCGGCAATCCGATCTGCCATCGCGCGACCTTCCTGTATGGCCTGCTCTACGAGCACGAGCAATTGAACCAGACGCTCCACTCGAACCTGCAGGAAATTCTCGGTGTGCACGACGTCGGCGTGTTCAAGCATCTGGCCGCGATGGTGAGAGCACACAAGGTGGTCGATGCCGAAGGCAAGGATGTCTATCTCACCGGCACCGACGGCATGAAAGGACTGGAGGGCATGCGCCGGCCGATCGGGTTCATCCACGGCGATAAAAACGAAACCTATCTGCCGGTCAGCACGCAACTCACCTACGAAATGCTCGTCAAGCATTTCCCGGAGCAGCCCTACGAGCGGACCATCATTCCCGGCTATGGACACATCGACTGCATCTTCGGGAAGAATGCAGCGGTGGATGTCTATCCGGTAATCGTGAAGTATCTGGACGCGCATTGACGCAGCGCGCGGCGGCGTAGCGCGCTCAGAACAGCTTGCCCGGATTCAGAATGCCGTGCGGGTCGAGCGCATGTTTGATCGCGGCCATCGCCGCCAACTCCGCCGGTGAGCGCGAGATCGGCAGGAACTCGCGCTTGAGCAAACCAATGCCGTGTTCCGCCGACACCGAACCGTGCAGCGGTCCGAGCATGTCATAGACGAACGCGTACACCGCGTGATGATCCACGCCGGGAATCGAATGGCCGTCCACGGTGACATGCAGGTTCGAATCGCCGATATGCCCGAAGAAATACGACGCGTTGCCCGGCCAGCGCTGATCGAGCGCTGCACGGCAATGATCCACGAAGACGCCGATCTCGCCGATCGGCAGGCTCACGTCGAAGTTGATCGCGTCGAGCCGCACCGGAAACTCCGCTGTGCATTCGCGAATCGCCCATAGCGCGCGCACGTCGGCCACCGACTGCGCGATCACCGCGTCACGGATCGCGTCCGCGTCGAGTGCTTCGGTTAGCGCGGCGGAGAAACGCTCGCCGTTGTCGGCTGCGTCGAAACTCGCGTGTTCGATCAGCGCATAGAGCGGATGCGCGTCGGCGAACGGCGAACGCGTGCCGGTCAGCTTCACGCCGAAGTCGTAGAAATCCGGCCACATGATTTCGAACGCGCCGATATCGTTGCCGAAGCGCGTCGTCAAACGGCGCAGCAGGCTCACGGCGGCGTCGTAGCCGTCGAGCGCGACCAGCGCCGTATGGCGCGCGGCGCGCTGCGGATGCAATCGCAGCACCGCGCGCGTGATCACGCCGAGCGTGCCCTCGGAGCCGATGAACCAATGCTTCAGGTCATAGCCGGTATTGTTCTTGACCATCTTGCCGAGCGACGTCAGCACGTCGCCATTGGCGAGGACGACTTCGAGACCGAGCACCTGATCGCGCGCGGTGCCCGACTGGATCACCCGGTTGCCACCCGCATTAGTCGCGAGATTGCCGCCGATCTGGCAGGAACCGCGCGCGCCGAGATCGAGCGCGAGTTCGAAGCCGGCTTCGGCGGCGGCTTCCTGGGCGGTTTGCAACGTGGTGCCGGCGAGAACGGTCAGCGTGGCGGACGCGCTATCGACTTCCTCGATACCAACTAGCCGTTCGAGCGACAACGCAATATCCGTGGCGCGCGCAATCGCGCCGCCCGCGAGACCGGTCATGCCGCCTTGCGGCACCACGGGCTGATACGCCGCGTGGCAGATAGCGAGCGCGCGCGAGACCTCTTGCGTGGTGCGCGGCAGCAGCAAGGCGGCGGGTCGCGTCGGTTCGTGACGCGTCCAGTCGGTCATCGCACGCTCGCCGATCTGCTCGCCCACGCGTACGCTGTCTTCACCGAGCGCGGCGCGTAATGCGTCGAGTGTCGCCGAAAGCGGCGCGGCCTGGTTCGCCGTGCTGTTGTCTGTCATGCAGTGGTTCCTTGCGCGCCGTCAGCGGCGTGTTTCTTCCGATAGCCCATCGAGTCGTTGATACGCCCGAGAATATAGTCGCCCGCGGCGACCGTTTGATACTTGAGATCGGCTTCGCTGGTGCCGAGATCGCGCGGATCGACCAGCGCGCCGTAAGTCGGATCATAAAACGTCGCGATCGAATAGCGCTCGCGCCCGGACGCATTGATCACGCGATGCAAGGTGGAGCGAAAGCGGTCGTTGGTCCAGCGCGCGAGCAGATCGCCAACGTTGACCACGAAGCTGCCCTCCACCGGCGGCGCCTCCACCCACGTATCGTTGGCGATTTCGCGCACTTGCAGGCCGCCGACCTGATCCTGCCACAACAGCGTGATGCAGCCGTAATCGGTATGCGGCGCGACGCCGAACTGATCGGCGTCCGATTGGGGCGGCTGCGGCGGATAGTAGACCATCTGCGTGCGCTGCATCCGCTTCGTGTAGCGCGGCGCGAAAAAGTGTTCGTCGACGCCGAGGCTCACCGCCACCGCGCGCAGCAGATCGGCGCCGCACTCAGCGACCGCCTCGTAGTAGCCATACAGCGCGGGACGCAACTCCGGCATGAAGTCCGGCCAGTTGTTCGGGCCGCGCAATGCCTGGCCGGCCAGCACGTCGGGGTCGTCTTCCGGCAATTCGAGGCCGATGCTGAAGAACTCCTTGTAGTCGGGACGCTTGGCCTGATACATGGTCGCGTCGCCGAGCGCGTTGAAACCGCGATGCCGCTGATTCACCGCCGCGCGCCGCTTGGTCTCCACCGGAAACGCGAAGAAGCGTCGCGCGGCTTGCGCGGCGGCATCGATCGAATCTTGCGGTACGCCGTGATTGACGATGTAGAAGAAGCCGATCGTCGTGCACGCTTCGTGGATTTCCTGCGCCACGCGCTGCAACGCCTGCGGGTCGGCCGCGCGAACGCCGGCGAGATCGATGATCGGAATGCGGGTCACGGGCATCGCGCTGCTCCTGAAGGTGCGGCTTAATCGGCTGATGAAAATGGCGGTTTAATCGTCTGCGGGAAGATGCATTCCCGCGCCGCGCATTGCAGTTGTATATACCGCCAAAAGCTCACCCGCAAGCTGCTTTCCAGTGCTTCGCATAAGGGCTTTTCTCTACTCGCGTGTTTATTTATTTCGCGCGAAAACTGCGGTATATACTGCCTCGCATGACTCGCGCCGAGTTCGCACCGGACTCGTTTCATGCACCACGTTTGCGCGGCACCGCTTTGCCAACCGGAGAATCTCATGAGCATCCTTGCAGGCTGGAAGTGTCGTTTGGTCATGCTGGCGTTGTGCGCGGCAAGCGTCACCGCCCACGCGGAAGATCAGCTCGCCAAAGTGAAGAAAGCCGGCGAACTGGTGGTCGGCACCGAGATGCAGTTCGCGCCCTTCGACTTCCTCGAAAACGGTCAGCAGGCCGGCTTCAACAAGGACCTGTTCGCCGAAGTCGGCAAGGAGATGGGCGTGAAGGTGCGCTTTATCGACTTGCCGTGGCCGAGCGTGCTGCCGGGTCTCGAAGCCGGCAAGTTCGACATGGTGGGCGGCCCGCTGACCGTCACCAAGGCGCGCATGGAACGCTACACGTACACGCTGCCCGTCGCGGACGCCACCGACGCCCTGCTCAAACGCGCGAACGATACGTCGGTCAAGCAATCGTCGGATATCGTCGGCAAGACGGTCGGCGCGGGCAAGGGCTCGGCGCAACTCGACCAGTTGAAGGCTTATGTCGCCACGCTGCCGAAGCCGCCTGAAATCCGCGAATACGTCGACAACAATCAGGCCTACGCCGACCTCGCCGCCGGTCGCATCGCGGCGGTCGCGAACTCCATGACCAACATCGCGTACGTGGCCAAGCAGCGCCCGGAAACCTTCGCCGTGGTGCAGCCGCCGTTCGGCGCGAAGGTGTACTTCGCCTACTGCCTGCGCAAAGACGCCGACAGCAAGCCGCTCGCCGATGCCTTCAACGCCGCGCTCGTGAAAATGCATAACGACGGACGCCTCGCCGCATTGCAGAAGAAATGGTTCGGCGTCGCAATGGATGCGCCGACCACCATGCCCACGCCGAACTATTGACCGGCTGATGTTGCACATGTCCTGATGCACGCGATGCGGTCTTTGCAAAAACCGCATCGCCCCCCCGTTCCAGCGAGTGCGACGCTTATGTTCAGCACGACCGTGTTCCTCCAGGGCTTGCCGCTGCTGCTGCATGCGGCGCTCGCCACCATCGGCATTTCGCTGGCGGGTCTCCTGATCGGCTTCTTCGTCGCGATCGGCGTATGCGCGGCGCGGCTCTCGCCGAACCGCGCGGCGCGCATGTTCGGCGGCGCCTATGTGTTCTTCTTTCGCGGCGTGCCGATGCTGGTGCAGTTGCTGCTCGTGTACTACCTGTTGCCGTTCGCGGGCATCAACGTGTCGCCGATCGTGGCGGCGCTTAGTGCCGTGTCGCTGTGTTCCGCCTCGTATATCGCCGAGATCCTGCGCGGCGGTTTTCTCAGCGTTCCACCGGGCCATCTCGAAGCCGCGCGCATGCTCGGGCTTTCGCCGTTCGACATGCTGCGCCGCATTCTCGTGCCGCAAGCCTTCCGTTCGACGCTGCCCTCGCTCGTCAATGAAATGGTGCTGCTCATCAAGGCTTCGTCGCTGATCTCGGTGGTGGGCGTGGCCGAGTTGACGCGCACCGCGCAGAACATCGCGGCCAGCACCTATCGGCCGCTCGAAGCGTACGTTGCGGCGGGGCTGATCTACTTCGTGATCTGCGGCGCGCTCGCGCTCGTCGCGCACGCCGCCGAATACCGCTTGCAGCACGCCTGAGTTCGACATCGACACCACGCCATGCAAAAGCTCGATCCCACCGTCATCACCCACAACCTGCAGCCGATCGCCGCGGGCCTCGTCACGACGCTCGGCACGTGGGCCGCGGGTGTGGCGATCGGCATCCTGATCGGTTTTCTGATTGCCGTGCTGCAACTCTTTTGCGGACGCTGGGTGCGCGGCGTGTTGCGCCTCTATATCGAACTGTTTCGCGGCACGCCGTTTCTCGTGCAACTCTTTTTGCTGTACTACGGCGGCCCGTCTTTCGGCCTCACGCTCGAACCGATGACCGCCGGCGTGCTCGGCCTGGGCCTTTATGGCAGCGCGTATTTCGCCGAAGCCTTCCGCTCCGGTTTTCAGTCCGTGCCGCCGGGGCATCTCGAAGCGGCGTCGTGTCTTGGCCTCACGCGCTGGCAAGCAGTGTTGCGCATTCAGGTGCCGCAAATGCTCGTGCTGATCGTGCCCGCGCTGACCAATCTGATCATCGTGTTGAGCAAGGAAACCGCCGTGTTGTCGATTGTCACCGTGCCCGAACTCACGTTCGTGCTGACCGGCATCGGCTCGGCTACTTTCGCTTTCGTCGAAACGCTGCTGGTGCTGTGCGTGTGCTATCTCGCGCTGGTCGAGCTGACTTCACGCGCGGGCATGTGGGCCGAAACCCGCATCGCGCGCTTCATGGCATGAACGGAAAGAGGACTCTCTTATGAACGCTATCGCCGACATGCCCTCCTCCGCGTCCTCCGCTACGGTCGGACCTTCGTCCGGCGCGCCGCTGATCGAAGTGCGCGACCTGCGCAAACGCTTCGGCGAAGTCGAGGTGCTGCGCGGTGTCGATCTCGAGATCGCACGCTCGGAAGTGGTGTGCATCATCGGCCCATCGGGCTCGGGCAAGAGCACGCTGCTGCGCTGCCTCGCCGCGCTCGAAACCTACGATCAGGGCGACGTGCGCATCGAAGGCGAACTGCTCGGCTACAGCGAGCGCAACGGCAAACGCGTGCGCGCGTCGCAAAGCGAAATCAACCGCGTGCGGCGCAACGTCGGCATGGTGTTTCAGCAGTTCAATCTGTGGCCGCATATGACGGCGCTCGGCAACGTGATGGAATCGCTGCTGCGCGTGCGGCATCTGTCACGCGACGAAGCGCGCCGCCGCGCCAACGCGATGCTCGAAACGGTCGGCCTCGCGCACAAGGGCGACGCCTATCCGGCCAAGCTCTCGGGCGGCCAGCAGCAGCGCGTGGCGATTGCGCGAGCGCTCGCCATGGAACCGCACATCATGCTGTTCGACGAGCCCACCTCGGCGCTCGATCCTGAACTGGTCGGCGAAGTGCTGCAAGTGATGAAGCAGCTCGCGCGCGACGGCATGACGATGGCGGTGGTCACGCACGAAATGGGCTTCGCCGCGCAGGTCGCGGACAAAGTCATGTTCATCGATCAAGGCAGGATCGCCGTGCAAGGCAAACCGCGCGATGTCTTTCACGATGCCGGACAACCGCGCTTGCGGCAATTCCTGCAAAACTACTTCGACCGCAACGCGTTCTGGACGCGCGGTCCCGACGACGCACAGCCGCTATGAGCACGCGCCGCCGGCTTCTTCCTGCCTCACGCGGACACTGACGCAAGGGCCGCCGATGTCCTCCACCGTTCGCAGCCGCGCTCACGACAAGCCGCTTTCCGCATCGGCGCTGAAAGCCGCGCGCGCCGCGGCCGACGCGCCGGCCGCGCGCTACGAACAGGTCAAGAGCCATATCCGGCAGATCATCGAATCGGGTGAACGCCGCGCGGGCGACCGTCTGCCGTCGGAACTCGATCTGGTCGCGACACTCGGCGTATCACGCATGACGGTCAATCGCGCGCTGCGTGAACTGGCCGAAGAAGGACTCGTGACCCGCGTCTCGGGCGTCGGCACTTTCGTCGCGCAAAGCAAGCCGCAATCCACGCTGCTGATGATCGCCCATATCGGCGACGAGATCCGCTCGCGGGGCCACGAATACCGCTGCGATACGGTTCTGTCGCAACGCGAAACGGCGTCCGTGATGGTGTCGAACGCGTTAGGGCTCGCGCCGGGCGCTTCGGTATTTCATGTGATTTGCGTGCATCGCGAGAACGGCTTGCCGGTGCAGTTGGAGGATCGCTATGTGAATCCGGTCATCGCGCCGGATTTTCTGCTGCAGGATTTCTCGGCGACGCGGCCGTCGGAATACCTGTTCGAGATCGTGCCGGCACACGACGTCGAGCACGTGGTCGACGCCGGCCTGCCTACGCGCGCCGAAGCGGAACTGCTTGAAATTCGCGCGGAGGAACCGTGCCTCACGCTGATGCGCCGCACGTGGACGAGCGGCGTGGCGGTCACGTTCGCGCGGTTCGTGCACCCTGGGTCGCGTTATCGGCTCGGCTGCCGCTTCTCGCCGGAGTTGTCGCAACGCCAGGGTTGAAAACGCGCGGCTGTTAAACCGCGCTACACGTTCCCCGCGAGATGAAAACGCGACGCCGGATGCCACAACTGCACCGAGGTTGCCACGTCGTCGCCCACCCACGTGCGGCGCCAGAGTTGCAGACACGGCTCACCGATATCCATCAGCAGATGGCGGCGCACATAGGCGTCGGGCTTCTGCGCATAGATGCGAAACTCGGCGCGCTGAATCGGCGCGAGCCGCACCATGTAGTGATTCGGCGTTTCGATCGTGAAATCCTGGTTCAGATAATCGGGGAACACCTTTGGGTTGACGTAGCGGTCCTCGTACTGGATCGGCTCGCCCTCCTCGCTGTGCACGATGCACGAATGAAAAGCCGGCCCGCTGGCGAGACCGAGCGCCTCTAGCGCCTGCGGGTCGTCGCTCGGTTCGAGCGTCAGCACGCGTGCCGAATGGCGATGGCCGCGCGCGGCGATTTCGTCGGCGATGTTGCGGATTTCCAGCACCGTCGATTCATAACGCTGCGGCGCGACGAACGTGCCGGAACCTTGCACGCGCGTGAGCACGCGCTCGGTGGTCAATTCGCGCAACGCGCGCGACACGGTCATGCGCGCGACGCCGAATTCCTTGACCAGTTCCGTTTCGGACGGGATCAGCCCGCCGGGCTTCCAGTCGCCTTCGCTGATGCGCCTGATCACGTAGCGTTTGATCTGCTCATAGGCAGGCATGGCTTTCGCCGGTGTCTCCTGGCTGCGATCAGGGCGGTCCTGCGTCTCCGCGGTGCGCGTGCTTGTAGTTGTGTTCACTCCGACCTCGTGGGTGATACGCCGGTTGTACCTGGTTGGTACACCTTGACCGGCTTGCCGGCGGATAGCCCGCTCACCGGCGGCGTCTGCGTCATGCGATGTGCGCGGCAGCCTGCCCGTCGTTGACAGCGATGTTCGCGGCTGCGCGCACGTGGCCCGCGGCCGCCAGATTCGCGAGCGTGGCAGGTGCCGCCGGGGCCGCGCCGTCGGCGGACGTGAGCGGCCGAGGGCCAATCTTACCAGGGTTCGGCAAGGGCGGCGGCGCCTCGTCGGCGATCATGCGAAAGGCGGCGCTCATGTCGTCCGCGAGCGGACGGTCGTCGCGGTAGGTCGGCACGACGCGCCGCACGCGCTGCCACAGCGCACCGGTGTGCGGTGCGCGTGGCGCGTCAATACTTTGCAGGTCGTAGGCTTGCGCCGCCGCCAGCAATTCGATCGCGACGATGCGTCCGGCGTTGTCGATGATTTCCAGCGCCTTCAGCGCAGCGGGCGTGGCGTGGCACAGGTGATCTTCCTGCAAGGCCGAGGTAATGCCGCCGTCGAGACTCGCGGGCAGCGCGAGCCGCCGGTTCTGCGCGACCAGCGAGGCCGCCGTGTACTGCGCGATCATGAAGCCGGAACAGGTGCCGCCCGGCTCGGCGAGAAACGCCGGCAGGCCGCTCACCAGCGGATTGACGAGACGGTCGAGGCGCCGCTCGGCCATTGCGGCGACTTGCGCGATCGCGGTAGCGAGGCTGTCCATTGCCAGCGCGATCGAGGCGCCCACCGCGTGCGCCTGCGAATACACGCGCGGCTCTTCCGGCGTGCCGGCGACGATCGGGTTGTCCGTAATCGATGCGAGTTCGCGATTGACCACGTCGGCGGTCGCGGTGAGCACGTCGCGCGCGGCGCCGTGCACGTGCGGAATGGTCCGCATGCTCAGCGGATCTTGCGTGCGTTGACCGACCACCGCCGCGAGAATGCCGCTGTCGGCCAGCGCGGCGCGCATGCGCCCGCCGACCAGGTTCAGGCCCGGCGAGATACGCAAGGCCAGCGAATCTTCATCGAAAGCAGCAAGCTGGCCACGCAGATTCTCGAAGCTCATCGAGGCGACCATGTCGGTCCAGTCGAGCAGGCGTTCGGCACGCGCGAGAGCCAACGCCGCGAGGCCGGTGACGCACGGCGTGCCGTTGACGAGACTCAGCCCTTCCTTGGCTTCGAGCACGAGCGGTTCGAGCCCGAGGCGTTGCAGCGCGGCGCGTCCTGTGAGCCGCTCGCCGCGCAAGCGCGCGTAACCTTCGCCGATACAGACGAGCGCGATATGCGCCATATGGCTCAAATAACCGACCGAGCCGAACGCCGGCACTTCCGGCAGGCAATCCGCGTTGAGCAGCGCCACCAGTTGGTCCGCGACTTCGAGGCGAATCCCCGAGTGTCCGTGCGCGAAGTTGTTGACGGCCGCGGCCATGACCGCGCGCGTTTCGGCGGCGCCGAGCGGCGCGCCGACGCCGACCGCGTGACTCATCAGAATGTTGCGCGACAACGTGCGCTGCTCGCCCGGCGAAACGACGACGTCGCACAACGCGCCGACGCCGGTATTCACGCCATACGCGCGAATCCCGCGCTCGACGATCTGTTCGACCAGCACGCGCGCCGCGGCGATGCGCGCGCGGGCGTCGGCGGAAAGCTCGAGCGGCTCACCGGCGGCAACCGCTGCCACCTGAGCCCAGTCGAGAGGACGATTGGAACGGATCACGGCCATATGAACGCTCTGCCTGGTGAATTACCTGGTGATGCTGATTAGTTGGTGGTGCGGTCCTGATGGCTCGAAACGAATTGCCGGAAGCGATCCGACTTGCATTCGACGAACACTTCGTCGGGCGTGCCGTCGGCTTCCACTTGCCCCTGATGCAGGAACATCACGCGATTCGAGACATGGCGCGCGAAACCCATTTCGTGCGTGACCACCAGCATGGTGCGGCCCTCTTCGGCCAGCGAGCGCATCACGCGCAGCACTTCGCCCACCAGTTCGGGATCGAGCGCCGAGGTCGGCTCGTCGAACAGCATGACTTTCGGATGCATGGCCAACGCGCGCGCAATCGCCACGCGTTGCTGCTGACCGCCTGAAAGATGCGCCGGATAGTGGCCGCGCTTTTCCGCGAGACCGACTTTCGCCAGCAGCGCTTCCGCCTCTTCAACCGATTCGGCGCGGCTGCGCTTTTGCACGCGCATCGGCCCTTCGATCAGATTTTCCAGCACGGTCATGTGCGACCAGAGGTTGAAGTTCTGGAACACCATGCCGAGTTGCGAGCGTACCCGGTCCACCTGGCGGCGGTCGCTCGGTTGCAGTTTGCCGTCGCCGCGGCGCTTCATTTTCAACTCTTCGCCGGCGAGCGAGACCGAGCCGTCGTCGGGCGTTTCGAGCAGGTTCAGGCAGCGCAGGAACGTGCTCTTGCCCGAACCGCTCGCGCCGAGAATCGAGATCACGTCGCCTTGATGGGCGTCGAGCGAAATGCCTTTGAGCACGTGGTGATCGCCGAACGATTTGTGAATGTTCTTGACCGACAGTGCAACGGGTGCCGTAGCGTTCATGGGATTCTCCAGATTCATCCAGGATGGGCGGCCGTTCAGGGCGCGGCGCGGCGTGCTTCGGTGGTGGCGGAAACCGGGCGGTTCGCCGCGGCCGGGCGCGCCGCGCGCAGATGGCGCGACAGACGCGTTTCGAGCATGCCGAGCAAGCGCACGATGACGAAATTCAGGAACAGATAGATCAGCGCGGCGCAGATGAAGACTTCCGTCGTGCGATAGGTTTGCTGAATGATCTGCTGCGCGACGCCGGTCACTTCCCACACGGTGACGAGACTCGCGAGCGCCGTCGATTTGACGAGCAGCACCGCTTCAGTCGAATACGCCGGCAGACACTGGCGCAAGGCGATCGGTCCGATCACGCGGCGCAGCAGCGCGAAACCCGATAGGCCGATCGAATAACCGGCTTCGATCTGACCGACCGGCACCGCCATCAAGCCGCCACGAATGATTTCGGCGGTATAGCCGGCCGTGCATAGCGCGAGCGACAACACCGCGCACATGTATGGCTCGCGCAGCACCGGCCACAGGAAGCTCTCGCGGATCACGCCGAACTGGCCCATGCCGTAGTACACGAGGAACATCTGGATCAGCAGCGGCGAGCCGCGGAACACGAGGATATAAGCGCGCGCGAAGCGATTCGGCAGCCAGTGCGGCGACACGCGCATCGTGACGATCACGAGCGAAAGCAGGCCGCCGAGAATCAGCGAGCAGAAGAACAGGCCGAGCGTGGTCGGCACGGCCGCGAGCAGTTGCTTGATCGTGTCGAACAGAAAGTCGAAGTCGAAATGCATGATGGCCGCCCTCGTCAGTTACGCGCGAAGTTGCGCTTGAAGGACCGGCCCACGTGCGCTTCGGCACGGTTGAAGACCCGGTTCGAGATGCTGGTCATGATCAGATAGAGCGCGCCGCCCACGACGAAGAACGTGAAGTATTGATGCGTGGAACCCGCCGCCACCTGGCTCGTGCGCAGCAGTTCGGCGAGCCCCGTCACGGAGATCAGCGCCGAGTCCTTCAGGCTCAATTGCCAGACGTTGCCGATGCCCGGCAACGCGAAACGCAGCACTTGCGGAATCAGGATGCGGCGCGCCATGGTCAGCGTCGGCATGCCGATCGAGCGCGCGGCTTCGAGTTCGCCGCGCGACACCGCCAGCACCGCCGAGCGGTACACCTCGGCCTGGTAGGCGCCTGAAATCATGCCCACGGCCAGCGCGCCGACCACGAACGGCGGCACGCCGACAAAGCCTTCCGCGCCGAACAACTGGCCGACGCTCGTAACGAGCGTCGAGCCGCCGAAATAGAACAGATAGATGACGAGCAGTTCAGGCACGCCGCGAAACACGGTGGTGTAGATATCGCCGATCACGCGCAGCGTACGAAAACGCGACAGCTTGGCGGCCGCCACCAGCGCGCCGAACACGGCGCCGACCGCGAGTGCCGCGAGCGTGAGCGCCACCGTCATCAACGCCGCGAGCAGCAATACGCCGCCCCAGCCTTCCGGCCCGAAGCCGAGCATCTGTATCAGAGCCATTCCCTACCTCTCATCTTCATCCATTGCGGCGGATCGAACCAGCCGGCGCGCGCGGCTCTTTCGCCGCGCGCGCCTGCCGTTGCCTCTCGACGTGTTGGCGAATCAAGGCGTGACGTCGGTCTTGAACCACTTGTCGGAGAGCTTCTTGACGGTGCCGTCGGCGAGCGCGGCGCTGATCGCGGTGTCGAACTTCGCTTTCAGGTCGGCGTCCTGCTTGCGGAACGCGAGGCCTTCGCCCGGACCCCAGATCGGCCCGCCGATCTTCGGACCGGCCATCACGATCGAGGCGGTTTCTTTCTTGTCGATGTTGGCGGCGTAGTACGTCACGTCGTCGAATGAAGCGTCGATGCGGCCGTTGGCCAGATCCAGATCGCGTTCGGGCGAGGTCTTGTAGACGCGGATCGTGGCCACGTCCTTGAAGCCGTCGTTGATGAACTTGGTGTAGACCGTGCCCGACTGGATGCCGATGGTCTTGCCCTTTAGCTGTTTGCGCAAGGCATCGACGGTCGGCTGGTCGGCTTTCGGGTCGCCGGACAGCTTGACGACGCTCGCGCCCGGCGCGGCCTTGGGCAGCACCTTGGCGTCGGCGACGGCGAACGTGGCGGGCGTGGCGGCATACGGCTTCGAGAAGGCGATGATCTTTTCACGCTCCGGCGTGATCGAGATCGCGTCCATCAGGACGTCGAACTTGCCCGCTTGCAAACCGGGAATCATGCCGTCCCAGTCTTGCGCCACGAGATTGCATTGCAGCTTGATGCGCTCGCACAGGTTGGCGACCAGTTCGGGTTCGAAGCCGCCCAGTTTGCCGCCCGGCAAGGTCAGGTTCCACGGCGCGTAGCCGCCTTCGAGCGCGATCGTCACCGTCTTCCAGTCTTTGGCCTGCACCGGTGCCGCGAAAATCGCCGCGGCGCCGAGCACGGCGCCGATCAATGTTTTTGCTGCCGTCGTGCGCTTCACTTTCACGTCGAAACTCCTTTGATTGAGGACACCATCGAACCGGATGTTTAATCGCTGCTTAATTTGTATAGACAAGTCTGCATGAGTCAAAAAGCGGTCGCAAGAGAATTTGTGAGAAATTGGTTGAATCATCGGGTAAGCCCCTAGATGATTCAGCGCAGCATGGCTTTGCGGGGAGTTCTTAATGGGTGAAAGAGGCGCGGCGCACGTCGCAACTCAGACGAGCGCGAGCTATTTTGTCTAGACAGGTTGATGCAAGCTGAGCAGATTGGCGCGGCGCGCACGCCGAGGCGATGCGCCTACCAGATGAACGGCACGAAGCGATAACGCACGCGCGCCATGTAGTCCGCGTAGCCGTCGAGTTGCGCGGCCAATACACGCTCTTCGCGCACCGCGCGCCAGCCGATACCGATCGCCATGACCGGCACGAAGGCGAGTCCCCACCACGATCCGAGCAGCAAGGGCGTGCCGACGAACAGCAGCAGCGCCGCGGCATACATGGGATGACGGACATGCGCGTAAAGGCCGGTATCGATCACCTTATGCCCGCGGCTCGTCTGGATCTTCACGACCGGCGCGGCATAGCTATTGGCCTGGAACACGAAGCGGCACATCAAGAGGGAGAGGAACACGCAGAGCGAGCCGAGGCTGACCAATGCCACCGGCAATGGCGCGCTCCAGTGAAAGCGCATCGCGTCGAACGCCATCAGGACCAGCCAGCCGCACCACGCAACTGACACGCTCACCATGAAAATGCGGTCCCAGCGGTTTTGCTGCGCCTGCAACAACGGCGACAGCCGCTCGGCGAGCAGGCCGGGATCGTGACGCGCCAGCCACAAACCGATCCACAGGCTCAGCACGCCCAGCCCGATCACATACCACCACGCGGCCGGCCATGCGAAGGTGCCCGCCGCGCCGAACAGCAGCGCGCCCATCCCCGCCAGCCAGACCACCGTTTGGAAGATGAGGCGCGCGACCATGGCCTTTGCTTGCTACGCGGTTTGAGCCGGCGTGCGCACGCGGTCGAATATCTCCGCGATGTCGAGGTCGCCGGTGTCGATGCCGAACTGATCGCGCAGACACGCCGCGAGTTCGCCGGCGCTTTTGATTTGCCGCTCGCTGATGAGCCGGCCGTCGGCCGCGCGCTCGCTCAGCTGATCGTTGAACAGCGCAAGCCGCGCCTCGGGCAGCACGCGGCACACGATCAACGTGCTCGCAAAAATCGCTTCCGGCGAGGTCGCCGTGTACCAGTTCGAGGTTTCGTAATCGATCCACTCGACCGGCTGCAGATCGAAGCGGTAGACCCGCGCCCAGCTTTCGTCGCGAGCCTGCACTTCGAGGTTGAGCGCCTCGCGCGAGGCGTCGGCGAGACGGAACGTGCCGAGTTCCGTGCGTTGCGCGAGACCCGCGGTCAGGCGCAGCGGCGCGGTCAGCGTCACGCTGCCGAAACCGACGTCCGCGATCCAGGCTTCGTTGTCGATGTCGAGGCGCAACACCATATGCGTACGCGGCGGCGGCGGCGCGTCCGGTCCCCGGCCCCACAGCACGCGTCCGAGCAACGGCGTGACCGTGAAGCCCAACTGCGTCAGCACGTCGGCGAACAGCGCGTTCTGTTCGAAACAGTAGCCGCCGCGGTGTTCGGTGACGAGTTTGCGTTCGACCGATTCTAGGTCCAGTTTCACCGGACGCCGCGTGAGCGGGCTCAGGTTCTCGAACGGAATCGCGCGCGGGTGCAACCGATGAAGCGCCTGAAGCACTTCCAGCGTCGCCGCGCGCGGCCCTTGGTAGCCAATGCGGGCGAAGTAGTTATCCAGATTCACTGTGTGAGACATCGGCAGGGTTCCAGTATGGGTTTGGGCGCTTGTCGCGTGTCGGATGCGCGCGACCGTGCGGTTCTGGAAATCGATCATAGCCGCTTTTTGCGGTCGACTCGCAGCGGCGGCCTTGACCGGATTTCGTAGGTTCCGGCCGACGCCGCCAGCCCACCGCGATCCCCTCCTTTGAATTCGCGTTTCGGGCTAACTCCTCTGCGTCGATATGACCACCAGCATTCGTTTTCATTACATTCACATTCGCCGCAAATTACGTGCAAATGCCGTTTGGTAGCAGTCCGTAAAGCGCAAGGTTATATGTCAGTAATATTGATGCGAATCGTTCTCATTTGTGTTGACTCACCAAATTCGCATGCGTACGATCTCGCCATCTGCCGTGTCGGCGTCGCGAACCGATATGGCAAATCGCGGGCAGGCGGCGACGCGCCGCGATGGTTTCAATCAGTCGATACAACACCAACAAGGATTTCGATGAAGTTCGCCCATTTCAACGGACCTGGCGCACAAGCGCGTCCGTTTCGCGATTCCGCGCCGCGCGCCGCTCTCACACGCCGTTCGCGTTTGCCCTCGGTGCGGCGTGCCGCGCTCTGCACGGCGTTCGCCTGGGCGTCGCTGACAGCCGGCGTCGCCATGGCCGAAGCCAATCCCGACGCCGCGCCCGAAGCGCCCGAGGCCGACCTGAAGATTCAGGCGACCCAGACGAATCAGTGGACCGGTTTCTGGAATCGCGAGCAGATGCTCGGCGACATCGGCGGCCTGCGCCCCTGGCTCGGCAAATACGGCGTGACCTTTACGCTCACCGAGACCAGCGAAGTGCTCGCCAACCTGCGCGGCGGTCTCGCGAAAGGCGCCGACTACGACGGCCTGACGACCGCCACCGTGCAACTGGACACGCAAAAAGCGTTTGGCCTGCCAGGCGGCCTGTTCAACGTCAGCGCGTTGCAGATCCATGGCGCGAATCTCAGCGCCAACAAGCTCGGCACGCTGAATACGGCGAGCGGCATCGAAGCGGACGACACGACCCGTCTGTGGGAACTGTGGTACCAGCAGTCGTTCCTGAACAAACGCATCGACGTGAAGATCGGTCAGCAAAGTATCGACCAGGAATTCATCACGAGCCAATACTCGGCGCTGTTCGTCAACACGATGTTCGGCTGGCCCGCGCTGCCCTCGTACGACATGCCGTCAGGCGGTCCGGCGTATCCGCTGTCCGACCTCGGCGTGCGCGTGCGCGGCCAGATCACGCCTTCGTTGACGGCTCTCGCCGGCGTGTACGACGGCGACCCGCTCGGCAACAACCCGGACAACAAGAGCGGCACCAACTTCAATCTGCACAACGGCACGCTGTTCATCGGCGAGTTGCAGTACGCGATCAACCAGCCGGCCGACGGCGAGATGGTCGGCGCGGGCGGCGGCGGTTTGCCCGGCACCTACAAGCTTGGCGTCTGGTACAACAACGGCAGCTTCACGGATCAGCGCTACGACAACACCGGCCTGTCGCTCGCGAATCCGGCCACGAGCGGCGTGGCCCAGAATCATCGCGGCGACTACAGCATTTACGCGGTGGCCGACCAGATGATCTGGCGTCCGGACCCGGACGAGCCGCGCAGCATCGGCGTGTTCGCGCGCGTGATGGGCGCGCCCGGCGACCGCAACCTGGTGAGCCTCGCGGCGAACGTCGGCGTCGTGATGAAAGCGCCGTTCAAAGGCCGCGACGACGACAGCGTCGGCCTCGCGCTCACCTACATCAAGGTCGGCAACCACGTGAACGGCCTCGACGCCGACACCCGAGCCTTCAGCAACGGCCCGTACGGCGTGCGCACCAGCGAAACCGCGCTCGAGGCGACCTACCAGTATCAGGTCAACGGCTGGTGGCAAGTGCAAGCCGACGCGCAATACACGTTCAACGCCGGCGCCGGCCAGAACCCGAACGATCCGACGCAGCCGCTGCGCAACACGTTCGTCATCGGCGTGCGGACCAACATCAACTTCTGATGACCGCGCCCAATTCACACGCTACCGACAATATCGAATCCCATGCTTTCGATCATGACCGCAATCACCGTTTTGTGCGCAGGCACGGAGGCTCAATCGTGAACAATCCCTCGCGCAAGTTTTCGCCGCGCGCCGCGCGGGCCCTCGCGTGGCCTCTGTTTGCCGCCGCTCTCGGCGCCGCTGCATTGGTGAGCGCCGGCAGCGCACACGCCGAGCCGCAAGGTTTCCTCGAAACCGTCAAGCACCACACCACGCTGATCAACACCGTGCCGGGCAACGGCGACCAGAATCCGTACGCAGTCGTGGTCGCGCCGGTCACGGCGGGCACCGTCAAGCAAGGCGACGTGCTGGTCGGCAACTTCAATAACTCGACCAATCTGCAGGGCACCGGCAGCACGATCATCAACTATCACCCGGACACCAAAGAGATGACGGTGTTCGCGACGGTGCCGCGCGATCTGAAGGAATGCCCGGGCGGCATCGGCCTGTCGACCGCGATGACCATGCTCAAGTCCGGTTATGTGATCGTCGGCAGCACGCCGAGCAATGACGGCACCACCGGCACCAAGGGCGCCGGCTGCCTGATCGTGATTAATCCGCAAGGCAAGGTCGCCTCGACCATCAGTAGCCCGAACATCAACGATCCGTGGGGCAACATGGCGGTCGTCGACAACGGCAGCAGCGCGACGCTGTTCGTCAGCATGGCCGGCTTCGGCGTGGGCGGCGCGGACGGCAATCCACCGGTGTTCAAGCAGGCCACCGTGCTGCGTCTGGACCTCGACGTGCCGCCCGGCAAGCCGCCGGTCGTGAAGAAGGAAACCGTGGTGGGCAGCGGCTTCGGCGCGCAGGCCGACAAGGGCGTGTTCCTCGTCGGCCCGACCGGCCTCGCGCTCTCGGCCGATCAGAAACTGCTGTACGTGTCCGACGCGATCGGCAACCGCATCACCGAAATCGACGAACCGATGACGCGCGACACGAGCGCGGGCGTCGGCCGTCAGCTGACCGCCGACGGCCTGCTGCACCGGCCGCTCGCGATGGTGACCGCCCCCAACGGCCACCTGCTCGTCACCAACGCGCTGAACGGCCAGATCGTCGAAATCGATCCGGCCAGCGGCAAGCAGATCTACGCCCGCTGGATCGACACCGACAAGGCGCAATCGCCGCCGGGCAACGGCGATCTGTTCGGCCTCGCGATGACGCCTGAAGGCGACGGTTTCTACTACGTGCAGGACGACGTGAACACGCTGGTGCTCGCGAAATAAATTGAATGTTTCCAAGCCGAATGAAGGTGAAGTAACCATGGCAAACGATCGACCCCCGCGGCCTTCACGGCGCGGGTTTCTCAAGGCGGGCGGCGCCGCGGTCGCCGCCGGCGCGAGCCTCGGCGCGGGTCTGGCGACGTCGCAGAACGCGCTCGGCAAGACGCAGCTGCACGCCGCCGCCGATCCGCAACTGGCTGCCGAGCCGTTCTACGGCGTGCATCAGGGCGGTATCGTCACGCCGCAGCAAAGTCACACCTACGTCGCCGCGCTCGATCTCACCACCGAGAAGCGCGACGACGTGATCGCCCTGCTGCGCGCCTGGACCGAGGCGGCCGCGCGTCTCACGCAAGGCGGCACGGCCGCGCCGCTGCCCGCCGGCGACGCGGACCAGAATAAAGCCGCGCCCGATTCCGGCGACGTACTCGGTCTCGGCCCCAACGGGCTGACGATCACGTTCGGCTTCGGCCCCGGTCTCTTTATGCACGAAGGCAAGGATCGCTACGGCCTTGCCGCGCGCCGCCCCGCTGCGCTCGTCGATCTGCCGCGCTTTAACGGCGACCAGTTGATCAAGGAAAAGACCGGCGGCGACCTGTACATCCAGGCCTGCGCGAACGACGCGCAAGTAGCGTTTCACGCCGTGCGCCAGTTGTCGCGCATGTCGTACGGCACGGCGGCGATGCGCTGGGGCCAGGCCGGTTTCCTGTCGGGTCCGCGCGGTCAGACGCCGCGCAATCTGATGGGTTTCAAGGACGGCACCAACAATCCGTCCACCGCCAAAGCGCCGTTGATGAACCAGTTCGTGTGGGCCGGCGCCAGCGCCGACGCGCCGTGGATGGAAGGCGGCACCTACACCGTCGTGCGGCGCATCCGCATCACGCTGGAGCACTGGGACAACACCGAACTGGACTTCCAGGAACAGGTGTTCGGGCGCCACAAATACAGCGGCGCGCCGATCGGCAAGAAGAACGAATTCGACGCCGTCGACCTGAAGGAAGAGGACAAGGACGGCAATCCGGTGATTCCGGAGAACTCGCACGTGCGTTTGTCGAATCAGGCGAGCAATAACGGTGCGCAGATTCTGCGGCGTTCGTACTCATATAACGACGGCACGAACTTCTACATCGAGCGCTGGCCGCCTTGGCGCCAGGAAACCGAGTACGACGCGGGGCTCATCTTCATCGCGCATCAGAGCGACCCGCGTACCGGCTTCATTCCGATCAACGACAGGCTCGCGAAGTTCGACATGATGAACCAGTTCACGACGCACGTCGGCAGCGCGATTTTCGCCGTGCCGCCGGGCGCGAAGCCGGGTTCGTATATCGGCGCGGGATTGTTCGAGACGTAAAGCAAGCGCGGTCGACAACAACACAGATCAACTACAACATCACAACGGACTTCTGGATCATGGCTTACAACTCGTTTGGCACGCGTCTACGGATTCTTGGCAGCGCGGTCGCCCTCACGCTGGCTGCTTTCGCGACGGTGCCGTCAGCGGCCGAGGCCGCGTCGATCACGCTGTATAACGCGCAGCACGAACAGGTGGTCAATCTCCTCGCCAAGGACTTCGAAAAGCAATCGGGCATCTCGGTGAAGATCCGCAACGGCGAAGGCCCGGCGATGGCCGCGCAGATCGTCGCCGAAGGCGCCGCCACGCCCGCCGACGTCTACTTCACGGAAAACTCGCCGGAGTTGATGCTGCTCGAAGAGAAAGGCCTGCTGAACAAGGTGGATCCCTCGACGCTCGCCACCGTGCCGACGCGCTTTAACTCGCCGACCGGCGCATGGGTCGCGGTGACCGCGCGTGAAAACGTGCTCGCCTACAACACCACCAAGGTCCAGGCATCGCAACTGCCGCAATCGCTGTTCGATCTTGCCAAGCCGGAATGGAAAGGCAAGATCGGCATCGCCCCGAGCGACGGCGACTTTCTGCCGCTCGTCTCCGCCGTGCTCGCGCTGAAGGGCGAAGCGCAAACGGTGCAATGGCTCAAGGGCCTGAAAGCCAACGCGCAGATTTTCGACGACGACGAAGGCGTGGTCGCCGCCGTGAACCGCGGCGGTGTCGCGACCGGTCTGATCAACAACTACTACTGGGCGCGTCTGCATGCCGAACTCGGCGACGGCAAGACCCGCAGCGCGATCTATCACTTCGGTAACGGCGACGCCGGCGCGGCCGTGAACGTGTCGGGCGCGGCGGTGTTGAAGTCCGCGCACAACACGGACGGCGCGCAAAAGTTTCTCGCGTATCTGGTGAGCGAGCGCGCGCAGGAATTGATGGCGAAGAGCCACGTGATGTTCGAGTATCCGCTGCACGCCGGCGTCGCACCGGATCCGATCCTCAAGCCGTTCGCCGAACTGAGCCCGCCGCCGCTGACGATCCAGCAACTCGGCGACGATAGCCAGGCCGGCAAGCTGCTGCGCCAGGCAGGCCTGCTGTAATGAGCGAAGCATTGTCAGCCGGGCCACCGGCTGTCTCCACGGTCCCGGCGCGCGCCCGTTCGCGTGCGCCTCGCGGGCTGTTCGCGGCAGCAGCACTCAGCGCTTTGCTGGTGTTGCTGCCGATTGCGTTTACGTTCTGGCGCGCCGCAAGCTTCGGCGCGGCTGAGGCGGCCGATCTGATCTTCCGGCCGCTGGTCGGCGAACTGTTGATCAACACGCTGATGATTACCGTCTCGACCACGCTGGTGTCCGCCGTGATCGGCACGGCTGCCGCGTGGTTCGTCGAACGCACGCATTTGCCGGGGCGCCGCGCATGGGCCGTGTTGAGCGCCGCGCCGCTCGCCATGCCGGCGTTTATCTCGAGCTATGCGTGGGTCTCGCTAAGCCAGGACTTGCAGGACTTCAACGGCGCATTGCTGGTGCTGACCTGCGCGTATTTTCCGCTCGTCTATCTGCCGGTCGCCGCCGCGTTGCGCGGCATGGATCCGGCGCTCGAAGAAAGCGCGCGCGCACTGGGTTGCAACCGTTGGACCACGTTCATACGCGTGGTGCTGCCGCAACTGCGCCCCGCGTTGCTCGGCGGTATGCTGCTGGTCGCGCTCGGTGTGCTGTCCGAGTTTGGCGCATTTACGCTGCTGCGTTTTCGTACCTTCACCACGCAGATCTACGCGGAGTTCCGCACGAGTTTCGATGGCGGCGGCGCTTCGCTGCTCGCGTGCCTGCTGATCGTGATCTGCCTGATCGTGCTGGCATTCGAATTTCGCGTGCGCGGCGCGTCGCGTTATGAACGCGTCGATCGCGGCACACGTCGCGCGGTCTTGCGCTACGAGCTCGGCGTATGGCGCTGGATCGTCGTCGGCGGCTTTGCGTTGCTGTCAGTCACCACGCTCGGCGTGCCGCTCGGCATGATCGGCTACTGGCTCACGCAGCCGGGCGCGGCAGCCGTCACACCGGCTGATGTGTCGCCCGAACTGCTGTTCAATGCAACGATTTCGTCGCTCGGTTTCGGGCTTGCCGCGGCGTTGCTCACCACCTTGCTCGTGGTGCCGCTCGCATTCCTGCTGGTGCGCTATCCGACCCGTTTCGCGACCTTGTTCGAACGCACGGTGTTTCTCGCGCAGGGCGTGCCGGGTCTGGTGATCGCGCTGGCGATCGTGTCGCTCGCGGTGCACGCGCTGCAACCGCTCTATCAGAGCGCGACGCTGCTGGTGATCGCCTACTCCATGCTGTTCATGCCGCTGGCGCTGGTCAGTGTGCGCGCCGCCTTCATGCAGGCGCAGCCGCGCCTCGAAGAGACCGCGCGCGCACTCGGCCTGAACTGGTCGCAGACGCTGTTCCGCGTCGTGTTGCCGCTCGCCGGACCTGGGCTCGGCGCGGCCGCGGCGATGGTGTTCATCTCGGTCGTCACCGAACTGAACGCGACGCTGCTGCTGTCCCCGCTCGACACGCAAACGCTCGCCACCCAGGTCTGGGCCGACACGTCGACAATGGCGTTCGCCGCGGCGGCGCCCTACGCGGCGTTGCTCACCGGCATCTCGCTGTTCGCCTCCGGCCTCCTGTTCGCATTGCTCGGCAAATCGGCGCTGCTCGGCGAACGCAGCTGACGCGCCGCGCTTTTATCATCGGATTTTCATGAGCGAACTTCGTATCCGCGGGCTGCAAAAATCATTCGACGGCACGCCTGTGCTGCACGGCATCGATCTCTCCGTCGAGCGCGGCACACTGCTGGCGCTGCTCGGTCCGTCAGGCAGCGGCAAGACCACCTTGCTGCGCTTGCTATGCGGTTTCGAACGCGCCGACGGCGGCAGTGTGGAAATCGACGGTCGCCGCGTAGCCGGCGACGATCTGCATGTGCCCTCCGAACAGCGCCGCATCGGCTATGTGCCGCAGGAAGGCGCGCTGTTTCCGCATCTGTCGGTGGCGGACAACATCGTGTTCGGCTTGCCGCGCGCGCAGCGACGCGCGCGGCATCGCGTGGCCGAATTGCTGGAGCTGGTCGGCTTGCCGGCGAACTTCGGCGAACGCGCGCCGCAGCAGTTGTCGGGCGGTCAGCAGCAGCGCGTCGCGCTGGCGCGCGCGCTCGCGCCGTCGCCGACGCTGGTGATGCTCGACGAACCCTTCTCGTCGCTCGACGCCGCCTTGCGGCTCGAAACCCGGCAAGCCGTGGCCAGCGCGTTGGCCGCGACCGGCGCGACGGCCGTGCTGGTCACGCACGATCAATCCGAGGCGTTGTCGCTCGGACATGAAGTGGCGGTGTTGTGGAACGGCCGGCTGATCCAGACGGCGACGCCGGAGACGCTCTATCGCCGGCCGGTGACGCGCGAGCTGGCATCGTTCGTCGGCGAGGCGGTGTTGTTGCCGGGCATGGCCACGCGGGACCGCGTGAGCTGTGAACTCGGCGAGTTGTCGTTGTCCGGGCCGGTCGGCCAGGGCGCTGTGGACGTGATGGTGCGGCCCGAGCAGATCCGTCTGTTGCGTGCCGACGAAACGATGCCTGACGGCGCGGCAGCGTACGACGCTGTCGTCACGGAAGTGATCTTTCAGGGGCAGGACGCGGGCGTCGCGCTGCAATTGCGTTCCGACGCGCGGACGATGGTGCGCGCGCGCGTGCCGGGCTATCTTTGCCCGCGGCCGGGCGAGCAGGTGCGGCTCGCGGTGGATGGCGAAGTGACGGCATATGCGCGTGCTTGAACGAAGCGTTTGAACATTAAAGCTGCGAAGGCGAACTTGAACGCCGCCTTCCGCAACTCGACGCGCACCAGTCGCTCTGCCCACCGCTAAGCCGAAGCCCCACGCGCCTGAGGCCGCTGCGACAGATCCTGCATCATCTGCGCGGCCAGATAATCGCAGGTCGGACGATCCGATTTGGCGCTGCGCGCCACTACGATTTCGAGCGGCGCGATTTTCGGCAAACCCTGTGCTTCACCGAGAATCGCGAGCCGCGGCGGCACGCTGCAACGCGTGAGCGCAATCACCGACAACCCCGCATCCACGGTCGCCACCAGTCCCATCAGGCTCGCGCTGCTGAATGCGGCGCGATAGCGAATCCGCGCGCCGTCGAGCGCGGCCAGCGTATGCTGGCGCGCCACGCAGCCCGGCTCATAGAGCCCCACCGGCAGCGGCGACGCCGCCAGCACCGGCGTATCCACCGACGCCCCCACCCACACCATCGGCTCACTGCGCACGAATTCGCCGCGCAGCTTGCGGTCGCGCGTGACGAAGGCGAGATCGATCTTGTTGTCGGCGAGCATGGGCGCGAGCGACGTGCTCTGCGCGCAGACGATTTCGATTTCCACATGTGGATACAGATTCGAAAAGCGCCGCAAAACGGGCGACAGCAGCGACGACACGTAGTCGTCCGGCGCGCCGAGCACCACTCTTCCCGTCACCTCCGGCCGAACGATCGCCGACCACGCCTCCTCGTGCAACGCCAGCACACGCCGCGCGTATTCGAGCAGCGTATTGCCCGGCCGTGTGAGCGACAGATTGCGTGTATTGCGGGCGAACAGCGTCGTGCCGAGCATGGTTTCGAGCCGCTTGATCTGCATGCTGACCGCCGCCTGCGAGCGATGGACGGTCGTCGACGCCTTCGTGAAGCTGCCCGTTTCCACTACCGCGATGAAAGTGCGCAGCAGATCGACATCGAATTCGGGGTGCATGATTTATCAACCAAGCTTATGGAATTGCTCAATTTAATTCGTTTGTCGGTGCCGCGCAAGCCGCGCAATACTCTGGTCATCACCTCATCACATCGATTTGAAAAATATTTCAAAAAATGGCACAAATGCCAACTTTTCGTTGACTAAAAGTATTGCCAATTTTTGCTTTTATTCCGACACAAGGGTCGGCCTATGAAGGCGGCCACGTCTCGAAGAAAGAAAAATGTAATTTCACGCGGGCGCGTACTGGGGAGATTGGTTGCAGGTGCGGGCCGCGCGGCGACGATGGATGTGGAGGCATACCAGCCCAAAAAACCCGTCGTGAACGGGCTTGGCTCGCAGGCGAAATGCGTAGCGCGCGAACCTCACCGCGCAAGCTAAAAACCGTTGCTTACCAATCCATATGCCTAGTGTGCTTGACGCATACACCGGTGACAGCAAGCGCCGGTCACTGGCAGCCACGGGGTCACTTCGGGTACATCGAAAGAAATTTTCCGGATCGAACGCCGACGTGCCGGAACGCGTCGCGGATGCTTCTTCTCTTGCTATCAGGCAGCTTGCTGCAAGACGCTGCCCCTTTACTGTGGGGCACACTAACCGCGCCGCGTTAAACCTGTCAGATCTGGTTCTCGATGCAAACCGATAGCACACTCACTCCGCGTCAAGCGCGACCATTTTTTGATGCTTGCGTCGAAATGTTGAGGGAAGCGCTATTTGTACCCAACCCGATCGGGTCAACCGGTCGTCAGGCAACATTATGGGCGCCGGCTCAAACACAAGTTTGCCGAGGAGCAAGTTCCGCAGGCTCAGGCGAAGGACCATACAGGCGTACAGAACGTCGTGCAAAGTTGCATGTCCCTCCCTCCCGACACGTCGAACACGCCTCTTGACCACGCCCGTATACCAATTTCGAAAATCTGGAGATGCATCGATTTCTGCACGTTGCCAAAGCAGACTCAAGCCTTTCTCTATACATTTGGGCTTCGGCGCGTCACCCCCTGTAACTAGAGCGACTGCCTCCGCCACCTGCTTTGCAGTCCAGTCTTCGGAAAGCCAACTAGGCTCAACTGGCGCGTTCACACAGCGAAAGTTCAAGCTTCCACAGGTCCAGCAGACGCCTGGCATGCGACTCCGTTGTCTCTCGGGAAGCGAGAAACCATTTTCGGCACCGCACTTGGACGCGACCAGCCTTACCCTATGCACCGGACAGCTCGTTACGCACCCGACTTCAAAGAGAAAAGGAATCCAGCTTTCACCGAATGCTCTGTCCCGCTCGCACAACGGACAATGTCGCCGGCCCCGCCTAGAGGAGAACTGGACAACACGTGTGAGCGATTGAACCGTGCACGCCATGACATCCTCCCGTTTTGTGCACACGCGTAATCGTTCAGCGAGCATAAAAAAATACCATGACTTTTGCGCCCCCGAAAGCGACGCCAGTAAGCCTTCTCGAGGGGAAGCCTGATGCATCGGCGAGCCAGGAGGAATCAGAAGTTTGTGCAACGTACGAGGACTAACGCAGTGTTCGCGGGCCAGTCGAAGAAAGTAACTTTCGATTGTTTCACACAAAGCCCCGCCTACGTCCCTTGGCTGCAGCGAATACAGATCCGGTTCCGACAGAGAACCTGCAACTAGTTCCTCATATACAGGCGTGTGGAGGAACTCACGATCCCTCTTGCGTGCCATCGTCACACCTCCGTTGCCGGATGGGATTCAGACTTAGTACGTCGCTTAGTCACCAACTTCTTCGAAATGACTTCCAACTGCATCTTCGTGAAGTTTGGCTCACCATATTGTTCTTCCTTCATAGTCGTTTCCCCCTTCTCGATCTCCTCTAGCAGCGTTTCAAGCGCTCGCTTCGATTTAGTAGACTTGGCAAAAAAGGAGTGATTCCAAACACCATCGTTGTTGATCTGGTAAATAAGGCATCGTGTCAACAAAGACTTTAGCAATCCTACAAGTCCATGGGTCACGTCGAAAATCTCGTCCATCATCAGGTGAAACTGCGGCACATCCTCCATGGGCCACTTAGCCTGGAGCTTCCTAACAATGCTTTCAAAGGGTGGGTACTTGTCAGTGCCACCTCTTCCTGCTGCAAGCAGCACTCTGGCCTGGTTTTCTTCAGTTTTGGTGTACCGTCCGAGGTAAATCGATTCACTTCGCCGGTCGATTTCTCCGTTATGCGTCAGAAACTTGATAAGACTCGGCCCACCAATCGGCATCAAAAAGCCATAAGTATCGTCTGCCAAACTCTTTACTGCGTCCATCAACGCGTCGAGATCCGAATATCTGACCATATGGAAGAACTCATCGATAGCGAGAACGCGAACACGGCGATTCTTAAGCATTTTTGTGACCGCATCCCGGAGACCGTCCAGCCCTCTTGGTATAACTATTGCTCGCCCGTCGCTGACTCTGACCCCACGCTTTTCCGAGATCGACACCTCATTGGCCACGCGTAGAATTTGCCGCAAAATCCCAGAGAACACGGTTCGACTGTTCCCGAATGCAAAGGCCGGTACCATTAGAGTCGGGAATTCGCCAGGATCGCCCTCAACCATCGGGCTAACGACTGATTCGTAAAATGCTGTCTTTCCCGAACCAGTTGGACCGATAAGTCCGACAATTTTATTATCACTGGGAGTTTCGAGGAAGTGTCGAAATAGTGCTTCACCCTCTTCCAGCTTTTTATGCTTGACCCTCAAAGAGGCAAAGAAAGAGACCTTCTTGCCCGGCGGCAGGGATAACACCTCGTCTAGTGACATTTTTGAATACGCAATACGCTCCGCGTGTGTAATGGATTTCTCCAACTGCGTCAAACTTATCCGTATCTTTTGATTCATAGCAAACTCCGCTTGGTTGTCGAAATAAGTGCGACGGCTTTCTATCAAAGGTCTCGCAGCCATCTGAGAAAATCATCGAAGCAATGAGCAACTCAACGTCGCCGAGTGCCACGCACATTTATCGCACGAAATTTTTCACAGTCACGTGGCGTGAGTTCGCCACGATCACCCTCAACCATCGGGCTAACGACTGATTCGTAAAATGCAGTCTTTCCCGAACCAGCCGGACCAATAAGACCGACAATTTTAATATCACTGGGGGTTTCGATGAAGTGTCGAAAGAGTGCTTCACACTCTTCCAACTTTTTATGCTTGACCCTCAAAGATGCAAAGAAAGAGACCTTCTTCGCCGGCCGAAGAGATAGCACATCGTCTAGGGATATGTTCGAATACGCAATCCGCTGCGCGTGTGAGATGGATTTCTCCAACTGAGTCAAAGTTATCCGTATCTTTTGTTTCATAGCAAACTCCGCCTGGTTGTCGAAATATGCGCGGTGGCTTTCTACTAAAGATCCCGCAGCTATCTGAGAAAAACATCGAAGCATTTAGCAACTCAACGTTGCCGACTGCCACGGGCGTTTATCGCACGGAACCTTTCACAGGTGGCGTGACAGAATTTCTGTCTTGATGCAGTTGAGGTCATGTCAGACAAAACCATCCTCACCATCCGAAGTCCATACGTCCTCGAAGTCAACATCCTCCGCCGAAAGCGTCTCCAGCCTCTCGCTTAATGGAGGCGCAGACTCAGGTTGCGGCCTTGTTTCGGGTTGTCCAATCGCACTCAGCACACTTGCTGTCAGCGCAGACTCCGTCTGTGGCAATGCGCCGGACATCGCTGCTTCTACCGGATTTGGAGCGCACGAGGCGTCCTCCTCTGGAACTTGCTGGGCCTCGGTTTGCGCGAGTTGAACGTTTTCCGGCAGCGGTTTCGCTGACACCACTTTCCATGCCGCGATGTAATACAGCCGCTCGATTTGCTGTTTGAGGTGAACTTCAGCGCTGAAGTGGCGGGGGTCTATTTTGAACGTCCGTGCCCTGGCGCGTTGCGGATTGTTCTTGTCGCGCCGGGCAAGGTAAACATTCTCTAACCGTTGCTGGCGTGCCGCATACTGAACCTCGTAGGAAGTGCGTTTCCAACGCTCCTTGTCGCGACAGGTTGCAACCACCCAGCGACGACCAGTGTTAACATAGATGACACCTGCGTACCACGGTTCGATTCGCACCTCCAGGCTCTTGTTGGAAAGCCTGGCGAAATCGTCGTGCCAGTAGTAAGCGCCGCTCTCCCAGATTCCTTCGTGCGGCTTAACCTTGTGTTTTTCCTGCTTCGGGAACATGCTAGTTAGCAGCATTTGCGTTTCATCGAGATAGATGGGATCCTCGTCTCTCTCACCTGTTTCCCGGAGACGCTTAACTTCGAACTCGATTTGAGACATTCCCAGTTTGGGGTGTATCGCCATGGGGCGTTCGACCATCAGATAGTATTCGAGCGCATTCGCAAGTTCCACGAATCCCCACACCCTCCGATCTCGCGGATCTACTGCCTTTGTCATCTCCCGCGCGTGCTCGCGCATCTTTCGTGAATTACCTTCGAGCCCAGCGACAAACTCCTTATCGAGCACTGCAAACATATTTTCGATTCTGTTCCCACCACGAGGTTTTCCGCTCGACCGTCCACGTTTGTCGATATCGTGGAAGCCACAGAATTCGTCCAGCGCTTTGGTATCGAAATCCGCACCCCCGTCGACGACGATTACGCGCGGAACACATTCGTGGCGCCGTATGTAGTCTCGCAATACCATCAACGCAGTCTGCGCCGACGGAGGACGGTAAGTTAAAAGATACGAACGACATTGAGTGGTATGTCCGTCAACGGCCGCGCACAGCCAAAGCTTCTGCCATTCCTCTCCCCTCGGACCTATTGTGAAGATAGGTAAAAGAGTATTATCGATGTATATGACCTCATGCGGACGTACGCCACTCAAAGGCTCCCGAGCATCCAGTTCCAGAGGAATCGTGGTTTGAGTATGTGCACGTCTCTTTCCTTCCCGCTCCCAGACATCCTCATTCTTCCGAGCCCGCTGTCCAAAGGCGACATAAGACATCGGTTTGACACCTGCTTCGATGCACATCGCGCAATATATGTCCCAGGCTTTTTGTACCGTTGTGCAGTCCGGTGTGTTATAAATATTTTGAATAACTTCTATCGCGATCGATTCTGTCCGGTCATCACTAAAGCGGCCGCTACGACGACCTTTATTCGCGTTCTCAGGAAGCAGGGACATGATCCGTCCAACTGAGCTTTTCGCTTTCCGATAACGAGACAGCCAACGAGCAAAGGTACGCTTCGCGACGCCGACGCCATCGTTGCGAATTGCCTTTAGTCGCCTCAATGCTTCCGTACGATCCTTGTCGCTATATTCTTCCCATCGTTTTCTGTTCCGTTTTGCCAACTCCGTAGCGCGTCCGGTCGCCATGAGTTGTTCTTCCACGAGTTTGCTCAAGCTCGCGGTAGGTATCTTTTCCTCGAAGCCCCCGTCTCTCGTCAGAACACCCTGGGTTTCGTTCACGCGAGCGACGCTCCACATTTCCCCGGCATAAGGCACCATGTCTCCGACAACCACTCCCTTCACGGGTGGCAGTACGACTGGGTGATCGGCGAGTTCCGCCTTCCGTGCCTCCCAGTGAAACTTGGCGCGAACAGGGTTTGCATGAAGATACACCTCGCTTGTATCGCTCAAAACACCATTTAATATGTCGAAATAGATCACCCCCTCAACGAGGCCTGCAAATATGACATCGGCCGTGAAGTCCGCGTCAAGCATTGCGAGCAGGGACATACTTTTTTTCGAAACAAACGACCGTAACCTGTGTTTAGTGTCCTCGTCCAATAGTGTCGCTGTTGCTCGGCGGTACTTCGCCAGGAAACGTCCGTTTTCGATAATATTTGTTGGTAATTCGGATTGCCGACGGACCCTATGCAGGAGCCCCAGACTCTTGCAGAATTCCTCCGCCGAATTATTCCTCCATATTCCGACTTCATCGCAAAAGTACCTGGCGCCCGGCCCTGTCTTGACGGTCTCGAAATATCCTTGCCGCGTCCAATCCTCCAAACACGGTAGGGAATTTATGCGAACCACAAGGAAGTGGAATAGATGTGCGTCTCGAGTGTAAATGACGTTGTCCTCGTCGCGCGGAAAGAAATCTTCACTATGTGGGTAGTAGTGACACTCCATGACGTCATCATCGAATTCGTAGAACGCAGCAGCGTTTTCATGCAACATGCTGGCAAGCGTGACCCGCAGCCCGCCAGACTTGCTCAGGTTTTTGCGCACCAATACATTGTCGCCTCCCTTGTTAGTCGGCTTATGTACCGGGCCATTCTCACGAACTTTCTTGAGGAAAGCTATGGCGGCGGCAGATGCCCCAAGGGTCTTTAGTTGCCTGTCGACTGCCTTAGTTATGGCCGTGGGCGCAGAAGGCGATGTTTTGGTCATGACTTTTAGAACTGTAGAGGACAGCCGGCAAGTTACTTTCTGTTTGAACAGCGCGAACCAATCGGCCGCGCCGCATTACAATTGCGCGAGCGTGGGGTATTGAATGCCCGTCGATGCTGCCGCACGAACATTTGCAAGAGGACATCGCATTGCTCGCGCCAGCCATCAACGACGGCCATCCGTTGCCACTTTTTTGGCAACCCGTGCTCTCCTCTTAAAGGAGCGAAACGACACATGCGGTACGGACAGTTCTACGCAACGCGTCCTGTACCTCAGATAGGCATGAGTCATTGGGTACACCTCACAGCCAAGGAGCCAGTCTCTGATTTCCTGTTCAGACAGCGCTAACTCCTGCTCAAAAAATCTGGCCTTCTGCGCTCTTCCCATAAAAGTGAGAAGCGATACATGCCGGACCGACACATCTACGCAACGCGTGCAGTACTTCTGATAGGCCTGAGCCACCGTGTACCCGTCACGGTCAAGGAGCCAGTCCCTGATTTCACTGTCTAACAGCATCCGCTCCCGCCTCAACCGCTGTGCAACGGTGAGCTTGCCGGCCGTACTCGATTCTTGTCCAATCGCAGTTTTCGTCGGCTCATCGCACTGTGTCGCATCGACCGACTTCGAGGGGGCGTGATCACTCATAGTTACCATCTCCAAAAATGGTTTCGTGCATTCAATATCAATTGTCGTCTTGCAGCTCTCGAAATCCGTTTCCATCGGAAGCTGCGACGGTTTACCCGTAAATTTGGCCAGACTCAACGTTTATGCCTGTCATCGTTATTCAGCCCACCGTCATGTTTAAATAAATTCGTATTACTAATTTCCTCTTCCAGTAATTGCCCTGCTCATGGATCGCCTCCGAAACTTCTACTTTGCGCCGACCTCGGGAAGCAGTTCGCCACTCTTCGGATCAGATTGATTCGTCTCATTACCTCGAATATCGCGGCGCGGAGACCGAAGGCATAGCTCGAGGCCAAGCCCCTCAATGATCTTGCGCAGCGTAGTCGATCGGAACTCTGTGCCGCGATCTACCTCCAGAATGGTCGGAGCACCCGACTGCTGATATTTGACTATCTCTTCTCGCATTGACGCTATTGAAACTAACGACTCGATTTGCAGCGACCAGAAACGCTCTAGAGTCGACGGCCACGAAGCCGCCTCATCTGAATGGGCAACCGACATTCTCGCAGCGTCGTCAACGTAGCTCGCACGCGACCGGATGCGCGACATTTCAGCCATGGCTGAATTCTGTTCAGGCGATATTCTCTTTGACGTGTTCATCTTTGGCTCCATAAGTAACAACTACGTTGACTGCACATCATCGATGGCGATCCGTGCGCGAAATCGAGGAGGCCCTCCGGATTCCACGGACGTTCGGCTGCGTCGCGAGGCATTCCAGCGATTTTTTCGAGTAACCGAAGTACCTCCAATGCTGAAACCACCCGCTTGATACCTCGAATTTCCGTCTAGATATGGTCTACATGCGTCTCCAACAGCTCCATCTTCCAGACGCCAAACAATATGCATTCCTAATCGAGCAATCAACTTATCGCCCTCCTCGATTTCCGCTCCATGACTCACAGCGTCGGCGAGCCCATACTACGGACGCATAGGATTGCCTTGTTCGCTTTCGCTTTGTTCACTCTCGTCGCATGGATATGCGATCGCTATGGCGAGCCGCGCTCGATCTACACAGATGCGCTCTCCCGCCACGCTGTCGATGGGGACCATCTTGGCGTCAGATTCAGATATGACACGAGTCCACAAAATCCTTCGGTCGAATTCCCGCCATGCAACCTCCAATATCGGAAAAACGACACGGTTCGCTTTCTCTCGCCGTGGGGCTGCAGGCCTGCCCGGAACATCCTCTCCTAACTCAGCCCGGGAGTTAGATTCACGCGTATTTGAGTCCATATCCTGCACCTCGAAAGATTTTCGTAATATGCCTGAGCGCCGGACAACGACTGGGCGGCGAAAATTGGAGCCAGTCGCATGCCCGTTGGCGCGCCGACGCGAGGCATGCCCTCACCCTCAGGGAATGACAATTTCGGTTTTTTGAAAGCTTCACGCGTGGGCGGGATGCACCGACACGAGCCGGTCTCTCCCGACCGTACGTGTTAGCGCCGCTCGACGACTGAAATTTGTTGGGACTGGCCCGTCGTTGGACCCGCAGAAATCTCGAGCAAGCGACTTGCTTGCCTGAACGGTGGCTTCGGGCCTGGTCCAGTTCGCCAGCACCGTCGGACGCCAAGACATCCGCTGGTCATTGTCCGTCGGCGTATCCGACGGACTTGCCCGGTCAGTGCGACTGGCCGCCGATAAAGGAAGAGCGTTGGACTCGAGAACCGCCGTCGGCCATGGGCGGCCAAACGGTCTAGATTCATAATTTCTATCAAAATTAACAACTTGATAGCCAGTACAGATGATTGCGTGATGTAAAGCGCGCCATATAACGCGGAGATCGAGCCTGGGCGCGATTTTTACTACATATGAGTATGTGTGATTCACGGTTGTCCTTTTTTAAAAGACGAGTTGACACCCGGAACCTCACATGGCAGACTAAAAGCCATGTATAGAAGTTCCGTTCGTTAGGCGCGATCGACTTCTTTGTTCCGTAGGCGGGTTCCCGCCCGCCTACGGAATAATTTTCACCTGGTACTCACCTCCACACTTTGTTTCTTACAATATCTCAAAACGGCCCGTTGCCCTGTTTACCGGTGCTTTAATCAGGCTACCTGCCGGCGTCGTTCTTTAAAACCGTTATTCAACTGCCGCGAGTTTCCGACGGTACGGTAATTCACCGGGTTTGACAAGCGACGTTGTATATTCTTTTTCTATTGACCTTCCCCCACAGTGATGCTAGCCAGTAGATTATTTGTCAATAAATCAACTTTCCATTTAATCATTTAACACCCTGTAAATATAGAAATCGGATAACAACTTTATTATCAACTCCGAATAGATAAGATTTTATTATCAAATCCGTATAGCGCAGCACATCGAAAAGCGAGGGGACGGGTACAACATTCACACTGACTACCCCCACGAATCATTCCTCGGCCGACGGATGTACCGGTATGGGTCGCAACAATTGATAACGACTGATGCAGCCCCCTCGTCTGGGTCGCATGGTCCGCAGCCCTGCTGTTGGTCGAGCATGTTGGTCGTCCGCCATCGCGGCTCATGCCGCGTCTGTGTCCCACGAACGATGAGAATCACGATGCGTAGATCCAACAATCGCTGCCCCGAGTTCCGGGCAAATCGATATGCCCAGCGCACGAAGAAATGAAATCTTCACGACGGGTCGGTCGGAATTTGTCGCCCCTGCGTGACTCTCAACGTCTGAAATAACTCTTGAGCCGATTTCAGCAGACGAAATGGACTGTCGATATCCCACGAAGGACTGCGTAGTTCGATCAAATATATCATCGAGATCGATTGTCACAGCTCGATCATCCGAAAAATAACGAGCAAAATAACAATACGACTCATACACAAGCACGTATCCTGCGCAACGATTCACGCGCAAGCGTCGCTACACGATCATACCGGCGCGATAATCGATTTATACGCCGATCTGCACCGCGCCAATCCTGCCCATGAACATAATTTTCTCGGAAATCGGAGGATAAGAAGACCGGATTCTGAATATTTAAGATTTCATCAAACTGCCAGACGCGCACAGAAACCATATTTTCGCCAAACAGGAAATCATATCGCACGATATCTTTCCGAAAGATGGTACAGATCGAAACTTCAGCAACATCACCCAGGATATCCACTTCTGATACCGCCGTTCGCGCAGCGGCATATTTATCGACGCACCGTCCTATCGATCAAACGTTCGGTCTAAGTGTCGACGAGACAACAAACCGGATTAACACAGTGAGTTCCGCCGATATCACGCTGAATATAATCGGGCATGTGGTTCTCGATAACGATGACAGATTGACACTATAGGGGACAGCTGCGCTCCGAGATCCCCTCCAGGCCATCCCATCACAGGTGTTCATCGATGCCTGATACTGTAAAAAACACGGTGTCAATGTGGTCACAGCGCGACCGAACGATCGCAACCGCAGTCGCAAATCTGGATTGGCGTGAGCTAGCAACTTGGCCTGTTCGGGTCCGTACCTATCTCTCTGGTCAACGTGCGGAGGGTGGATTCGCTACCTGCCAGCATCGATATTTTCCAGTATGGCAGAACCGGTTTGAGCAAGTTTTCCTCGTAGTTTCGACCGGACTAGCCGGCAACGCGTGATGTACGAGCGTGAGGTAGCTGTCCCTCGTCTTCTCGCAACATTCTCAGATGAACATGTGGGCTACCTGTGCCGCTAGCAGCTGCATTTGACGCAGTGGAGTCTGGCAACGGTCTTGTGGCCGAGTTTCCAAGGCTCGTAGCCAACGGCTTGCTTGCGTCACTTCGCCGCTGACCACAGTTCAGCGACGCTCTTGCACCTCATAGGTACCAGCTAGCAGGGGCTGGGGATCGAATCTCAGATTCATTGCAAGCCTCCATTAAAGCAAGGCGTCTTTGCATTTCAGTCGCGCGACCAACAATAGTCGGACCGCACTTGTCTATGGCCTTTCTCAGCAAAGCCTCATCTGACTGTCCAGCGATTGCCTGCAGAACTACGCGCAGTACTTCGTCTGCGCTTGCTGCCCAAAGGGCCCTAGACATCGGATAAGACTCCAGCACTTCAACGCAGCGCTCCGCAACGCGATTCCTGGTTAGAAAGGCCACAATTTTCGCCTTAAAATTCCCTAGCTCATCTCCCAGCGCAAGCGCCCGCGCGTACACGCTGTCGAATGCGTCCAGTATATTCAGAACATCCTCAAATCGGATATACCGCCAAAAGTGCCTCGAAACGTGCTTAAAAGACTGTTTTGAGAAATGCTTGTCATAGACAACTTCCATGGCAGACGCAACGACCAAGGCAGTGGGCTCCACGTTCGCAGCGCGGAATTCACGCAAGACCTCGACCACGCTACTTACCAAAGATGCCCTCGAAAATTCCTGGAACGTATTTGAAAACACTCGAGGAAGTGGAAGTGCGGCCTCGTCAAGACTGCCAAGGTCGATGGCGAATACCCCGCTGACGATGCCATTGACGTACGAATCACGTAGCACAATCTCCTCAATCGAAGTCCCCTGCTTCCGGCGTACATCACAACGCGCCTCCGTTATTCCGGTGTCCAACATCTGCTGGATAGGCTCGTCACATTGATACCGTACCGACAGGTAGCGAGTCTCGCTGACAAAGCCAACAATGGCCTCGCGGGCTTCTGCCCCCCAGAAGCAGGTTGAGATTTCCTCGGCCGGCAATAGAACCACTCCCTCCCCAAGAGAAAGGACGCATGCGGACTCGCCAGAAATCGTTTCACGCAATTCGACACTCATACGCCCTGGGCACCGAGCAAACGTATCGAGAGTTTCTTCATCAACCTTGACGAGAATCAGACACTGGCCTTCGATTAGGCCACTTTTGTCACGAGGTGAGCGATTCGGGTCAATGATGCACACCGGTGCGCACGGGATCCACGGCTGCCGGAATAACTCCACGATTTTCGGTACGGCGCTAGCGCGCGCGGTAGATTCTTCGCCGTGGCTCGAGTTCATTTTATGGTCCTATCAAGTTGGATAAATATTCAGACGCAGTCTTTTTAGAACAATTCGACGGTATGACTGCGGCGTCCGAATATTGTGTGTAGAACCGAGTTTTATCCATTTTAAGAAAATACTCAGTGACGAGCTTTCTGAACGAGACTCCGCTATCTTTGCAGTGAAATGTCGATAACTCGGCGAACGGCGCTACGAGCGGGACCACGATACCGCTCTCGCGTGCTGACGTACCGCTTGAAGTGCAGAGGTAAACTCATTGAAGAGATAGCAGATTCCGTCAGACTCCTCGTTCAGGTAGATTTATACGCCGATAGTTTGTCGGGCCATTCGTGATCAACACAACACGCTCCCGATCGTGAGTGACATCGGTATAACTCTCGTCGCGTGGCTCGAATTCGTCCGGGTATCGCGCACTGTATTCCTCCCCGCCGCAGCTTCCGCGTTCATATGTCCACGCGTGCTCCGGAATAATGACGTCGAACAACTCGTCCGCTTCTGATAGGTCGGCGTAATCGTCGAGAAATAAAACTACGCTATCAGGGTCAGCCCGTTGCAGGAGGGCTATAAGCTCGCGCACCATCATCTCCATCTCCTCTTAAGTGTTCGGACGGCCACTGCGACCAAGATTCTCCCACCCTTATGGCAGCTGGTATCGCACTTGCGGAGCGCCCGATAACTCATGACGCACTTTTTTCTGCTCACAGAAACGGGCACCTCAGAACGAGACCAGATTTCCTCTCCTGCAACGCTCCCGTCGGCGGACTCGCCGCAGTCTCATCTCAGCCGCTGCCGCGCGAACAGGAGTGAAACTCACAGGACCTGTCTCAGTCTCCGTCGACCAATCCGGTGTCTCGATTTAATCGCACCCCATATTATTTTCGCCCCTCCCGGCGAGAATGTCGAATCAGCATACCACCGAATCTTTTTCTCATTTTGGCATTAAGTTTTATACCGACAGCGAAAAACAAAACTGAATCAATGGCATACGAAAACTCACGCACGATTAATCACAAGCGGGGAAATTTATACGTTGACTCTCTCGAATCCGATGTATTAAATTTCCTCTCATTGAATCCGTGAGTTGCACGTCGGCGACGACGTAGATGAATTTACGGTCCGCCCTTCGACGAATTTATACAGCCCAGCTATGAACAACGAGCAAATCCAGTTTTTCGGCACCTCACTTGAGCAATCCTCCGGTCCGATGTTGGGAACCGCATCGACTACTCAAGCACAAGTAGAACTCATAGCTGAGGCGGAGCTCGCGAAGCTGGCGATTCCGCTTCACCTTCATCCGTCGAGGGTACTGCCGAGTCATTTCACTGAAGCGATTGAGCGAGCATTTGTGCCGGCGACTAGGTTCTGGTTCCATGTTGATGCCGAACGTTTCGTTGCTGCGTTGCAGAATCAAGACCCGGCGTATATGGGCGCCCTGGTCTTGTCATGGGAGCAATGGGGATGCGGGTCGTTTCACGAAGACCTGATCAACTCGATTCGCACGAAGCAGTTCGATGAATTTTGTGCTCTTTGGCTGGCTTCACAGTCGCAGGGGTTGGCATCGAATGACGACGAAGAAGTGTACAACCTGCTTCACAGCCATCTTCGTAGCGCCGGTGAATCGACACACCTCAGGTACCTTGAGCTCGACGGCGTGAAAGCGATTCGCTACATCCGTGAAAAAATGGAAAGCATGACCGTCTAATCAGGCTACGACCCAAAACGAGGCGCTTGCGACCTTGCGTGGAAACGCGTTTACCGGAATGACAGGATTTCATTTGATGCATAACGTCGCCCCGTCGCTATACGTTTCGTCAGGCCAGTTCTGACACACGCCAACTTGCAAATTAATCAGGACAATTGCATGCAGGATATTGAATTTCACACGCTCGACGGCGACGCTCTGCTGCTAACCGTCAACGCCGAATTCGTTGAGTCGGTCCGACAGCATACTCTAGGCGAAGGCACACCGACTTCATACGTTGCTACCGTCTCGGATGTCCTCGGTCAGATGGTCGAGACCGACGAACGTTGTCTCGTCTTGGTCTTGCCGGGGCTTGCGTCCGAGGCTATCGACCTCTCAGTCGCGCATATCAATGAGCAGGTACGCGTGACCCCAAAAGGAAGCCCGGTGGCATGCGCGCTCTTCGCCAACAACCAGGTTGCGGTGAACGCGCACGCGCTCAACGAGGCCCAACCAATGATTTCGGGGCGGCTCACTGTACTTTGGGTGTTTAAGGACAGAATAACGATGCGTCACTATCCGTATGACGATGACACAGAGCGGCGGCTTTGGCTCGTGTCGTCTGTCGCCGATGGTCACCGGCACGAAACAGACTACCGAGCGGAGGCGAATATCGACGTGGATGCCGACGCAGGCGTGATTGAAGTGCTCAGCTGCTTCACGTTTATCGAAACGGCAGGCTAGCGGGTCGCGCCAAAACACATTGTCCATCAGCGGAGGGCAACGCCCTCCGCTTCTTCATCTATTTCCTCGCTCAACAATTCATTCCACCTGGATACGGTGCCTGCCAGATAGCGGCAGTAGGCCAGACTATGCTCACTCTTGCCCTGGGTACTGCGGATCATCTTCGTCTGCGTCGCCTATGCTCGCCCCTGAGTTGCCCTGCCGATTTCGAGGCGCGATTCTGGCTTCCCTGCTCCATTCCTTGACCAGTCGTCTCGGCGCATATTTGCTGCGCGCCTGCGCCTTACGATGACTTTGCAGCGCCTTCTTAATCGGCCCCCTCTGACGTTCATTCGGCCCGCAATCCGACGCTTGTTGAGATAAGAAGCACTGCCCTTGAGCTAGCGGATCGTGCTCGGTGTTGAACTTTTCTCAAAGCTCGTTGAGGAGGCTCTCTCAAACAAACAGCTTTTCCGCCACGGCCACGAAAGCAGCTGGATTCATCGCCCCCGCCCGACTGGCTCCCGCCCCGGTTTCCGGATAGAAGACAGCCTCGGCGCATACCGATTACTGCGGTGCTCTGGCTCGGTGGGCGCTCAGGGCGCGAACAGCCCTCAAGACAATCTCTCGAAGGCTCGCAAAGACCGCTTCGTCACACGCGGCATTCTAATTTTAGACCAATCACACCTGTGACCTCCTTAAACTACCTGATTACGCTTAGGATATTTTCGACGTATAACTTTTTAAACGTTATGCTCGTATAAATAATTGGATATTTTTCGGAACTTATTGCAAACCCCTGAAGACAACATTAAGATTAATTTCAACGAGATGCAGAGGGAGCAGTCACGACATTTACTGCATCACATCCAGATAACGCATCGAGTTTTGATGCCCATACAAATCGCTTTTATACGCCGAATATGAGTAGAAAGGAACTTCGCCCTAGCTTCCGGTCAGCCGCACTCGAAATCGAAATCTATGATTTCAATATGGAAGTTCTTCGCAAAATCCAAAACGACGCGATGAATCGTGAATCACTGGCAGCCTATGTCGTGCCATCAGATTCCGTACTTTCAGATTCGGCAGCAGTTGCTGACAACATTGTTGTCGTTCCACTCATCGGCGTGGATTCCGCCGAATTCGACTATGAGGAGCAGTACGTCTACAGCGCGGTCCACCCCAGACTCAACGGCGACCGCATTGCCTGCCTGATGTTTGCACACGACGAAGTTGCGTTGACTCACATGGCTCCACATTGGGCCGGTGCCAGTCTCTACGATGCCCTGAATGTTCTATGGCTCTTTGATGATATCCCAGTAGTTTCGCGGTACTACATTTCTGATGATGTATTCGAGCAGATGACAAAATCGAACGCCATTGAGGACGACCACAAATGCCTTACGCCGGAAGAACAACAGGCTTGGAAGAAGGTTGCGGCAGAGGCTAATCACATGGGGGTATTCGAGACTGTTAACCTGACTGAGTTCACCCCCCTCGGCGCGACTCCATCTACGGACAATCTGAACACGCTTGTTCTTTAACCATACATGCGACGCGCGGCCAAAGACATGCAAGCTTCGACGATTCAAGATTCACCGGCTCCGGGTGAAAGGTACGGAATTCTGATGCCGCCCCAGACCTACGGCGAACGGTTCGGTGCACCTCCGACAGGAGCGCCGACAACTCCAGTTCTCACGGCAAACTTCGATATCGAGCGTATCGATGCAGCCATGGCAATGGGACGCGCCAGCTTCGGCGTTTATTGCTTACCCGGCCCCGACGTGGATATCGTCGCGATTCGGCAGCAGCTTGGACCCATTCAGAACTATTGGTTGGCTGCCTCATGCGACCCCGGCGTCTGGTGGGCCATTCAGGCGTGGCGAGCGAGCGAGTGGATTCACGTTGCATTTTTCGAGCGAGGCGACATCTACTCTGGGCGCGACGGTGTTCGATGCTGTGTACATCGGTCCCATAGCGGGAACAGTCAAATCGATACGTGCCGGCGAGAAGGAGCGGAGGACAATTCCGCAAAATTCCTCGACTTTGCTCGCAGATTGATTGCCACAAGGTCCATCGAACGGACAACGACAAGCGACCTGGATGGAATTGCCCTTACGGAAGTTCAGGTCAATATTTTGACGACCAAACGCATATTCAGGTACATCAGCGGTCTGGAGACCGCGAAGCCCGGTACGGTTGGAAGTCTCATTCTGGCGTAGATTCGAAGCGGACTTCTGAAACTTCGGCAAAGCGCGCTCGCTGAGGCCAAACACCGAATTTAAAAGCATAGAACGCCCGAGAATCCCCTCTTCCGCTGCGCAATACGCGAGTCGCCGAGCCAATAAAAACCGACCCTACACGAAGTAGACCAACCACATTTTCAATATACACCTCGCACTCTCGTCATCGTCGAACAACGATTGATGATGGAAGACAGGTACAACACCACACACTGAATAGTCGATGAACTCTGTCGCCAAATCCACAATCACTACCCTGAGCCTCGGCCAGGACGACCTCAATCGCGAACTCGCGGACCTTATTTTCGAGGACTGCCATCACGCCGGCGAGCCATCATCGTATAGAACGAATACGCGAGACATTTTCGTCCGTTCCGAACTGATGACCGGCGAATTATGCGTCGTTGTACCCCTTCCGGGAATGCTCTCTACGGAAATTCCACCGACGACTGAGTCTCCCTCAGCAGTCGTTCTGAGAGAACGAAATGATGGAAAAGGTGATGCATATCTTCGGATGCGCGGGGGGAACGTTTCGCTGCAATCCGACGAGTTGCGTGGCGATAGATACCTCGTGCTATACCTATTTGATGACAATGCATCGCTCGACCTTATCCCTGTCACGGAGGAACTACGAGAGGAAATTTGGGTGCATGAAATGAGCGCGCAGTCGCGTCACTTTTTTGATGATGAGCCGCTCGAGGAAACGGCACAAGGTCCGTTTGATGTCCCGCTTGTCGCCAGAAGAGCGATAACAGTTACGCCTCATGAGACGAAGAGTACGGCAATACCAGAGTTGGGGTAATCGAAAGTACAGAATTTCCGAGTTTCGACAGCAGCCGGCTGAGTTGCCACTGCTGCACCCAACACACTTCCAAGATAACCAAAAAAGATGCTCAGGCCCCTGCACTGTCCGAACGACACAGTTGAGACGCTCATTCAGAGTGGCCTGCGCCACGCCGTTGTGCTCCTCGACAAGCTGCTTAACCAGAATGGTGACTATCAAAATCCCCGAGTTGACGTTGATACGTTTCTCTCGTGGTTGATGGAAGACCATCCGGACTGGTCTGCCGAACTTTCCGGGTCGGGCTCTGCCGATCTCTTCGGACATCGTCTCGGGCGCTTCCTCTTGCTTGCGCAGCGGCACGACGAACTCTCGGGATATCTTACACAGGCCGAATGCAAACTGAAGGAGCGCGACATCGACGAGCTAGGCAAGCGCAGGAACGTGCGGGAAGCCGTCCAACGCGCCCTTCCTCGCTGGAGTGGAGAGGCCGTCGAGGACGCCATCAACGACGCTACGATTCTGCTCACCAGCTCTCGCTCACTCAACGAGGTCGACGGATGCGCGGTCAAGCATGCGCCCCAAGTTCAACGATATATGGTCCCGGAGCTCTCGCCGATGCTTCAGGCGGCACGCCTGTTAGCAAAAACCGCCCGGCCGGACACGTGCTTCCTCGTCGCGCGCGACGATGCGCCGCAATCACTGCAGGAATATATCCACGAGCAGGTCGCCGTCGTTGTGCCACTGGAAGCCAAGTCCGACGCATCATGGATATTTCACTGCCAGGATGGCCGAACCACCCACCGGGAACTCGTCGTTGCCGATGGCGACGGACCGATTTCGATTCCGCTCATGGTTGGTCTGGAGCGCGGACGTGTCCTATTCGACTATGAGGCACTGCGCGAAAGACTGTTTGGCAGGCTACGCGCGCAGCTGCCGATAATGTATGTCTCCAGCGTAGAGACCGTGCTAGCAACGCATCCGTTCCAGCCGTTCGCATTTTCGGAAAGCTTTTATGCCGAGGTCACGAACTTCCAGATGGGCTGGGAGACTGACGTCGGCCACGGCATGCCATTTGAGCAACGCGTGGACAGCTTGCGCCGCGACAGACTCCCCCGTCACGTCTATGTGAACCGGTTTCTCGAGGATCTAACTCGTTTTCCTGTCAGCAGCAGCGCCGCGCTGGCTCATCGACTTTCGGCGCTGTCGGATCTCCGCTTCGATATCGGCCCGACCTAGACCAAGAATCTGAATAAGCGCAGCCTTTTGCTCCGCGCTCGAGTCAGGCCACGCATACTCCGAGCCCAACGCAGAAGATCGAGACGTTGCCGCACAATGTCGCGTCAGACTGCCCCCCAGCGTGAAGTATGTGTCCACCGAGATGTCGGTGATCTGACCGACCTCTGGTCAGCAGCGACGTCGAGCCTTCGACATTGGAGGTTACGCGCCAGGTACTTTCGGTCCCATGGACCATTCACTCATGAACAATCGCGACACAGCATGTCGCCTCGCCGGCCACTGAAATTTATGTCCCTTTTTGATATCCAAGCAATCTTATCGACACTCCATTGAAAATAACAATTTTTCCGTCAAATTGAAAATACAAAATTGAATTTATAACACTTCTGTCCGTTTTTAAAAATCGCGTGAATTGATAACAAATCGTTGATTCATATATATATTTGTCCGTTGCGCGAACAAATCAAATACACTAAGATTCGACCAAGTTAATCAACGGCCTGATTTTAAGAGGGAGCGATGTCGAAAACCGAACACCAACCGAACTCGGGAACGGGGCTGAATAGCTATTCCATGCCGATATATGGTGCACCGCTTAGTTATGCGCGCGCTTTCGCGAAGCTTTTCGAAGATGCGGCGGAGATGCCTGCTCAGTCGCCGGTCGTCACCACTGCAGTGGATCCGGAAAGATTCAAAGCTTCTGCAGTTGGCGGTCAATCGCGGTTGCATATTGCAACGGTCCAAGGCGACAACTGCTACCTCCTGGCATTGAGCCTGCAACTGGGCCACTCCCAGTTCGTATGGTTGGCCGACCCCGTTGACCCCGAATTTTGGTCAGTAATCGACGAGGCAAAGAAAGCCGGCAGGCTTGGATTTGCGTTTTTGTCACCGGCAGAGCCGTGGTTTCAAGCGTGTGGAGTGCCCCAAAGCCGCAGCACGTTCGAGCAGTATCGAAATCAAATTGGCCGTGGAAGTGACGCGTTCGTTCGCTCCGCGCTGTCCATGATGAAATCCGGCAACGCTGTACATGCTGTCATCAGCGTGCTTCCCGATGTGGAAATCGCCTACCGGCGGACATGCCTCCTTTTGACAGGCGGCGTCACGTCGGCCATTGCGTCGATACCAGGAGCCATCGTCGACCGTACCGCGCCCTTGACTGTGTGACCTGACCATTTTGGACGCGACTCTGACGGTGGCTCACGCCTGGCTCTGACGGGTCGACAGCAGGCACAGACTTCCACCGAGCTCGGGCTCGGCTCGATCAACAGTGCCACGGTGAGGCGTCGGGAATCACCGAAAGTTGACCCGAAGTCGCTATACATCGTGTCAGGGCAAGCCGGACCACCCTGCGCTCCAGAATATTCAGGACAAACACCATGCAAAAAGTTGAATTTCGCACACTCGATGGGAGGTTTCTCTCGCTGAACGCAAACGCCGAATTCGTTAAATCAACTCGACAGCATACGCTTGGCGAAGGGACTCCGACTTCATATGTAGTCGAGATTTCAGACGTTTTCGATAAGTTGGTCGATACAAAAGAACGTTGCGTCGTCATCGTGCTGCCGGCACTCGTCTCTGAGGCTATTGACTATTCGGCGGCGCCTATCAATGAACAGGTACGCACCACTCTCGAGGGTGTGCCCGTGGCATGTGCGCTTCTCGCCAAAGACCGGGTTGCGGTGAACGCGCACGCACTCAACGAAGCACAGCCGCTGGACTTCGGTCGACTCACAATATTCTGGATGTTTAAGGATAGAGTCGACCTTTGTCACTATCCCTATACAGAGGAAACCGAGGAGCGCCTTTGGCTCGCTTCGTCCGTCGCAGACGGTCACAGGCGTGAGGTGGATCGGAACGCGAATGGTAAAGCTGACGAAGTCACTGGAGCGGATTCCGGTGTGATTGAGGTTCTAAGCTATTTCACAGTGGTCCAAACAACAGGCTAGCGCTTGCAGTGGAAAACCGTTTTTTCTCCTGCGGAGGGGACATCCCTCCGCTTCTTCGTCTTGCAACTCCAGCAGAGCTGCATGCTTTCCGTCCGATTCCCCACCGACTAACGCCATAGGAAAACGCCGCCTACGTCTACGCGGCAGCGCGCGCGATTAGTCGGAGCGGCTAAGGGGAATCATTGCCATACGGGCGATCAACCGGCGGGATCAAGGACAGGGGTAGCTGAACACACGATCAGTCGGCGGGCACCTCGGGTAAGCGCCACATAGAGGTTACGCGTGTCCATCAACTCTGGGTGAAGGATAACAGCAACGTCCGCCTCCAACCCTTTCAGGAGTAGAGTACTTCCCACCGCCCGACGCGAGACGGGGCGTCCAAGCTGGCGATTCCGCTCGCGAGCGTGAAGGGCTGCGTCTTGCAGCGTCCCGCCTCCCGCCACAACAGCTCGCATGGCGGACTTTAAACAGTGCAGCATCTCAGGGCGAAACACACGGGCATTCGGTTGCTCCTCCAACCGCTGGAGCAGCTCTAGTGCTGCACCAAGGCTTGGCGCAGCTACAAACGTGACTGCTGCTCTTTCGGCGGGAGTTGGAGGCGTGCGCGCTCGCCCCTGGCGAACGGTCTCAACGCGAGCCAAGAGAGTCGTCGCGTTAACCTGCGTCACGACGTCTGCCGCAAAACGTACGAGCTGGGGGAGCGCATCGACCGCGCCGAGGTCGAATCGCCGTGCAAAGCCGACTAGATCCCCGAGATCAACGGCCTCGACTGAGGTTGCCCCAGGCGTCTGACTGGTCAGTTGATGCCTGCCTTGCGGGTTGCGGGCGTCTCCAATGACAAGCACGGTCTCTTCTCGGTCAACCAGCCGGGTTTGCGCGGCAGCACGGCGCTGCTGGATTGCGTTCGCGGCGTTTAGCTGCACCCATTGAACCTCGCGTGGCGCTTCCCGCAGGTCCAAACCGTGTCCAGCTTGCAGCTGGGCGCGAGTATCGAGGAGCCAGAGGCCTAGTGGCTCAGTGTCTGCGTTGCGCCAGCGCCAAGGTGTATCGAGTGCACCGACAGCGGGAAATCGGTCTTCAACGCCAGTCTGCCAATGGACAAGCTGGTTGCCTGCGAAGCCAAAGATGGCCTGCATGGGATCGCCAAGCACAGCGGTGGGCAAAACAGTCGCCATTGCGTCGACGATGGCATGCTGAACTACACTGCAGTCTTGGTACTCGTCGACGATCAAGCGTAAGTAAGTTGCTCGCAGCGCGTCGCTAACGTGCCCAGCCAGCAAGAGCTGCAAGGCAGCGGCCCGTATGGTTGGGTAGTCGTTCCGGGCGTCGCCGATTTCGAGAATGCGTGGGTCGTGTCCGCTTCGAAGCGGAAAACTGCCGATGAGCCGCATCGCAAACCCGTCCAAGGTCGAGAGGCGGTAAACCGAGCCCGGAACACGAGCACGCTGCAGCCGCATACGCAGAGCGGCGGCGCCGGCGTTGGTGTGCGTGAGTATGAGAATGGGCTTGGCGCCGTCATGAACGCCTAGGGTGTCCGCTATAAGCTGAGTCTTCCCACAACCTGCTGGTGCTGTGACAGAGCCCCTGCCAAAGGCGAAAAGGTCAAGTTCAGGCGGCATGGGTCCAGGCGCGAAGCTGCTCAATGATGGCTTGAAATCCGGCATCGGCCGTCGGCAGGTGTGGCCCAACAATGTCCCTCGCGATTTCCTGGAAGGTCGAAACGGACTTGAACCACCCGCTCCCGCGAATTCGGGAGGCCCTGCCTAGCATCGCCCTGATTTCATCCGTGTAGCCCTCAAGCAGGGGGGCAGCTTCGACCGTCGCCAGCGTATGACGACCCTCCGACTTGGATGCGATGTGCTCGGAAACCAAATCTCTTCCCATCACCTCGCATGCCTTCGCTAACAGGGCATCGATTGCATCGTCTCCGAGACTACAGAAGAGTTCGTCCTCGAGTGCGCGGCCGGCACGCCAGGTAAGCGATTGGCCACCTGCTGCGTGGAATGCTGCAGCTACCTCTGCGGTCGGCGGCTTGTCCGCATCCACAAGCACGAGCACCCGGTAGCCTAGTCGCAGGAGCGCCGCTCCCCGCGTGAAGCATCTGTCGGGATTGCTGCCACCCACGTCCACGTACGCACCACCCAGAGCAAAGAATGACGTTGCTCCGTGACCGACCCAATGCTGGTCAAGGCCCCGCGCAAGGCCCACCTCGCTCGCGCCCTCGCAAACGATCACAGACCTGGCAAAAAATGCCTCAGGATCAGCGCGCAGAGTACTTTGAATGTCGTTGTCCACTCCGACTTTGTGAACGACATGACGATCCGCTCCGGCTCGAATCACAAACACCTGGTCGCCGGAAAGCTCCCGAATGGCGACCGGTGAATGACTCGTCATGAAAACCTGGAGCGGAGGTTTAGGCTCCTTTGCACCGAGTGAGTCCAGAAATCGGACCAGGCGATGAGGCTCCAGTCCGTATTCGACTTCATCGACCAGCCCGATAGTTGCGGTCTCCGAAGCTGCACGCTGAAGGCCCGCGACAAGCAGGCGTGCGGAACCTGTTCCCAACGACCGCAAAGGGACGCCTACCGCGTTGTGCAGTGCAATTGCGCCGTCTCCGATAGAAACCGAATGCGCGTCTAACAGAGCCTTTGCTGATTCTCCTACGGGAACCCCGAGGTCGGAAGCAACCTTGGTCACAATCCGGAGTGCCCCGGCGAGTGGCGCACCGGCCTCATTCCCGAAGCTCGCGCGTGCGTCTCGCGCCGCGCGAGCCAACTCACCACCAAGATTGGCACGCTCTTCGGTGAGGCGGTTCAGTACAGAACCCCGAGTCCACGAAAGGTTATTGTTAGCGAAATTGCCGATGCGTGCTGGCGCGAGCGCTATGCGCTCCTTCCAGGGCAAGCCCCTCTCGAGCCCCTGCTGCTCCGCACGCAGTGAGTACAACAACCATACAGGTTCGAGGTCGCTCGTCACCTTCAACTGCAGCGTCACAACGGTCTCTGTACCGGCGCGAGGCTCATCTTCAACCTGACCTGTCGCAGCGTCGAAACCGCGCAGGTAGTCCCCATAAGCATCGAGATTCAGCAGCGCATCGGGCAACGCCCCCAACGTGACTGAAATGACGATCGGCCGGTTGACGTCCAGTCCACGGAAATCGGTATCGCCGAAAGCAGCACTTCGTCGCGCGCCAAGACAAAGGTCAATAGCGTCGAGGATGGTCGACTTCCCGCCATCGCCTGGGCCAACGAGGCAGTTGATTCCGGCCGAGGGTGCCCACTCCAGCGATTGGATCGTGCGAAAGTTCTGGATTTCAAGTCGACGTATGCGCGCCACCACTGACCTCTTGGTATGTTGGAATCCGGCTCCTAACCGGCGAGCAAGGCCTAGCGGCTACCGTAAGCATCATACGCTGAGTCGTGTTGTTCGCGTCGCTGTATAAGCGCCAGCTTCCGGGTTCGGCGCATCGCTTTTTTCTCGAGCCGTCGTTGCCTACTGTCCCCCGGCGTTTGTCACGGCGGTTACCGAAGCCTTGTCACTCGCGAGAACAAGCTGGGGATCTGGGAGCCACCCAAGGACTATGGCTCCGAAAAAAACTTCGCCTGCGCATGCGAGTTCGCGCTGAGAGCCTCTACGACCGACGCAACCTCCACTTTAACCACCCAGGCGACGAAGGGTCGAGCGAAAACCCTCCTTACAAATCGCCAGGAAATGCCTCTTCTGGCGAGCAGGTGCAACAGGTGGTTGCCAACCGGTAACCGGGCCTACGTGCACGTCTATGCCATAGGCATATGCGTCTTGCTTGTAAGGTGACCCGCGATAAAGAATCACATCAGAGCATCCAGCCAGCTCGCGATAGAGCTGGTTTTCAGTTCCGCAGCTGTACAGAAACGCCACGCGCAGCGCCGTGTCTCCGCTCTCGGCTACGACCTTCATGTATAGCGCGTGCTCGTCGGGCTCGGTGACATTAACGCTCCAACCTGCATCCCGCAATGGGCGCACCAAATCCTTGATGCACTCTTCAGTCAGGACTGCTTTCCGGAGCGTTACGCCATTGTCAGTCGGCATGGGCGGGACAAGTTGACCATATTTTTGATAGTTATTCTGCTCGACAAGCTTAAGCACCATCTGAGCGTTGGCCTGGAGTTGAGCCTGCTGCCAAAGAAGGCGGCTATCGTCGTTCATCTCGGGAAAGAGCAGCGGGACGCTATTGGTTCCGTCGTGCCAGGATTCGATGGCTCCCAACGTAGCCAGAGCAACAACCAACCGACGAAAATTTCCGTCATTACTCCATTCAGTTGAAGCGCCGTGGGCGAACAGGTGTCGGTTGAGCCACGTTATTCCGTCATATTCGCCAGTCTGTTGAAAGAACATCCTCTTGAGCCATTGGCGGAAGGTCGCGAACATAAAGATCCGTTCATCCTGGCCGTAAAGGTATTCCTCGCAGCGATATTCGTCTGGAACCCAGTTCCTGTCAAAATGCATGCTAGCAGCGAGTGCGCACGCACCGTCGATGATTAGGTCAATCTGGTCCGGGATTGGCACTTTCCCCTCTCTCTCGGACATTCGCCGAAGAGCCCCCTCCATGACAGGTATGAGCGCAGCAATGCTTGAAGCTCTGTGGCCAGCGTAGAAAGCGAGATACGCCTCGCGAGCGATAGGAGCGAAGGCAGCGAGGCTTCGCGACTTCGGAATAAACTGTGCGATACAAACCGCTTGGAATGATAGGACGTAGATCGTAGACGTGTGGTAGTCGAAATTCGATACTGCCTGTTCCTTTGAGCAATGTTCAACGGACGCCAGCAGAGCATCGATTTTACCTTTCGGCACCCAGAGAGGGGCGAACCACTCCATCTTTTCCCACAGCGCTGCAACACGCAGGAACGCGTTCCTGTTCGCGAGCCATACGGGGTCGTCGGTGGCAGAAACCTTTGGAAAGTAGGCGATGCCTCCTTCGACGGTCAAAACAATGGCCTGCGTCGGTCGGAACAAACCAACGTTATGCTCTACAGCCTCGAGTACGTTCAGCCCAGCATCCCGCGCCCAACTTGCAATCGTTTTTGCATCAAGATCGCTTAAGCTCGGAAGAGTGCGAGCTCGCCACCATAGTCCAGCAAATTTCTTCTGAATTTTCGCATCGATATCCACGGAATTGTTGGCCCCCTTTGCTGTTCGGCCCACCTTGCTCGATCTATCTTATATGAGTGGGACTGAAGTAATCGCGCCGACGCCTATGACCTTGCAGTTTAATCATACGCCAGCTCACGAAAGCGGGTACAGACAGACCCATGTTTTCTGGTCTCACGGTACGACCCACCAAGTCACTGCACGAATAGATTCGTGAGAAGTAGCTATCGTGGTCCCGCTCGTGGCGACGTTCGACAAGTCTTGCATATTTCACTGCAAAGATAGCGGAGTCTCGTTCAGAGGGTTCGTCATTGAGGACGCTGTATGGAGGCCCTCCGTCAATTCCCGTCATGATGGCATTCAATAGCTGCCGCACGTTCTTCGATTTCGAGCGACTGCGCCAGCGTGCGCTGTGTGCTAATCACATCGTAGAGCCAGAACGCGTCGGAAGCCGACGCGCTCGCGTATCCCGAACGACCTCTCCCTCGGCTGCCACTGCGATGTACACACCGGCTAACGCCCCGTTGGTGATCATCGCCTTGGAGCGGACGCCGTGCGCGTCGCCCCCTGAATAATTCGAAAGAACTGGAACAAACGTCAGCATCCAGGAGGCCCACGGTTCTTCCGCGTCAGGCTGTGTGTTCGGGCTTCCCATAAATACGTCGGGGCACACTGCTTTCCCCCTCCCCGAGCCTTAACGCACGATGTGACGTGGCCGGGAAATCGGAGACCGAGTCCAACAGACGAGTTGCAGCACCCTCTGCACTGTCCACGAACCAGAAGGTCCGACGTCGGCCTCGCGTCGCACCTACATATGCCAAACGATACGCCTCATCAAGCGCTGCCCTGTCGTACGTGTATTTCGCATCAAAGAGCCCACTGACCGCATAAATTCGGTTTCGCAATTTGTGAATCTGGTCATATGAGCAGTCCTCGACCATCACTGCAACCTCAGCTTGTAGCCCTTTCGCGCGGTGATAGGTATAAAACAGAATCCCTGTTTGTCCCTTCAGGAGCTTTTCGAGCTCGTCAATTACAGCGTTTGTCCGACTCATAACAATTACCTTGTTCTTATGAGACTTGGGCAACGACTTCACATACTTCAGTTGCCCTTCGATAAACGTAGCAATATCCCTCAGTTTCTCGTTCGTCAATTCGCCACACTTGTAGAGCTCCACACCATGGTCCCCGTCCTCTAGCGGCTGGGTCGCGATGCTTGACTTGATGGTCTTGTTCAAAACAGGAACAAGCAGGCGCTCGGCGTCTCGAATAATTGGCTCAACCGAACGGAAGTTCTCGACCATCTCTACCGTCAATGCTGGGCCGACCTGAGAATGCGTCGGAAAATGTCTATCGAACTTTATGAAGAAGTCCGGTGCGCTCCCTCGCCAGCCATAGATCGCCTGCCAGTCGTCACCGATCGCCATCAGGGTAGGAAATTTATCGGGATCTTCTGCGTCCGCGAGCTGGCGCTGGCATGACACCAACCAGTTGACAATCTGCGGTGAGATATCCTGAAATTCATCGATCACAAGATTCGTAAGAGGACGTAGCACATCAAGTGGGACTCGCGGTCCAGCCTCGCCCTGCTTCGTTGAGAGTAGCAGAAAGGCGTCATTGAATGTCATCAGCTTCTTTGACGACAGAAGGTGATTGAAATGTAACCAGTATCTTGGCAACGCCGAGCAGAAGTGGTACTCAAGTCCATAGTCGCGAAACGCCGGCATGTCGCCTATCGCATCGGGGACACGCATTCCCATACTTTCGATAAACGACGCCTGCATATAGAACGCTTCTGCAACGCTCGCGAACTTGATCTCGCCGTCCAGCTTCACATCAAAGACTGGAGCTCCAGCGACCGGCCGACTTCCCTCATTGAGCCATAGGCGCTCAAGCTTCAGCATTTCAAGGCGAGACCGTGTATTCACGTAACGGTAATCGCCGGCAAACGACACCGCGATGATGTTTCTCTTAACTTTCAAGGAAGCTCGGACAGCAAAGATCGTCCTTCCGGCTTCGTTGACAAGTTGTTCATCTGGCAAGAACATCTCCTCACGGTCTTTTTCCGTGAACTCTCCCAGGAACACAAAAACGCCGTGTTCAGTGCGCGCGTTTGCGTAGAAAGTCCTCCCGTCGCGCTTAAACGCCGGAAATGGTCCTTCTTCGATGTCCTCCGGCCACAATCCTCTTTCCCGGTAGCGAGTGTTGACCGTTTCGACAAGCTGTAGATCGCGGTCCGACGCTAACTTTAGTATATTGTCTTTGTACTCCTTATCATCATCCCGTTCCGCAGACGCGGCACGACTACATTCAATCCTGAGCATCTGTAGCACGTGGGTGCGGAACGTCTCGTCATTTGAAAATTGCTCCGTGTATGCCGCATTAATAAGTTCCAGTTGGTCATCATTGAGCTTCGCGGCGGACATTGGGTTATCGATGTCCTCATCTTCCTCAATCTGTCCGGCTGCACTCAGGCTGCTTTTTTTTGTTTTACCTAGGTTCTCGAAGAAACCTACGCCGAGGAAGACAGTTTTCGCCACGCGGAACAACGTTGAATGAAATGTCCTGACAAGGCGCTTCGCTTCATCGTCGTCAAGCTCGATTTCCCAATGCGGCAGCACCTTCATCAGGGTCTCTCGCAATTCGTCGCACGATGCGCGCGTGAATGAAACGACCGTGATTTCTTCTTTCCGTATCCGAAGATGCTTGAGCATGAAGGCAACACGCAGGACGAGCGTCGTTGACTTGCCCGATCCAGCACCTGCGATGACGCACGTGGCAGGATGCTTTGAAACTATCATCTCCCACTGCTTGTCGGTCGGCGCAGGAACCTTCTTTTGGGTCACCGCCAGCTCCACCTCACGGCGCATCTTTAGCTTTACGTCGGCCTCGAAGGCGAAGCTATGTGGCCCGTATACTGTCGGCTCCAGTGGGCGAGGCTTGGTCGCAGTCTGGCGATTTTCGATAACCCATACCTGGCGACCCGCCTCAAAACCTGCTATACGCCCTTCTGCCTCTCCCTCGGAATGCCCCTCCTTGTAGCCACTCGCATGTCCCGAGGCTTCCCCTTCCTGCTTACCTGAAGTCAGTCCTGCCTGATAGCCCTTCTGGTAGCCAGCTTGCCGGGCAGAACGTTGAATCTCCTCGATGTGTCGTGCAATGAGGCGAGCAATACAGTTTTCAGCAAAGCTCGAAACGCGTGTGACGATTTCCTCGAAATTCATTTCAACTCATAGCCCCGTAGTCATTCGCTCGCCCTATTTGATGTGCTGGCGATCGTCACCACAGATTCTACGGATTTTGACGACCTTGGGGCGATGTGGCAGCAGCAAGGAGTTGAATGCGGTCTCGGGCAGGATCCTGGGCGGCCAATGGGCAATTGTGGAGGAACCACCGAGCCCGCCAAAGAGGCTTCGTGCGAGGCAAACCAAGGAAGACTCCCAGTGCTCCTGCCGAGCCCGGCGTCATCTCGCCGGTGCCGACGAGCGCGACAGCCGATGCAAGTTCGATGAGGCGCCGGGCTCAGGCCGCTGCGCAGATGGACCGACTCCATCGACTCAAGCGAGAATGACCTGAGCGCATCGCGCGCGTGGTACTAGGCAACCGGTCACCGGTTCCCGATAGCGCACGAGCCGAGTCGGTGAGATCTCGCGCTCGGTCGTTTCATTTTTCCCGATTCGGTTACCGGATACGCTGTAAGACCTCGTGAATGCGTTATGCTTTGTCGTTGGAAATGGGCCTGCTTCCCGTGGTGGCAAGATGAACAGCGTCCATCGCAATGAACGCGGCATAGTCAAACATCTGTTTTGACCCCTAATATTCATCCCAGCGCGGCGCCTTCTGAATTCTCCGGCACGGCTCGTCACCGGCCGACAGGCTCCAACGGCCAAAACAAGAGTCGACACCCAAACCGTATCTTCCGTGCGAAAATTGTCGTAACTTGCATCGCCGCCTTGATCTCCGCTATGGATACCGTTGAACTTGAACCTCGGGTGTTGGATAACCACGCAGGCGTGGCCTTTTGGCTTACGCACCAAAATGGCCTCGCCGAATGCGTCATCACCATTGCAACACTGGAAGCGTATTTCTGGCTAGCGCCGGATGCCACGGACGCCCAAATCCTGAAAACCTTCCTGAACGGCTACGGCCGCATCCGTGCAATCGCGGAGCGCAAGCTGCTCGCACGCAGCGCAACCCGACTCGACCTGAATCCAAGCGATTTCGCGCGTGCTTGACACCGACGATGCGCGTGCTGGCGAACGCACGTCGCCAGAACCGCTTTAGGTAGTTGACCAATGCACGCGCTGTACCGCTTCGTAAGGTATGAACTCCGCTCTAGGTAGACGGCGACGTCCCGCCGCGAGAATGTTCCCGGCTGCATTGATGTCGCGATGATGATACGCGCCACACCCAAAGCAGCTCCATTCCCTTATTCCAAGACCTTCCAGACCCTTCGGGCCTGTGCGCCTTTTACGGCAGCTACAGGTCTGGATTGAATACGCCTCATCGATCTCATCGAACCGCGCGCCCGTGTCATCGCTTTTATATTGCAGCATGGTCCGGAACAGACTCCAGCCTGCATCAAGCACGGACTTCGCCATCCGCATCGTCGCTAGCGCCGCCTGCGAATCGCCTTGGTAAACCAGAACATTCCTGCTGCGCTGTCTACACCCGCCCTTCATCCCCGGCCTGAAGGCCCAAGTCTTCAGGCCATTTCCGGATAAACCCGTTCGCTCTACCTGTTTCCACTATCAACGGGAAACAGGATGTCAGAGCAAAACAATAGTAATTCGGCAGGCACACTTCGCACGCTTGAACTCTTCGCCGGTGTTGGCGGATTCCGTCTGGGACTTGAAGCAGTACAGGGAAGTCCATTTAAAATTGTCCTGAGCAATCAGTTCGAGCCTTCCAGAAAGAAACAGCACGCGAGCGAAATTTACCAGGCTCGCTGGCCTGGCTGCCCCCACATCAACGAGGATATTTTCAAAGTACTTGAGTCGGAAGCTGGAGCTCAAGCAATAGCCGATGCGTCCCCAGAAGTCGTCGTCGGCGGCTTTCCGTGTCAGGATTTTTCTATTGCGAAACCCCTATCAAAATCGCTAGGGCTCGCCGGAAAAAAGGGAGTGCTGTGGTGGGCCATCACTAAATTGCTTCAGCAACGTATAGAGGACGCTGAGCCTGTCAAATATTTGATTCTCGAGAATGTCGACCGACTGCTTTCAAGCCCTGCCTCATGCCGAGGCCGGGACTTTTCGGTCATCCTGTCCACCTTGTACTCTCTCGGGTACGCAGTCGAATGGCGCACCATCAACGCAGCAGAATACGGAAACGCCCAGCGTCGCCGACGCGTTTTCATTGTCGGGTATCACAAGTCCACCGACGTCTACCGTAAGTTAAAAAGCGAAGGTCTGGCGACCGACGGCTCTGGCTGGCTCCAACACACAATCCTCAATGAGGCGCTTCCTTGTGTCCCTCGAAATCCACTAGATGGCGTAGCGCCTGCTCTGAGTCTGCGTTCGGACCCGTTCGACGAGCAGTTGCGCTATCAGCCCCTATCGAGCGGGAAGTCGAGGTTTTCCAACTGTGGATTAATGCTCGACGGAGACGTAAGGACCTTCACCGTTGACGCGGCCGACATTGCTGACTTCAGCGAGTTCACGGGACACGCTCAGCCCCTGACCCTAGCGGACATCATAAGCAAGACCGGCCCGGTGCCGACAGCCTTTTATATCAAACCGAGAGACGAGGATAAGTGGCGCGCCGCCAAGGCAGCGAAAAGCGTCCCTCGAACAACGAATGGATTTACTTATAACTACTCTGAAGGCGCGATGTTGTTCCCGGACCCGCTCGACCGCCCCGCTCGAACTATCATTACGTCTGAAGGTGGCACGACTGCGACGCGAACAAAGCATGCCATCCGAGAGACTGGTGGCCTCATTCGACGCTTGGTTCCCGAGGAACTCGAAGCATTGAATGGATTTCCGCGTGGGTTCACAGCTCATCCTGGCGTGTCTGATGTGACGCGTGCGCTACTCATGGGCAACGCCCTGGTCGTACCACTTGTCCGTCGTATCGGCGAAGCCCTGTACAAAACGCACCTCAACAACCAGCACATTGCTGGCAACGATTAACCTATATTCCAACCGAGGCACACGATGCAAACAATGCGAGTCAACCAGAAAAAAGTCCGACGCCGAGCTCGACCAGGCATCGATGGACTTCATCAACGACTATGCCAAAGAGCTCGAGTATCCGTCCTCATTCTACGTACTCGCCGAGGACGTATTGACAAAACAGGATTTGCTCCAGGACGAATATTGTGTCGTCGTGAGGCTGCCGAGGCTCAAGGCCTCAGACCTTCCTGCGACAGATGCAAATTATGGTGCCTGCGTCATCACCAGCCCGGACGTCCGTCGAATGAGTAGTCTGATGCTTCGCAACACGTCCTTCGAATTGCCGAACCATGCGTTTGAAGCCTAGCGCTACTGGAGGCGAGAAATGGGCGCGCGTCGTATGCCAACTTCCACGTAGCTGTCTATCCCCTCACCCCACTAAAACGCTACACGCTCGAATGTGCGAATGCGACGTTTTCAGAGGCAACTTGTCTTGAGGTCACTGCGACTTCCTCGCGCCTCCCTATCAATGGATGCCTAGCTGAACAGCGCCCTGAAGAAATTGCTGGGTGCCCACACAGCGCTGTTGGAAAGTGATATTCAAACGCACAATTTTCCCGGCTGAGTCGCGGTCCAACTCGTCGACTGTGAATTTACCCTCGACTTCATTGCAAGCGCGGCCCGAACCGGAAAGCGAAAGCCCAGGCCTGCCATCATCCTGAAACGGATACCTCTGAGCGCGTTGATACGTCTTTGTCGCAAGTTTTTCATGCGTAGGTGCAGCGATATCGAGCTCCCAACCATCGTTCCCGTCGAATGTGATTTCAATACTCTGCATGTCAGGTTCGCTCACTTTTATCCAGGTTTTAGAGTTGGACATGTCGACCTTGTGGCCTCCGCTGATGAATTCACCAGCTGGTCCCTCGAATTTCAGGCTGCCGGATATCCGGCGGTCCGGCCTCCCACTCGCCTCGGTCGCGACGGATGCGGAAGGCGTGCAACAGATTGTTCCAGTTGCTCCTGTCGCCTGGCGAATATCCAGGTCCTGCATTGCATTGACGGTTGCCTGCCCAAGAAAAATGTCTTTGCTGTCCGGTCCGCTCACGTGTGTCACAGGCGGGCGGGTTTGCGCATCCAGTTGCGGCGACGTTATCCTGGAGACAAAGTCAGCAACCGATAGCCTGTTGTTCGACTTCCTCATCTCCTGGTCAACCAGATAAAGCCGGCGCGCGATCGGGCCCAACGAATCAGTTTCAGGGCTCGCTGGGTCAGGCGCCAGAGGCACCCTCGTGCCTGGCTCGGCGGAAAAAATGACAGGGTTCGGAGTATGAAATTCGTTCTGGAACCGAAGGATCGCAGCCACGGATGCGAGACTCTGTGAAGCCTGGCTGGTCAGCACCGGCGATTCGAAGGATCGTGCCTTTCCGTCGTAGCAGGTGTCAAGCAACAGGACGAATGGGATTTTCATCGACTCGAGCGTATCGACCAATTCACTCGCATAAATGGTGTGCTTCGCAAACTCTTCGATGTTCAGTCTCTCCATTGGACTCCCATATATAAAATCTCCGGGGACCGAAAAGTGATTCCACGCGACGCCTTCGGAGACACCGTGACCAGCGAAGTACACAACCAGCAGAGGCTTCGTCGGACGTCTGGTTCTTATCTGGCCGGCGACAGCCTTCAGTGCGGCGTAGAAGTCCCCCTTCGTGAGGTAATGGCCTTGGGCCGAAACCAACGTAACGCCCGACATCGCACCGTGCTGGAGAAGTATCTGTGACACGCGGCGTGCGCTTGAATTCGCCCCAGTCAGGTTCTCAAATCCGTGCTCGCCAGCCTTTGCCGGTGGAAAATAATAGGAAGACCCCGCTGCAAGAAAGAACACCTGGAAGGCCTGCTGGGCCCAGAGCCTTGCGCCGGGGAAAACTACCGCAGTCAACACTAGCGCAAAAAACACAATGCGACGGATCATTTCCCTGCTCCGCCCGGGGGTGCATCCCGGGCTATTGATGCCTTGCAGGCCTGCGCCAGCCTATCAGCCTTGATCTTAAGCGGCTTGCTGTCTTTGGACTGACCGGTTCCCGACCAACCCGATCGATAAGAGTCTGCCGCCCGATAAAAATCGCCCAAGGCGTCGGCCACATCACCGTCCTCTACAAAAATACTTTGCCCCCAGTAGGCCGCTACCAACTGCGAGACCAAGACGTCGAAGTTCTTCTGGTCGAGGTGGTCTGAATCTGTAGCAGCAGCTATTTTTCCTGCAACAGTAACGATAGATCGGTATGTGTCCAGCTTTTCGAGCCACAGCTTGCGATGAAATTCAATCTCATCTTTCTTCGTCAGAAGTTCGTTTTCAAGAACAACGCGGTTCCGTTCCCCGGCGTTAAATTGCCAGACGCCGACCAGAATGCCTGCAACCGTGATCACCGGTGCAAGCGCCGCAAGCCAGACGTCCCAGTTGCGCTTTTTATCCTCGTCCATTGCGGGCTAGTCCTCGTTGAGCTTGAACTCCTTGTCCACTACGGGGCGATTCTGGTCTGGCGGCTTTGTTCGCAGCCGCATCAAGCGGCGCCCTTGAGCATCCGTTTTAAATTGAAGCAGATACGGTGATGCACCATCACCGTCAATCTTAAGCAACGTATCTCCATCCTTGGTCGATACAGACCACTTTCGCTGGGTCGTTAGCAGATGGCCGTTCGTGCACCGCCTGATCGCGACCTGATGATTCTTCGAGAACGTATACGTCTCGCCACTGCTACATTCGTCGCCAGCGCCCATTGAAAGTACGATTCGCTGAAAGATCCACTCACGCGTAGAGCTGCCAGACAACAGCGTCGATGGGTCATCGTGAGCGATTGCGCCGGTCACGAATAGGCTGAGCCAACAGACTACGAACGCTCGAAGCATCTGCTCCATTTGTCGCGGCCTTTGCGGAGAACGGATATTGAATGGGCGCCTGAACCGCAACCGCACCAAGCGCAAATCCCGACTCATCGGGTATCGAAGCGCATGGTCGGTACTAGCACGATAGTAAAAACGGGGCTAAGAGCCAATCTTCCCAGGGTAAACAGCAGACTGGGCCTCTTGACCGTACTATCGAGAGCGGAGCCCGCGAAGAAGTAGCTGCGCATTTACTTGCCCTGACTACTGCCAGAGCCCGCAGCCGGGAGATTGCTTCTGCACATAGATTGGCCCAGACCTGAGCGTTCCGCCGCATTTGTACATATAGGACACGTGTCCCAGCACATCCTTCTTGGAATCCTCGTCCCTCCCCTTCGTCCCCGGAAACAGCTCGATCTCGCTATCTGGATGCCCAACCAGCCTGGCCGCCATCAGCTTGTCGCACTCCCTGACCGGATCGCTCCCACCGTCCATCCAGCCCGTACTGTCATGCCATTCCGTCTGGCTCCCCCACGATTCAATTCCATTTTCCCGGGCGCGGCAGCTCGCGTAGCAAGAATCCGCAAATATCACCGGCTTATCAAACCCAGCGCGCACGCTATGCTTTTTTAGCAGTGCAATTGCGGGTGCAATGGGTATCAGGTCATTGTTCTGCGATCCCGGTATCCCCCCTCCCTCAATCAGCGCGATCGCGAAGCCACCCTCATTGAAGACAGGTCCTCCACTGTTGCCGGGTGAGAGAAGACCGTCAGCCTTGTAAAATCCCAGCTGCGATGTCGTGTTGGTGATTGATATGGGAGACGGCGCAAGCCCTTCATTTTCTGGGAATCCCAGAGCAACAACACGATCCAGCACCTTCACCTCTTTGTCACTCACGGCAACGGAGTAACGGCACGTCGCCGATTGCGGTAACTGCCAAAGGGCAATGTCCGAGTTCTCGTCCGCATCACGAAAGGTGACAGGAAATTTGGTACCTGATTTCTGGCCGATCACGGCTACCAGCTGCTGACCGGCGAGCGGCTTTACATGATTGACCGTCAGTACATAGCCATCTTGAGAAACGATGAATCCAGATCCGTGGGTAACCATTTCTCCGGCACTATTCTCAACTTCGAGATACACAATAGCATGTGAGTTGATCGATACTATTTCACTTGGCGTTACACCAAATGCACCGGAACTTGTTACAAATAGCAATACGCGCAGGAGCCTCTTCACGGTTGTCACCTACAGTACCTGGATATACGTGTTTAAGCGCATGACGCACGGAACACGCTTGTTGCCGACAGTGCGACTCGTTTTCGTACTCCCTGTCGAAAATTCTTTCTCGCAAATAGTACTCGAGTGCCCTCCCGAACTCGTATTGCCACCTACTAGCACTACGTGTCCGCTTTCCGGAGGCGTCTTTACAAAGGCAACATGACCGAGACCCATCGTTTTTCCTGACAGGTCGTAACAGGTGAAGACAGCAAGGTCCCCGACTTTCGGCTCGGCCATTCTGTTAAATCCCTTTGCATCGAGGAAGGATTGCGACGCAGCGTTCTTGGTGCCCGGCCTTCCGTTGCGTTCGAGACACCAATTCGCAAATGCGGCGCACCAGGCAATCATGTCGTTGTTGGCTCTGGTCGTTGTCGCCGAAAAAAAGTCGACAACTAGTGGATTCCAGTTTGCGGGCGCGGGCCACTGAGATATAAGCTCTGAATCGTTTTGAGCGTACTTGTCAATGAAGTACTGTGCAATATCAATTGCCTTAGGCCCCATTGGCGCCTGATTGATCATCTCCAATGCTTTCTGCCGTTGCGCAGCTGTTGCCGGTTCATAGCCGAACGTCTCCGGTGCACCGATCGCACCGAACGGCGGAAACTTAAGATCAACGAATGTTTGATCAACATCGGCTTGAGCCGATACGTTGACGCTTGACAACATTGGAATTAAAGAGGCCACGAGAAACGTCCGCCGGTCAGTCATGGAAGCCTCCTGAATTGTTTTGAAGCAATATAGGAGTGTTGCATCCAACCAGCAAGGATTTCAGGTGCAACGTCCGAAACTGCTGCCCGCGTGGCTGATCTACGCGACCCAATGAACTTGTGGACTACATGCTGGTAAAGTAGTCGTCCGAATTCAGGCAATCTCGAAAACTCTTATTCATTGTGTTTAGTAACCATCGGTTACCCGTCGAAAAAGTAGGCATCGACTTGAACGTTGCAATCCTGTCGCCCTTCTTGCGCGATAGGATCTATCCGGCAATACCGACACTAGAACCAGGCGTAGGGCTAACGACTCCCAATCTTGCGTACGCGTCCACCTGCCCTGAGTGAAGTGCCGCTCGCGCTTTTTGCCGTGTCTGGCTATCGCTAATGCCGGCGGCAATTGTACAAACCGGAATCATTGAGGCGCGATGCACTTGGTTCGAGCGGCAACCATTCCGGCTGGTGGCGGAGAAACTCGATCGTCTGAAAGTCCAAAATCGGAAGCACGCTTGCCCGAACGCTTCGCCCAATGCGCAGCCTCGTCTTTGACGACTGGACCCGTAGCCAACGACGGATCGCGCAACGCGCTGAGCGAATTGTTAGTAAGCGAGGCTGCAGGAATGCCATCAATGTAGTACGCCACGTCTCTCGCAAGTCGATCCTCGGCCCACTGCGCACTAGCAGTGAAGTTCGCACTAATGGCGCGTCGCCTCTCTGCGGCAGTAAGCGACCGATTAAGCCTTTTCTCTGCGTCCCGAACCGCCGTCACGGCAGTGTTGGTCTTTTCCTGACGGACATCCATTTGTACCGCGCGATCAAAGAAGAATGCGTAATCAATTTCGGTTGGCTTCCAACCCTTCGACCAGTACGAACAATAGAAATCCGCGATCGCCTCGAAGATGCCGGATGTCCCCTTGTCACCCATGACAGTGTCGTAGATATCCCGCACATCCCGGTTTGCGCCAAGTGCAGCGAATCCGCTTTGCCAGGTCGTGCTCCTGCCTGGTGACGCCTTCACTTCAGCCACCTGCGATTCCAGGGAAGACGTCTTCCGGGTATTTGAGAAAAGCCTTACTGCCTGTGCTTCGCTTCCAAAGCTTTGATCAATCAGGTGCGGGAACCGCTGGTCGACAAGCAGGAGAATTGCCTGTACCTGCTGCGCCTGCCCTGCAGTCGCGCCCAAAGGTCCCCAGGTAAGAATTCCAGGATCGGTCGTTCCAGTATTAAATTCAATATCGACGTAGTCCGTGGATTCGTAAGAAAGCGTCATCGTATGCGCCCGTGATATTGCGTCCGGTAACGCAACATCGGGTGCGACGATGCGCCAGAAGCCGGACGACACGGCACCTCCTCGCGCTGGATCCGTCGCCGCTATAGACGTCCGAAAATCCGGACAGGCGCTTAGCTTTGCAATTACCAGCGCGGTTTTTGACCCAAATGTTCCGTCGGCAAATCTGGCATCGTTGGCGATCGTTAGGCCACATTTCTTGGCAGCCGGCAAAAGATGTTGCTGGAAGTCCGCGAGGGAGCCGAACCGGCCGTCCCGGATAGTCTGATCGCCCGAGATGCGAAAAAGGACTATCGAGCCGTCCGGCACCGTTTCTGCATCAGCGCAACCAACGACTGCGTTCAAGGACATCAACTGGACAACGGTCAATAGTGCGGAACGAAACATAAGGTCCTCTGACGAGTGTGCTTAGTACAGCAATCGTGAACCCAATCGACGTCTCACAGATCCACAACCGATACGTCATCGCGCTGTGTCGACAATGGCGAATCGGCTCACAAAAGCTCAATGAGCGAACCATCTCCGGGACGCCCAACAGTTAATCCTCTGTGATGTTTTCCTTATAACTTCAGGAGTCGTAGGACCGATTAAACTCAGGATTGCGGCACTTCCAGAATTCCGCTACGGGTGGTCTGTGCCCGCGCGATTAGTCGACGGGTCGCATGGTTGCTTATAGTTCCGCCCTCCGCAAGCGACCATCTTCGCCACCACCTGACCAATTCCGGACGCGGTCGTCCGGGCCAGATACTCGGTGTGCGCGCTATATGGGTTTTCAAATGAGAACAGATATGACCAGTCGTTCGATACCAGAACATCCGAAAAATGGATGTTGTCGACCGTTCCACAAGTTTGTCCATCCTTGCAGACAGAGGAACGGAGCGTATAGGAAAACAGGTCGTTCGGGTCCGAAAATGCGACCACCCATCTGGGGGCAAGAACACCGACTTCATTGTTCGCGGCACCTTGTGACTGACGTAGCGTTGAGGTCGGCACACCACCTGATGTCGAAAGCTTGAGGATATCGATTACAGGATTCACGGCCGGTGTCACATCCTTCGGAACCTGTGCCTGCTCGGCGCCATCCGGAGCGGCGCCGAGGGCCCCTTGCGCGCTGGACGTTCGATCGGCGAGCGACAGGATTGGCATCTGATTGGCCGCCATGAACACTTCGATTGGTCGCTGGAGCGCTGTCGCAAATCCATGGAGGTTGGCTTTGCCACATGAATTTGCTGTATTGCTCAATGTGTCGTACAGCATTTTGCTTCCCAGACTTTCCGTCAGGAAGATGAGGGGCGCTTGCCCCTTGTTGCCCGGCGCAATTTCCACGGCTGCATGCTCACCACACAGATCATTTTGATTGCCGAACAGCACCCAGCTGATCCCTCGCCGAATCGCAGACTGGATCTTTTGTTTGCCTACGTCACCAGCGTAGAAAACAGCATCTGCGAGGCAGTTATCCAGCAGTGTTTCTTTCAGGAACCGATTCGCCCAGACACGCTTGCCAGTCGTCACCTCACCCGCGCTCTGGCAGCTTGCATTTCCACCACTGACATCGTAACAAAGCGCTTTTTTTGCTTCCTCAGAAATCGGACTCCATAGAATCGAGAACGTATTCACCGTAAGTCCGAATCCGGTCATTTTCGCAGTATAAAGTTGAGCTTCATGAGATGACTGCTCAGGATTTGATGAGTCTCCCAAAGGTATGGGTGGCCCAATATCTTCCAGCGTCATGTTCAGTGCCTGTGCGAGTTCCTTATTGGTAGTTGTGACCCAATCCTCACTATGGGTGCACATGCCGTGCACAAGAATCACGTCAGCGCTTGTGGTTCCGGGAATACGAAGCGCATCATGAATTCCCGGGAAGTCAGACACTTCTGGGTTCATCTTCGGCGTCCGATAGGGTGCAGCGCATGCTGCCAGAATGGCGCACAGCCAAAGAATCGACACATGTTGAACAAGGCGAATTTTCACAAGATCTCCTCGCGTGGTCCGATCCAATGAACCAACTTCGAACTCTCCCCGATACATCCATCGACTGCACGCAAGATCCGTTTTCCCCTACGACTGTTGACCTCGGTGACATACTTCGCGACACTTCAGGCAACCCCGGACGGAGCGCTCAAATGATTCCTTCTGGAACCGCCTTGATTCGATTTCCTATTCTTGAATCTAGTTCGAGAACTTCAGGTACCCATTGGCTCCTCCCGGACCACCAATCACCTGTGTTTGATCAAGGCCAAGAGGATATGTTGTCTGTTGTATCTTGCCATCCCCGCCAATACGTTCGAGAATAAGATAAGTAGACGCGAAGCTGATGCGCATTGCAGCTCTCGAAGCAAACGTCTTGATTAGGGTTCCGAGAGTCTGATTGTCCCCAATTGAAATCTTTCCAAACACACCGAGGGACACGCCGATTCCGCCCGCGCTTTGCGCCACCAGTCCGTTTACCATCTGCGCCTCGTCACCCGCCGCTTTTGCGATAAATCCTAGAATCTTTGCGTTATCTGCGGTGACGCCACAATCGTTGGATACCTTCTTGTAGTCGGCGGTCTTTAACGCATATGCCGTCGGTATAGAAGCCGTTCCGCCCGGATAAAAGGTTGTCGCGTTAGGACCGCTTGTTGTCACCTTGTCTGGATCAGAGGAACCCAACACTGGCGTAGAGTCAAGGAGATCGGCCAGATATTCCACCAATACCGTGAGAGCACTGGCTATATCGGCATCGGAAACCGTGAGTGAAAGATCAATGCTTTTCGTTGGATCCGTCAGGTTTGGCAGTTTAAGAGATGGCTTCGCGATCGTCTGTCCGAAACGATCGACAAACTTTCCGGAGTAGTACGTCGAAAAATATTCGGCAAATATATTGTCACTCCCGCCGGCACCGCTTACCTGAGGATTTTGGATTGTAGGCCGCAACTGCGTTTCGGCAAGAATTTTCACAAATTCCTTCGCATCCCCAAGGCTAACCGTCGAATCTGGCGAATAGTTGTGTACCTTTGCGGCTTCCGTATCGGCCATCCGTAAACCAGCGTGTACGCCCATGTCCGTTTGTGCTTCCGCCAGAGATTTGATCATGTTGGACCGGAATGCATTGAAGACCGATGTCGTGCGCACCGCTTCTGGAACGCGCTGGTCAGAAGCGGTTTCGATTTGCGCCTTGAACGCTTCAAAGGTCGTAACGGGCTTTGCCGGTTGGGTACGCCGGTAGCCTGGTGACGTCACCGTTGGTGTCAACGATTGTATCGACGTGCCGTTCACGGAGGCTACGGCTGCTGGAGGAAGAATGTACGCAAAGGGTTTTGACGCGTCCAGCACCCAGTGATTTCCATCGCCAGGTAGCATCAATGAAAGGACAGTATTTTCTTGCGCTTTGCATGATCCGGCTACTTTTGGAACCGGTTCGAGCATGTTGGCAAAGTTAATAGCCGTACAACCGCTAAGTGCAGATACCACGGTGATACCCGCGAGTACGCGAATAGATATGAAGTTCACCACGATTCCCCTTCTGATTTGATGCGTGTTTGGGAATTCGAACCGGCGAAACAAATCGGACTCTAGGCCGAAGGGCTCTCTCCGCTGCGGCGCTCGAAGTCTGCAAGTGTCGGTAGCGCGCACATACGGCCCGTATGGCGTGCCCCCTTGCTGACTACGTTAGTAATCCGACAGTAAAAAAATAGCGGCACAGTTCGAGCCGCTTTGTGCGTAACCGCACGGATTGTTACTCAGTTTCCCATGGCCGAATAGGGTGAATAACTGCTTTGGGGAGCGCATTCTCGACATCCAACCTGAAGAAATGGCTACATCCGCAGCACAATTGTCCGAGAGAAACTAACTCAACCTTATCAAACATCTACGGCATCGGCTTTCCCTGGCGCAGACAACAAACCCAACTAGCAAGCCAGTACCCACGAATCAATTGCTCGTTGACGTTGACTCAACATGGTGACCTTCAGCAACCGGTGTATCGCTTTTTGGCAACAGTTCCTACCGTCAAGAAAGACTATGCCGAGAAGTAGCGGAATTCAAATTTATGTTCGTGAATAATGTAAATAAATAAAAGAGGCTCGCTCTTATGCGTGGTGGCCGAGAGGAAATACAAACTTTCACAGTCGGCGGCTCTGCGTGGTGCACACTAGGCCGCGCCATCGACAACGTCCACCGGGCTGCAGACGGACGGCTTTCTGCGGGCGACGACGGGAGAACTACAGACGTTCGAGTCTTTCGATAGTGGCCGTTCACGGCAACGCGCCGGTCGCGCTCGCGCCCACACCCTCCTACTGCAGCCGGCCAGCAAGCAACACAACCATACCTGAACAGCTGAGCATCGCTTGCGACAGTACTCAGGCTGCACCTCACATCCGTCCTGAAGGCGGAAGTGGGCGCGCCGGTCGTCAAGTACTCCCGCCCGCTTGTGACTGCTGCGCAACTCATAGGGCAGATCGGCCAAATATTGCAGCAAGAATAGTTCGGCGCAAATTGATTCGCATGTTCCTGCGTTCAAAGGTAAGCGCCTAGCCATCCCATCTTGAGTTGCATGGAAGGTCTTGGGAGCATCGTATCCACTTAAATAGGTGGACACGTGAACACTATCGAAGAAGAGGCGCCAGTTGGCCGTCGTCGACGCCGGCGCTATAGCGTCGAGTTCAAAGCCCAGGTGGTGGCAGCCTGCCAGGGGCCTGGGGTATCGCTCGCGGCCATCGCGTTGCACCACAAGCTGAACGCAAATCTGCTCCGACGTTGGGTAGAACAGGCCGAAGGGAACGAGCGCTTTCTCGTCTCACGTAGCGATGTGGCGGTGCAGTCGGCAGTGGCGCCGGCATTCGTACCGCTCTCGCTCGACACGAAGAACGTGCGCCCGGCTGAGATCCGCGTCGAAGTGCGCCGCGCGGACCAGTCGATAACGGTTAGCTGGCCGACATCAGAGGCCGCACAATGCGCCACCTGGCTGCGAGAGTGGCTCGCGTGATCCGCATTGATGAAGCATGGCTGGCAGTCGAACCACTGGACATGCGTGCGGGCTTCGATACGGCACTGGCGCGGGTGATTACGGTGTTCGGCGCGGCGCATCCGCACCATGCTTACCTCTTTGCCAACCGGCGGGCCAATCGCCTGAAGGTGCTGGTTCACGACGGAATCGGGATCTGGCTGGCAGCGCGACGGCTGAACGAGGGACAGTTCGTCTGGCCTCACGCTGGTAGCGAACCAAAGCAACACGCACTCACGCAGGAGCAGCTCGCAGGTCTGGTGGTGGGCTTGCCGTGGCAGCGCATCGGCCCGAACGGTGTGATCCGCGTCGTATGAGGCCAACAGGGACGTAAACTGTCGCGCTTCCACGGTGCCAGGGGTTCTGGCAGACTGGTTTGCATGAACCTGCCTGCCGACCTCAATGCCCTCAGCCCTGAACAGTTGCGCGCGCTCGCCGCGCAGCTGATTGCCCAGGTGCAGGAGAGAGACCGGGAGATTGAGGAGAAGACGCGGGAGGTCGAGGACAACGAACGCGAGCTGCATTACCGACAGACGCGTATCGAGCAGCTGAGCCACGAGATCTCCATCCTCAAGCGCCAGCAGTACGGTCGGCGCAGCGAACAGTTCAGCAGCGAGCAGATGAGCCTGCTGGAAGAAGCGATCGACGCGGATCTGGCCGCCATCGAACTGGAGCTCGAGCAGCTTCAGCCGCAAGCCACCGCCGACCAGTCACCCCAGCAACCGAAGCGCGCATCACTGCCAGCGCAACTGCCGCGCACAGAGATCCACCACGAGCCGGATAGCACCGTATGCCAGTGTGGCTGCGAGCGCGTGCGCATCGGTGAGGACATCAGCGAGAAGCTGGACTACACGCCGGGCGTGTTCACGGTTGAGCGGCATATCCGTGGCAAGTGGGTATGCAAGAACTGCGAAACGCTGATTCAGGCGCCAGTGCCCGCACACGTTATCGACAAGGGCATCCCGACCACGGGGCTGCTGGCCTCGGTGCTGGTTGCCAAATACGCTGACCACCTTCCCCTGTATCGTCAGGAACAGATCTTTGCGCGGGCGGGTCTGGCAATACCGCGATCGACATTGGGTGCGTGGGTCGGCACGTGCGGCGCACAGTTGCAGCCACTGGTCGATGCCCTGCATCAGGAACTCTTGCAGCAGGGTGTGCTGCATGCGGATGAGACACCGGTACAGATGCTTAGTCCAGGTAAAGGGAAGACACACCGGGCGTACTTGTGGGCGTATACGCCCACGCACTTCAGTGAGCTGCGCGCCGTGGTCTACGACTTCGCCGACAGCCGTGCAGGCGAGCACGCCCGCACCTTCCTTGCCGGCTGGCAGGGCAAGCTGGTGTGCGACGACTACGGCGGATACAAGGCCGGATTCCAGCAGGGCATCACTGAAATCGGATGTGCTGCGCACGCACGGCGCAAGTTCTTCGACCTGCATGCCAATCACAGCAGCCACGTCGCTGGACAGGCCATGCCGTTCTTCGCTGCGCTTTATGATATCGAGCGCGACGCTGCAGTGCTGGATGCCGAAGAGCGGCGCAAACTCCGGCAGAGTCGGGCCAAACCGGTGTGTGACGCACTTTATGAATGGATGGTGGCGCAGCGTAAGCTGGTTTCGGAAGGTTCAGCGATTGCGAAAGCGCTCGACTACAGCCTCAAACGTTGGGAAGCGCTCACGCGCTATCTCGACGACGGACACGTGCCGATAGACAACAACTGGGTAGAAAACCAGATACGTCCATGGGCTATCGGCAGAGCCAACTGGTTGTTCGCCGGCTCGCTACGAGCAGGCCAGCGCGCTGCCGCCATCATGAGCCTGATACGCTCGGCCCAACTCAACGGGCACGACCCGCACGCCTACCTGAAAGACATCCTCACGCGGCTGCCGACCCACAGGGCCAGCGACATCGCCGCATTGCTGCCGCATCGCTGGCACCCGCCTGCGACCATTGGCTAGCTCAATCCGTCAAGACGGGTTCTCCAGCCGCTTACGTTCAAAGGCTACTGAAGGCTGTGTGGAGAAAAACTCAGCGGAAGAATCGATGCGTCTCACAGTTCACCCACTGCGCCACCTCAGCATTCGAGCATTTGAATATCTCAGCGTGAAAGGTCGAAGCGACGGAAGCTGTCACCAAGGAAGGCAAATTTGTGTTCAAAGAGCCCAGCTAAACGTGCGTCTGCTGTTGCGTAAAAAATTTGGCGGGACTCAGTCAGGGAGAGATCTCTTAGATGATCTAAGAACGATAGGGAATTGAAATCGTCAATATGAGCGACAGGGTCGTCGAAGAGCAACACAGGTGGTGCGGTCTGGAGCTTCCCATTCATCGCTAAAAAGATGGAAAGCGCAAAGGCAGCCCGCTGCCCTGTACTAATGTCTCGAAGCGTGACGTCAGCTTTCGGATTATCCAACCGGAACAAAGGAGCCGACGCATGGCGCCGCACGCCATATTCGTTTGGTGAATGAATCTTCCGAAAAATCGTGTCGGCAGTGCTTTGAACCTGCGTCAGTTCTACATTGGTGGCATCTGCTAGAGAGTCTGTCTTGAGAAGTTGCCTTATCTCTTCATTGGCATTCTTGAGACGCTCATAAATAGCCACGTGCTCTTTAAGCGACGACTCGGCTTTCGCGAGGTCTGATCTTGCCTTGGTCAAGGTCATCAGGGATGCGCTGTCACGCGCAAATGCTGCGGAAAACTTCTCCGCAGCCACCCGTGCACTTTCAATCAGCGGCGCCAGAATAAGAATATCTTGCCCGTCATCCAGACTCACGAATTGCTTGATCTCACCAATCAGCGAACTGGCATTTTGGAGCAGCGCTTCCCTGTCGCGCGCAGCCTTAACGATACGCTCGGCCGTATCTGACGAGTCGTACGTGTCGATGAATAGTGCACAAAGCTCAAGGCGATAACTTTCGGCATGTGCGGCTAGTTTGGCTACCTCGTCCTCTGCACGTGCAACGCTTGATAAAAGCTCGTCGCGCACCCGTTCAGTTTCCGGCTTACTGATCTCGTTCACACCCAAACTCGCACCACTTCCACGAAGAGCGACAATGTCGTTCCGGTCGAGTTGGTAATTGATAAGGGTCGCAATGCGGTCGGCCGCCTGCATGTGTGCGCTCTCCAGTTCATCGAGTTCGTTCCGCTTCGCACCCTGGTCCCGGAACACATCAAGCGGCGACATGCTTGCACCGCTCAGCCCGCGTCGCGCAGCGTAGGTGCTAAGTTGGCCGAGCAATCCACGCAATTCCATCTCTTGGTCATGCTTTTTCTTTGTGACTTCAAGCGCCTCAACAATCGCCGCCGACGCATCCTCTGGAACACGAGCCTCCAGAGTCTCGATATGACGCAACAGTTGACCCGAGTCAAAAGGTGTCGCGCAGACCGGGCAGTCCTTGTGGGTAGGATCTGTTTGAAGCCAGTGGCGTGCAAGCGTACGTAGCTGTGCGACTATCGACGACGCTGATTCCTGCATTGTTCGAGCTGAAGTTAGATCGCTTTCTAGCTTTGATATCTCGAGTTCGAGGCCCTTTAATCGCTCTAGGTTACCTTGAATCTCATCCTCAAGAACGCCCGAAGCGTTCTCGATCATCAACGGCGTCGTTTGGGGAAATATACTTCCAATAACCTGGCGCGAGTTCGCACATTGCTGTTCGAGAGTCTCCAGTGCCTGCAGAGCGTCGAAAGCATCGACTTGAAGCGCGTCTTCAATCTTTGCTAGATCCTTCAGTCGCAGTCGTTCGCTGTCAGCCAACGCCGTCATTGAACGAGCCGTTGCATTGGCGTCGTTAATCTGCTCAAGTAGCCCTTGGGCAGTCTTGAGCGATTCTTCGAGTTGCTGAAGCCGCGCGAAAACGGAGCTTTCGGATACTACGTCTAACCGGAGATCTGCCGAAGAAAGATGCCGCGTAATCGAGGAAGCGCGACCGAGTGCCGGGACGCTGTCCGACGAGATGGTTTCCTTGGTGACTTCTCGAGTCCAGCGAAGCCGCGTTAAGTCCTCGATCAATGCCGAGAAGTCAGTATCAGAGGCTCGTGGCGCTGACTCCTCCGTTGCGATCAGTACCTCAAGTGTCCCCTTGGTCTTGCGATTCTGGGAAATAAGCTCTCGAACTTTCGAAAGTTCTGTAGCGATGGGTTGCTCTAGCCGTGATATGTGGTCCCAAAGCTCTGCAGCCTGAGAACCCGCGATTAGCCGAGATAGCATGTCCTCGAAACTAACATCGTCGATTCGCTGCCCAAGCAATGTCGGTTCGTCGGTAGGCAAAAAATTGAAGCGCGAGAAGCTGTCTGCCAATGTGCTTCCACGCAAATCTCGCTGCCCATACCAGTCAAGGTTGCGCTGCTTCATTTCGACAGGTTTAGCGGGTGCCTTTGAGTCGTGCCAGACGGGAGATCCCTTGAACCGCATTTTGATGTGCCCATCCTTTGGCGCTGGCACACGTGCGTTATCGAGGCAGTATGCAAACTCGATTGCTTCCAGCAGACTCGTCTTGCCGACGCCGTTGCTACCAACGAAAAGGTTGACTGTTCCGAAAGACTCAAACACCCGTTTGTCCGGCCACTCACGGAACTTAACGAGGTCAATAGCGTCGAGAAACTTGGTTGCGAGCGTTTGTGGCGCCTGCGGTTTGCGATTCAGATCAGCTTTGAGCGGTTGCCGCGTGTGCGCTCCACCAGAAATCTTACGAATCGTCTCGGCACTCGAAAGCCTATCGAGGACAATGCCCAGATTTGCTTTCATCAGCCTCTCAGTCCACCGCCCCATGATATCGACTGCTGGAACAGTCTTTTGGGGACCGACTGGTGGTTGAAGCTGGTCCAACGCCCCTGACAGTTCGTCCAGCCCAATAACAAATTTTCTCGCGTAGGTCCTGTCAGCTTCGATGTCACGTTTTTGTCGCGCAAATGATTCGCTCGTTGCAAAATCCGTAGGCACGACCAGATACAGATAATGATTCCAGCGTAAGTCCCCTGGTGCGTCAAAATAAGCCGGTCCAATTACTTCATCCTGCTTGCGTTCCAGGTTCTCTGACCAATCTTGAAGATTGTCGGACAGCGCGAAATAGTAAACGGCATATGGATCGCCAGCCGGCCCCATGCGCTCAGCGCGCACCGTTTCCGGAGCGACACGCTGCACGTTCGAAAGTCGTGCAGCAATCTTGCTGCTCAATGCGTCTTCTGCGACGGTCATTTTTCCGGCTCCGTGAAGTTCTTGCCCGGATGTGAGTCAATTTTCGTTATCGACGGCTCGTTCGGTGCGGCAAATCGCTTTACATCAGGCCCTTCGCGATACAGCACGCAGAATCGATCTGCGTAGTCAGATTTTGCTGTGATTGCCGTGACTTTTGCGGACAGGTTTCGAAGGGTAGTCTGCGCCGGGTTTTCTCCGGCATAGACAAGCGCGGCTGGCCTGTGGTCCACCAGCGAGGAAACGTTGCAATTGGGAGCCTGCCGTGACCAGCCGAATTCATACCCCTGCTGAATGTCTTTCATATGGCTGGGTACGGGGAGATCACCGGCTGAGATACTCGCTAACGCGCTGACTGCACGTATCCGATGATCGCGGAAGAGCGTTCCTTCCGGGTCTAACGCGACAGAAATTCGTCGCATTACCTCCGCTCTGGATTCAAGACCCATCGTGAATATATTGGGTGCTTCGAACCAGTCCTGCCGAGGCCCGAACTCGCCATTAGTGATGCACGCGAGGCGCTCGACGTTTAAAGGACTTGTCGCGTGTATGCCATTGAGCATTCTGACGGAAGCACCGTAATCGTCCGTCATCGCGGCGAAGCCATCGTCAGCAGGAGGCACTGCTTCCGCCCAGGCGCCTTTCGCGCCATCCCAATGCAACACATGCGTTAGCGCGGGACCGCGCCGTCTGGACCTTGCAGCCTCCACGCCATGATGGCGTACTTTTGTTGCCTCCAGCACGAATGCCGCCGGCCTGTAGGAGAAGTGAACCATATGGCGATGCTGGCCTGTCTCATACGTGTAGTACAGCCCCTTACGGTGGTTCCCGTCCACAACTTCGTCCTCAGTTGCAAATTTTTTAGATTTGGAATGCCATGCTGACGCGGGGATGTTCGTCTTTCGTAAGGGCGCCGCTCCATCCTTCATGTCGAACCAGATGTTCTCCGCCCAATTCAGGCAAATGACCTCTGTGCTATCGCAGTCGTAATCATAAAGTTGTCTGCGGTACCGCATGTACGCTTCGTTTCTCGGACTGTCGTTCAGCTGTATGTGGAGCAACAGCAGATGCTCGTAGTTGTCCTTCACCAGGTCCTGGTCGAATCCGAACGCATCCGAGCATATGATCGATATCAGGCGGACTTCTTTGCCGCGTTCGAAAAGGTACACTTCTTCGCCTTTCGCCATACGCGTCGCTTCGATGTTCTGCGGGTCCCCGGATGGTGCCGTTTTGAACTGCACGACCATCACGATATGCTCAGGGCCGGCATTGAGCTCTCGAGTGCGGAAGAGATACACAAGAGGGTCAAGGAAGCGAGCAGCAGCAGGCTGTTGCGCAAGGTTCTCATGGATAACTGTAGCTCGCCCAGCGAACCGCGCCTTCAGGCCCGCCAACTCCCCTAGAGACAAGCTTTCACAGCCAAGGACCCATAGCTTTCCTGCAGCAGGGGTAATCCCTGCGTTGAGCAATTCTTCGATGGTCTTCCACGGAAAGCTGTACTCCGGCGTAACAAATAGCTCTACTGCGCGTGCATGTGCCTCTCGCGCAATGCTCGAAAAAAGCTGGTGGGCCTGGTCGCAATCAGAATTCCGGATGAAATCCTCACGCACCGTTACGCGCGCTGCGGGTTGCAGCAATAATGCAGTGTAGAGATCTTCCGTCGATTGAAGAACTGCAAGCGTCGGATATTCCAGATTGTTCTCGCGCAAGACATCGCTGATTAACTCTATGCGCATATTCACGACGCTTCCGAGCCGATGTGCTGGATCAGGTGACTGTGCATATATTTTCTCGGCACGCCGCTCGCCCCTGGGCGCCTTCCGAAGGTTGTTTTATGGTCAGTTAGCATACACCGTTCATTCTAGGTATGTACACTGCTCACGCTGTTTGTCTTCGCAGGGCGAACGGTTGTCCCTGCTGAGGGGTGAGCCGCGAGCGCCATCACCAGCGGTGCCGTTCGCCTCCGGCGCGGTGAGCCGCGTCGCGTGGCGAGCCAACGCTCGCGCACCACACCTCTGCGTGCTGCATGAATGCCTCGCCAGGCGGCCATATGCGAATCTCCGCCTTTCCTTGCAGGTAGCTCGACGGCGTGATGGCTGCCTCGAACCGGAACACGGACCTCCGTGTCGGCGCATGGCACGCGTTCAGACCACTTTTGCCCGCGACGGGCGATCACGCCCGCCGCCGCAGCATGCACGCTCCAGCCTCGTCGCGATGCGTACTTCACGACACCGATGGTCGACGTGTAGGCCGTGTCAATCCTGATCACTTCGACATCGGCGCGGAAGCACTTCGCTTCGAGCAGTTGCCGGTATGTTGCATAGAGCAGTCCCGAGAGCATGCGCGCTCCCTTGGAGCTGAGCCGCGCAATCGTCTTATTTTGCCGTGAAATCGAGGTCCTTACCGACAACCGTTTGCTGGACTCACTCTCCCGCCTCACGCGGATCGGAGAAATCGATTCCAATCACCTCCAGTCCATGTACCTTTTGCGGATTTGCGGCAACCAGTTCGACAGCCCGCAGTTTCAGCAACTCTACCAATCCCGCGAAACCGATCCGCTCACCGTTTTCGAGCTGCCATTGCCTTCCGGCCTTCGTGTTACCGATGACATACAGGCCATAGTTGACCGCTGACGGCCGGAGGTACTGGCCGACCAGTTGGGTTTCCAGTCGTTCAAGAAGCGAACTCACCGTCCAACCGATGTTGGCGAGCTTCACTTCGATCGGCAACGTGTTGAGGAAAGAAGTGTTAACGTGAATGTCCGGGCGTTGCCCCTGGTCAACCTCGCTTTCCTGGGTAACAGTAAACCAGTTCAAAGATTGATCTTCGAGCCTCCGCGTGAGAAAGCCTTGGAAATCTTTTTCGAGATCACCAAATCGCACCTGGTTCCGGTTCGTCGCATTCTGAGATGCCTCAATCTCATGCTTAACGTTAAGCACAAGCCGTGATACGCGGCGAAACAGCTGATAGTCCGAGCGCGGTTGATGACGGAAGTGCTCCGCAAATTCACGCACGTCCTCGGCAGACCACGCTGTCGGATCGGAAAGCTTGCCCCGACGCTCGTCGAGCATGGACAGGATCCAGTCGCGTTGGTCCGCTAGCAGGTTGTCCGAGAGAAACGTGCTAAGGACGGCATCGGAGTCTTCGGACTCATCCGACCGAAGTGCTTCCCAGAGACGATTGCGCAGATCCTGTGCGTTATCACGTGCCTCTGGTGAATAGACGCCTTTGTCAACCCGGTCTATATCCTCCGCTGGTCGCACGTAGCGGTGTACTAGCGGGATGAATATCGCGAGGGACTCAGGCAACAGGAACGCGGCAACTCCAGACTTTCGACGTCTGCCCGGTCCGCCGGACAACTCCGCACACAGCAAGACCATCAAACGGTCGGCCGCGTCAGCCGTAAGGCCATCCAGCGAGGACTGCAGATAGCGAAGTGCGGCCGCCGCGTCAACGCCCAGCCATGAAGCCATCCACAAAATCCATTGGGTCTGCCCGGACTCGTATTTGACAATCCGCGTGGGGGCAAGAGCAGCCAGCGTGGCGATGTCACTGTCCGATCCACGCGACAGGGCGGACAGAACCTGACCAAGAACCTTGGCGTTCCGAGGATCAGATGACGATAGCGCCTTCGACAGCGTCTGGTTGACTGCGACATCCCCTGCAGATTTCCCTGCAAGTTTCGCGACAACCTCGTACACCTGCTCCAGCTCGGGGGGATATGCAAACTCGGCTTCGACCGCTTCGGAAAGCACTCGCGTGACATCTGCGTGCCGTCCTCTCGCCAAATCAGGAAACCATTCCGGAAATCCATTGAGCTCACTGCACGCGTACCTGACCGCGAACTCCACATCGTCGCGTTCGAGTTGATTGAAGTCGAGGTGACCTTCTTGCCAAAGAGTCTGCAGACCGACGAGGCCGATGATAACGCGACGGTCTATCGAATTCCGTTCCTGTCGCTCATGGGGCCACAATGGTCGATACTGACGCCACGCCCGCACACACCCCTCCCGGACACTGTCTGCGACAAGTTTGCCCCATTTTTTACGCACCAGCTCCCATTCGGCAGCGCTGAAACGGTTCTTGCCGTTCGATCGCATGCTGTCGGTTACGTGTGCGAGCATTACCGGAAACCTGCCGGCTCGCAATGATGGGAGGTGCGTCAACAGCCAGATTTTTTTCCGTTGCGCGCGATACCACCGGGCACATCGGTGCCGCCGCACCTGCCATGACGTCTTGTCGAGCAGATTGTGCCTGACACGGGACTGCCACATGAGCGCGAACCGCCAGAGCAGTTTGTTGCGTATGAACTGGTAGACGCGCCGCCTAAGCTCTGGTTCGTCCAGGATACCGGCCATCCTGGTCAGATACCGTACCCACCGGCTATTCTTTTGCCCGAGTATGTATGCGGCGGCGCTGAACGCAATAACGCGTTCAATCAGCGTCTGCCGGGTTCTGACGTCATCGAGCATCCAGTCGACGTCATCTGCGCTCCATGGCGCCAGCCCACTGATGGGGCTCAGCTTGTAAAAGGGAAACGGGTACGAGTCAAGCGAGATGCCAGCAAGTGACGCGGATCGCCAGAAGATTGCACGGCGCAAGTCCTCCGCTTGCGACAACGCCTCGCGCAATGACTCAGTATGGTCAACCATGCCAGGGGTCTCAAGATAGCCATGTAGCAGTGCTTCGTTCAACAGCAGCACAGCGTCAACGATCAGGTCACGGTCTGACTCGGTATGTGGCGACTGTGAAATGGCACGTTCAAGGCACAAAGGAACGAAAGTCATCATCCAGTGATACCGACGCGAAAGTCCGGATCGCTCGCGCAGCGGCTCGGTCTTGAGCAGACTCAGGAATCCACGCAGGAAGACCGAGGCGTCCTTTCCCTGCAGTTCGTGCTCCAGGTGCGGCCCAATCCTGTACTGCAGGTCGTGGTTGTAGCGGCCAACCTCAACCGGTTTACCCAAAAATCTGAGCGCACCCTCTGCATCGACAATGGCCGGATAAAGCGCTTCAAAAATATGCCCAATCGCGGTATTCGACAGTCCGTCCATATCTTGCGCCAACTGCGCAAGTCGCCGTTTCTGCTCGTTCGTGCCCGCGTACTGGGTCGCCAGAACGCAAAAAGAGCGCAGGTCGTCGGAGCTATCGGGACTGGCAAAGAGGCGAAGGACCGTCTCGACACAGCCCTGCAGCGCCCCTTCCCAAACCGTCATCAGAAGATCGCATCGCAGGTCGTCGGAGATACTTTCGTCGACGAGATACACGTTGATGTCTTCCGCCAGATCATCATCTGCCAGGCGGGCGAGCTTATCGGGATCGACGCGCAGATGCGCGCGGTTGCGGTCCTTGTACTTGTTGACGATCGCGGCCAGAACGCGACGCCGGTACTGAATCGTAAGCGCCGAGGGGTCGCCATACTGAAGATGGATTTGGGGAGCCACTAACAGAATCAGAGATTCCAGTCTTCGTCGCCATGACTCCGGGCCGTCCGTGACCAGCCATGCCGCAACCGGCGCAAGCGTCGAGCGCAGCGTTACCTTGCCACCAATATTGGTTGTGAGTAAATCTTCCAGTTCCTCGTACCCACAATTATGCTCCGTGAGTCGCTCGATCCACTGCGCCGCGAGATACTCGACATGGACACGATGATGAAAAGAAAGGGCACCTCGACCCGGCAGGTCAAAGAGCGCGCGATTCATCAAGGCTCGCCGTTCAAGCGGTTTCCAGGTTCCAGGCAGAACTGCCTCGGCTGAAAGACGTGAATCGCTGGAAAGCTGACCGTCTTCGGGGATATCAAAGCTGAGCTTCTTGCACAGAATCACTGCAGCAGCCAGATACTCAGCCCCCTCCTCCGCTTGAGAACGCGAGAGCGGATCACGCTTTTCCTTGCTGCGAACCTCCATTAGCAGCTTCTCCACCATATATCTCACCAGCTCGGTCAGACCGCTGAGGTCACCCTTCTCCTGCCAGTACTCGTACAGAAGTATCACGTCCAGCGGACGGACAGCAAACACAAGCGCATTACGCTCCCGCAACGCGTTAAGGAAACGCGCCGCCTCGGGTACGCCTCGCCCTTCTGCAAAGCGTTGTACCTGCGCAGGGGTAAGCGGTTGTAGCGCTGCGACAACAATGACCGGGTGGTCCTCGGCCGCGTCATTGATGCTGACCGTTTCGCCATCGGGCGGCGCTTTGTCCGCGACTTGTTTCGTCTCAGGCGCCGCAAGTCCTCGTACAATGTCAAGGTCGGTTTGCGCTCGCCACTCACTGATTCGAGAGGTGATAACGAATCGCGCCCTTGGCAACGCAACCCCAATCTGCCTGCTGACCCGATCAATGGCCTTGGCGAAGTCTTCATCATGTTCTAGTTTCGCTTCGTCGACCGCATCGAGAAGAAAAAGCGCCTCTGCGTTGCCCTTCTTCCAGCCGTTAAATGTCAACAGATCCTCATCCGAGAGAATCTCTCGGAGCGATTCATCGACCAGCCGCTCAAGGCGGATGAAAAAACCACCACGCTTGCGATGAAGCGATCTTAGCTCCTCGGACTTTCCGCTACCAGGCTCACCAAGAATGACCGCAACCTTGTGATCAAGGAGTTGTTCCAGCGTGAGCTGCTTTCCTGTCAGCTCAGAATCCTCGAAGTCGTCACGCTGAGCCAATTCCTTGTTGCGTGGCCAGTCATGATGAACGACGACTAAGCCCCGATTAAGTTCGATGTGGTCCGAATTCATGTGTGCAGCTTCAGTCGCCCGAAGCACCTTTTGATTGTTATCTGGCTCCATTCTAAACGGACGCCGCGAACACGAGGGACGCGTTATTTAGACCCGGTACGACTTGGTGCCAACCGCAACGCCATCCGCTTCCGTCATGCCATCACACGTGACTCGCACGCACCTTCGTCGACATATGGAGCCCTTCAGATTCTCCGTTGGATCAAGCTTTTTCGCGTGACGACAATATCCTGCACGCAATCGGGCCCGCCGTACAACCCCAACGTCTCATGACACATATACGGTCCGTCGCGTTGTGCCCCGAACCAGTTGAATTACCCTATACGGTAGACGTTCTCGCCCCCTTCGTCGAAGGGTCGCGGCTCGTCAGCTTCCAATCCGCTGAACCGATTTCACAATAACCGGGTGCTGTGTACCCGGATTGCCAATCGCGATATCTCGCAGCCTGAGAGTATGTGCGCACGGCCGGGCGCGCGAAATAATACGGCGTGTCGAGATCGAGGCTGTGTAGCTCGCACGGCGTGCAATAATGGCAATCGTTCGATTTTCATGGCGTACGCCGCTACGCACCACTGCATATATCCCGCGCTACTCGGGTATCACAATAACCGCAACACGCCAGTTCATAGAGAAGACTCCGGGGTTTCCATGTTTCAGTTTGAAAGCTTGGGATGGCGCAGTTTCCAGCAGCTTTGCCTGTCGGTGTCGCGCGAGATACTCGGTCAGACGGTTGAGGGCTTCCTCGATTCGAATGACGGTGGCAGAGACGGGGCATTTGCTGGCACCTGGTGTCCTCAGCGCGGCGAGTCACTGTCAGGAAAATTCGTCATCCAATGCAAGTTCACCAGCCGCCCCGGATACTCCCTACGACCGTCGGACCTGAATGACGAAATAAGCAAAGCCGAGCGGCTAGTCAGGGAGAACCGATGCGACGCCTATGTTTTGATGACAAACGCAGGAGTCAGCGGCGAAACCGAGTCAAAACTCCAGGACATGCTCTCAGCGGTGGGTGTCAAGAGCGTACTGGTGCTTGGTGTCACCTGGATTGAGCAGCAGATACGCGAGAGCAAACATTTGCGGATGATGGTCCCGCGAGTTTATGGCCTCGGTGATCTGAGTCAGATTCTGGATCAGCGGGCCTACGCTCAGGCCGCTGCGGTTCTCGATTCAATTCGCGATGACCTTTCTAAGGTGGTCGTCACCGAGTCCTACCGGAGAGCTGCGAAAGCGCTGGATGAGCATCATTTTGTGCTCCTGGTGGGTGAGCCTGCAGCGGGAAAGACGACGATAGCGTCCCTGCTCGCCATGGCGTCCGCTGACCGCTGGGGAGCATCAGTGATGAAACTAAATCATCCAAAGTCGGTTGAAGAACACTGGAATCCGCTCGAAAAGTCGCAGTTTTTCTGGATTGACGACGCGTTCGGGGTCACGCAATTTGAAAGTTCCCTTACCATGGGCTGGAATCGCGTGCTGCCGCAGATGAAGGCCCTGCTGGGTCAAGGCAGCCGGATAGTGATGACGTCGCGCGACTACATCTACAACCGCGCGCGACGAGAGTTGAAGGAAGACGCCTTCCCTCTGTTCAACGAGAGTCAGGTCGTTATCGACGTCCATGACTTAACCTCAGACGAACGGCGACAGATCCTCTACAACCATTTGAAAATGGGAAGCCAGCCTCGCGAATTCAGGATTGAGATTAAAGAACACTTGCCATCTATCGCAGATCATAAGAGGTTTATTCCAGAAATCGCGAGAAGACTGTCGGAGCCAATTTTTACAAAAAAACTCTACATATCCGACTGGAGCTTGAAGAACTTCGTCGAAAAACGAGAGCAAATTCTGGTCGAGGTCTGTAAGAAACTTGATGTCGACAGCAAAGCAGCGCTTGCATTAATTTATATGCGCAACGGGCGGCTACCGAGTCCAATCGAACCTTCCGTCGACGAAGACAAGGCATTGAAGCGGCTGGATAGCACTCTGGGCGCGTGCTCCAGTGCACTCGAGGCACTGCGGGGAAGTCTTGTTGTCCATACTGTTGCTGATGGCGACTCGTTCTGGAGCTTTAAGCACCCCACCATTGGCGACGCATATTCGACCATCCTCCGTAGCAGTCCGGAGCTGCTTGAAATCTACGTACGCGGCAGTGATGTTGAGAAACTGATGGAGCAGGTAACTTGCGGTGACATGCAAATCCAGGGCGCAGTTGCACTGCCAACTTCTTTATTCGATCTCCTGATAGAGCGACTATCTGCTTACAAAACGAGCCCTGCGTACAAAGATGAGTACCTTTCGACGTGGAGTGCCCAGCGAAGCCTGCACGCCTTCCTTGCTCAACGATGCAACAAACAGTTCCTTGAGAGATACCTGCAAAGTGACCCGCGACTGACCGCAACGATCGCGAGTCCCTCGCTATACCTCGAATATTCCGCAGACGTGGATCTTGCGATTCGCCTTTTCAAATTCCGCTTGCTACCAGAGGACGATCGCCAGATGTTTGTGAAGGTAGTCAGTGCACATGCGTGCAATGGCGACGATGCTCGTGCCTTGATCGACCCCGACTTGCGCGACATGCTAAAAGAAAAAGAGCTTGCGCGATTGCGGGATGCAATGCGCACTCAACTCCTTCCACGAATCGACCACGTACGTCTTGAACTTGAATCTAGCTACGATCCGGACGACGACAACCCCGATTGGCATCTGAGACGGTTTACGCAGCTGCTCTCTGCGTTTGAAGAGGAGCATCCTGCAAGTTGGCGTATCAAGAGGATTGTCAAAAGAGAACGATTGCAGGCTCAGGCATGGATTGACCGGCACCGCGCGAAGCCTGTTCGTTCGACCGCCAGAGATATCACGGTGAACAGAAGCGATGAAATTTCCGACAATGGTCGGAGCGTTTTCGACGACATCGACGAGTAAGCTGACCGGCTGTTAGTTTCAACGTAAGTCCCACTCCCAACCTTCGACCGCCGCGCTCGGCACGAAGGATGGGACTGGTTCTGCCTAGATGGCGACGCGATGCTGCGAGAACGTTCACTGCCGCGTCGACGTCGCGATGATGGCGCACCACACCCAGGATAGGTCCGTTCTCTTATTTCAACTTCTTTCGGGCGCTTCAGGCGCCTTGTGCCTGTTACAACGACCGAACGTCTGGGTGAAATACCTTCCGCCGACCTGCTCAGAAAGTACCCAGGTGGAATCCCGCCTGCAGCATGGTACGGAACAGGCGCCAGACCACATCGAGCACAAATTTCGCAAGCGGTGTCATCGCAGGCGCCGAAGCGATTCTCGTTAATTCACAAAACGCAATAAAGTTTTACTGCCTCATGCCTTAATGTTAAGCACTCTCGTACTTACACTGCAATTGACAGCTAGGAAACCTCTCGTAGCCGCAAAATCAAGTTGAGGTACATCATGAAATCGCTTATTCAGGCAACTATTGTTGCAAGCTCACTCGCTGCATCAATCGCTTTCGCTCAAACAAATGCGCCGAAGACCCGTGCCGAAGTCCGCGCGGAACTGGTCCAACTCGAAAAATCCGGCTACAACCCTGCGGCCAGAGACGATGCTACGTATCCGGCTGACTTGCAGGCCGCTGAGGTACGCGTGGCTGCCCAGAACGAGGAGACAAACGCCGCACGACCACCCGTTGCAGACGCCAGTGGTAACGGTGGAGTTGTAAGCGGCACGACGCAGTCGTCTGCGCGGCATACGGCATCGATTGATGGGATGAAGCCGACCTACTTCGGTCAATAAGGCAGGTAACCAACTGGCGCGACCAGACATAGACACAGCAAAACCCGATGATGATTGATAGCGCAGCCGTTATTGCGTCATATCCAAGTTTTGCCGCAAGGTCCGCCGGGTCTGCGCGCCGGTCCCACACTTCTACCCGTCCAGTATGTGCCAGCCATTCGTCACCTCAGCATTGACGGCTTGGCATCATCTAAAATGCAAACAGGTTAGCAAGTATTTAAACACGCTTAAGTACGCGTAACAGTGCGGATACCGGCTAGCATCTGACAAAGTTACTATTCCCTTTTCCGACGAGGGTCGACACGCGGCTCAGGCCGTTGAATGTTGACAGGTAGTAATGCCTTGCCCCGCTTACGCGCGGGGCTGTTGCGTTGCGATACCGTGCCCGCCGTCAACCACTTTTCCGATCTGCGACAGATGTCCGATATCCCGGTCAAGCAGATTCCGGAAGCAACTGTTAAGAGTACAGCCGCGACCGCAGTTCGCGCGGATCACACGAACACAGCGCGAGACCGGCTAAGGCCCGTAATCCTGGCCTTCCTCAACCATACTGGCCCATACGCCGGTGGTCGTCTCGAACAAGCCTTAAAGGAGGCCCATGCGGCACAGAGGGCACGGCCGAGCGAGTCCGTTTAACCACAACGGGAGCGCGCTTCGGCGACCGCTGAAAAGTGTTATTTTGGCTAGGGAAGGTCTTATGTGGACGCCTCCCGGATTGCAAACAGTGTTGCGATTTTT